>NZ_JBSEYN010000001.1:0-910655 GCF_053627815.1 Cronobacter sp. 153480017-3 | reverse complement strand
CATCATTCACCGGCACCGCGGTAAAGACCGCAGAGGCGCTGCCGGATTTTCCGCCCGCGCTGGCGCTGACGGTGACGGTTTCCGCCGTGGTGTCGATGAGGCTGACGGTGGCGATCCCGCTGGCGTTGGTGGTGACGGTGAGCGGCGTGGTGGCGGTGGCCGTTCCCACGTTCCAGGTGACGCTGACCCCCGGCATCGGCTGGCCCGACGCGCTGGTAACCAGCGCCTGCGCGACGTTGACCGTGCTGCCGTCGGCAGGGGAATTGTTGGTGGTCATGGTCACTGCGACAGCGGCGACAGTCTGGCTCACGAAGGTTGAGTTTACGGAATCCGTCTTATTCCCGGCACTGGCGCTCAGCTTTATAGCGCCCGGGGTCGTGGAAGAAAGATGAATCGTTGCCACACCGCTGCTGTTCGTGGCCTTGTCGCTGCTGACAATTGTGGCACCATTGCCCACTTTCCAGGATATCGCAACGCCGGAGAGTCCTTTACCGCTGGCATCTTTCACCTGTACCTGGGCGGCGTTTTGATCGGTGCCGTCGGCAATACTGTTATCTTTAGTGACGACGAGATCCAGATTTGCGACTAAGAGATTGAATGCCGCAGATGTCGTGCGTACGACAGAACCGGAGGTGGCGGTCACGATCACCTGACCCGCAGTCGTATTCGTCAGGTTAACGGAAGTATTGCCATTTGCATCCGTCACGCTGTTCGTACTGCTCAGAGCCGCGTTGCCACTCACCGTCCAGACGATGGCGGCATGGGCGGCAGGCTTGCCATCAGCGGTGACAGCATGAAGCGTAACGGTGTCGGCAGAGGTGCCATCCGCCGGACTGTTATTTTTTATTGTTGCAAGCGTCATATCCGCCACCGCTTTTGACGTCGCTTTTTTCTTGTATTGCAGGATAATTTCATTGTTGCGATCAACGAGATCGTAACGGCTGCCAGCCAGACTCCGTCGTGTGGCCACTTGCTCGGGGGAGATTTGCGACTGCCATGAGCTATCAAGCGCGTAGTGAAAGTTCAGGCTGAACTTCATTTCGTCCATGGAATCCTGGCCACGCTTATAATCGATGCCAGCGGTAATCAGGGGCACGGGCGTATAATTTAAACCGACCGTCACTGCGGAGGGGTTACTCTGCAAATGATCTTTATCGAACAACGCCACGTTATCACCGTAATATTGTTCGTACATTAATTTCGCGCCTAGCTGTGGAAACGAAGGAAGATAACCTTCTGCGCGCACGTCATAACCGTCAGCAGGCTTTTCATTGTAATTATCAAAATCGCCTGAGTTGTGCCATTGACTGGTTCCAATATACGTATTGGCGGAAAGTTTGAGATAATTTGTCCAGGCTTCAGCGCCAAATCCGATCCGGCGATTTTCACCCGTAAAATCATCATCAAAAAAGACGTTACCGCCGAACATCCAGTCGCGGACATAGAATGTGCGTACCCCTAAGCCAATGTTGCCGGTCGTGCGGCCATCAGGTGCGCGAATGCCTAGCTGGGTGAAAAGCACGGATTTCTTATTGTCATAGAGCGGAGCCAGGAAATCAAAAGCGCTATTATCCCAGTTTCCGTTATCATCGACGTCAAGCGTGACCTGCGCAGTACCGAAATGGCTTAACCATTCTTCAACCGTTGAGGCCGCATGAGTTGTTGCGAGATGTGTTGCGGTGTTTTTTATTGCATCAGCGCCATTTTGTGCCGCACTGCTGGCAAGCGACGCGCTAAGCGTTGACGCATCAGACATATCTGTTTCAGTCGCGCCAGGCCCGGATGAGGCGTGCGCGGGTAATACTAATAAAGGGAACGCTATTTGTAGGAGGATTTGCGCCCAGATAACAATCTTTTTTAACAGGCTAATTTTTAACGTATTCTTTTCCATTATGGATTGCTCATGCATAAATTCTCAATCAACACCCGTGCTACAGGTATCCTTAATGATGCCAAATGCATCTTAATATCCTGAAAAATGCAGTATTAACCTATGCCTTAATTTCCCATATAAATATCGATGCCATACCAGACAGCATTAATGCTCCTGGAATAACAGGATGAGTATGTAAAAGAGTAAGTTGCTGAATTTAAATAATTACAGCAAAGCGCCTTCAATAAGGATTAAATGTATCGATGGTTTCTCCTGCTAAAAGTCAACGAGAGCATAAAAACTGATGACCCTTTGCAATACCTTTTGTTGAACATGTAAGTAAATGTTATTAACGCTGACATTATTAACTGGCTAACGCCGAGTCTGAAAGCGGAAATTACTATAATAGGATTAATAAGAATATTCCAGTGATGATAAGGGGGGTTAAGCGTGCTAATAAACAGGGTGATGTATAAAGTGTATTTTTATGCTCACTCTTTTGCAAAAAAAGGCCAGTATAAAGCTATATAAAATAGATAATAATAGGGTCTCTGCTACACGTGGATTAATTTTGTTTATCGCTATTTGAGAATGGCTTACGGGAGTAAAGATTATTGCTGAAATATCTGTATACGAACAATTTACCGGAAGAAAAAATAGTCTGGCGGCTTTGCCCGTACGCTCATTACACGATGAGCGCGCGGAAACGGGCTGTACCGGTTTGAGAAGAATGAGGGGGCTTTTATAAATGAAGTGCGTTACAGGTTCACATAACACGTTAGAGGTGGTGAGTATGTTCTGAGGAGTATATTGATGAGCAGTAAGGTAGCATTGGGAGAGATAATCATGACACTCGTTTCCGACCCGATAGAAATGATCAGAATTTTGATCATATTGACCCTGGGTGAGGTGGGCAGATGGTTATGTGGCGGCGATCGGCTGCGTGAAAGAACAGGCGATCTGATTATCAGTATCCTGCTCTTTGCTCTTATCAGGCCGCATATCATTAGCATGTCATCCATCTTCGGCATGCGGATATCTTCACGAACTATTGCCATCTGCATCGCGCTGGTGGGTTCAAAGGGTATTAACCGTATTCTGGTTTATATCATTAAGAAAAGGACAGGATTTGATATTGATAAAGTGCTCGAAAAGAAAAAATAACACATCGCAAAGACTGTATTGTAAAGCATGGTATTAAAATCTCTGATGTATATGATTGACACCAATACATCAGAGATGATTTTATGGCATGTCGGTCTTAATAAGCAGGAAAGGAATTACTGTGCTTGTTTTGTAATAGCGGCTAATACTTGCATAATGTCAGAAACAATGGCTGTGCTTTTATGTTTTTTATTGATATAAAGCCCGCTCTGAATTCTGATGTCTGGTATTTTTATCTTCTTTACACCCGGTGGCGAAAAAAACGAAGTGAGACATTCGGGTAATAACATCATTCCCTCTCCCGAACTTACTGAAATGAGAATAGAGGCCGTATCTCTGTCTGTTTCTATAATATCCACATGCGGTATAAAGCTTTTGATGCTATTTGAGATAATTCCTTTTAACTCATTGGAGAAAACATCCTTTCTGATAAGCAGGCTTACATTACGGATGCTGTTAAAGTTTTTTAGCGCTGTGACGTGAAGTGTTTCAGGCATAAGAAGGAAAATGGATTCATCACTGGCTTTATGAAAAATAAGATTATCAGTGTAAGCTATTTCTCTGAAGGATAAGATGCCTGCGTCGGGGTTAGTGTGAAGAGACTGGATATCGGCGCAGGAGACAGAGACGCGCCTGCAACACACAGGCTGGTTCGTTTTTTTTAGCCAGGATAAAATATGCTGATAAATGACCAGTGGGACACTAATGTCGCAAAGTAACTCAAATCGGGAGCATTTGGCTGAGATACTGAAGTCGTTTTCTATCGAATAGAGGAGGTCGTAAACAGGTTTGATTTTCTCATAAAGCGTAATCGCTAATTCTGTTGGTTCAAGGTAATTATATTTTCTGATAAATAATTTCCCTCCCATTTTTTCTTCCATTTCGTAGATTACGCGGGCGAGAGGTGAGCGTGTTACACACAGTTGCTCTGCCGCACTGTTGATGCATTTCGCTTCAAAACAAACAATAAAGTATTTTAATTTTTTTGATATTAACAAATTCATCATTACCCCCGTTCAAAAGTTTCCTTCTTCAACAACATATTTGAAGATGATTGATGGGAAAATAATACCTTCCAGATCCCTCATATGTAGTAGCTGTCTGTCCGTGCTCCTGTGCAGGTCTCTCACAGGTAAGATACGCGATTAGCTATTATCCTTGGCTCAAAAATGGCTGACAGAATGCGCATTAATCGCACATTTCTGGATGGTAATAAGCAATGAGCGGCTCATGCTGATTCCGTCATTATTTTACCAGGCAAAATTTAGGGCGGCATACCAGAATATGATGTTGTTGTGCGTGTAATTTTTTATTTGATATTCGCTATTAGCAGGTACAGATAATAGCCGGTCTGTAGCAGGAGAGCAGTAAAATCAACCGCGGACATCTCTTTCTGACTGACTGTAATGTTTCAGGCGAGCAGACATGAAATCACAGGTATGCGTCAGTGTGCGACTGGCTATTTTTTGCCTAAAGAGAGGGGGTATTGACAGGAACGGGAAAGATAAACGCATCGGTCAGGATACGACAGATATAAAAAGAGCAAGTCTTTCGACTTGCTCTTTTCCGGGGTAATGTGCCACTCACATTGCTGCGGACTGGCGCATTTAAATTTTGGTCGGCACGAGAGGATTTGAACCTCCGACCCCTGACACCCCATGACAGTGCGCTACCAGGCTGCGCTACGTGCCGACGTGGAGGCTTATACTACCCGTTTTCACGCTGATTGCAAGCCGCGCCAGGCCGAGTGATTTATAAATAATCAATCAGTTAGCAATGAAGCGTTTTTCATCCGTCAGCACCTGCAGCAGCAGGCTGAGCTGCGGTTTATCGTCCTTCATTCGCTCGCCGCGCAGGTCATACATCCGGTAGTTGCCGTTGTTGTCCAGCACCAGCGTCATCTGCGGCGTCGTCACCGCCAGCGTATTGTTATCCGCGCTCACCACCCAGTTATTGCGGCGGGCAGGGGAGAAGAGATCTTCGCCCTGCGAATATTCATAAGCCGGTGTGCGCACATGCAACAGACGCTGCATCAGGGTCGTCATCACGTCCTGATGATCGGTCAGTTTCGTCACGCGCTGCGCAGGCGTGCCCGGCCAGTGGATAACCAGCGGCACCTGAATGCGCGAGCGATCCCAGCCGAAGCTCTCCTGCTGCTTGCCTAACGGAACGCCGCGGCCCGCCGTGATAATCACAACGGTATTATCCAGCTTACCGCTCGCTTTAAGCGACGCCAGCACGCGATCAATCTGCGTATCCACATTCCCCGCCGCGCGGGCGTAGCGGCGCGTAAAGGCCGCCTGCTGAGTATCTTCATCAATGTTGGTGCCATTGAAGGAGACCCATGAGAACCAGCGGTTATCTTCTGACGCGTATTTGTTGAGCCAGCTAATCCACTGCGACGCGGTTTGATCGTCGCCCTGCGGCTGTGTCGTCGGGAGTGAGAAGTCCGACAGCAGCGCCTGGCGGTACAGCGAACTGCTGAAACCATCTGACGCGAACAGGCCGAGCTGATACCCCTGCTGATTCAGCGCGGTGATCAGCGCCGCCGGAATACGGGCGGCCAGCACGCCATCCATGTAACCCGGCGAAATTCCGTAGAACAGGCCAAAAATGCCGCTATCGGTCAGATTCCCGGAGCTGAAATGCTGGGTGAAATTGATGTTGTCGTGCGCAAACTGCGCAAGCGACGGCATCTGTTTTTCAAAGCGCGAGTAGTTCAGGCCATCGACCGTAATCAACAGCACGTTATGCCCGGAGCCCATATCGCCGTAGCGCAGATCGCTCAGCGGATATTGTACGCTGACCGCCTCCGGATCGCCTTGCTCCACCAGACGGCGCTGATACTCCTGCGCGTCCAGCAGGCCATGTTTTTCCAGAAAACGGCGCGCCGTCATCGGGTAGGAGAGCGGGAGGTTCGCGCGCTGCATCGTGACCGGACGGTAGAAATTGGCATCGGCCCAGATATACATCACGTGCGTAGTCACAAACGAGGCGAAAAAGAGCGCGGCCACGGGGCGTGCGTACCGGCGGCGGCGCGTCAGGCTGCGCAGCTTCTGCCAGCTCCAGGTGGCGAACAGCATCTCGATAAGCAAAATCACCGGCACCGCGATAAACATCAGCTGCCAGTCGCGGGCCATTTCGCTTTGATCGGGGTTAATCACCACCTGCCAGACCACCGGATTGATATGCAGGTGGAAGCGGGTAAAGACTTCGCTGTCGACCAGCAGCAGCGTCATGCCGATGGTCGCGAGAATCGCCGACAGGAACCGCATCAGCCGTTGCGACATCACGATAAACGTGAGCGGGAACAGGATCAGCAGGTACGTGGCAAACACCAGAAAGCTAAAATGGCCCACCAGACTCACGTAGGAGTAAATCCGGCCCGTCAGGGTCGTGGGCCAGTCGGCGATAAACAGATAGCGGCTACCGAGGACAATGGAGAAGAGAATATTGAACAGGGCGAACCAGTGCCCCCAGCTGATCATCTGGGAGACTTTTTCGCGGTAGCGCTGACGGTTAGTCACCATAGCTTTTTAACGTTCTTCCTTAATGCGCGTTATCGTCGCGAATGGAGGACTGCAACGCCTCCGCGAAGGAGCGCGCCAGCGTCTTGCGCTGCGCGGGAGCCACGCTGTTATTGATAACATTGGTGACCATATTCCCAAGTACCATCAGGGAAAGGTCGGTCGGCGCCTTGTGCTTTGACAGCACGCTCGCCAGTTCAGTCAGTAATTCTTCAACGCGTTCGTCACTATAGCGGGATAGTTGTGGCATAAATCAACATCAGTTTGTTCAGGAAAGTCCAATATCTTACCGTAGCAGTGGCTTTATTTCCGCTTTTTTATCAGCGGTTGCGCAGGACGGCAGGCAGTGGTTGAATACGCCCCTGCCCAACAGGAGAGTTTATCATGAGTCTGGATATCAACCAGATTGCCTTACATCAGTTAATTAAGCGCGATGAGCAGAACCTGGAGCTTATCCTGCGCGACTCGCTGCTTGAACCTGGCAATACGGTCACGGAAATGATGGCCGAGCTGCATCGCGTCTACAGCGCGAAAAGCAAAGCCTACGGCCTTTTTAACGAAGAGAGCGAGCTTGCCGAGGCGCTGCGTCAGTGTCGTCGCGGCGATGAAGATTTCCTCGCGTTCAGCCGTGCGGCCACCGGCCGTCTGCGTGACGAGCTGGCGAAATACCCGTTCGCGGATGGCGGTATCGTGCTGTTTTGTCACTATCGTTATCTCGCGGTCGAATACCTGCTGGTGGCGGTGCTGAACAATTTAAGCAGCATGCGCGTTAACGAACAGCTGGATATCAGCACCACGCACTATCTGGATATCAACCACGCCGATATCGTCGCGCGCATCGATCTGACCGAATGGGAAACCAACCCGGAATCGACCCGCTACTTAACCTTCCTGAAAGGCCGGGTAGGGCGCAAGGTCGCCGATTTCTTTATGGATTTCCTGGGCGCGAGCGTGGGGCTTGATACCAAAGCGCAGAACCGCGGGTTGTTGCAGGCGCTGGATGATTTCACCGCCGAGGCGCAGCTCGATAAAGCCGAGCGCCAGAACGTGCGCGCGCAGGTCTACAGCTACTGTAACGAGCAGTTGCAGGCGGGCGAAGAAATTGCGCTGTCTGAGCTTTCCAAAGAGCTGCCGAGTTTTGGCGAGAAAAGCTTCCAGGAGTTTACGGCGGAGCAGGGCTATGAGCTGGAAGAGACCTTCCCGGCGGACCGCAGCACGCTGCGTCAGCTGACCAAATACGCCGGCAGCGGCGGAGGGCTTACGATTAACTTCGACGCCATGCTGCTTGGCGAGCGTATTTTCTGGGATCCGGCGACCGACACGCTGACCATTAAAGGCACGCCGCCGAACCTGCGCGATCAGCTACAGCGCCGGACGTCAGGCAAATAAACGTGAAATGAAAAAGGGCGGAATTTCCGCCCTTAATTTTTGCGCCTGAATTACAGGCAAAAAAAACGCCGCATAGCGCGGCGTTTTTTCTTCATTGCACTTACGCGCGAACGAAGTCGATGTGGTGCAGTTTCGGTTTGTACGGGTGACGCTGTACAGCCTGAACTTTTACTTTAACTTCTTTGCCATCGATAGCCAGAGTCAGCACTTCGCTGTAAAACTCCGGTTTAGCCTGCATGTTCATCACTTTGTCGTGGTCCAGTTCGATTGCAACCGGAGCCTCGGTGCCACCGTAAACGATAGCCGGGAACTTGTTGG
This sequence comes from Cronobacter sp. 153480017-3, assembly GCF_053627815.1. Classification (NCBI taxonomy): domain Bacteria; kingdom Pseudomonadati; phylum Pseudomonadota; class Gammaproteobacteria; order Enterobacterales; family Enterobacteriaceae; genus Cronobacter; species Cronobacter sp. 153480017-3. Next base: position 902,384 of record NZ_JBSEYN010000001.1, on the reverse strand, counting down.
CGTGACGCAGGCGGCGGCTCGCACCCTTACCCTGCTCTTTACGTACTTCAGCGTTGATAGTAAACATTGACATCTCTCTTAATAAAGAAACCTGTTACAGGCGACCCAGCAACAGGCAAATGACTGGCTTTGCGGATGCAAAAGCGGGCGGCATTATAGCTATTTGAGCGCGCAGGGGCAACGAAAACCGCCGCTACCCACGTAATTCATTGGCCCGGCGGAACCGCCCGTTATAATCGAACACCTTTTCACGCACCTGCCAGTACTGGCCTTTAAGCCTGGCCACCACGAAATCCGGATGACGCAGCAGCGCCTGCTGGGCCACGATATCATTAACCGTTATCCAGCGCAGCGGCACCCCCGGCGTGCGGGTGTGCGGGCGAATAAAAAGCTGTTCGAAGGCGGTGCGTTGCGCGGGCGTGTGCAGGCGAAAGCGTTCGCTGACGTCCGCGCCGTCCTCATCGTAATAGGTCACTTTCAGCCATTCGCCTTTCTCATCGGCGCCTGGCTGGAGCTGCATGCCGCCGCAACGCAGCACCAGCGCGTCTTTAAGCTTCAGCGCCGCTTTCAGCATGTCGTCCGGATCTACCAGCACCTTGTCGCATTCGCGGCAGCGCCGCGCAGCGATGTCGTTTTCCGCATTGCAGTGCGGACAGTTTTTAAAGCGGAAGCGGTAGTCGCACTGTTCACGGTGGCCCTCGTCATCTTCGAACCAGCCCTGGCAGCGGCGGCCGAAATGCTCGATAAGCGTGCCATCCGCCGTGGTTTTGCCCCAGAACGTATTGGCAAAACCGCAGGCGGGGCAGAAGACCTGCACCGGCACGTTGTCGCTTTTACCCTTCGGCGCGCCCACTTCCGGCGCGTAGAGATCGTGCGGGTTGCCCGCGTAATCAAGGATAAGGCAATCTTTTTTGCCCGGCGACAGCCGCAGCCCGCGCCCGACAATCTGCTGATAGAGGCTGACCGATTCAGTCGGGCGCAGAATAGCGATGAGATCCACATGTGGCGCGTCAAAGCCGGTGGTGAGTACCGCCACGTTGACGAGAAAACGCAACTGCTGGGCTTTAAACGCCTCAATAATCGCGTCGCGCTCGCGCCCCGGCGTTTCACCAGTGATAAGCGCCGCTTCGCCGGCAGGCAGCAGGCCGGTGATTTCGCGCGCGTGCTCGACGGTCGCGGCGAAAATCATCGCGCCGCGCCGGTCAGCGGCGAATTCCACAATCTGGCTCACGATATGCGGCGTGATGCGCTGCTGCTGTTTCAGCTCGCGGTTAAGGTCAGCCTCGCTGAACAGCCCGTTGCTCTGGGCCTGCAGGCGGCTGAAATCATATTGCACCACCGGCATATCGAGCCGCTCCGGCGGCGTCAGGTAGCCGTGTTTAATCATGTAGCGCAGCGGCAGCTCGTAGATGCAGTCGCGAAACAACGCTTTTTCATCGCCGCGCACCATGCCGTGATAATGAAACTGGTAAATCCAGCCTTTGCCGAGGCGAAACGGTGTCGCGGTCAGCCCCAGTAAGCGCAGGCGCGGGTTCTGCTTACGCAGGTGCGTGAGAATTTGCTGATACTGGCTGTCGTCATCATCGCTGATGCGATGGCACTCATCGACAATCACCAGCGAGAATTCTCCCTGAAAATGGTCGAGGTTGCGCGCCACCGACTGCACGCTGCCGAACACGACCTTGCCGTGGCTCTGTTTGCGTGCGAGACCGGCCGCGTAAATATCGGCCTCAAGCCCGAGCGCCAGATATTTCGCATGGTTTTGCGCCACCAGCTCTTTCACGTGGGCGAGCACCAGCACACGGCCGCGTGCGAGCCGCGCCAGTTCGGCGATCACCAGGCTTTTGCCTGCGCCGGTCGGCAGAACGATCGCCGCTGGCGCGTCGTGGCGGCGAAAATGGTTAAGGGTGGCATCCACCGCTTCGCGCTGGTAGGGACGTAAAGTAAAGGACATGGGGCCTGCAGAAATAGGGATCACGCTAATATTATGCCACGAATCATTTTCATCTTGTGAGCGGGCCATTGCCCGTTATACTGACGGCTCTGATTCCGCTTCAAGCATATTGACGGGCGCTTTGCCCGCCCCCGCGTCGGAACTGCATCAACAACAGGCTTATAAACGTAATGCGACTTGATAAATTTATCGCCCAGCAGCTTGGCGTCAGCCGCGCTATTGCTGGCCGTGAAATTCGCGCCAGCCGGGTCACGGTGGATGGCGAGATTGTAAAAGACAGCGCTTTTAAACTGCTGGCGGATCACGACGTCGAATATGACGGCAATCCGCTCATCCAGCAGAACGGCCCACGCTATTTTATGCTGAATAAACCGCAGGGCTACGTCTGCTCCACCGACGATCCGGATCACCCGACGGTGCTCTATTTTCTGGACGAGCCGGTCGCGCATAAGCTGCACGCCGCAGGGCGGCTGGATATCGACACCACCGGCCTTGTGCTGATGACTGACGACGGCCAGTGGTCGCACCGCATCACCTCGCCGCGCCACCATTGCGAGAAAACCTATCTGGTGACGCTGGAATCGCCGGTGGCGGATGACACCGCGGCGCTGTTTGCCAAAGGCGTACAGCTCAACAACGAAAAAGATCTCACCAAACCGGCGCAGCTTGAAGTGATCACCCCGACCGAAGTGCGTCTCACCATCAGCGAAGGGCGCTATCATCAGGTGAAGCGCATGTTTGCGGCGGTGGGTAATTACGTTGTCGGTCTGCATCGCGAGCGCATCGGGGCGATTGAACTCGATCCTGAGCTTGCGCCTGGCGAATACCGCCCGTTAACCGAAGACGAAATTGCCAGCGTTGGCATGCCGTCACGCTAATTTCAGGAGTCAACTGTGACCACCAGGCAGAATTCGTCGCTGGGTATTGTGTTTATTCTTGGCCTGCTGGCCATGCTGATGCCGCTCTCTATCGATATGTATCTCCCGGCGCTGCCGGTTATCGCCAGCGAGTTTGGCGTCGAGGCGGGCAGCGCCCAGATGACGCTCAGCACCTATATTCTGGGCTTTGCTATCGGCCAGCTTTTTTATGGGCCGATGGCCGACAGTCTGGGACGCAAGCCGGTTATTCTCGGCGGCACGCTGATATTCGCGGCGGCCGCCATCGCCTGCGCGCTGGCCCAGAGCATCGATCAGCTCATTTATATGCGTTTTCTGCACGGGCTTTCCGCGGCGGCGGCAAGCGTGGTGATTAACGCCCTGATGCGCGATATCTACCCGAAGGAAGAGTTCTCGCGCATGATGTCCTTCGTGATGCTGGTGACGACCATTGCCCCGCTGCTGGCACCGATGGCGGGCGGGGCGGTGCTGGTCTGGTTTAACTGGCACGTGATTTTCTGGATCCTCGCGGTGCTGGCGCTGCTCGCCTGCGCCATGATTTTCTTTCTTATCCGCGAAACGCTGCCGGTGGAGCGTCGCCAGAAGTTTCACTTTCGCACCACGCTTGGCAACTTCGCCACGCTGTTTCGCCATAAGCGCGTCCTGAGCTATATGCTGGCGAGCGGCTTCAGCTTTGCCGGCATGTTCTCGTTTTTAAGCGCCGGGCCGTTTGTCTATATCGAACTGAATCACGTTTCGCCGCAGCACTTCGGTTATTACTTCGCGCTGAATATCGTGTTTCTGTTCGTGATGACCATCATTAACAGCCGCTTTGTGCGCCGCGTGGGCGCGCTGAAAATGTTCCGCGCCGGGCTGTTTATTCAGTTTGCGATGGCCGTGTGGCTGGTGATTAGCGCGCAGTTTGATGTCGGCTTCTGGTCGCTGGTGCTGGGCGTGGCGGCGTTTGTCGGCTGTGTGTCGCTGGTGGCGTCCAACGCGATGGCGGTTATCCTGGATGAGTTTCCGCATATGGCGGGAACGGCCTCGTCGCTCGCGGGCACGTTCCGCTTCGGGATCGGGGCGATTATGGGCGCGCTGCTCTCTATGGCGACGTTCAACTCCGCCTGGCCAATGCTGCTTTCCATCTTCTTCTGCGCTACCTGTTCCATTCTTTTCTATCTCTACGCCAGCCGTCCTCGCCGACGCGCTGTCTGATCTTCTCGCGGGAGTATCACTCCCGCCTTTTAGTCACGCATTAAGTCCCTCTGGCGCGCTTTCTTGAGTCATTTTCGTTTCCTGAATGTAAAAATATATCGCGTAAAAAGTCACGGCCTTGTATTAAAAAAGGTTGTGTCGGGGCGCGTAACGGGGTACATATAGCGCCAAAATGCGAGCCAACGCACAAAATAACCGCCTCGCTGGTGAGGAAATAACCGGAGGATGCGGTGGCAATGAAACCGTTTTCTTTGTTGACACGATCACTTTTTGTCAACATGTGTTAATCTTTATGTGAATGACTTGTAAAATTTATGTTTCCGGGGACACTATCTTGAATACGCTACAACTCTCTATCGTTCATCGCTTGCCGCAGAGCTATCGGTGGCGGGCGGGTTTCGCCGGTTCAAAAGTTGAACCGATTCCGCATCAGGGCCCGGACTGCGACAACTGTCTGGTTGGCCTGCGCCTGTTAAGCCCGGACGGCGAAAAAGCCTGGCCGGTGATGCAGAAGCTCAGCCAGGCGCTGAGCGACATCTCGGTAGATTGTTCTGTTCTGGAGTGCGAAGGCGAGCCGTGCCTGTTCGTGAGCCATCAGGATGAGTTCGCGGCCACCTGTCGGCTGAAGAATTTCGGCGTGGCGATTGCCGAGCCGTTTTCCGGCCAGAATCCTTTCTGAGCCTCAGCGCAGCGTTAACAGCTCGCGCGTATAGGCCTCACGCGGGGCGGCGAAAACCGTCTGACAGTCGCCCTGCTCAATGACCTCTCCCTGACGCAATACTACCACCTGATGACACAGCGAGCGCACCACCTGCAAATCATGGCTGATAAACAGGTAAGCGAGCTGATGCTCTTGCTGTAGCTTTTTCAGCAGTGAAAGGATCTGCGCCTGTACGGTGCGATCGAGCGACGACGTCGGTTCATCCAGAATAAGCAACTCGGGTTTTAAGATCAGCGCGCGCGCGATGGCGATGCGCTGGCGCTGGCCACCGGAAAATTCGCTCGGGTAACGGTGGCGCGTTTCGGGATCGAGCCCCACTTCGCGCATCACATCAATCACCTGCGCCTCGCGCTCAACCGGGGTCAGCGCTGGCTGATGGACGCGCAGCCCTTCGGCGATAATGCTTTGTACGTCAAGACGCGGGTTGAGCGATGAGTTCGGATCCTGAAATACCACCTGAATGCGGCGGCGCAGCGGCAGCAGCGCGCGGCGGTTAAGCGTGTGCAGCGGATGCCCGTCGAAAACAATCTCGCCTTTTGAGGCGATAAGGCGCAGCAGCGCAAGCCCTGACGTACTCTTGCCCGACCCCGATTCGCCCACCAGCCCCAGGCTTTCGCCCGCATGCAACGTAAAGCTTAAATTTTTGAGCGCATGATGATAGCCCGCGACGCGCCGCAGCAGCCCGCGACGCTTCTCAAACGCCACGCTCAGCCCACGCACAGTGAGTAAAGGCACGGCAGGCTCAGGAAGCGGCACCGGAGAGCCGTCGGGTTCGGCGTTAATCAGGCGTCGGGTGTAGTCATGCGCGGGCGCGGCGAACAGCGCCGCGGCGCGGTTTTGCTCCACGCAACGCCCGTTCTGCATCACCGCCACGTTATCCGCCAGCCGTTTGACGATATTCAGGTTATGGGTGATGAACAGCAGCCCCATGTTGAGTTCGCGCTTAAGCTCCGCCAGCAGTTGCAGGATCTGTGCCTGCACCGTGACGTCCAGCGCGGTGGTCGGTTCATCGGCGATGAGCAGGGCCGGGCGGGTCAGCAGCGCCATCGCGATCATCACGCGCTGGCGTTCGCCGCCGGAAAGCTGGTGCGGGAAATCGTTCATCCGCTGCGATGCGTTGCGAATACCGACGCGCTCAAGGCAGGTGAGGATCTCAGCGCGCGCGGGCTCGCGACGCATTCCGCGGTGCAGCGACAGCACTTCATAAAGCTGTTTTTCTACGGTATGCAGCGGGTTTAAGGAAACCATTGGCTCCTGAAAAATCATCGCTATCTGGTTGCCGCGCACCGCGCGCAGTTCGCGTTCGCTGGCGTGCAGCAGCGACTGCCCCTGAAAGCGGATATCGCCCTGCGGATAAACCACCGGCGGCGACGGGAGCAGACGCAGCACGGAAAGGGCCGTGACGCTTTTTCCGGAGCCCGATTCACCCACCAGCGCCAGCGTTTCGCCCGGCTCAATAGCCAGCGACAGCGAATCCACCACCTGACGTTCAACGCCCCGCTGGCGAAACGCGATGGAAAGATTGTCGATGGAAAGCAGAGGGTGCGCCATATCAGACCGCCTTACCGGGATCGAAGGCGTCGCGAACCGCTTCGCCGATAAAAATGAGTAACGACAGTAAAATCGCCAGCGAGAAAAAGGCGGTGAGGCCAAGCCAGGGCGCTTCGAGGTTATTCTTGCCCTGCAACAGCAGTTCGCCGAGTGAGGGCGAGCCGAGCGGCAGCCCGAAGCCCAGGAAATCGAGCTCCGTCAGCACGGTAATTGAGCCGCACAGAATAAACGGCAGAAATGTCAGCGTCGCCACCATCGCATTTGGCAGCATATGACGCCAGATAATCGCGCGGTCGCTGACGCCAAGCGCCTGGGCGGCGCGGATATAGTCAAAATTGCGGGTACGTAGAAACTCGGCGCGCACTACACCTACCAGCGTCATCCAACCGAACAGCACGGTTATCAAAAGCAGCCACCAGAAGCCCGGTTGCACCACGCTTGAAAGAATAATGATCAGAAACAGCGTTGGCATGCCGGACCAGATCTCGATAAAGCGCTGGCCGAACAGATCGATTCTGCCGCCGTAGTAGCCCTGGATTGCGCCAACCGTAATGCCGATGGCGCTGGCGCAGAGCGTCAGCATTATCCCGAACAGCAAGGAGATGCGCGTGCCATACAGAATGCGCGCCAGCACATCGCCGCCGTTGGCGTCGGTGCCCAACCAGTTTTGCGCCGACGGCGGGGCAGGGAAGGGGTGATCCGACGCGAAATTAATCGCAGTGCCGCTAAAACGCACCGGCGCCCACAGCACCCAGCCTTTATCTTCCAGCCGCTGTTGCAGCCATGGGTCCTGATAATCGGCAGGCGTGGCGAGCGGCCCGCCAAAATCGCTTTCGCTGTAGTTATGGATAAGCGGGAAATACCAGCGGTCCTGATAATGCACCGCCAGCGGTTTATCGTTGGCGATAAGCTCGGCACAGAGGCTTAAGGCAAAAATTATCGCGAAAATCCACAGCGACCAGTAGCCGCGCCGGTTATGACGAAACCGCGCCCAGCGCGCCTGATTGACCGGATTGAGTCTTCTCATCCGCGCCTCTCGAAATCAATGCGTGGGTCGACAAGCGTATAAGTGATATCGCTCAGGATATTCAGCAGCAGGCCGACCAGGGTGAAAATATAGAGCGTGCCAAACATTACCGGATAATCGCGCGACACGGTGGCTTCGTAGCCCAGCAGCCCAAGGCCGTTGAGCGAGAAAATCACCTCAATCAGCACGGAACCGGTGAAAAACATGCTGATAAACGTGGCCGGGAAGCCCGCAATCACCAGCAGCATGGCGTTACGAAACACATGACGCCAGAGGATCTGCTGCTCGCCAAGCCCTTTGGCGCGGGCCGTTACCACATACTGTTTGCGGATCTCATCGAGAAACGCGTTGCGGGTGAGAATGGTGAGCGTCGCGAAACCGCCAATCACTGTCGCCAGCACCGGCAGCGTAATGTGCCAGAGATAGTCGGTAATTTTCTGATACCACGGCAGCGTGTCGAAATTAGCCGAGACCAGCCCGCGCAGCGGGAAGAGATCAAACCAGGTGCCGCCGGCGAAAACGACAATTAATAAAATGGCGAACAAAAAGGCAGGCACGGCGTAGCCGGTGATAATCGCCACGCTGCTCCAGACGTCGAAGCGGCTGCCGCTGTTCACCGCCTTGCGAATGCCGAGGGGAATCGACACCAGATAGATTATCAGCGTGCTCCACAGGCCGAGCGTGACCGAGACCGGCAGGCTGTTTTTTATCAAATCGATGACCGACGCGCTGCGAAACAGGCTGTCGCCAAAATCGAAACGCGCGTAATCCCACAGCATTTTCAGGTAGCGCTCATGTAGCGGTTTGTCGAACCCGTAACGGTGGGTGATTTCGGCGACCACTTCCGGGTCGAGCCCGCGAGCGCCGCGGTAGTGGCTTTCGTTAACGTTCATCACGCCGTTTTGCGGACGGCTGCTCTGCATCCCGCCGTTCTGAACGCCGGGGATGCCGCTGGCGCTGCCAAACTGGATAGCGGCAAGCGCCTGATCCACCGGGCCGCCGGGCGCTATCTGTACGATGAAAAAGTTAAGCGTGATGATGGCCCAGAGTGTCGGGATCAGCAGCAGTAAGCGGCGAAGCAGATAAGCGCCCATAATTCTCCTCAGCGCCGTGCTTCTGGCAGCGTGGCGGCTTTATTGACGTCATACCACCACGTATCAAAGCCAATCGTGTAGAGCGGGCTGGTGGCGGGGCGCGAGAATTTGTTCCACATCGCCACGCGATCCGCCGCGGCGTACCACATTGGGATCATGTAGTAGTTCCAGGTCAGCACGCGGTCGAGCGCGCGACCGAGTGGCAGCAGCTTCTGCTGATTGCCCTGGTTTGCGATAATCTGCGCTATCAGTTTATCCACCGCCGGGTTCTGTACGCCGGGGGTGTTCCACGAGGAGTCGATATAGTCCGAGGCCCAGCTTATCTGCAATCCGGTATCGGGCCAGGGCGACGCGCGATAGAGCGTCGGCATCATGTCGAAATCGCGTTTGCGCAGTCGGTTGGTAAGCTGCGAATTATCCACCTGACGGATGGTCATCGTAATGCCCAGCCGCGTCAGGCTGTGCTGGAAGGGTAACACCCACTGGTTATTGCCCTCCGAGCCCAGCAGCAGTACAAACGTAAACGGTTTGCCGGTTTCGCGGTTCACCAGCTTGTTATTTTTAAGCTCCCAGCCCGCGTCTTTCAGCAGCGCCAGCGCTTTGAGGAGATTCTCTCTGTCAAAGCCGTCGCCGCGCGACACCGGGGGCTCGTAGATGCGGGTAAAGACTTCAGGCGGCACCTCTTTTTTAAGCGGTGCCAGCAGGGTGAGCTCGTCGGCGTCAGGATAGTGGCGCGCCGCGTATTCGGTATTCAGAAAATAGCTGTTCGGCCGCCGCCAGGCTTTATAGAACAACACCTTATTCATCCATTCGAAATCAAAGGCGAGTGAAATCGCCTCGCGTACGCGGCGGTCGGCAAAGAAAGGCCGCTGAATGTTGAATGCCAGCCAGCGCGCGTCCTGCGCGGTGGTTTTTTCAAACTCGTCTTTGACGATATAGCCGCGGTCAAAATTACTGCCGGTATAGCGCGTCGCCCAGTTTTTCGGGCTGGTTTCCGGGCGGAAGTCATACGCGCCGGCTTTAAACGCCTCGAAAGCGACGTTGTCATCGAGATAGTAGTCGTAACGGATGGTGTCGAAATTCCAGCGGCCGCGGTTCACGGGCAGGTTAGCGGCCCAGTAATCCTTCACGCGGGAGTAGACGATATACTGCCCCATTCGCCACTGGCTGACGCGATAAGGGCCGTTCGCAAGCGGCGGTGTGGAGAGCGGATCGCTGAGCTTATGGTCGCGCCAGAACTTCTCCGGCATTACCGGCAGCGTCAGCAGACCGAGCATATTTTCTTTACCAGGCTGCCCGAGATCGATTCGCACGGTCAGTGGTGCGATGGCCTTTATCGTCGTGCCTTTGTAGTAAAGCCGGAACTGCGGCACGCCTTCGGTCATAAATTTCTGAAAGGTGTAGGCGACATCTTTTGCGGTAATGGACGAGCCGTCGTGGTTGCGCGCCTGCGGGTTTATCGTCACCTCTGCCCAGGAAAAGTCGTCCGGGTAGCGGATCATCTCGGCAATCAGCGGGTAGTAGCTGCCCGGCTCGTCGTCGGAACTGGTAAACAGTGAATCGTAGAGCGCTTCGGTGCGAACGCCGGGGTTGCCGCGCAGCGCGTAGCGGTTGAAGTTATCAAACGTGCCGATGGCGGCAAGCGTGATGCTGCCGCCTTTCGGGGCCGCCGGGTTGACGTAATCGAAATGGTTAAAGTTAACGACATATTTCGGCTCCCCGAGCACCGCCAGGGAGTAACTTTCATGAATGGTCTGCGCCTGACAAACAGCGCTGAACATCAGAACGAGCAAAACGAACGCGCGTGCAATCATTGAGGTGGTATGTCCTTCTCCGGGGCCTGAACGGGCGCGGTAACAGCATGGCTGCATAATAAGGGAGCCGCGCGCGATTGTGAAATAGCCCCGCGTTATGCGTCGGCTTCTTTCATGCTGGCAGGCAGATCGGCGGCACGCATCGGGCGACTGAAATAGTAGCCCTGTAAGAAGTTCACGCCACGCACGGTCAGCCATTTCGCCTGCTCCTGCGTCTCCACGCCCTCGGCAACTGTCGCCATATTCAGGCGTTTCGCAAGGCTGATGACGGCATCCAGTACCGGCGAGGTGATCGTTTCGGTGCCGATCGCATTCACAAACCCCCGATCGATCTTCAGGTAATCCAGTGTGAAGCGCTCAAGGTAGATAAGCGCGCTGTGGCCCGTGCCAAAGTCATCGACCGCGATTTCATAGCCTTGCTCATGCAGCCACTGAAAAAGATCCAGCGCTTCTTCCTCGCGGATCATGTCGCGCTCGGTTATCTCAAATACCAGCTGGAAATAATCCGGCGGCAGCGAGGCGCGCAACTTCTGAATATCCATTTTGAATTGCTCGGAATGAAGATGACCGGGCGCAATATTAATACCGAGCTTGGCACCAGGCGGTAGCGTCTGTTGCAGGCGTGGTACATCCTGGGCGATGAGCCTGAACAGGTGGCGGGTTAAGGGAACGATAAGTCCCTGGGCCTCGGCGAAATTAATAAACGCGTCCGGCGGTATCATGCCCGCGCTCGGGTGTTCCCAGCGCATCAGCGCCTCGACACCGCGGATCTGACGCGTGGCGGCGTCCACCACCGGCTGGTAAACCACGAAAAACTGATTGCGCTTGATGGCGCTGACGATCTCACGGCCCGATCGTGCGCGCAGCGCCAGCAGGATCACCGTCAGTGTGCCACCCAGCAGGCCAATTAATAAACCGAGCAGCAGTGCCAGATGGCGGTCTTCGGCGGGCATGGTGTCGCCATAGAGATAAAGCTTCAGCGGATAGCCCTGCACGCTTTCATTACGCAGCGGTGAGGCGGGCAGTTCATCTGGCGTCATGACCTTGCCAGAAAAAGTGGTCAGCGCCCTGTCTTTCGCTACCAGAGCCAGCCCGTTGAGATCGTTCTGGCGCGCGGTGTAGACCAGATACGGCGTGAGATTCACGTTAAGCGTAGTGACGATCCCACGGCCTTCCATCAGCGGATTGCCGAACCACATCACAATGGACGGTTTATCGGGCATCATTGGCGTGCCCGGAATAATGCTGATATCAACCGTTTTATGGGTGTCGATATCCGGAGCGAGATTGTGAAGCGGCAGGTGAAGCTTGCCGGTGGCGGAAGAGCAGTAGGCCGCGCCGTCTCTGACCAGTAAAAAAGCGCGTACGTTGAGGTTAAACGCCGCACGCGAAGTAAGCTCAGACGACACGGTGCCGCATTCCGCAAGGGTGAGCGGTTGCAGCGCGTCGGCGGAGGATTTCAGTTGTGCAAAATACGTATTGAGATAGTGATGAATATCCCGCGCCAGCAGATCGTACTGATTCTCACGCTGCTGATGCAGCCAGCCGCGGGCAGCGATTGTGATAATCAACGCCAGGGCCAGGCCTGTCGCAATACCGACCAGAATAATTTTACGGGGCGTGGACAGTGTTGATGCAAAAGGCGGACTGGATAACATCCTTTTTAGTTCCTGTGCGAGCAACTGGCGTGAAACCAGCTTAACAGAAAACCCGCCTGAGGTGAGGGGTTACAGAAGCGGCAAGAACAGAGACACAGACGAAAAAAACGCTGCATCAGCAGCGTTTTTTATTCAGTAAGGACGATCAAGGGAAATCGTCATACCGGATTAACTACGACTCAGTACGCGGCGCGCTTCGTTATAGCGCTTCTTCCAGTACGGTTCGTCCATATTGGAAATCATGACGCCACTGCGCGTGGACGCATGCACAAACTGATTGTTGCCGATGTAAATGCCGACATGACGGCCGGTAGATCCAGCGCGGAACAGCACCAGATCGCCGGAGCGCAACCGGGTACGATCGACCGGTTTGCCCATTTCCTGCTGCTCATACGTAGAGCGCGGGAGTTCTAAACCAAACTGTTCACGGAAAGTACGCTGCACAAAGCCGGAACAATCGATGCCGGTTTTAGTGCTGCCGCCGAGACGATAGCGCACGCCTTTCCAGTCAGCGTATTGATCCATAATGCGGGATTTCACATCCAGCGTACGGACCATCTGTTCGAATTCATCCTGAGAGGCTTGCAGTAACAGCCCGTCGTTTTCACCTACTGCATGCGTCTCAGAATGCATGTTTTTTGCGGTATTGGTGGAGCTACATGCTGAAAGCAAAACTGCCACAGCGACTGCGGGAATGGCCCGCATGATATATCTCAGGATTGGTTGAGATTTGACCATTATGTTTGTTTTCCCTTGAAGTCCTTAACGATAAAAATCGTTATAAAAAATGCTAAACGTGCCGAGACTAATGAGCTCTGGGGGGTAAGACAATTCCTGGTGAGCTAAATTGTGTGGTAGGCCACACTTTTTATTTGCATTACCAATAAATGCCCTTAAACCGCAAAACGCTCCTGAGATTACCTGAACAAACCCCATATGGCGAGTGGTTTTATTTATTTTTTTATAAGAAATTGTAATGCCCGGTATAGCAGTGGCAGAGAAAGGATAAGGAGTGATGAGTTGTTGTAAAAATAGACAACCTATTCATTTTTATGACGAATATATGAAAGTCTTGCGAAAGGCGTTCGGGAAGGTGTGTCTATAAAATAAACAGGGACCCTTAACGATCCCTGTTGAACATACTTTTAAAGTATTTATTAATTGTTATGAATTTGTTGTTTTTTTACCAGGCAGATGATTATTAAGCCAGGTAATTATTTTATCGCTAAGCGGCGTCAATAAAATCCACGGAAGACCAATAAAAACGATTGACAAAGAGCCAACGGCGATATCGGTAAACCAGTGCGCGCCAATCATCATGCGCGGGAGCGCGAAAACGCAGAATATCAGCAGGCCAAGCCCGAAAGCTTTAGCGCCGAAATAACGCCACATAAAACCCGCAAATATTAAAAGCATCATGCCGTGATCGCCCGGAAAACTGTCGGTCGAGGCGTCTTTGGTGGAGATCCCCACCATTTTGCCCACGCGCAGGCTGTCTTCAAAAGTCAGCGTCGGGCTCGGGCGCGACACCGGCAGCAGATGCCCAAGCTGGTTCAGCACCACCGCAGAAAGCAGCATCACAATGCCCATAATAATGATGTGGCGGCGGCCAGGCGGGGTGGCCTTGCGCCAGTACCAGAGCAGCAGCAGGCCCATCGCCAGCAGCGAGCAGCCGTCAAAGGCGCGATTATTCGTTATCGCCAGAAACCATAAAAAGCTGTGGCTGGTGGCGGCCAGCTGATTGAAAAAGTGGAAAATCCCGGCATCAAGGGTAAACCAGAATCCGGTCTGCGCCGGCGGATACCAGGAAAGAAAAAGGACGGCACCTGCCAGATTAAGCAGCAGGATCGCGGGGAAACGGGAAGTCATCATGGGCGTCTGAAGTTTCACAAAAGGGTAACGTTAAAGCGAGGTGTCTAAACGAAGCTTCAACAGAGCGGACTGAAGCGCGTTCCAGTCCGTTTCCGAAGCGGTAATCAGCTCAATGCGGCTGTCTGGCGGCGGCGCGCTCTGGGTTTCGATATGAAAATCCTGCCCCTGGCGGTTAATACGCACCAGCCCTTCAGGAATGCGCAGCACGCCTTTTACGCGCTCAGCCGGTGCCAGCCGCGCCCACTCCAGTATGCCGATAGTATCGAACACCGTATCGGCATCGAAAATCCAGCCGCAGGCGTGATGCCCCTGACCGCTGTTAAGACTACGACGCCAGCGCTGATTGCCCGGCAGGCTCAGCGCGGCAAGGCCGCTGCGTGTGGCATGTGAATGTGCATGATGCGCGCTGGCGGGCAGTTCGCGCAGGTTAAGACGCGGCTTATCAAGCAACGCCGGGTCGATTTCACCCTGGGTCGCGAACACCAGTTCCCGGTCGGCGGCATATTCGTCGCGCCAGGCGTTCAGCGCCGCAAGGCTTGCCGCATCGCTGCGATCCTGTTTATTGGCAACGATAATATCTGCCGCCGCCAGCTGGTCGCGGAAATTGTCATTGGCGACATATTTTTCATCCAGCAACTGACGCGGGTCGAGCAGGCAAAGCGTGGCGCGCAGATCAATGTAGGGTTCATATACCGCTGAGGTCAGCATATCGAGGATCTGCTTCGGATGGCCAAGTCCGGTTGGCTCAATCAGCAGGCGATCGGGTTTTCCCTGGCGCAGCAGGGTATTCAATCCAACCTGCATCGGCAGGCCGTTAACGCAGCACATGCAGCCGCCGGGGATCTCTTTTAACATCGCGCCGCTGTCGGCCATCAGCGCGCCGTCGATGCCGACTTCGCCAAATTCATTGACCAGGACGGCCCACTTTTCCGCAGGATCTTTATGGGCCAGCAGATGACGGATCGTGGTGGTTTTTCCGCTGCCAAGAAAACCGGTAATGAGACTGGTACGGGTCACGTGCGCTCCTGATAAATATCTGACGGGAATAAATCATCAGGCGACATTCTGGATAAAAATAATGGGCATGAGAAGAGAAAACGCGGACGGGCAGGCGCGCGTCCGCGTTAAAAGCATTCAGGGTTAAAAATCAGCGGCGTGCGAGCCGGGCAACCGCCTCTTTCGCGCCCAGACGGAACAGCGACTGCCAGGCGGCATTCAGCGTATGAATAAACAGCGGATGCTGCGGCAGATCTTCACCGAAGACTTCTTTGAGCGTCAGCAGCGCGCCGACGCGTTCATCTTCGCTGCTCGATTGTACCAGCGCCGCGATTTTTTCAGCGAGCGGGTCGCGTACGTCGACAGGCTGGCCGCGGTCATCTACGCCGCTGACGTAGCGCATCCAGCCCGCCACGCCAAGCGCCAGCAGCGACCATTCGCCCCCGTGCTGCAAATGCCAGCGCACCGAATCGAGCATACGCTGAGGCAGTTTCTGGCTGCCGTCCATGGCAATTTGCCAGGTGCGGTGCTTCAGCGCCGGGTTGGCAAAACGCGTAATCAGGCTGTCGGCATAGCCGGTAAGGTCAACGCCATTAATGCGCAGCGTCGGTGCCTGTTCGCGCAGCATCAACTGGCGCGCCGCGTCGCGAAAGTGTGTATCGTTCATGCAGTCGCTGATGTGCGCATAGCCCGCCAGATAACCGAGATACGCGAGAAAAGAGTGGCTGCCGTTCAGCATTCTTAATTTCATCTGCTCCCACGGCAGCACGTCATCCACCATCTGGACGCCCGCGTCCTCCCAGGCCGGGCGGCCCGCGACGAAATTATCTTCAATCACCCACTGAATGAATGGCTCACAGCTGATGGCGCACGGATCGGCAACGCCGAGAGCGTCGGCAATTTCCGCCAGCGATTCCGGCGTCGCGGCGGGTACGATGCGATCCACCATCGTGCCGGGAAACGTCACATGGTCGGCTATCCACTGCGCAAGGGCAGGATCGCGCTGATGCGCCATGCCGAGCACCGCTTCGCGCACCACATGGCCGTTATCAGGAATATTATCGCAGGAGAGCACGGTAAACGGCGCATGCCCGCGCTCGCGGCGGCGATGCAGCGCCTCAACCAGCAGACCAGGGGCAGATTGCGGCTGGTGCGGGTTTTCAAGATCGTGCGCGATGCGGCTGTTTTGCGTATCAAGCTGACCGGTCGCCGGATCGATGCAGTAGCCTTTTTCGGTAATGGTTAATGAGACGATAGCGACCTGCGGCTCGCAGAATTTCTCAATAATCGCGTCCATCCCGTCGAGCTTCGCGTTGAGGCATTCATTTACCGCGCCAATAATAATAGCCTGATTACCGTCAGCGCCTTTTTCCAGCACGGTATAAAGGTGATCCTGGGCGCGCAGCGCGCTCATCAATTCATCACCACTGAAAAGGCTTATCTCGCAGATGCCCCAGTCGCCGCCGTTCAGGTTAAGCACCCGGTCAGTCAGCAGTGCCTGATGCGCGCGGTGGAACGCGCCGAAGCCAAAATGCACGATGCGGGTTTGCAGGGCGCGGCGGTCATAAGTGGGGCGTTGGACCGAAGCAGGCAGCGTGGCGGAGGCGATATTATTCATTTCTCACATATCCTGATAACCATTATTTAACAAAATCAGTGTAAAGTTATATGACAACAAATTGAATTGGTGTGCCGTAAATATCCGGGGTTTGTGAGCTGGATCAATAGCGGACAGCATGTGGTTTGACGGCTTTAGGTAAACATGTATGGTAGTCATCATAGAGGTTAGTGATATTGGTATAACAACTTTTTAAGGAGAGGGCGATGGAACAAACCTGGCGTTGGTATGGGCCGAACGATCCGGTTTCGCTGGACGACATCAGACAGGCCGGAGCGACCGGCATCGTTACTGCGCTGCACCATATTCCCAACGGCGAAGTCTGGCCGGTGGGGGAGATCAAAAAACGTCAGGCGGAGCTGGCGCAGAAAGGCCTGACCTGGTCGGTGGTCGAAAGCATTCCGGTGCACGAAGATATCAAAACCCATACCGGCCAGTACGATCGTTACATCGCAAGCTACCAGCAGAGCATCCGCAATCTGGCGGCCTGCGGCATCGATACCGTCTGCTACAACTTCATGCCCATCCTTGACTGGACGCGTACCGATCTGGAATACACGCTGCCGGATGGCTCAAAAGCGCTGCGTTTCGATCACATCGCCTTCGCGGCCTTTGAACTGCATATCTTAAAGCGCGACGGCGCGCGTCATGATTACACCGACGATGAACAACGTCAGGCGCAGGACTATTTCAGCGCCATGAGCGAGGCGCAAATTGAGACGCTGACGCGTAATATCATCGCCGGTCTGCCGGGTGCGGAAGAGGGCTATACGCTGGATCAGTTCCGCGCCCGCCTGAGCGAATATGACCATATCGATAAGGCCGCGCTGCGCGACAACATGGCGTATTTTCTGAAAGCGATTGTCCCGGTGGCCGAAGAAGCGGGTGTGCGCCTGGCAGTCCACCCGGACGATCCGCCGCGCCCGATCCTCGGCCTGCCGCGCATTGTCTCCACTATTGAAGATATGCAGTGGCTGAAAGAGACCGTCGACAGCATTCATAATGGTTTCACCATGTGCACCGGCTCATACGGCGTGCGTGCGGATAACGACCTGGTGCGGATGGTTGAAACCTTCGCCGATCGCATTCACTTCACGCATCTGCGCTCCACCTGCCGCGAGGCGAACCCAAAAACCTTCCATGAAGCCGCGCATCTGTATGGCGACGTCGATATGGTCGCGGTGGTAAAAGCGATTCTGACCGAAGAGCAACGCCGTAAAAAAGCAGGCGATCTGCGCCCGATCCCGTTCCGTCCGGATCATGGCCACCAGATGCTTGACGATCTGCGCAAGAAAACCAACCCCGGCTATTCGGCGATTGGCCGCCTGAAAGGGCTTGCGGAAGTGCGCGGTGTGGAGCTGGCGCTGAAAAAAGTACTGTTCCCGGATTTGCTGTAACCGTCAGCGCCGCCATAAAAAAGCCCCGCACTGGCGGGGCTTTGTCTTTTCTCAGGGCGGCGATTACTCGGCGCGGCCCATATAGCGGCGCTCGGCGATATGCACGCGGATTTTCTCACCGGCGCTCAGGTATTCCGGCACCTGAATCACCACGCCGGTTGAGAGCGTGGCAGGCTTGGAGCGGGCGCTCGCGGAGGCACCTTTGATGCCCGGCGCGGTTTCGACGATTTCCAGATCCACCGTCTGCGGCAGTTCGAGCGCCAGCAGCTGGCCGTCCCAGGTCAGCACCTGCATGTCCGGCATGCCGCCTTCCGGCATAAACAGCAGCTCTTCTTCAATCTGGTCTTTGGTAAAGGTATACGGCGTATAGTCTTCTTTATCCATAAAGACATATTCGTTGCCGTCGACATAAGAGAAATCGACAAAGCGACGGGTCAGCGTAATGGTGTCCAGAATATCGTCGCCTTTAAAACGCTCTTCCACCTTCTGCCCGGTACGGACATCAGAGAAGCGCATTTTGTACAGCGTAGCCGCGCCGCGCGCGCTCGGCGACTGAATATCGATATCTTTCACAATCAGCAGTTTGCCGTTGTAATTCAGCACCATACCTTTTTTAATTTCATTCGCTCTTGGCATCGACGTGTCCTGTTAAGCTGGAATATGCAAAATATCGCGACAAGTTACTCGCGAGGCACGCGCCAGGCAAGCGGAATTACGTACATTGCGAGACGCACCGAAAAAGTCGCGCGCGGTGAGTTTTTCGACATCAGTGCTGTACCCGGCGAGGCAAAACGCTACAATGCCCGGCTTTCACGCGAGGAGCCGCCATGCCGAATTCCATCCGTCTCGTCCCGCCTGAAGAAACGGCTACCGTTTATCGTCTGATCCCGGAGTTTGCCGGACTGCATGATGCGCAGGTTATCCGCCAGCGTATCGGCGAGCGCGCCGCCTGCGCCCTGGTGGCGTATAACGGTGCAGAGCCGGTGGGCTTTACGCTCGGCTATGAATCGGCGCCAGGCTGATGCTGCTTTTCCGTAACGGTACCAGGTCATCGGGCTGGAAAAGAAGGGCGAGGTGGCAGACTACCGGCTGCTGCTTGAAAAATCACTGACCGACGCCTGAGCGTCGTCACGGAGAATGTATGGAATGTCGCCCCGACTGCGGTGCCTGCTGCACCGCACCGTCGATCTCAAGCCCGATCCCGGGCATGCCCGACGGCAAACCGGCCAATACGCCCTGCGTCCAGCTCGACGAACGCCTGCGCTGTAAGCTGTTCGGCTCGCCGCTGCGCCCGAAAGTCTGCGGCGGCCTTCAGCCTTCGAAAGAGATGTGCGGCGAAAGCCGCCACGAGGCGATGACCTTTCTTATTCACCTTGAGGCGCTGACCGCGCCTTAAACGTCCTTAATGCGCCACAAACACCAGACCGCGCCTGCGGTCATCGCCAGCGCCACATAAAACACCGCGTGGTAGTTGAGAATTTCCGCAATCACGCCCGCAAGCGATCCGGCGATGATCCAGCCCACGCGCGTGGTATTGGTGTACAGCGTGGTCGCCGCACCCGCCTGGCCTGGCATTAGATCCTGAAAATAGAGCATGCCGATACCGGCCAGAATGCCGATATAAATGGCATTCAGCAGCTGTAAAGCCAGCAGCAGCGCCGGGCTGTGCAGCGTCAGCATGCCGAGATAAAACAGCACGCCTGCCGCCACCGCGATCCGCATCAGAAAGCGTTTGCCGAATTTGCGGGCGTAGAAGCCTGCAATCAGCATCACCGGGATCTCAAGCCCGGCGGCCGCGCCCATCATCACGCCCGCCAGTTTTTCCGGCAGGCGCAGCTCGTTAATCAGATACAGCGGCATATTAATAATGTAGAGGCTGTTGGTGCCCCACATCAGCGTACACACCGAAAAGAGCAACAGCGCGTCGCGCCGGTTACGGCGCGGCGCTTCCAGCGGCGCGGCGGTCGCGAGCGGTTCTTTGCGCATCGACGGTAAAAAGCACCAGACCATCAGCGCGCACAGAACAAACGCCGCCGCGGCGCTGACATACATCACCTGAAAACCGAATCCCATCGCCAGCGCATACGCCAGCGGCGGCCCGACCACCCAGGCGAGCGACACCTGCGCGCGCAGCACCGAGCTGAACATCACCGCTTCGCGCCCGGTGCGATCGGCATGCTCGCGCGCCAGCGCGAACATCTGCGGGTTGGCGGTCGAACCAAAACTGCTCAGGAACACACCGACAAACAGCAAAATGAAATAGTTGCGGTTCCAGGCAAACAACAGGCACGCCAGCGCGCCCAGCAGGCAGCAGGCGAAAATCAGGGATTTACGGTCGCCCTTACGATCCGAGCGCCCGGCCAGAAACTGGCTGACGAAAATACCGATAATCGCGCTACCGGTAAAAAAGAAGCCGACCATCGCCGGACGCGCGTGTACCTCTTCCGTCAGAAACAGGCTCAGCGTCGGGGTTTGCAGCGCGCCCGCAATACCGGTGAGAAAAGCAACGATCAGAAACGAGGCTGATGTGAAATCGAGCGGACGCCGCGGGGCCGCGAGGGAGTCGTTTTGCATAGCGTAAGCAGTATCGGTAAAGAAGGGGCGGAGTTTACGCCTCTTGTCATTATTTGAACAGCAACCAGTCACCACGACGCCACAAAAAATCAAAATAGCATTTCATAATCATTTTGCCGCTTTGCTGAAGCGAGCTGAACCTTCCCGGAAAAAAGCTGAACCTGGCACCCGCCGCGTTTCACTAAGGGGTGAAATGTGCGGGATCTCTAATATTCAACATGTGAATAACGGCTTTTCTTGCACGCAGAGCGCGGAGAATGCAGACTTTCTTGAAACGTTTCAGCGTTGTCTCGTTTTGCTCATTTGGCGTGACAACGCTCTTTTTCTCACAACGGCTGAAACGATTCGGGTTCAGCAAGCGAGGAGACCATGTTCCAGTTATCTGTTCAGGATATCCATCCCGGCGCTCATGCCGGAGATAAAGAAGCCGCGATTCGTCAGGTTGCTGACGCGCTGGTGAAAGCGGGCAACGTCAGCGCCGGTTATGTTGACGGCATGCTGGCCCGCGAGAAGCAAACCTCCACCTTCTTAGGCAACGGCATCGCCATTCCCCACGGGACGACGGACACGCGTGACCAGGTGCTGAAAACCGGCGTCCAGGTGTTTCAGTTCCCGCAGGGCGTCGCCTGGGGCGACGATCAGGTAGCGTACGTCGCTATCGGCATCGCGGCCAGCTCCGATGAACACTTAGGCCTGCTGCGTCAGCTCACCCATGTGCTGAGCGACGATGCTATTGCTGAACAGCTGAAAACCGCGACCACCGCCGAAGAGCTGCGTGCGCTGCTCATGGGCGAGAAGCAAAGCGCGGGCATGAAACTGGACAACGACACCCTCACGCTTGACGTTGCGGCCACGAGCCTTGTGACGTTACAGGCGCTGAACGCCGGTCGTCTCAGCGAAGCGGGCGCGGTGGATGCGGAGTTCGTAAGCCACGTGATTAACGCTAAACCGCTGAACCTCGGCCAGGGCGTCTGGCTTGCTGACAGCGCGCAGGGCAACCTCGCCAGCGCAGTCGCGGTGAGCCGTCCGGCGCAGCCGTTCACGCAGGATGGCGAAAACGTCGGCCTGCTGCTGACGGTCGCGGTCGCTGACGATCAGCCGCTGCAGGTACTGGGCCGCGTCAGCGAACTGCTGATCGCGAACAAAGCTGACCGTCTGCTGAACGCCGACGCCGCCACGCTGCTGACGCTGCTGACCAGCGATGACGCGCCAGGCGAAGATGTGCTGAGCGCCGAATTCACCGTGCGTAACGAGCACGGCCTGCACGCCCGTCCGGGCACGGTGCTGGTGAACACCATCAAACAGTTCAATAGCGATGTGACTGTCACCAACCTTGACGGCACCGGTAAACCGGCGAATGGCCGCAGCCTGATGAAAGTCGTGGCGCTCGGCGTTAAGAAAGGCCATCGCCTGCGCTTTACCGCACAGGGCGACGATGCGCAGGCGGCGCTGGACGCCATCGGCGAAGCCATCAACGCGGGTCTCGGGGAGGGCGCAGCATGAGCAGACGTGTCGCCACTATTACTCTCAACCCGGCATATGACCTGGTAGGTTACTGCGCAGAGATTGAGCGCGGCGAAGTTAACCTCGTGCGGACCACCGGCCTGCACGCTGCGGGTAAAGGCATTAACGTCGCCAAAGTGCTCAAAGATTTAGGTATCGACGTCACCGTGGGCGGTTTTCTCGGTAAAGATAACCAGGACGGCTTTCAGCAGCTGTTCAGCGAACTTGGCATCGCCAACCGTTTCCAGGTGGTGCAGGGCCGTACCCGCATTAACGTCAAACTGACGGAAAAAGACGGCGAAGTGACCGACCTTAACTTCTCCGGTTTTGAAGTGACGCCTGCCGACTGGGAGCGTTTCGTTAATGACTCCTTAACCTGGCTTGGCCAGTTCGACATGGTGTGCGTCAGCGGCAGCCTGCCATCGGGCGTTTCTCCGGAAGCGTTCACCGACTGGATGACCCGTCTGCGCAGCCAGTGTCCGTGCATTATCTTCGACAGCAGCCGCGAGGCGCTGGTCGCGGGGCTGAAAGCCGCGCCGTGGCTGGTGAAACCGAATCGCCGCGAGCTGGAGATCTGGGCCGGTCGCAAACTGCCGGAACTCAAAGATGTTATCGAGGCGGCTCACGCGCTTCGCGAACAGGGTATCGCCCATGTGGTGATCTCTCTGGGCGCGGAAGGGGCGCTGTGGGTAAACGCGTCGGGTGAATGGATCGCCAAACCGCCGTCCTGTGACGTCGTCAGTACGGTCGGGGCAGGGGATTCCATGGTTGGCGGCCTGATCTACGGCTTGCTGATGCGTGAATCCAGTGAACATACCCTACGTCTTGCAACGGCGGTGGCGGCGCTGGCGGTCAGCCAGAGCAACGTCGGCATCACCGACAGGACACAGTTGGCCGCAATGATGGCGCGTGTCGACTTAAAACCCTTCCACTAACAGCAGGAGAGGCATAATGAAAACGCTGCTGATTATCGAGCCCGGGTGTGGACAGGCCCGCGCTTATATGGCGAAAACGCTGCTTGGTGCCGCCGCGCAAAAAGCACAGCTGGAATTAACCGATAACCCGAACGATGCGGAACTGGCGATTGTTATCGGCAGTGCCGTACCGGCAGACGCATCCCTGAATGGCAAAAAGGTTTACCTCGGCGATATTAATCGCGCCGTGGCGCACCCGGAGCTGTTTTTAAGCGAAGCGAAATCGAATGCGAAGGCGTATACCGCGCCTGTCGCCGCCGCGCCTGCGGCAAGCGTAAACGCCAGCGGCCCGAAACGCATTGTGGCGGTCACGGCCTGCCCGACCGGCGTGGCGCACACCTTTATGGCGGCGGAAGCGATTGAAACCGAAGCCAAAAAACGCGGCTGGTGGGTGAAAGTGGAAACGCGCGGCTCTGTCGGCGCGGGTAATGCGATTACGCCGGAAGAAGTGTCGCAGGCGGATCTGGTCATCGTGGCGGCGGACATCGAAGTGGATCTGGCGAAATTCGCCGGGAAACCGATGTATCGCACCTCGACCGGCCTCGCGCTGAAGAAAACCGCGCAGGAATTCGACAAAGCGGTGGCCGAAGCCAAACCGTATCAGCCGGCAGGCGCTGGCACTGTGGCGACCGATAAGAAAGAACAGGGCGGTGCAGGTCCGTACCGTCATCTGCTGACCGGCGTCTCCTATATGCTGCCGATGGTGGTGGCGGGCGGTCTGCTGATTGCGCTCTCGTTTGTGTTCGGTATCGAAGCCTTTAAACAGGAAGGGACGCTGGCGGCAGCACTGATGAAAATCGGTGGCGGCTCTGCGTTCGCCCTGATGGTGCCGGTACTGGCCGGTTATATCGCGTTCTCCATCGCCGACCGTCCGGGCCTCACGCCGGGTCTTATCGGCGGTATGCTGGCGGTCAGCACCGGTTCCGGTTTTATCGGCGGCATCATCGCGGGTTTCCTGGCCGGTTACGTGGCGAAAGCCATCAGCGGTAAAGTGAAGCTGCCGCAGAGCATGGAGGCGCTGAAGCCAATCCTTATCATTCCGCTGTTCTCCAGCCTGATTGTGGGTCTGGCGATGATTTACGTGATCGGTACGCCGGTTGCCAAAATCCTGGCGGGCCTGACCGCATGGCTGCAGGGCATGGGTACGGCGAACGCCGTCCTGCTGGGCGCTATCCTCGGTGCGATGATGTGTACCGATATGGGCGGTCCGGTGAACAAAGCGGCGTATGCCTTTGGCGTGGGGCTGCTGAGTTCTCAGGTCTATGCGCCGATGGCGGCGATTATGGCGGCCGGTATGGTTCCGCCGCTTGCGATGGGTATCGCTACCCTGGTGGCGCGTCGTAAATTCGACAAAGGCCAGCAGGAGGGCGGCAAAGCGGCGCTGGTGCTGGGCCTGTGCTTTATCTCCGAAGGCGCAATCCCGTTCGCGGCGCGAGACCCGATGCGTGTGATCCCTTGCTGTATCGTGGGCGGCGCGCTGACCGGCGCTATCTCCATGGCGATTGGCGCGAAACTGATGGCGCCGCACGGCGGTCTGTTCGTCCTGCTGATCCCTGGCGCTATCAGCCCGGTGCTGGGCTACCTGCTCGCCATTGTGGCAGGTTCGCTGCTGGCGGGTCTGGTGTATGCCTTCCTGAAACGTCCGGAAAGCGAACTGGCGGCGAAAGCGGCCTGATGCTGATAACTCCCTGCTCCGGCAGGGAGTTTTTTATCCCCCCTCTGTATTCCCCGTTACACGTCTTTTTTGCCCTCTGCGCCATTTGCGTCAACACTTAAGTCTTTGTATCGCTTAAAGGAGGACGCTGTGCTGCGCTCAATCGCCACGCTGTGTGTCGCCGGAACCCTGCCGGAAAAGCTGCGCGCCATCGCGCAGGCCGGTTTCGACGGCGTCGAGATATTTGAACCCGATTTCACGGAGTGGGGCGAAAGCCCGGCGCGGCTGGCTACGCTGTGCCGCGAGCTGGGCTTAACCATTTTTCTTTATCAGCCGCTGCGTAACGTTGACGGCGTGCCGCAGGAGGCGTGGCCGCAAACGCGCGAGCGCGCGTACCGCACGTTTGAGACGATGCGCGAAATGGGCTGCCGCAGTCTACTGGTGTGCAGCAATCTGGAGGCGGACAGCAGCGCCGATCCGGCGCGGCAGACGGAGGATTTAGCGCGCCTCGCGGAAATCGCGGCCGAGTTTGACGCGCGGGTGGGGTATGAGGCGCTCGCCTGGGGCCGCCATGTGAACCGCTACACGCAGGCCTGGGAGCGGGTGAGAGCCGTGGATCATCCGGCGCTCGGCCTGGTGTTAGACAGCTTTCACATGCTGGCGCGCGGAGATACGCTGGCGCTTAAGGACATTGCGCCTGAGAAAATCTTCTTTACGCAATTCGCCGATGCGCCGCATAAGGATTTACCGCTGGAGGCGTGGAGCCGCCACTTTCGCGCGTATCCGGGCGAAGGCAGCCTGCCGGTGGTGGATTTCGCGCGCACATTAATGGCGAGCGGATATCAGGGGCCGTGGTCGCTTGAGGTGTTCAGCGATGCGTGGCAGCGGGCACCCGCCGAAGAGAGCGCCCGCGCCGGGTTGGCTTCGCTGAACTGGCTTGCGGCGCAGCTTGAAGCGCCGCACCGCGAGGGAGAGGCGTAATTACGCCTGTGCGCCGCCCGTTTGCTGGGCCTTCAGCCAGGCGATTTCTTCATTCCAGATATCGGGATTAATGGTTTCCAGAATCAGCGGAATGTTGTCGAAATGCGGTTGCTGCATGATCCAGCGAAACGGCGTAAAGCCGATATTACCTTCGCCCAGGCTGTGGTGACGGTCGACGCGGCTTGCGAAAGTGCTTTTAGCGTCATTGAGGTGCATCCCGCGCAGATACTGAAAGCCGACGATGCGGTCGAACTCGGCGAAGGTTTTCTCGCAGTCTCCTTCGGTGCGCAGATCGTATCCCGCGGCGAAGGCGTGGCAGGTATCAATGCACACGCCGACGCGAGATTTGTCTTCCACCTGATCGATAATCGCCGCCAGATGCTCAAAGCGGAAACCGAGGTTGCTGCCCTGACCTGCGGTGTTTTCAATCACCGCCGTCACGCCTTCGGTTTTATCGAGCGCGATATTTACCGACTCGGCGATGCGCGACAAACACGCTTCTTCGCTTAACTGCTGGAGGTGGCTGCCGGGGTGGAAGTTCAGCAGCGTCAGGCCGAGTTGTGCGCAGCGCGCCAGCTCGTCGATAAACGCCGCGCGGGATTTCTCCAGCGCTTCCGGCTCCGGGTGGCCTAAGTTAATCAGAAAACTGTCGTGCGGCAGGATCTGACCGGGGCCGTAGCCATGCTGGCGGCAGGCGGCTTTGAACTCGTCGATGACGGCAGGCGTCAGCGCCGCCGCGCGCCACTGGCGCTGGTTTTTGGTAAACAGCGCAAAGGCTGTCGCGCCAATTTCTGCCGCGCGGGCCGGGGCGTTCGCCACCCCGCCCGATGCGCTGACGTGCGCGCCTATAAACTTCATCGTTTTCTCCTGTCATACCCGCAAAAGGGGGAACGTTTTATCATAGCGGACAGAGCAGGGAAAGGCGTGCCGCTTTATGCCAGCAGATGCGTGACCGCGAGATTAATCGCGCCACCGCCCACAATCAGCCAGACGAAGAGCACCAGCGCCATCAGCAGCGGACGCACACCGGCGTTTTTCAGCGCGCTGACGTGCGTCGTAAGGCCGAGCGCCGCCATCGCCATCGCGAGCAGAATGGTATCGAGCGTCACCAGCGTCTGCACGACCACCTGCGGCAGCAGATGCAGGGAGTTAAACGCCGCGACCACAATAAACAGCAGAGCGAACCACGGAATGGTAATCTTGCCCGCTTTCTCGCCATTGCGTGGAGAGAGCTGTTTTACCCGGCCTGCCAGCAGCAGAAGGAACGGGGCCAGCATCATCACGCGGAGCATTTTGGCGATTACCGCCGCGTTTTCGGTGTCCGGGCTGACCGCATGGCCTGCCGCGACCACCTGCGCCACTTCATGCACCGTTGAGCCGATATAAACTCCAAAGGTCTGCTCGCTAAACCACGGCGAAAGCCACGGCCACAGCAGCGGGTAGACAAAAATCGCGAGCGTACCGAAAATCACGACCGTTGCCACCGCCACGGTGACTTTGCTCGCCTGCGCTTTCACCACCGGCTCGGTCGCCAGCACCGCGGCGGCACCGCAGATGCTGCTGCCCGCGCCAATCAGCCAGCTGGTTTCACGGTCAAGCTTAAAGACTTTCTGCCCGAGCCAGCAGGCGAGAGTAAAGGTGCTGGCGAGCGTCAGGATATCAACAAGAATGCCGCTCGCACCCACATCGGCTATCTGCCAGAAGGTGAGACGAAACCCGTACAGAATAATGCCCAGGCGCAGCAAATGCTGTTTGGCGAACAGCACGCCGCCGTCGCAGTGGGTATGGATTTTCGGGTACAGCGTATTGCCAATAATCATGCCGCCGAGAATAGCCACGGTCAGCGCGCTAAAACCCGCGTTACCTACGGCCGGAATCGCGCCGATCCAGATAGCGGCGGCGGTGAGTAAACCGGTCAGCGCCAGACCCGGCAAGAAATGCATAAGCCCATGATGGCGTTCGGAATAAGTCAGTGTGGTCATAGCGTCCTCCTGTTATGGAATAAGCTTATGCCGTTCTGGTATAAAATTAAAATTGATTATATATTTATAATTAATCTTAATAAGTGGTAAGCACGGTTGCGTTCGCACGAGGTCATCATGCACATCACCTTACGCCAGCTGGAAGTGTTCGCCGAAGTCCTGAAAAGCGGCTCGACGACCCAGGCCTCTCAGATGTTGTCCCTCTCCCAGTCCGCCGTCAGCGCGGCGCTCACCGATCTGGAAGGCCAGCTCGGCGTACAGCTTTTTGACCGCGTCGGCAAGCGGCTGGTCGTCAATGAACACGGGCGGCTGTTATATCCGCGCACCGTGGCGCTGCTGGAGCAGGCGGGCGAAATCGAACGGCTGTTTCGCAATGACAATGGCGCTATCCGCGTTTACGCCAGCAGCACCATCGGCAACTATATTCTGCCGGAGATAATCGCCCGCTATCGCCGCGACTTTCCGGATCTGCCGCTGGAGATGAGCGTCGGCAACAGTCTCGACGTGGTGCAGGCGGTGTGCGATTTTCGCGTGGATATCGGGCTTATCGAAGGGCCGTGCCATATGGCAGAAATCGTGGCGCAGCCGTGGCTTGAGGATGAACTGGTGGTGTTCGCCTCGCCCGCAAGCCCGTTGCTGGAAGGCGAAGTGACGCTGGAACGGCTCGCCGCCATGCCGTGGATTTTGCGCGAGAAAGGCTCCGGCACACGCGAAATTGTCGATTATCTGCTGCTGTCACATTTGCCGCAGTTTCGCCTCAGCATGGAGCTTGGCAACTCGGAGGCCATTAAACACGCGGTACGCCACGGGCTTGGCGTGAGCTGCCTGTCGCGGCGGGTGATCGCCGAGCAGCTGGAAACCGGCTCGCTGGTAGAAGTGAAAGTGCCGCTGCCGCCGCTGGTGCGCACGCTTTACCGCATTCATCACCGACAAAAACATCTCTCCAGCGCGCTGGCGCGTTTTTTGCGCTATTGCGAACTCTGATTTCGCGGAGCGCGTCACACGGCGCGCTCATCATCAGTTTTTTTCCTCTCAACGCCCCGATTCGCTGCTTTACTTATAATCCTCGAGCGATCATGAAGCTCTCTTATAACCGCGTATTTCCACCAGGCGCTTAGCGGCAACTCTGCTACAATCGCGCCTCTTTTGATGGATGGGCATTATTTTTATATGGTTTCCGAATCTAAAACCACACAAGCGCCTGGGCTGCGTCGCGAATTGAAGGCGCGCCACCTGACCATGATCGCCATTGGCGGCTCCATCGGCACAGGGCTTTTTGTCGCTTCCGGTGCGACCATTTCTCAGGCGGGCCCGGGTGGCGCGCTGTTGTCCTATATTCTCATCGGTCTGATGGTCTATTTCCTGATGACGAGCCTCGGCGAGCTGGCAGCCTATATGCCGGTCTCCGGCTCGTTTTCCACCTACGGCCAGAAATATGTCGAAGAAGGCTTCGGCTTCGCGCTCGGCTGGAACTACTGGTACAACTGGGCGGTGACCATCGCGGTTGACCTCGTGGCATCACAGCTGGTGATGAGCTACTGGTTCCCGGACACGCCCGGCTGGATCTGGAGCGCGCTGTTCCTCGGCATCATGTTCCTGCTGAACGTCATCTCCGTGAAAGGCTTTGGCGAAGCGGAATATTGGTTCTCGTTAATCAAAGTCGCCACCGTGATTATCTTTATCCTGGTGGGCATCGCGATGATCGTCGGTATTTTCAAAGGGGCAGCGCCGGCCGGCTGGAGCAACTGGGCTATCGGCGATGCGCCTTTCGCGGGCGGTTTCTCGGCGATGATAGGCGTGGCGATGATTGTCGGCTTCTCCTTCCAGGGCACCGAGCTTATCGGTATCGCGGCGGGTGAATCAGAGGAGCCAGAGAAAAACATTCCGCGCGCGGTGCGTCAGGTATTCTGGCGTATCCTGCTGTTCTATGTGTTCGCAATTCTGATAATCAGCCTGATTATTCCGTACACCGATCCGAGCCTTTTGCGTAACGACGTGAAAGATATCAGCGTCAGCCCGTTTACGCTGGTGTTCCAGCACGCCGGTCTGCTGGGCGCGGCGGCGATTATGAATGCGGTGATCCTGACGGCGGTGCTGTCTGCGGGTAACTCCGGGATGTATGCTTCCACGCGTATGCTCTATACGCTCGCCTGCGACGGCAAAGCGCCGCGCATTTTCGCGAAGCTGTCGAAAGGCGGCGTGCCGCGCAACGCGCTGTATGCGACGACGGTTATCGCTGGTCTGTGCTTCCTGACGTCGATGTTTGGCAACCAGACGGTCTATCTGTGGCTGCTGAACACCTCCGGGATGACAGGCTTTATCGCCTGGCTGGGTATCGCCATCAGCCATTACCGTTTCCGTCGCGGCTATGTGTTGCAGGGCAATGACATTAACGATCTGCCGTATCGTTCCGGCTTCTTCCCGCTGGGCCCGATTTTCGCCTTTGTGCTGTGCCTGATTATTACGCTCGGCCAGAATTATCAGGCGTTCCTTGCGGACACCATTGACTGGGCAGCCGTTGCGGCCACCTATATTGGCATTCCGCTGTTCCTGATTATCTGGTTTGGTTACAAGCTGGTGAAGGGCTCCCGTTTCGTGCGTTACCGCGATATGGAATTCCCTGAACATCTGAAGAAATAAAGAAAAGGCCGCGCGATGCGGCCTTTTTTATGGGGTTTTTCTGTGGGACGGCGGGTGCGCTGCGCTTACCCGCCCTACATACTTGTCGCACCTTTATCGTAGGGCGGGTAAGCAAAACGCACCCGCCATTACTCTTATATAGTAGGGTGGGTAAGCGCAGCGCACCCACCGCGTACCGCATTACGACCTTTGAATCACACCCACCACACTCTGTTAACGCAGATGCTGCGCGTGGAAACGCAAATGCTCTTCAATAAACGTGGCGATAAAATAATAACTGTGGTCGTAACCCGGCTGCATACGCAACGTTAACGGCCAGCCCGCCTTGCGCGCGGCTTCGTCAAGCCGCTCCGGCTGAAGCTGCTCGCCGAAAAACGGATCATTGTCGCCCTGATCGATAAGAGTCGGGATCGCGTTTTCCGCAGACGCCTGCTCCATCAGCGCGCAGCTGTCCCACGCGCGCCACAGATTTTCGTCATCACCCAGATACGCGGTAAACGCTTTTTTGCCCCACGGCACCCCGGCCGGGTTCACAATAGGCGCAAACGCCGACACCGAGCTAAAACGCCCCGGATTTTTCAGCGCCATGATAAGCGCCCCGTGGCCGCCCATCGAATGCCCGCTAATCGCCGCTTTCGGTGCCAGCGTAAAGTTTTCCGCCAGCACCTGCGGTAACTCCTCGCTCAGATAATCAAACATCCGGTAATGCGCGGCCCACGGCGTCTCGGTGGCGTTCAGGTAAAAGCCCGCGCCTTTGCCGAGATCGTAACCGGCGTCATCCGCCACCGCGTCGCCGCGCGGGCTGGTATCCGGCATCACCAGCGCCAGTCCCAGCTCAGCGGCTACCCGCTGCGCGCCCGCTTTGGTAGTGAAATTCTCATCGCTGCAGGTCAGCCCGGACAGCCACCAAACCACCGGCGGCGGGGTCTGCGCGTCGGGCGGAAGATAGATGCTGAAGGTCATCGGGCAGTTAAGCACGCGGGAGTCGTGACGCCAGCGCTGTTGTAAACCGCCAAAACAGCGGTGTTCTTCGAGCAGTTCCATAGGGGCTCCTTTTGTTCAAACCCGGATAGTGCAGTCTAACCGTCAGGTGAGCAAGTTTCACTTCACCGGGCCGGGATCATAGCGCATCATATTGATAACTTTATTTTAACAAATGGAGGCGGCGTGGCGCTGCGTATTGCATTAACCGGCTTTCTGGCACTGGTGGTGGCAATGGGAATAGGGCGGTTCGCGTTCACGCCCCAGGTGCCGCTTATGGTGGGCGAGGGCGAACTGACGCTGACCACCGCGGGGCTTGTGGCCGCTGCCAACTATCTTGGCTATCTGGTGGGTGCCTGGGATGCCATGCGCGCGCATCGCCATGTGGAATACCGGCTGCATATGGGCGTCTGGGGCGCGGTGCTGCTGACGCTGGTTTCCGCGCTGGCGGACGGCCCGTGGTCGCACGGCGTGGTGCGCTTCGTGATTGGCTGCATGAGCGGCTGGGCGCTGGTGATGGCCGCGGGCTGGACTAACGAACAGCTCGCCCACCACGGCAGGCCGGGTTTGAGCGCGGCGGTCTTCGCAGGCCCTGGCGTTGGTATCACTATCAGCGGCCTGCTGGCGGTCTGGATCCACGGCGCGGCGCTCAGCGCCGCACAGGGCTGGGTGATTTACGGCACGCTGGCGTTCGCGCTGATTGCGCTTATCGCCCGTTATTTACCCCGCAAAGGCGAGCTGCACCGGGCGGATACGCCGCCCGCGCCGCTGGAACTGACGCCCGCGCTGAAAAGACTGGTCTGGAGCTATAGTCTCGCAGGCTACGGCTATATTCTGCCCGCCACGTTTTTATCGCAGATGGCGGCGGCGCGCTTTCCCGGCAGCCTGTTCGCTCAGTTCGTCTGGCCGGTGTTCGGCGCGGCGTCGGTTGTGGGCATTGCGCTCAGCATTCTCTGGCGAACGCGCGGTACGGCCTCACAGCGTCTCGCGATTGTTCTCTGGCTCCAGGGGCTCGGCGTACTGGCGGCGGCGCTGCTGCCGGGATTATCAGGGCTTGTGATCGGCTCACTTCTCGTGGGCGGCGGTTTCCTGTGCGCGGTGCAGCTTTCTTTGCAGTGCGGGCGCGAGCTGGCACCGTCGCACACCCGCTATCTCGCAGGTCTGTTGACTACCGGTTATGCGATAGGGCAGCTTGTCGGGCCGGTCACTTCAGCGCTCTCAAGCCACTTCACCGGCCAGCTTGAGCCCGCGTTGTGGCTCGCGGGCGTGGCGCTGTTTATCGGCGGCGCGCTGGTCTTCCGGCGTGCCTGAAAGGCCGCGACGATTTCAACAATTTCGCCCCGGCCACTGGATTATGTGCGTTAGCTCACGCACAATGAGCCCACGCTCAGCCCCGGCCGGGCAGAGTCTGGTTACACCTGCAGGAGAAAATAACGATGCCATCACTCAGTAAAGAAGCGGCCCTGGTTCATGAAGCGCTGGTCGCGCGCGGTCTGGAGACGCCACTGCGTCCGCCGGTCAACGAGCTGGATAACGAAACCCGCAAGCGCCTTATCGCCGGTCATATGACCGAAATCATGCAGCTGCTTAACCTGGATCTGAGCGATGACAGCCTGATGGAAACGCCGCATCGCATCGCCAAGATGTATGTGGATGAGATTTTCTCCGGCCTCGATTACGCCAATTTCCCGAAGATTACCGTTATTGAGAACAAAATGAAGGTGGATGAAATGGTCACGGTGCGCGACATCACCCTGACCAGCACCTGCGAACACCACTTCGTGACCATCGACGGTAAAGCGACCGTCGCGTATATCCCGAAAGACGCGGTGATCGGCCTTTCAAAAATCAACCGCATCGTGCAGTTCTTCGCCCAGCGCCCGCAGGTGCAGGAGCGACTGACGCAGCAGGTACTGGTGGCACTGCAAACGCTGCTTGGCACGAACAACGTGGCGGTCTCCATCGACGCGGTGCACTACTGCGTGAAAGCGCGCGGCATCCGCGACGCGACCAGCGCGACCACCACAACCTCGCTCGGCGGGCTGTTTAAGTCCAGCCAGAACACGCGCCAGGAGTTTCTGCGCGCTGTGCGTCACCACAACGGCTAAAACCCAGGATGACGAGAAATATCACCCTCGACGCGGTACGCGGTCTGGCGATCCTCGGCATCCTTCTGCTTAACATTACCGCCTTTGGGCTCCCGAAGGCGGCCTATCTCAACCCCGCCTGGTATGGCGATATCACCTCCCGCGACGCCTGGACATGGGCGCTGCTCGATCTCTTCGCCCAGGTCAAATTCCTCACGCTGTTCGCGCTGCTGTTCGGGGCTGGTCTGCAAATGCTGCTGCCGCGCGGTAAACGCTGGATCCAGGCAAGGCTTACGCTGCTGGCGCTGCTCGGTTTTGTACACGCTATTTTCATCTGGGATGGCGATATTCTGCTGGCGTACGGGCTGGTAGGGCTCATCTGCTGGCGCATGGTGCGCGATGCCCCGAGTGTGAAATCGCTGTTTAAAACCGGCGTGGTGCTTTATCTCATCGGGATTGCGGTGCTGTTGCTGCTCGGCATGATATCCGGCGAGCACATGAGCCGCTCCTGGACGCCGCAGGCGGCCGATCTCTTCTATGAAAAATTCTGGCGTCTGGAAGGGGGCATGGAGGCCGTGCGCAGCCGACTCGATCTGCTCTCTTCCATGCTGCTGGCGCTCGGCGCGCAGTATGGCTGGCAGCTCGCGGGCATGATGCTGAACGGTGCGGCACTGATGCGCAGCGGCTGGTTGCGCGGCGAATTCAGCCTGCGCCACTACCGGCGCACCGGTTTCGGGCTGGTGGCGCTGGGCGTGCTGATTAACCTGCCCGCGATAATCGTGCAGTGGCATCTCGGCTGGGATTACCGCTGGTGCGCGTTTCTGCTTCAGGCACCGCGCGAACTGGGCGCGCCGCTGCAGGCGCTCGGCTATACGGCGCTGGTTTTCGGCTACTGGCCGTGTCTGGCGCGCCTGAAACTGATGACCGCCGTGGCCTGCGTCGGGCGTATGGCGCTCACTAACTATCTGCTGCAAAGCCTTATCTGTACGACGCTCTTCAACCGCTTCGGCCTGTTTATGCAGTTTGATCGGCTCTCGCTGCTGGCGTTTGTCCCGGCGGTCTGGGCCGTTAATCTCGTGTTCTCCGTGCTGTGGCTGCGTTATTTCCGCCAGGGGCCGCTGGAATGGCTATGGCGGCGTCTGACGCGTCTCGCCGCAGGCGCACCGCAATCTGTATCATCCAGATAACGATCTGGATCACAATCGTTAACAAATCGTATGTAACCGTTTCCAGCGCTGTGATGCGCTTCACGCAGCGCATTCAGGCGCACTGCCAGAATAGCCACCTGACTTAACACAGGGGGTTTCTGTGAGACGCATTTCAGCTCTTCAGGGTGGTCGCCATGATCACCATTCGTGACGTTGCCCGTCTGGCAGGGGTCTCTGTTGCGACGGTCTCCCGCGTTCTCAATAACAGCGCGCTGGTCAGCCCGGAAACGCGTGAAACCGTCATGCAGGCGGTGACGCAGCTTGGTTACCGCCCGAACGCGAACGCCCAGGCGCTGGCCACCCAGGTCAGCGATACGATAGGCGTTGTGGTGATGGACGTCTCCGATCCGTTCTTCGGCGCGCTGGTGAAAGCCGTCGATGTCGTGGCGCAGCAGCACGGCAAATATGTGCTTATCGGCAACAGCTATCACGAGGCGGAAAAAGAGCGCCACGCCATTGAAGTGTTGATCCGCCAGCGTTGCAGCGCGCTTATCGTGCACGCCAAATCGCTTTGCGACGAGGAGCTTGCCGCTTTTCTTGAACAGGTGCCAGGCATGGTGTTGATTAACCGCATCGTGCCGGGTTACGCGCATCGCTGCGTGGGGCTTGATAATGTCACCGGCGCGATGATGGCGACGCGCATGCTGCAAAGCAGCGGCCATCAGCGCATCGGCTATCTCGCCTCCAGCCACCAGATTGATGATAACGACAAACGCCGCGAAGGGTGGCAGCGGGCGCTGGCCGATGAAGGCGTTCAGCCGCCGGAGGCCTGGGTCGGCACCGGTAGCCCGGATATGCAGGGCGGCGAGACGGCGATGGTGGAACTCTTAGGCCGCAATCTGCATCTCACCGCCGTGTTTGCTTACAACGACAGCATGGCGGCAGGCGCGCTGACGGCGCTGAAAGATAACGGCATTCTGGTGCCGCAGCATCTGTCAGTCATTGGTTTCGATGATATCCCGATCGCCCGTTACACCGATCCGCAACTGACCACCGTACGTTATCCGGTGGTCTCCATGGCGCGTCTCGCCACTGAACTGGCGCTACAGGGGGCCGCAGGAGCGCTGGATCCGACGGCTACCCACTGTTTTATGCCTACGCTGGTGCGTCGTCATTCCGTCGCGGCGCGGCAAAATGTGGAGCCGATCACTAGTTTATAAATGCGCGTGATGTAACCGCTTTCAATCTGTGAGTAAATTCACAGTATATTAACATTGCGCTGACTATGATGACGGCGTCTCATGGGCCTGAAACTTTATGTAACGGCGATTTAACACTGACGTTATCTGCCGCCCCTGAACGATAAAAAAGCTTTACTGGAAGCATTACCGAGCAAGGAAGTGTTTTTTATTAGTGAACTTCGGCATTCAGTAAGGTTTTTCTCCTTACCGTCCTGCCGCCCGTTTTTCACGATTGCTACCCTGCATAAAAACCGGAGATACCATGAATAAGAAGGTGTTGACCCTCTCTGCCGTTATGTCCTGCATGCTTTTTGGCACCGCGGCTCAGGCAGCCGACCGTATTGGCGTAACCATTTATAAATACGACGACAACTTTATGTCCGTCGTGCGCAAGGCAATTGAAAAAGACGCTTCCGCTTCGCCTGACGTTCAGCTGCTGATGAACGACTCCCAGAACGACCAGTCCAAGCAGAACGATCAGATTGATGTGCTGCTGGCAAAAGGCGTGAAATCTCTGGCGATCAACCTTGTTGACCCGGCGGCCGCAGGCACTGTTATCGAAAAAGCGCGCGGTCAGAACATCCCCATCGTGTTCTTTAACAAAGAGCCGTCCCGCAAAGCGCTGGACAGCTATGACAAAGCCTATTACGTGGGCACCGACTCCAAAGAATCCGGCATTATCCAGGGCGATCTGATTGCCAAGCACTGGAAAGCCAACGCGGGCTGGGATCTGAATAAAGATGGCCAGATCCAGTACGTCCTGCTGAAGGGCGAGCCGGGCCACCCGGATGCTGAAGCGCGTACCACTTACGTTATCAAAGAGCTGAACGACAAAGGCATTAAAACCGAGCAGCTGCAGCTGGATACCGCCATGTGGGATACCGCTCAGGCGAAAGATAAAATGGATGCCTGGCTCTCTGGCCCGAACGCTAACAAAATCGAAGTGGTTATCGCGAACAACGACGCCATGGCGATGGGTGCGGTAGAAGCGCTGAAAGCGCACAACAAATCATCTATTCCTGTCTTCGGTGTGGATGCCCTGCCGGAAGCGCTGGCGCTGGTGAAATCTGGCGCGCTGGCCGGTACCGTGCTGAACGATGCCAACAACCAGGCGAAAGCGACCTTTGACCTTGCTAAAAATCTGGCTGCAGGCAAAGGCGCGGCAGACGGCACTGACTGGAAAATTGAAAACAAAGTGGTGCGTATTCCTTATGTCGGCGTTGATAAAGACAACCTGGCGGAAATCACCAGCAAAAAATAATTGCAATGTATTTACGGGGCGCATTTTGCGCCCCCTTTAGCGTGCCATGCTCAGCCAACACACTCGCAGCCAGGTATAAATATGGTCAGCAATAATACGCAGTCGTCAGGCGAATACTTGTTGGAAATGACGAATATCAACAAGAGTTTTCCGGGCGTTAAGGCACTCGATAACGTTAATTTAAAAGTTCGTCCTCATTCTATTCATGCTCTGATGGGTGAGAATGGCGCGGGCAAATCAACGTTATTAAAATGTCTTTTCGGGATCTATCAAAAAGATTCCGGCAGTATTCTTTTCCAAGGGAAAGAAATTGATTTCCATTCGGCCAAAGAGGCGCTGGAGAATGGAATATCGATGGTGCATCAGGAATTAAACTTGGTATTACAACGTTCCGTCATGGACAACATGTGGCTTGGCCGTTATCCGACCAAAGGCATGTTTGTTGACCAGGAAAAAATGTATCTTGATACCAAAGCGATTTTCGACGAGCTCGATATTGATATCGATCCTAAAGCTCGCGTGGGTACGCTTTCTGTATCGCAGATGCAGATGATTGAAATCGCCAAAGCGTTCTCCTACGACGCGAAAATCGTCATTATGGATGAACCGACGTCATCTCTGACGGAGAAAGAAGTTAATCATCTCTTTAAGATTATCCGTAAGCTGAAAGAACGCGGCTGCGGTATTGTTTATATTTCCCACAAAATGGAAGAGATCTTCCAGCTGTGCGATGAAATCACTATCCTGCGCGATGGCCAGTGGATCGCCACCCAGTCGCTGGAAGGGCTGGATATGGATAAGATCATCGCCATGATGGTAGGGCGTTCTCTCAACCAGCGCTTCCCGGATCGTGAAAACAAACCCGGTGAAGTGATCCTTGAAGTGCGCAACCTGACCTCGCTGCGCCAGCCGTCGATTCGCGATGTCTCCTTTGATCTGCATAAAGGCGAGATCCTGGGCATTGCCGGTCTGGTGGGCGCGAAGCGCACGGACATTGTGGAAACGTTATTTGGTATTCGTGAGAAATCCGGTGGTACCATTAGTCTGCACGGTAAAAAGATCAATAACCATAGCGCCAATGAAGCCATTAATAACGGCTTTGCGCTGGTGACCGAGGAGCGCCGCTCAACGGGGATCTACGCTTATCTGGATATCGGTTTTAACTCCCTGATTTCCAATATTCGCAACTATAAAAGCAAAATCGGCTTGCTGGATAATTCCCGCATGAAAAGCGATACCCAGTGGGTGATTGACTCAATGCGTGTTAAAACGCCGGGTCATCGCACACAAATTGGTTCGCTTTCCGGCGGTAACCAGCAAAAAGTGATTATCGGGCGCTGGCTGCTCACCCAGCCGGAGATATTAATGCTTGATGAGCCGACGCGCGGCATCGACGTAGGCGCGAAATTTGAAATCTACCAGCTTATTGCTGAACTGGCGAAAAAGGGTAAGGGGATCATTATTATCTCCTCAGAAATGCCTGAGCTGTTAGGGATAACTGACCGTATTCTGGTAATGAGCAATGGCCTCGTCTCCGGAATTGTTGACACCAAAACGACGACGCAAAATGAAATTCTGCGTCTTGCGTCTTTGCACCTTTAATATCAGGGGCTCCTCATGAGTGCGTTAAATAAGAAGAGTTTTCTCACTTATCTGAAAGAGGGCGGTATTTACGTCGTTCTTTTAGTGTTGCTGGCCATTATTATTTTCCAGGATCCGACGTTTTTAAGCCTGTTGAACTTAAGTAATATTCTCACCCAGTCATCGGTGCGTATTATTATCGCGCTTGGCGTGGCAGGGTTGATTGTCACCCAGGGGACTGACCTTTCCGCAGGGCGTCAGGTTGGCCTCGCCGCGGTGGTCGCGGCAACGCTGCTGCAATCGATGGAAAACGCCAACAAAGTGTTCCCGGAAATGGCGACCATGCCGATTGCGCTCGTGATCCTGATTGTCTGCGCTATCGGTGCCGTGATTGGTCTGGTAAACGGCATTATCATTGCGTACCTGAACGTGACGCCGTTTATTACCACGCTTGGCACGATGATCATCGTTTACGGTATCAACTCGCTGTATTACGACTTCGTGGGCGCGTCGCCGATTTCCGGCTTCGATTCCGGCTTCTCGACGTTTACGCAGGGGTTTGTCGCGCTCGGTGGTTTCAGGCTTTCCTACATTACGTTTTACGCGCTGATTGCCGTGGCGTTCGTCTGGATCCTGTGGAATAAAACCCGCTTTGGTAAAAACATTTTCGCTATCGGTGGTAACCCGGAAGCGGCGAAAGTCTCCGGCGTGAACGTGGCGCTGAACCTGCTGATGATTTATGCGCTCTCCGGCGTGTTCTACGCCTTCGGTGGGATGCTGGAAGCGGGCCGTATCGGTTCTGCCACTAACAATCTGGGCTTTATGTATGAGCTCGACGCCATCGCGGCGTGTGTGGTGGGCGGCGTCTCCTTCAGCGGCGGCGTGGGTACGGTGCTTGGCGTGGTGACCGGTGTGATTATCTTCACCGTTATCAACTACGGCCTGACCTATATCGGCATCAACCCTTACTGGCAGTACATCATCAAGGGCGCGATTATCATTTTCGCGGTCGCCCTGGATTCCCTGAAATACGCGCGTAAGAAATAAGCGCGGTTACGCCAAAAAGCCTCCGCTTGCGGGGGCTTTTTTTATGGGCGGTGAGTGTGAATGATGGCGGGTGCGCTACGCTTACCCGCCTTACACTCAGAGTGAGCGTTGAGGATGATGGTTTTGCTCCGGCTTAAAAAAATCGGCCTCGCTGTGTCGCCGCAGGCCGGGGCGCACCGGATGGACCCGACCCATGGCCGGAGGGAATAAGGCGAGGCTTCCCCGCAGGGGCGATTTTCTGCCGGGAGCCGGGATTGCAAAGGGGGCGGCGGCGAGCCCCCTTTGCACGTTCGCGTGAGGGAAGCGCACATATCAGGATGACATTGTGGCGAACGTAACGAATTCACCGACCTGATATATTAAAAACTGGATGGTGGGTGCGCTGCGCTTACCCGCCCTACGGTGATGAAAGGAATTTGTAGGGTGAGTAAGCGCCAGCGCACCCACCGGGTACCAAGATGAAAGGAATTTGTAGGGTGGGTAAGCGCAGCGCACCCACCGGGTATAAAGATGAAAGGAATTTGTAGGGTGGGTAAGCGCCAGCGCACCCACCGGGTATAAAGATGAAAGGAATTTGTAGGGTGGGTAAGCGCAGCGCACCCACCGCACCTGCCACTGCGACGCTTATTTCTTCTTCTGTAATTCCAGCATCTGCTCGGGCGTCACGGCAGGGTAACCCTGCGCGTCGTCAGGCACTTCGTTAAGGGCGGGGATGGGCACCAGCGGGCCGAGGAAACGCGGTTCACGCTTAAAAATATAAAGATCCGCCAGCGCCCCTAAACGCGCGCCAAACTCACGCACGCGCACCGACAACATATTTTTTGGCGACGGCACGGCGTAACACTGCGCCTGGATGCCCATATGCAGCGCGATAAACAGCGCGCGCTCGCAATGGAAACGCTGGGTAATGATGATGAAATCGTTGGTATCGAACACCCGGCGGGTGCGCACGATAGAGTCGAGCGTGCGGAAACCGGCGTAATCCAGCACGATATCCGCCGGATCGACGCCTGCGGCAATCAAATCCTTGCGCATCGTCATCGGCTCGTTATAGCTCTGCTGGGCATTATCGCCGCTCAACAGCAGGTAATTCACCTTGCCGCTGTTATACGCGTTCAGCGCGCCCTGAATGCGGTAGCGGTAATACTGGTTAATCACGCCGGTGCGATAATATTTGGCGGTGCCGAGCACCACGCCCACCTGACGCCACGGTAAATCCTGTAGCTCGTCATAGACGTAAGGCGCGGTTTTCCAGCTGATCCAGCGGTCAAGGAGCAGCGCCGTTAACAGCAGTACGCCAATCAGGGCCAGCAGGCTGTATAACAAACGCTTTAACATTCAGGCAGCTCGAAACAATCAGAAAAGAGATTCAAGGCTACTTTACCCGCCGGGCAAGAGCAAGAATCGAACGACCGGTTGAAGCATTTTTCGCCGCTGCGGGCAGAACGCCCGCAGCGTTATTTCAGGCAAGCGTAACGAGTTCGAGATTCGTGAAGCCAAGCGCCTTCAGCGTCGCGGCGGTGGCGTCGCGCTGAACAATCGTTGCGTCGTCACGTTCGGCAAGCGCGACGCGCTTGATGTCCGCCCATGCGTAACCGTTCAGGCTCATCAGATTCAGCGCGGCCTGCAGCGGCGGCAGGGAAGGGTTGAACGCCGCGTTCTCGGCATAGCTGCCGGTAAAGATTTCACCATCGCGGGTTTCAATGGCCAATCCGGAAGGGGACTGGCTGTACGGCGCATGGCTGCGGTTGGCTGCCGCAATCGCGGCCTGCGTCAGCGCGTCGCCTTTCAGCGCATAGCCATGATTTTCCGTATCGAAAATCAGCGTTTTGATATCGAGATCGCGCGGGCCGAACGCGTCCGGCAGGTAATCGCCAAGCTGTGAAGGCGCGCGTCCGGGCAGGTTAATGCGAAGCGTCAGCCCGCTGTTAAGCTCATTCATAAACTGACGGCAGTGGCCGCAAGGCGTGTAGTTAACGGTAATCGCCGCAAGGCCGGTTTCGCCGCGCATCCAGGCGTGGGTGATGGCGCTCTGCTCGGCGTGAATCGTCTGCTGCATCGCCGCGCCGCGAAACTCCATATTGCCGCCGAAATAGAGATTGCCGCTAAGGCCACGGGCCACCGCGCCCACATTAAAGTGCGAGATCTCCGTTTGCGCGCAGGCGGCGGCTAACGGCAGCAGCGCAAACGCCAGCGCGTCATCGTCCAGCCCGCTCTGACGGCGAACGTCAGCGACCTGTTCGGCGTTCAGCATCGCCGGAAAATGAACATCAGCAATCAGTGGAGCCAGAGCGGCTTGCAGTGCCGCCGGCAGCTGTGCGAAGGCAGTTTCAAAACGTGGGTGCATGGCAAAGCCTCAAAAGAAGTAACAGGAAAAATAGTTTACGGCGCTCCTGAGGCTTTATATGTGATTTAGATCTCGCTGGCTATGCAACAAATGAAATTTAGAATGAAAATGCGCGACGTATCGCAAGTTTTAGCGCCATATCGCGAGAATAAGCGGGAACAGGAACGGGGCGACCAGCGACGTAATAATCCCGCAAATCACCAGCGCCAGCGAACTGAACGCTCCTTCCTGATAGTCCAGCTCCGCGCAGCGCGCCGTCCCGAGGGCGTGCGAAGCCGTGCCCATCGCGAGCCCGCGCGCGGATTTGGTTTTTATCCGCATCATATTCAGCAGCGTATGGCCAAACACCGCACCGAGAATCCCGACGAAAATCACGCAAACGGCGCTGATAGCGGGAATGCCGCCGAGGCTTCCGCCCACGGCCATCGCGATCGGCGTGGTGACCGATTTCGGCAGGACGGACGCCGCGATTTCCGGGCTTGCGCCCATCAGCAGCGCAACAGAAGTGCCGGTGACCATCGCCACCACGCTGCCTGCAAAGCAAATCGTGATAATCGACTTCCAGCGCGCGCGGATCTGGTGCAGCTGTTCATAGAGCGGGAACGCCAGCGCCACCACGGCGGGTTGCAGCAAATCATTCAGAATGCGGCTGCCCTGGAAATAGCGCTCATAAGGAATATGGGCCAGCATCAGAAACGGGATCAGCACCACCATGCAGACCAGCAGCGGATTAAGCAGCGGGCTTTTGAGCCGCGCGGCAAGCTTGCGGGCGGCGAAAAACACCAGCAGCGTCAGCGGCAGCGACCACCAGATATTCTGCATCATTTCTCATGGCTCCTTTCCTGGCCTACCACTTTGCGCTCGCCGTGCGCCAGATGCGCGCTCCAGCTCACCACCATAAATACCACCAGCGTACTGATAAAACAGGAGACGACCACCGGGCCAAACTGCGCCTGCAACACGTCGAAATATTGCATCACGCCAATACCGACCGGCACGAACAGCAGCGCCATATAGCGGATCAGCAGATTACAGGCGGGCTGTACCCATTTCGCGGGCAGGATCTGAAACGCCAGCAGCACAAAAAGAATCAGCATGCCGATGATGCTGCCAGGGATCGTAATCGGCAGCAGCGCGGCAATCGCAATGCCTGCATAGAGGCAGGCGTAAATCAAAACAAACGCGCGTACCAGTTGCCAGAGAGAAGTCAGCATTGTGCTCATAGGGGTCACCTTTAAACCGAACGCATTCATCATACAATTAAAATGAAAACTGTGCTACCGATCACAGGAGCCAGTTCAGCATACCTAAACTTTCGAGCCATCGCTCAGGTTCACAACGCGCCTTTCATGGCCGCAAAAATTTTTTGCGCGCCGTTACGCAAACCAGTAATGATCCTGTTGAAGCTATAGATTACAATCTATAAAACGCTCCTTGCCGTTCACGGTAGTCGCTAACGAACAGGGAGGAGCGCCATGTGGACTATTTACCTTACTCACGAGTTTGAGTGCTGGCTCACGAGGCAGCCGCAGCCGTTGCAGGAAGATGTGCTGGCGGCGCTGGGGCTTTTGAAAATCAAAGGTCCGCACCTCGGGCGTCCGTATGCCGATACGCTCAAAGGCTCGCGTCACGCGGGTATGAAGGCATTACGGGTTCAGCACGCCGGGCGGCCCATACGCGCCTTTTACGCTTTTGATCCGCACCGTTATGCGATTGTGCTGTGCGCGGCACAGAAAAAGGGCGATGAAAAGCGG
Organism: Cronobacter sp. 153480017-3; assembly: GCF_053627815.1. Taxonomy (NCBI): domain Bacteria; kingdom Pseudomonadati; phylum Pseudomonadota; class Gammaproteobacteria; order Enterobacterales; family Enterobacteriaceae; genus Cronobacter; species Cronobacter sp. 153480017-3. The sequence continues at coordinate 858,837 of NZ_JBSEYN010000001.1, read as the reverse complement.
TTTTACCGGGTCATACTGCGCGTCGCTGACAAACTGTTTAGCCACTATCTGAACCACCGGGAGGTATAGATGAAGACGTTTGATGAAGTGCTGGCGGCGCAGACCCCGGAGGCCCGCGCACGCATCGAAGAGAAAACGGCGCAGCTGCTGCTGGAAACCCATCTGTATGCGCTGCGCGAGGCGCTCAGCGTGTCGCAAACCGAGATGGCGCGCCAGATGGGTATCGCACAGCCGTCAGTCGCGGCTATCGAACAGCGCGGCAACGAGATGAAAATCTCGACGCTGAAGCGCTATGTCGAAGCCCTGGGCGGCACGGTGCGGCTGGATGTCGAGCTGCCGGACGGCCAGCGTTTCGGTTTTACGCTCTGAGCCAGCGCTCGCGCATTCCTTTCACGGCGGCTAGGCGCTACCATAGCGCCTCTTTTTTTAGCGGGTAGCGTTATGCGTGTTTTACTGGCGCCGATGGAAGGCGTGCTTGACTCTCTGGTGCGCGAACTGCTCACCGGGGTGAATGATTACGATCTCTGCATCACCGAGTTTCTGCGCGTGGTAGACAGCCTCCTGCCGGTGAAATCGTTTTATAAACTCTGCCCGGAACTCCATCACGAAAGCCGCACGCCGTCCGGTACGCGGGTGCGTGTGCAACTGCTCGGTCAGCACCCGCAATGGCTTGCCGAAAACGCCGCCCGCGCGGTGGAGCTGGGCTCCTGGGGCGTTGATCTCAACTGCGGCTGCCCGTCGAAGCTTGTGAACGGCAGCGGCGGCGGTGCCACGCTGCTGAAAGACCCGGATCTTATCTATCGCGGCGCGAAAGCGATGCGCGAAGCCGTACCTGCGCATTTACCTGTCACGGTGAAAATTCGTCTCGGCTGGGACAGCGGCGCGCGGCGTTTTGAAATCGCCGATGCCGTCCAGCAGGCGGGCGCGACGGAGCTGGTGGTACACGGGCGCACCAAAGAAGATGGCTATAAAGCCGAGCGGATTAACTGGGCGGCGATTGGCGAAATTCGCGAGCGGTTGACGATTCCGGTTATCGCCAACGGTGAAATCTGGGATTACGCCAGCGCGCAGGCGTGCATGGCGGAAACGGGCTGCGACGCGGTGATGATTGGCCGCGGCGCGCTCAACGTGCCGAATTTAAGCCGCGTGATTAAATATAACGAGCCGCGTATGCCCTGGCCGGAAGTGGTGCAACTGCTGCAACAGTACACCCGGCTTGAGAAACAGGGCGATACGGGCATGTACCACGTGGCGCGTATCAAGCAGTGGCTCGGTTATCTGCGCAAAGAGTACGCCGAGGCGACGGAACTCTTCAGCGAAATCCGCGCGTTAACCACCTCGGCGGCTATTGCCGACGCCATCAACCGCCACTGACGTTATTCGCCGTTCGCTATCAGCCGCTGAATAAATCCGCGTAACCACATCAACGCCGGATCGCTGTTATGGCGCTGATGCCACAGCAGCGCCACTTCAAACGGCGGCACGTCGAGCGGCACCGGGCTTGCCGAAAGCCCCCAGGCCGTTTGCCACATATCACAGAGCCCCGCGGGCACGGTCGCGAGCGCGGGCATCTGCATCAGAAGTCCCGGCAGGCCCGCGAAGTGCGGCGTGGTGTAGCAAATGCTGCGGCGCGCTCCCTGGCGTGCCAGTAGCGTATCAATAAGGCTGCTGGTCGCTTCGCGGTAGGTCACCATCAGGTGCGGTTCTCGCACGTAATCCTCAAGCGTCAGCGGGGCGGTGAGGCTGAGCTGCGACGGGTGCCAGAGCGTCACAAACGGCATGCTCACTAACACCTCGCGCTCCTGCCAGCGCGGCCCGGCCTGCGCCACGCTTATCGCCATATCCAGCTCGCCTTCCTCCAGACGGCGCGGATCGCTAAACGGCGAGCTTGCCACCACATTGAGCCGCACGCCGGGCGCGGCCTCGCGCAGCGCCGGGATCAGTTGCGGCATCAGCCACATCTCCACCCAGTCGGTCATGCCAAGCGTAATGGTGGCGCTCGCCTGCTGCGGGTGAAATTCAGCCTGCTGGAACAGCGCTGACTGAAGCTGCTCCAGCAGCGGCATCAGCTCGCCATGCAGGGCGACGGCGCGCGCGGTCGGCTGCATCCGGTGGCCGCTGCGAATAAACAGCGGGTCATCGAACATATCGCGCAGGCGCGCGAGCGCGCCGCTGACCGCCGGCTGCCCGAGATGCAGTTTATCGGCCGCGAGCGACACGCTCTGCTCGCGAAACAGCACCGCAAACGCGATGAGCAGGTTGAGGTCGATTTTGCGAAAATCGTTTTCTTTGATAGTCATTATGGCTCCAATCAATTGGAGTGATACTAGTGCGGCGTGGATACTTCAGCAAGTCAAATCAACGGGAGGACTATGATGAAAACTGCCGCAACCTTACTGGCGCTTTTCACTTTCGCGCTGGCCGCGCCGCTTGGCGCAGCGCCATTGCCTGTTAACAGCGCGCAGGCACCCGGCTATTACCGCATGATGCTCGGCGACTGGCAGATAACGGCTGTCTCCGATGGCACCGTGACCATTCCCGCCGACAAACTCCTGACCCGCATCACGCCTGACGCTCTCAAAACGCGCCTCGCCGATGACGCGCTGACGCCGCAGGTCGAAACCTCCATTAACGCCTACGTCATTAACACTGGCGATAAACTCATCCTGGTGGACAGCGGCGCGGGCGCGTTGCTTGGGAATAACGGCGGCCATCTGCCGGAAAACCTGCGCGCCGCCGGTATCGACCCGTCGCAAGTCGACACGGTCCTGCTGACGCACATTCACGCCGATCACTCCGGTGGCGTGCAGCGCGACGGTAAACCGGTCTTCCCGAACGCCACCGTGCGGGTGGACCAGCGCGATCTCGATTTCTGGCTCAACCCGGCGCATGAAAAGGAAGTGGAAGCCAGCCAGCGCCATACGTTTGCGGAATCGGAACGGTCGCTGCGCCCGGTCATCAGCGCCGGAAAGATGAAAGCGTTCCACGCGCCCGCGCAAATCATGCCCGACATTGAAGCGCTGCCCGCGCCCGGCCACACGCCCGGCAGCGTGATTTACAAAGTGACCCGCGGCGGTGAAACGCTTTTACTGTGGGGCGATATTATCCATGTGAAAGCGGTGCAGATGCCGCAGCCGCAGGTGGCGATTCATTTTGATGTCAATCAGGATGAGGCAGTGGCCATGCGGGAGAAAACGCTGAAAATGGCGGCGCAGAGCAACGCCTGGGTGGCATCGGCGCATATCGCGTTTCCGGGTATCGGCAAGATAAAAGCGCAGGGAGACGGGTATCGCTGGGTGCCGGTCAACTACAGCAGCCACGGCGCGAAGTAAGGTAAAGGGCGCCGTGGACAGGCGGCGCCCGGTACATCAGAAGATCATTTTAAATACGCCCGTCACCACTAACAGCCCAATCAGAAAAATAATCAGTACCGCCCACAGAATGATTTTCATCACTTACTCCTTATTGTCTTTGCGGGATCTCGTTGATCCATGAAGGTAATTATCAGTATAGAAGCTCCTGCAAAGGCGGCAGAAAAAAGTGAGGGGAGCGTTTTCGCCCGCCCGGCGCTGATTTTTCAGGCCTCGCTATACTTAACGCTTTAACGCAACTCCCGGAGGCACCATGAGTTCTGCAAACAAAGTGGCGATCGTCACCGCGTCAGATTCAGGCATCGGCAAGAAGTGTGCGGTATTTCTCGCAAGGCAAGGGTTCGATATCGGCATTACCTGGCACAGTGACGATAAAGGCGCGAAGGAGACCGCGCAGGAAGTGGAAAGCCTCGGACGGCGCGCTGAACTTATCCAGCTCAACCTCAGCCATCTGCCGGAGGGCGCGAACGCCATTCAGGCGCTTATCGACCGCTTCGGGCGTATCGACGCGCTGGTGAATAACGCGGGCGCGATGATCAAAAAGCCGTTTCTGGAGATGACCTTCGACGAGTGGCGCAGCATTCAGACGGTGGATGTGGACGGCGCGTTTCTCTGCTCGCAAATCGCCGCCAAAGCGATGGTGAAACAGGGGCAGGGCGGGCGCATTGTGAATATTACCTCGGTGCATGAACACACGCCGCTGCCGGAGGCGAGCGCCTACACCGCGGCCAAACACGCGCTCGGCGGGCTGACCAAATCGATGGCGCTGGAGCTGGTGGAGCATAACATTCTGGTGAACGCCGTCGCGCCTGGCGCTATCGCCACGCCAATGAACGACATGGAAGAGGGCGACGCGAAGCCCGGCTCGATGCCGAATATCCCGATGGCGCGCCCCGGCGAAACCGATGAGATAGCCAGCATCGTCGCGTGGCTCTGCTCGGAGGGCGCCACCTATACCACTGGCCAGTCGTTTATCATCGACGGCGGGTTTACGCTCGCTAACCCGCAGTTTAAGCCGAAGGCTTAATCCTCTCTGCTGCTGCGCTTGCGCCACAGCCAGCGCAGCAGCAGCACAATACCCACCGCCAGTACGACCCACACCAGCTGTTTCAGATGATGATCGAGGCGATGCAGCCACGGCTCTATCACCTGGCCGCCCACGTAACCGAGCGTGGTAAAGAGCGTCGCCCAGACCAGCGCCCCGAGGATATTCAGCGGCACAAAGAGCTTCGGCGGGACGCGGCTCGCGCCAATTAACAGCGGGCCGATAATACGAAAACCGTACATAAAGCGGGTGCCAATCACAAACCACGCCGGATGGCGCTGGATAAGCGCCTGCGCGCGGGCTATCTGCTTCTGCTTGCCGGAAAACCGCGCCAGCGCCCGGGTGCCGAACCGGCGGCCCACCAGATAAAGCACCTGGTCGCCAATCATGCCGCCGAGCGCCACCACCAGCACTACCAGCGGAAAGCGCAGCAGCCCTTCATGTGCCGCCACGCCGCCCAGCAGCGTGACGGTTTCCCCTTCGGCAAGGCTGCCCACCAGCAATGTCACATAACCGTACTGCTCAATCAGGTTATTGATATCCATGAATTCCACTACTCCCGTTTGTCAGGCTTTCTTCGCGCCACGCGCGAAACCGAAAGTATAACGCGCCCGCCGCGCCCTGCGCGTTCAACGGACTACCTGTTTTTGTGCTGTTTACTTTTTAATCTACAGGCCTGAATTATACTTACAGTACCCGTTCCGGGCGGTCTGAGTCAGGGGGCGTTATGAACCATGTCTGGGGGCTTTTGTCCCATCCTTTCCGTGAAATGCAGGTGATTCGCCACGAAAACGAAACCGTGACGCATCACTATACCCACCACGTACTCATCATGGCGGCCATTCCCGTGCTGTGCGCGTTTATCGGCACCACTCAGATTGGCTGGGATTTCGGCGACGGCAACGTCGTGAAGCTGTCGCTCTTTACCGGTTTTTATCTGGCGGTACTGTTTTATGCGCTGATGCTGGCAGGTGTCGCGGTGATGGGGCGGGTTATCTGGTGGATGGCGCGTGATTATCCGCGTCGTCCGTCGCTCGCCGGTTGTATGGTGTTCGCGGGCTATGTGGCGACGCCGCTCTTTTTAAGCGGCGTGGTGGCGCTCTATCCGCTGGTGTGGCTCTGCGCGCTGGTGGGGACGCTCGCGCTGCTCTACACCGGTTATCTGCTTTATGTCGGCATTCCGGCGTTTCTTAATATTAATCAGGAAGAAGGGCTGCGCTTTTCCGGCTCGACGCTCGCCATCGGCGTGCTGCTGCTGGAGGTGTTGCTGGCGCTGACCGTGCTGCTGTGGGGTTACGGTTATCGTCTCTTCTGACGTATGCCGCCGGTGTAAAAACCGGCGGCGCTGCGCCCGGCGTTGAATCTTCTGTAGCGGGAAACGCGAAGGCCGGAGTATCATGCCCGCGCCAGCCATCAATAGCTTTCACCGTTGGTGGCGGTGCGTTTAATTACGCGCGTGAATTCTTTTCCGAACTTTCGCCATGCCGACAAAAATTCGTCTTTCCCTGTTAAGTCTCGCGCTGCTGCTGGCCGCGCCGCTTTCCGCCCCGGCGCTGGCCGCCGCGAAAGCCGCCGCGTCGCCGCTTGCCGCCGCTGAGCCGCAAATTGCCTCCGGCAGCGCCATGATCGTCGATCTGCGCACCAATGAAGTGCTGTTCTCAAGCCACCCGGATCTGGTGCGTCCGATAGCGTCGATTACCAAAGTAATGACCGCGATGGTGGTGCTCGACGCCAGCCTGCCGCTGGATGAGATGCTGACGGTGGATATCAGCCATACGCCGGAGATGAAAGGGATCTATTCGCGGGTGCGTTTAAACAGCCAGATCAGCCGTAAAAATATGCTGCTGCTGGCGCTGATGTCGTCGGAAAACCGCGCGGCGGCAAGCCTTGCGCATCACTATCCGGGCGGCTACGACGCGTTTATCCGCGCCATGAACGCCAAAGCGAAAGCGCTCGGCATGCGCAATACGCATTTTGTGGAGCCGACAGGGCTTTCCATCCACAACGTCTCGACTGCTCGCGATCTCACGAAGCTGTTAATCGCGACCAAACAGTATCCGCTGATTGGCCAGCTCAGCACCACGCGTGAAGAGATGGCGACGTTTTCGAACCCGACATACACGCTGCCGTTCCGTAACACCAACCATCTGGTTTACCGCGATAACTGGAATATCCAGCTGACCAAAACCGGCTTTACTAACGCGGCGGGGCACTGCCTGATGATGCGCACGCTGATTAAAAACCGTCCGGTGACGCTGGTGGTGATGGACGCCTTCGGCAAATATACCCACTTTGCCGACGCCAGCCGCCTGCGCACCTGGCTTGAAACCGGTAAGGTACAACCGGTGCCTGAAGCGGCGCTGAGCTATAAGCGCCAGAAAGCGGCGCAAATGGCGAACAACAGCGTCGAGTAAGTTATTCCGGCAGCGTCCAGTCTCCCTGGTTGAGCGGACGCTGCATAATCAGCGTGTCGCGCCAGCCGCCGAATTTAAACCCGACGCTGCGCAAACTTCCCACCACTTCAAACCCCAGCAGCCGGTGCAGACGCGTCGAGCCGCGATTATTCTCGCCATCGCCAATCACCGCCATCAGCTGACGCCACGGGCCTTGCTCGCAGCGCTCGATAAGCGCCTGTAACAGACGGCTGCCGATACCGCGCCCGACCATGCTGGCGTCGATATAAATCGATTCTTCGAGGGTATAGCGATACGCAGGACGCGCACGCCAGGGCGATGCGTAACAGTAGCCGACCACAATGCCGTCCATCTCCGCCACAAGCCAGGGCAAGCCCTGCGCGGTGACGGCATTAACGCGCGCGGTCATCTCATCAAGCGTCGGGGGCGTTTCTTCAAAGGAGGCGCGGCCGTGTTCGACATGCCAGCCATAAATGGCGCGAATGGCGTCGATATCCCCCGGCGTAACGTCACGAATCGCGGCTTTTGATGCCGTGAGATTTTCCACAACAGCCATACCTGTATCCTCAAAAGACATGCCGCCGGAGGGCTCCGGCGGCATGGAGGATATATTATGCCTGTGCTTAAAAAGAAAACAGCCTGCCAGAATCAGCGGGCGGTCTGCTCCCCTGGCGTTTGTGCGATCCCATCCGGTTCACCCCAGTATTTCTGCTTTGAGGTTTTACCAATACCGGGGTTCATGCTGTTGGTCGGATCATTGGCCTTATAAAATTGTTTTAAGCTCTCCGGCGCTTCGTAGAGGTGGCCGACGTTATGCTCCGCCGGGTATTGCGCACCGCGCTCGCGCAGCAGCGCCAGCATCTCTTCTTTCAGCGCATGCACATCCACGCCTTTTTTGACGATGTAATCCTGGTGGAACACATGGCAGAAGAAGTGGCCGTAATAGAGCTTGTGCACCAGCTTGCTGTCAATTTCCGGCGGCAGGCGCTCGAACCACTCGGTGTCGTTGCGCCGCAGCGCGATATCCAGCGCCAGAATATCTTCCACTTCGTCAGCGTGCACCGCGTGATAACGCACCGCCGCGCCCGCCGCCGCAAAGCGGTGCAGAAACGCTTTGCTGCCTTCTTCCGCCGTACAGGCGAAGAAGTCGCCTTCGGCCTCTTTAAAGAAGCTCGTCAGCCAGCTGCGCGCTTCTTCAATGCCGTCGCCCGCCATTTTCAGCAGCAGATGGTGCTCATATTTATCGCGCCAGCTTTTCATGCGCGGCGGCAGGTGGCCGGGGAAAAGCCCGCCCAGTTTCTGCATTACGCGGTCGGTAAAGTGCGGTTTAACAAACGGCACTTTCTCAAGCCAGGCGTCGGTGCGGCCTTTCGCCGTGAAGAAGAACGGCATTTTGTCGGTGCCGAGCTTGTTGATCATCAGGAACGTATCTTTCCCGTAGCGCTCGGCGATGTCGTAGATATCGCGGTGCATATATTCACCGGCGACCGGCAGGCTTTGAAAATTTGCAAGAATATGGCGGCGGATCCGGGTCAGTACGTCAGGCTGATTGGTGCCGATATAAAACACCTCCTGGCGTTTTTCGGCTTCGAAAGTATCAAGACGCACCGCGAACACCGCGAGCTTACCGGCGCAGCCGGAGGCTTCAAAGAGCCGTTCGGGGTTGGCGTTGTAGCGCGCCGGACTGTCGGCCTCGATGTCGCGCACGCGCTCAATGTAATGACGATCAGACGCCTGGCGTTCGTCGTGGCGCACGGCGGTTGGGTCAATGCGGTCATCGTCAAGGCGGCCCAGGATCTGCTCCGGCGTCTGGCCGAGATCGATGCCCAGATGGTTCACCAGACGCAGCCGCCCGGTGTCGTCTATCTGCGCGAACAGCGCCATTTCGGTATAGGCGGGGCCGCGGTGCACCAGCGCGCCGCCGGAGTTATTACAGATGCCGCCCATCACCGACGCGCCGATGCAGGAGGAGCCAATCACCGAGTGCGGCTCGCGGCCAAGTGGCTTGAGCGCGCGCTCCAGCTGCCAGAGCGTGGTGCCGGGGTATGCGAGGATCTGCTCGCCGTTATCCAGCAGGTGCAGCTTATCGAGGCGCAGCGTGCTGATGATGATAATGTCGCGATCGTAGTCGTTGCCATTCGGCGTCGAGCCTTCCGTCAGGCCGGTGTTAGCCGCCTGCATCAGAATGATTTTGTCAGCGGCGACACAAACTTCCAGCACGCGCCATAATTCCAGCAGCGTGCCGGGAAAAACGACGGCCAGCGCTTCGCCCTGACCTGAGCGAAAGCCTTTGCGGTAACGGGCGGTTTTGGCCGGGTCGGTGAGAAGATGGCTGGCGCCGGTAATGCGGGTCAGCTCCGCGATAACCTCATGGTTACCGGAGGTTGGTGTCAGGATCATGTTCCACTCCTTGTGGCAGAGAAAACGCACGTCTCTAAGCATAGCCGCGAATTTCGCGACGAGTCCGAAAAGGTTGAAAAATCAGCGTATAAACTTGCGTTTGGCTTCTTCCCTGCTAAGGCTTATGGCACACTGCACACCTTATTCTTTGTGGCGGCAACGTTGCGGCTGCGTCTAAAAGAGAGTTAATCCTATGAAATGGCTTTGTTCTGTGGGTATGGCCGTGAGCCTTGCGCTGCAACCGGCCCTGGCGTCTGAACCATTTGGCGAGCATCCTTTGACGCCCGAAGCGCGGGATGCGTTTGTCACCGATTTACTCAAAAAAATGACGGTCGATGAGAAAATCGGCCAGCTGCGTCTGATTAGCGTCGGGCCGGATAACCCGAAAGAAGCGATTCGGGACATGATCAAAGAAGGTCAGGTCGGCGCGATTTTCAACACCGTCACCCGCCCGGATATCCGCGCGATGCAGGATCAGGTGATGCAGTTAAGCCGCCTGAAAATCCCGCTGTTTTTCGCCTACGACGTGCTGCATGGCCAGCGCACCATTTTCCCGAACAGCCTCGGGCTTGCCTCCTCGTTTAACCTCGACGCGGTAAAAACCGTAGGCCGCGTGTCGGCATATGAAGCCGCCGACGACGGTCTGAACATGACCTGGGCACCGATGGTCGACGTCACGCGCGACCCGCGCTGGGGCCGCGGCTCGGAAGGGTTCGGTGAAGATACCTATCTCACCAGCATGATGGGCAAAACGATGGTTGAGTCGATGCAGGGCAAAAGCCCGGCGGACCGCTATTCGGTGATGACCAGCGTGAAACACTTCGCCGCTTACGGCGCGGTGGAGGGCGGTAAAGAGTACAACACCGTCGATATGAGCTCTCAGCGTCTCTTCAACGACTACATGCCGCCTTACAAAGAGGCGCTCGACGCAGGCAGCGGCGGCGTGATGATTGCGCTCAACTCCCTGAACGGCACGCCAGCGGCATCCGACGGCTGGCTGCTGAAAGACTTGCTGCGCGGCGACTGGGGCTTTAAAGGCATCACTATTTCTGACCACGGCGCGATTAAAGAGCTGATTAAACACGGTACGGCGTCCGATCCGAAAGACGCGGTTCGCGTGGCGATCAAATCCGGCGTCGATATGAGTATGGCGGATGAGTACTACAGCAAATACCTGCCGAATCTTATCAAGAGCGGCAAAGTCACCATGGCAGAGCTCGACGACGCCACCCGTCACGTGCTGAACGTCAAATATGACATGGGGCTGTTTAACGATCCGTACAGCCATCTGGGGCCGAAAGACGCCGACCCGAAAGACACCAACGCTGAAAGCCGCCTGCACCGCGACGATGCGCGTAAAGTGGCGCGCGAAAGCCTGGTGCTGCTGAAAAACCGCCTGGAGACGCTGCCGCTGAAAAAATCCGGCACCATCGCGGTGGTGGGGCCGCTCGCTGACAGCAAACGCGACATGATGGGCAGCTGGTCTGCCGCAGGCGTGGCCGATCAGTCCGTCACGCTGCTGCAGGGCATGAAAAACGTCGCGGGCGATAAGGCCAAAATTCTCTACGCCAAAGGCGCTAACGTCACCGACGATAAGGGCATCGTAGACTTCCTGAATCTCTACGAGCCGGCGGTGGTGGTGGATAAACGCACGCCGAAGGAAATGATTGACGAGGCGGTAAACGTCGCGAAGCAGTCTGACGTGGTCGTGGCGGTCGTGGGCGAAGCGCAGGGCATGGCGCATGAGGCATCCAGCCGTACCGATCTCACCATTCCGCAGAGCCAGCGTGATCTTATCAGCGCGCTGAAAGCGACCGGCAAACCGCTGGTGCTGGTACTGATGAACGGTCGTCCGCTGGCGCTGGTGAAAGAAGATCAGCAGGCCGATGCGATTCTGGAAACCTGGTTTGCCGGGACCGAAGGCGGTAACGCCATCGCCGACGTGCTGTTTGGCGACTACAACCCGTCAGGCAAGCTGCCCATCTCCTTCCCGCGCTCGGTCGGGCAGATCCCGGTGTACTACAGCCACCTCAACACGGGCCGTCCGTACAACCCGGAAAAACCGAACAAATACACCTCGCGCTACTTTGACGAAGCCAACGGCCCGCTCTATCCGTTCGGCTACGGCCTGAGCTACACCACGTTCAGCGTTTCCGACGTGAAGCTCTCCGCGCCGACCATGAAGCGTGACGGCAGAGTGACCGCCAGCGTAACGGTGACCAACACCGGCAAGCGCGAAGGTGCTACCGCAGTGCAGATGTATCTCCAGGACGTCACGGCCTCCATGAGCCGTCCGGTGAAACAGCTGCGCGGCTTTGAGAAAATCACGCTGAAGCCGGGCGAAAGCCAGACCGTCAGCTTCCCGATCGATATCGACGCGCTGAAATTCTGGAACCAGCGCATGAAATATGACGCGGAGCCTGGCAAATTCAACGTCTTCATCGGGCTGGATTCCGCCCGCGTGAAGCAGGGCGAATTCGAACTGCTGTAAGCGGTTGTCGATTGTCAGAGGGCCGGGAAACCGGCCCTTTTTTATGCTCATCGCCCGTTAAAAAATGCCATTTCCCGTCTTTTCCCTTTCCCCCTGAGATTTATCAACTACGCTTTTCTCTTAAGCCCTTAGCGAAGCGGATAAAAGAGGAAAATCATGAGGCTAAAACTCTGGAGCGCGGCAGGCCTGGTACTGCTGGCGGCAGGCGCGCAGGCGGCCGAGCCGGTGAAAGTGGGCTCGAAAATCGACACCGAAGGCGCGCTGCTCGGCAACGTGATTTTGCAGGTGCTGGAAAGCCACGGCGTGAAAACGGTCAACAAAATCCAGCTGGGCACCACGCCGGTCGTGCGCGGAGCGATCACCTCCGGTGAGCTGGATATCTACCCGGAATACACCGGCAACGGGGCGTTTTTCTTTAAGCAGGAGAACTCTCCTGCGTGGAAAAACGCGCAGCAGGGCTATGAGAAAGTCAAAAAGCTCGACGCCGAACAGAACAAGCTTATCTGGCTGACGCCTGCGGCGGCGAACAACACCTGGACTATCGCGGTGCGTCAGGACCTGGCGCAGAAAAACAAGCTAATCTCGCTTGCCGACCTTAGCCGCTATCTGAAAGAGGGCGGGACGTTCAAACTCGCCGCGTCGGCGGAGTTTATCGAGCGCCCGGACGCGCTGCCGGCCTTTGAAAAAGCCTACCAGTTTAAGCTTAACCAGGACCAGATGCTGTCGCTCGCGGGTGGTGATACCGCGGTGACTATCAAAGCGGCGGCCCAGCAGACCTCCGGCGTTAACGCCGCGATGGCTTATGGCACCGATGGTCCGGTGGCGGCGCTCGGCCTGCAAACGCTCACCGATCCGAAAGGCGTGCAGCCGGTTTACGCGCCCGCGCCGGTCGTGCGCGAAGCGGTGCTGAAAGCGTACCCGGATATGCCGCAGTGGTTTGAGCCGGTCTTTAAAGCGCTGGATGAGAAAACGCTTCAGGAGCTGAACGCGCAGATCGCGGTAGAAGGGCTGGATGCCGGTAAAGTGGCGTCGCAGTGGCTCAAAGAAAAAGGACTGGTGAAATAACGCCACCGGCGTTTGCCTCGGGATACGTTTTGTCAATCAGATGCCATAACCGGGTGCTGGTGCTGCTGGCGGTCCTTCTGGCCGCCGCCGCCCTGTTGCCTTTTTTAAATTACGCGCCGAACCGGCTGGTCTCCGGCGCGCCGCTTGCTCTCTCCGGGCTTTTCCCTGCCGCCACGCCCGCATTATGGGCGCTGCCGGTCTTGCTCTGTTTACTCGCTTTTGTCCCCGGAAAACCGGGCGCGCTGCTGATTCTGGTTACGGCGCAGGCGCTTTTTATCACGCTGCTGGTGGTGACCGGCGAAGAGGCGACGCGGCTTGCCGAAACCGGCAGCCGTCTGGCGCGCACCTCGCCCGGCAGCGGCCTGTGGCTGATGCTCGCGGTCTCCTTACTTGCCGCCAGCGACGCCATCGGCAGGCTGACGCGCCAGCCGCTCGGGCGCTGGCTGTTACAGGTGCAGATCTGGATTGCGCCGCTCTGGCTTCTGCTGAGCGGTCATTTTGATGCGCTGTCGCTACTAAAAGAATACGCCAACCGCCAGACGGTGTTTGATGACGCCACCGCGCGCCACCTGACGCTGCTTTTCGGCACGCTGGCACCCGCTATTGTTATCGGGCTGCCGCTCGGCATTTTGTGTCACCGACGCCCGCGCTGGCAGCCGGGACTGTTCGCTGCGCTCAATATTATTCAGACGGTGCCGTCTGTGGCGCTCTTTGGCCTGTTGATGGCCCCGCTTGCGGGGCTGGCGCAGGCGTTTCCGGCGCTCGGCGCGCTGGGCGTCTCCGGCACCGGGCTTGCGCCTGCGCTGATTGCGCTCACGCTCTATGCGCTGCTGCCGCTGGTGCGCGGCGTGGTGGCCGGGCTCGGGCAGGTGCCCGACGCGGTGCGGGAGAGCGCCCGCGGGGTGGGAATGTCCGCCTGGCAGCGCTTATGGCATGTCGACGTACCGCTGGCGCTGCCCGTCTGGCTGCGCAGCCTGCGTGTGGTGGCGGTGCAGACGGTCGGTATGGCGGTGGTGGCCGCGCTGATTGGCGCAGGCGGCTTCGGCGCGCTGGTTTTTCAGGGGTTGCTTAGCAGCGCGCTCGATCTGGTGCTGCTTGGCGTTATCCCGGTCGTGGCGCTGGCGGTGGTGCTGGACGCGCTGTTTACGCTCGCCATCGGCGCGCTGGAGACAAAAAGAAATGATTGAATTTAAGCAGGTCAGCAAGTTTTACAACGGCGGCGCGGCGGTGAAAGACTTAAGCCTGACGTTCGCCGAAGGCGCGTTTTCAGTGCTTATCGGCACCTCCGGCTCCGGTAAATCCACCACGCTCAAGATGATTAATCGTCTGGTGGAGCACGACGCGGGCGAAATCCGCTTCGCGGGCGAGGAGATCCGCCAGTTTTCGCCCGAAGCGCTACGCCGGCGCATGGGGTATGCGATCCAGTCGGTCGGGCTGTTTCCGCACTGGACGGTGGCGCAAAACGTCGCGACGGTGCCGCAGCTGCTGAAGTGGCCGAAGGCGCGCATTCAGGCGCGGGTGGATGAACTGCTCGCGCTGCTTGGGCTCACGCCTGACGCATTTCGCGATCGCTACCCGCATCAGCTCTCAGGTGGCCAGCAGCAGCGCGTCGGCGTGGCGCGCGCGCTGGCGGCTGACCCGGAAGTATTACTGATGGACGAGCCGTTCGGCGCGCTCGATCCGGTCACGCGCAGCGCGCTGCAACAGGAGATGCGCCGCATACATCAGTTGCTCGGGCGCACGATTGTGCTGGTGACGCATGACATCGACGAGGCGCTGGGGCTTGCTGAGCATCTGGTGCTGATGGATAACGGCGAAGTGGTGCAGCAGGGCACGCCGCTGGCGCTGCTCACCGCGCCGCGCAATGACTTCGTGCGTGACTTTTTCGGGCGCAGCGAGCTTGGCGTGCGGCTGTTGTCGCTCAAACAGGTGGGGGATTTCATTGAGCCTGGCATGGTCGACGGCGCGCCGGTGGCAGAAACCTTAACGCTGCGCGAGGCGATGTCAGTGTTTGTCGAACGCCAGTGCGAAGCGCTGTCTGTGGTGGATGCAAACGGCGCGCACCGCGGCGTGCTGCGCTTTCGCCATCTGGTGAATCAGCGGGAGGCGCGGGGTGAATAGACTGCGCGATCCGCTGCTCTGGCTGGCGCTGCTGTTTGTCGCGCTGCTGCTGGCGATGCCGCACAGCGAAGGGCTGTTTCACTGGCTGTTTCCCGGACTGGCGCGCCCGGTCTATCTTCAGGAAAGCTTTGTCGCGCTCACGCTTTCGCATCTCGGGCTGGTGGCGGCGGCAGGCGCGGTGTCGGTCGCCTGCGGCGTCGCGGTGGGGATTGCGGTGACGCGCCCGTGGGGGCGTGAGTTTCGCGCGCTCGCCGAAACGCTCGCCGCCGCCGGTCAGACGTTCCCGCCAGTGGCGGTGCTGGCGATTGCGGTGCCGGTAATGGGCTTCGGGCGGGAGCCCGCGATTGTCGCGCTTATTCTTTACGGCCTGTTGCCGGTGTTGCAGGGCACGCTTGCGGGCTTAAGCGCGGTGCCGGAGGACGTGAAAGAGGTGGCGCGGGGCGTCGGCATGAGCCGCGCTCAGATCCTACGCAAAGTCGAGTTGCCGCTGGCGTCTGGCGTGATGCTGGCGGGGATACGCACGTCGGTGATTATTAATATCGGCACTGCCACCATTGCCTCCACTGTGGGAGCCAGCACGCTCGGCACCCCGATTATCATCGGCCTGAGTGGGTTTAACACGGCGTATGTGATTCAGGGTGCGGTGCTGGTGGCGCTGGCGGCGGTTCTGGTGGACCGGCTCTTTGAGCGTCTGGCGCGGGTTATGAACCGGAATGCAGGATAACGGTGTAGCCGGCCAGCATAACGCCGCCGATACCGCCAATGGCCATCAGGACCATGCCGGTGATAAGCCCGATTCTGACAAATTTCATGCGTTGCTCCTTATGTTAACCGCGTAAGTATACGGTGAAGCGCGCCTGTTAATGAACCTTTAAATGGTTTCCGGTTCATGGAGCGAGAAAATGGCGTGGCCCTGCGCATGCCAGGCGGCAATTTGCTCAAGCTGACGCGCCGCGGGCGGTTCGCCGCACCACACCAGCAGCGTTCTGCCAGGAAAGAGTTCAGGGCGCAGTTGCACCAGCGGTTGCGCCAGCACATCCACCCGCCAGCCTTTTTGCACCGCCACCCAGGCCGCGAGCCAGATTTGCGTCGCATCCTGATGATTCCAGCCGACCACCAGCGCGTCGTTGCCCGGCTTTTTCCATGCGGACTGCAGACAAAGCGCGATGTAGTTAATTAGAATGCCATCCAGCAGGCTTAAGAGCGCATGCAGCGTGGCGTGCTGTAGCTGCATCCGGCGGCGCAGCGGGGTGTAGAGATGGCGCACCAGCATCTGGGCCGGGTAGTCGCGTCCTAATTCGCTTACCCAGTGCCGCACCTGGCCCGGGTTGCCGCTGCGCAGTTTCGCAAGCAGCATCTCCTGGCGCTCGCGCCAGCCTTCCGGCTCATCGGCGCTGTCCTGGCTTAACAGGGTTTTGACTTTACTGACCTGAACGCCTTGCTCAATCCAGTGTTTGATTTCGCGGATACGGTCGATATCCGCCTCGCTGAACAAACGGTGGCCGCCGTCGGTGCGCACGGGTTTAAGCAGTCCGTAACGGCGCTGCCACGCGCGCAGCGTCACGGGGTTAACTTCACAGAGATCGGCCACTTCGCCAATCGTATATAACGCCATACTGGTTCTCTTCGGGGAATGGTACCCGTTAAATGTAGTAGGTGATGCACGAACCGGGAAAAAGAGTTTGTATCCTGTATCCCGCAGGCAAAAAGGCGATAACCACGACGCTGGACGAAAAAAGGGGAGATAAGCATCTCCCCTTCGTTTTATGGCGCTGCTGGCGCGCTGGGCGTCAGGTTATTTCACCTGCTGGCCTGGCTTCGCGCCGCTGTCCGGGCTTAACAGGAAGATATCTTTCCCGCCAGGGCCTGCGGCCATCACCATGCCTTCTGAGATACCGAAACGCATTTTACGCGGCGCGAGGTTCGCCACCATAACGGTCAGACGGCCAATCAGCGCTTGCGGGTCCGGGTAGGCGGAGCGGATGCCGGAGAAGACGTTACGTTTTTCGCCGTCCAGATCCAGCGTCAGGCGCAGCAGTTTGTCAGAGCCGTCCACAAATTCCGCGTTTTCAATCAGCGCCACGCGCAGGTCGATTTTCGCGAAATCGTCAAACGTGATGGTCTCCTGAATCGGGTTTTCCGCCAGCTCGCCAGTCGCAGGTGCCGTCGCCGCTTTCACTTCTTCTTTGGATGCTTCCACTAACGCCTCCACCTGTTTCATCTCAATACGGTTATAGAGTGCTTTAAAGCTGTTCACTTTATGGCCGAGCAGCGGGGCGTTTACGCCATCCCAGGTCAGCTCGACATTCAGGAACGCTTCGGCACGGGCGCACAGCTCCGGCAGTACCGGCTTCAGGTAGGTCATCAGCACGCGGAACAGGTTGATACCCATAGAGCAAATCGCCTGCAGATCGGCGTCGCGGCCTTCCTGTTTGGCAACTACCCACGGTGCCTGCTCATCCACGTAGCGGTTCGCGAGATCAGCAAGCGCCATGATTTCGCGGATAGCCTTACCAAACTCACGGCTCTCCCATGCCTCGCCAATCACGGCTGCGGCGTCGGTGAAGGTCTGGTAGAGCGCCGGATCAGCCAGTTCAGCGGCTAATTCACCGTCAAAACGTTTGGCGATAAAGCCCGCGTTGCGCGACGCCAGGTTGACCACTTTGTTGACGATGTCGGCGTTCACACGCTGCACGAAATCTTCCAGATTCAGGTCGATATCGTCGATGCGGGAGGAGAGCTTCGCCGCGTAGTAGTAGCGCAGGCTGTCGGCGTCGAAATGGTTCAGCCAGGTGCTGGCCTTGATGAACGTGCCGCGCGATTTAGACATTTTCGCGCCGTTGACCGTCACGTAGCCGTGGACAAACAGGTTGGTCGGTTTACGGAAACCGCTGCCTTCGAGCATTGCAGGCCAGAACAGGCTGTGGAAGTAGACGATATCTTTACCGATGAAGTGATACAGCTCGGCGTCAGAATCTTTTTTCCAGTACTCGTCAAAGCTCACGGTATCGCCGCGCTTGTCGCACAGATTTTTGAACGAGCCCATGTAGCCGATAGGCGCATCCAGCCAGACGTAAAAATATTTGCCCGGCGCGTTCGGGATTTCAAAACCGAAGTAGGGCGCGTCGCGGGAGATATCCCACTGCTGCAGGCCGGATTCAAACCACTCCTGCATTTTGTTCGCCACCTGCTCCTGGAGCGCGCCGGAGCGGGTCCACGCCTGCAGCATTTCGCTGAACGACGGCAGATCGAAGAAGAAGTGTTCAGAATCACGCATCACCGGCGTGGCGCCGGAAACGACCGATTTCGGCTCGATAAGCTCCGTCGGGCTGTAGGTCGCGCCGCAGACTTCGCAGTTATCACCGTACTGATCCGGGGATTTACATTTCGGGCAGGTGCCTTTTACAAAACGGTCCGGCAGGAACATGCCTTTTTCCGGGTCGTAGAGCTGCGAAATGGTACGGTTTTTAATAAAGCCGTTTTCTTTGAGGCGAGTATAAATCAGCTCCGACAGCACGCGGTTTTCGTCACTGTGCGTAGAGTGATAGTTGTCATAGCTGATGTTAAAGCCCGCAAAATCGGTCTGATGCTCTTTGCTCATCTCGGCAATCATCTGCTCCGGCGTAATGCCAAGCTGCTGGGCCTTGAGCATGATAGGCGTGCCGTGGGCGTCGTCGGCGCAGATGAAATTAACCTCGTGGCCGCGCATTCGCTGGTAACGGACCCAGACATCAGCCTGGATGTGCTCCAGCATATGGCCGAGGTGGATGGAGCCGTTGGCGTACGGCAGCGCGCACGTTACCAGAATTTTTTTCGCGACTTGAGTCATAGTGAGTATTACGTCTTCTGTGGCAAATGGGGCAGTCATAGTACCCGAATCCACCCGCGTTGAGTACCGCGCGGCGGCAAAAGCGCGCAAAAATGACGATAAACGCTCCTGTTCTACGCTCGTTATACATAATGAACAGACAGAATGCGTTAGCTTATTTTAAGGGAACCTCAATATAGCCTGCTTCCAGTCCTTTTACCTCAATACCTTGTACAACCGATTTACCGGTTTTAACTTCAATTTTTTTTATGGGGCCTTCCTCTGCAGCACGATAGTTTACCCATGTAACCCCGTTGATATCCTGATGCAGCGCCTCCGGGGGAACGGCAATTCCCTTCTCATTCATATAAAGTATTATCGCCAGATGTGCACTCATACCTATTCTGGCTCCTTTTGATGGCGTATCTACTGAAATGATGACATCGTAATAGACCGACATTCCTGAAGCATCTGCTGCATCACTCTGAACGGCAATAGCGCTGACATGACCCTCCAACTCTTCTCCGACAAATCCATCTCCGGTTATTTTTACTGGCATGCCTTCATGTATTCTATGTATGTCTGACTCTTCGACTTTTGTCACGACCTGCAAATGATCAAGACTGACAAGAGTTAAAAGGGGTGTTCCCTGGTTTACCGTCATTCCTGGCTGAATAACGATTTTTTTACTATTTTCCATCGGTGACTGTCGAACTATAACCCCTGCAAAAGGCGCTGTGATAATTTGGCGTTGAGATTGGGCGAGCAACATTTGAAATCGCGCTTGTGCATTAACCAGATTTAACCTGGCAAGTTCATACTCTTCACCCTGGCCTTTCAGTTCAATAACATTGAGTTCATCCTGAGAGGCGGATAAATCTTGTTGTTGAGAACGTAATTGCGCTTCAAGCGAATCAACCTCCATACGGGCAACGATGCCGCGTTTGAATAATAATTGCGTTTCCCGCAAATTTGCATATGTTGCATTCAAGCTATCCTGTGAGGCCTTTAAGGCTCTCCTGGCCCGGACAACGTCTGGGCTGTTGCTCCAGTTTTTTAATTGATGCAGTTCTCGCTGTGCCTTTAACAAATCTCCCTGTGCCTGACGTAACTGGATTTGAATTTGCTCAGGATTAATGTGAGCCAGTATCTGATTAGCCGCAACACGTTGACCTTCCTGTACCATTATTTCTTTAATGACACCTTCAAACGGAGCTGAAAGAGTTTGCTGACGTACTGCCTCAATACGCCCAACCAGTCCAATATTTTGCTCCAGCCTTTCTGGTCTTATCTGAAGCCAATTTTTATCAACGACTTGAACTTTTTGCTCATCTTCCTTTAGTAATATTAGCCCCAAGCCAGTAATAAATGCTATAACTAAAAAAAATAGTAAAAAAGGCTTCAGGCGCGCTGTTGTTAAATATTTAGATGCTAAAGGAAAATTAATCATTAATTGTTATGTCCCAACTTTGCAGGGTAGTACCCAGTTGCTGATCCAGTTCAGCCTGGGCATTAAGATAATTTATTAGCGTATTCAGACGCGCATTTTCAGCATTGCGAAGATCATTTTCATAACTCAATACCTGGAAGTTACTTGAACGTCCTACGGTAAGTTTCTCACGTTCGATCTCCAGCTTACGAAGGGATAGATCTCGAGCACGTTGCGAGATTTCATATTGCCGCCAGCGAGCGTTAATATCTCGCACTGCGTTCGTTACCTCTCGCTCCAGTTGCTGGTGAGCTTCGGCAAGCTGGATTCCACTGTTACGTACATTTACCCTGGCCTGTACTTCTGCCTGGTGGATACTCATGTCATTGACCGGTATTTCGACCTGTATGCCTACGTAGTTCTCCCATGTCCTGGATACCCCAGACTGATTATCTCGTCTGCGCACTTGATTCGCTCCACCAACAAGGGATACATCCCATTGGCTATTATTGTGAGCTACTGCCAGGTCAATATTTGCCTGCTCATTTTCAATAAGCTTAATGAGCCATTGCGGCTGGGAGTATTCTGCTTGCTTTATAGCCTGTACAACATCAACTTTTGTATCATGTGCCTGAAGTGATTCGGTTGCTTCTATTGGCGTGTTTAAATCGAGAGAGAGTAATTGCAATAACTCCAGACGCTTTGCGTCAAGGTCATTACGGGCTTGTTCAAAATTTAGTTCCTGAGAGGCAACCTCAGCTTCTGCCTGTACAATCTCAAATTCAGCCATTCTTCCTGCAGCAATCATTGCCCGGTTAACATCAACTAATTTATGTGATCGATTAAGAGATTCGCGAGCAATTTTTAGCTGCTCTTGTGCCTGCAATAATGCTCTGTAAGAAGTAATGATCCCGGTGACAGTTTGTGAAATTATTGATTTTAAATTAAGCCGGTTAATTTGCTCACTCAGTTGTGCCAAGCGAACAGGTGCTGTTGCAATATTTTTACCGGCACCACGCAGTAAAGGTTGAATGACAGTGATGCTGGCACCATCGTTTGTGGAAAAGCCAGCCATATTCGCTTTTGTATTAATATAGTTCCATCCAAGGCTTACTCTTGAACCATAAGGTGTCAGGATAGTGGTTTTTGGAGACACAGCCCCCTGACGATAACGGTCATCCTGGTTATATGTGGCAAGATAATTGCCGCTAAGCGTCAATTTCGGGTTGAATCTGTCTTGAGACACTGTAAGATCAAATTTCTGAGAAATACGGTTCAAATAAGCGCTACGTATAGCACGATTGTTTCGGAGTCCCAAATAAATAGCATCTCCCAATGTCATTTCAATTTTCTGTGCATGCAATGAGATGTCTGGGGAGTTAAAAGTTAAATTTTTTTCTTGCCCGGCAGAAACAGCCTGTTCATTTGAAAACAAATAAGCATCTACACTGACAGGCACAAATAGTATTGATATTGCTATTAAAATTTTAATCATCACGTAATGCCTGGACAGGAGATAAACGCGCCGCAGAGACTGCTGGCGATAGCCCAAATAAAAGCCCTGTAATTGCTGCGCCGCCAACACCCAGCATAAAACCTGAGGGATATAATGAGAAAGTTCCCCAGCCAGAGTAATAGACAAATAACCAGGCGGTAATAAGGCCCATAAGTGCGCCGGTAAGTGCTCCCAGACCAGTAAGAACGGTGGATTCAATTAAGAAAAGTAATGCGATATCTTTAGGTCTGGCTCCTAACGCTATACGGACGCCAATTTCACGACGCCTTTCAGCAACGTTCATCACCATAACATTCATAACACCGACTCCACCAACCAAAAGCGCTATTCCTCCAAGACCAGAAAGGAACCAGGAAAACAGGCGTGAATGTTTTTCCATACCTTTAAGTAATTGTTGAGGGAATTGTACGCTTATTTCAAAACCGGAAATTTTTTTTGCTAGCCAGTTGCGTAAAATATGGGCATTTTGAACGACGTGCTCATAATCATGATTACGAACAAGAACACTTGTAATGTATGGATTAGGAAATATACGACGCATACTGTCTATGGGCACAAAAATGGAATCATTAACGGAAAAAGGTACCAATGGGTTTTGCTCATCACTTTTGATTATCCCTATTACCTCGAAAAGGTACCCGGCAAGCTGAATATGATCCCCCGGCTTGATGTCTTTCCCTGCATTTTCCAATTGATTAGCGATATTTCCTCCCAGAACTGCATAAGTATTCCCCGTATCATATATGCTAAGAAATCGTCCCACTTTGAGATGCAGGCCCAAAACATCTGATAATTTATCAGTGCTCCCTATCGTTGTTACGTTCAATACTTGTCCTTTGAAAAGAGCATCTATATTTGCTGAGACTAAAGGGGCTACTGCAATTGTTTCAGGAATCAGTGTGTTTAAATCACTGGTATTTAAGGTTGTATTAACCGAAATTGTCTCGTTTCGATTACCAACAGGCAGTTGAATAGTCGCTGCAATCATATCGGTACCCATCCCCTTGAAGACGCTCATTGCCTGTAATTGCGCATTGTGACCAATATTTAGTAACGCAACGACGGCCATACAACCTATAGCGATTCCAATGAGAGCCAGAAATGCACGACGACCGAGGAGCCTTAAGTTTTCCAGAGATTCTCGTAAAATGTGTAAGCAAGATGGACCATAGACGAGTTTTAATTCTGAGTATATGAATGTATTGCGTTTAGCCGTTGGCATGAGATCTTTCACTGATAGTACCATCATGTACTTCTATACAACGAGACATACAGCCAGCAAGGTTTTTATCGTGCGTCACTAACAGAAGTGTTGTTTTTTCTGTTTGATTTAGTGACATTAATAAATTAATAATGCCTTCGGCATTTTTGCTATCGAGATTACCGGTAGGCTCATCGGCCAACAACAATATGGGTTCGCCTATTAATGATCGTGCGATAGCCACACGCTGGCGCTGCCCACCTGAGAGATCGGCGGGTTTATACTGGATTTTGTCGCTTAGCCCAACACGATTCAGCTGTATCTTCGCTGCCTTATAGGCATTTGATTTAGATACGCCGCGATAGAAAAGCGGTAATGCGACGTTATCTAATATTGTAAGGCGTGGTAAAAGATTATAGCTTTGAAAGACAAAGCCAATGATTTGGTTTCTGGCTATTGCTCTTATTTCACTATTAGCTTGTGACATTTCAGTGCCATTGATAAATACACTTCCAACATTAGGTTTATCTAAAAGGCCAATGATGTTGAGCAACGTGCTTTTCCCTGATCCTGAAGCGCCAACAATAGCGCAACTTTGACCATGGGGAATTGACAATGAAATGTTATTTAATATAACCTGCCGGGAAAGGTCTTTAGGATATGAATGAGAAATATTTCTCAGGCAAATTATATCTTTATTGTATTGAACCTCTGTCATTGTTCGTGATTTTATCTTTTCATCTCAACTCCATTTCTGAGAAATAAATGCGTCTAATAGTGTTTTGTTTTCCGGGAAAGAAGTGGTAAGGAAGCTCTGGGGATCATGGAGCAATTTCCCATCAACCAAACTGAAGCCATTTTTCAGTCCTTTCTCCGTGACAGTGAATACGCCATTGACGTTACGCCAGTCTGGTTCTTCCGTTTTTAATGTCACTTCACTGGCAGTTTCAATAATATAATTTTTTTGTCCTTTACCCTCGTAAGTAGCGAATTTAGCACCCAAATTTTGACCATTTACCACTGCTTCAAGGAAATCGAAATTGGCTTTGTGCGAAAATGAATAGCCTGCGTCTAATTCATAGTTCAAAAAGCCTGTGTCAAGAACGGAGCCGGAAAAGCCTTTACTACTTTTAATTCTTGTTGCAGTAGCAGTATCAGCTTCTGTAAATATGAAGGTTTGCTGATGTCCTTCCATATCAAACATGGTTCCATCATTGACGTTTGCCATTACACCGTTAAACATTCGATACGTTCCCAGGTCATGCGCTAAGTCGTCAACATATCTCAAGTCAGCACCCTCATTTTGAGCCTGCTCGTATAAGTCAGATAATATACTCCGATCTTGAGTAGTTAAAAAATTAACAGAAGACATATTCATGTTATTAACATTTAGCTGTGTTTGAACAGGAGGGGTAGAATCACTGTCACCAAAAAGGCGAGACATCATTATCCCTTTACCACTAAAGCTAATGTTCGCAATCGCTGACTCTGTATTTTCTTGTGTTCTGTTTAATTTAACAGGCTGAGAGGAAATGGTTTTCAAACGGGTGCCTGACGTATCCTGCATCTGTTTGTATGTTACGTATGATTGATTGATCATCATAATTGATATCCCTCTCGCCTGTGGTTAGTTAATTACATCTATTGGTACTTAGTAAGAAAACTCGACGGTGACGCTTTCGTTACGTGATTGCTGTAACGTCTCTGATGGTGCGCCTGTAACAGTATGGCGCAGAGAAATCCGACTGCCAGCATCGAAACGTACATCATTCAACGCCGTGGTTGATGATGAAGAACCGCTGCTTACCGGAATACAACGTGTTGGGCCTGACTGATAAGGTTGATATATGCATAATTCCGTCGTGTGCGTATAAGCAGCGGGATATGCGGCCGAATCAAAGCGAATCAGAGTCAATGTTTTGGTTGGGTTTGCAGAGCCTTTTTGGAAGTCAGCAACCTGGAATGTAAACAAGGTTGACGTAACAGGCGCTGTGCCAGCGGAGTAAAGACGGATTGAAGATGGCACTACTGTCTTTGTAATGGATCCCGTCGCAGCCATTGCAGGCAGAGAAGCAGCACATGCAGCCAGTGCTAAAGATAAATAAACAAGATTTTTTCTCATTGTTTTCCATATAAAATTCCATTTTTACACAGAACTGAGTATACCGTTCTGAGCCCTTAAGGTGCTTTTGCTTCCAATATTTGCAAAATAACCCTAAGTCTGGAGTAACGGCAGAGAATCCATTTACTTTAGCCACCAAAAATAATAGGTGACCAGGGAAAATCCCTTTTGCCTGCTCGCTTCATGGTTTTCTTATCTTCAAAGGCTGATTTAACACCATAGATAACACTTTTGGTAAGGAAGACGATGGGAACACCGACAAAAGACTTATCGCCAGATATGAAAACGTTATCGGCTATTTTCCTGATGTCGCTGGTTAATTTAACCGGCTGCTTGGCTGACCAGGCGACGTTTAATCGCGCCGGGGACATGCGCATTATCAATGGCGAGGTTTCTATTTATACCGCGCAGGCCGGGCCGGGGGATGTCTTTACGCAGTATGCGGTTTATTCCATCGATGACCCAAACCCGAAGCGCCACGCGGTGCTTTTACCTGCGTATCAGACCTGTCTGCCAAACGGCGCTTACCAGAAGGGTGAAGCGTGGGTGGCAGAGTATGTGCTGATGAAGCCCAGCGGTGAACTGCAAAAATACGCCGTATCGTTTACCTCGCCCTGAAGCCAGACGCCCACATGCCTGCTTTAGCGCACATCAGGCTAACCCCTGTGGGCGTTTAATGTCGTCTTACTCCCCGCGACTCTGTTATGATTCTATGACTGCAATTTATTAACATCAGAACAACAAAGGAGTCGGGATGAATTCGCAATCCCAGGCCAAATCCCCCGAGGCGCTGCGTGCGCTGGTCGCCGGGACGTTAGCCAATTTCCAGCACCCCACCCTGAAGCACAACCTCACGGCGCTGAAAGCGCTGCATCACGTCGCCTGGCTTGATGACACCATCCACGTCGAGTTACAGATGCCGTTTGCCTGGCGCAGCGGTTTCGAGGAGCTGAAAGAGCAGGTGAGCGCCGAGCTGCTGCGTTTAACCGGTGCCAGCGCCATCGACTGGAAACTGTCTCACAGTATCGCCACTTTAAAACGTGTGAAAAACCAGCCGGGCGTGAACGGCGTGAAAAACATTATCGCGATAAGTTCCGGTAAGGGCGGGGTAGGGAAGTCCTCCACCGCCGTCAACCTGGCGCTGGCGCTCGCGGCGGAAGGCGCGAAAGTGGGCATTCTCGATGCCGATATCTACGGCCCATCAGTGCCGACGATGCTCGGCGCGGAAGGCGAACGCCCGACCTCGCCGGACGGCACCCATATGGCGCCGATTATCTCTCACGGTCTTGCCACTAACTCCATTGGTTATCTGGTGACCGACGATAACGCCATGGTGTGGCGCGGCCCGATGGCGAGCAAAGCGCTGCTGCAACTGCTGCAGGAAACCATGTGGCCGGATCTCGACTATCTGGTGCTGGATATGCCGCCGGGCACCGGCGACATTCAGCTGACGCTCGCCCAGAACATTCCGGTGACCGGCGCGGTGGTGGTGACCACACCGCAGGACATCGCGCTTATCGATGCCAAAAAAGGCATCGTGATGTTCGAGAAAGTGGAAGTGCCGGTACTCGGCATTGTCGAAAACATGAGTATGCACATTTGCAGCAATTGCGGTCATCACGAGCCGATTTTCGGCACCGGCGGCGCGCAGAAGCTGGCAGAAACCTACCATACCCAGCTGCTGGGCCAGATGCCGCTGCATATCTCACTGCGTGAAGACCTCGACCGCGGCCAGCCGACCGTCGTCTCCCGCCCGGAGAGCGAATTCACCACGCTTTATCGCCAGCTGGCGGGCCGTGTGGCGGCGCAGCTCTACTGGCAGGGCGAAGTGATCCCGGGCGATATCGCGTTTCGCGCGGTGTAACGCCGGGTGCGTTTCGCGCCATGACAGACGCCTCCTCCGGGAGGCGTTTTTTATGGTCAGGATTTACGAAAATGCAGGAGCAGGTAAGCGCCCTCCGGTGCGTCGCCGTGCCCCTCCTGCACCCAGCCGTGACGGGCATAAAAGCGCAGCGCGCGTTCGTTTTTTTCAAGACACTTAAGCGCGCCGGTGCCGGTAAACCGCGCCTGCACGGCCTCAAGCAGCGCCGCGCCGACGCCGCGCCCCTGAGCGTCCGGGGCGACAAACAGGTGATGTAGAAAATTGTCGTTTTCGGCGATGGACGCAAACCCGAGCCGGTGACCGTCCGCCTGCGCCACCAGAATCGTTTCGCCAAGCGTGTCGGCGTCAAAATCCTCCAGTTGCCATTCGCTGCCATCAAGCCACGGCCAGCCTTCGCGCCGGGCGTGTAAATAGATCGTGCGTAAAAACGGACGATCGCTCTCTTCCCAGGGCCTGATCTCCACTGCGTTTTTCTTCATTAACGACACTCACTTACCGTTTTTTGGGTTTCTTCATAGAAAGTTATGGCACAGCAGCGTATTTTACGCGCTCTTAATTATCAGCGCGGAGCGTGGGCGTGTACGAGTTCAATCTGGTGTTATTGCTGCTCCAGCAGATGTGCGTGTTTCTGGTGATCGCCTGGGTGATGAGTAAAACGCGGTTGTTTATCCCGCTGATTCAGGTCTCGATTCGCCTGCCGCATAAGCTGTTGTGCTACGTCACGTTCTCCTGTTTTTGCATTATGGGCACCTATTTCGGGCTGCATATTCAGGATTCCATTGCCAATACCCGCGCCATCGGCGCCGTCATGGGCGGCCTGCTCGGCGGGCCGCTGGTGGGCGGGCTGGTGGGGCTTACCGGCGGTCTGCATCGCTATTCGCTTGGCGGCATGACCGCGCTGAGCTGCATGGTGTCAACGATTGTCGAAGGGCTGCTCGGGGGCATCGTTCATAGCTGGCTGATTCGCCGCGGGCGTACCGATAAAATCTTCAACCCTTTTACCGCAGGCGCGATCACGCTGGTGGCAGAGCTGGTGCAGATGGGCATTATTCTGCTGATTGCGCGCCCGTTCGGCGATGCGCTGCATCTCGTGCAAAATATCGCGGCACCCATGGTCGTTACCAATACCATCGGGGCCGCGATGTTCATGCGTATTCTGCTCGACAAGCGCGCCATGTTTGAGAAATACACCACGGCGTTTTCGGCCACCGCGCTCAAGGTTGCCTCCGCGACGGAAGGCATTCTGCGCCAGGGGTTTAACGTCGAAAACAGCATGAAGGTGGCGCAGGTGATTCGCCAGGAGCTGGAGATAGGCGCGGTCGCCATTACCGATCGCGAACAGCTGCTGGCGTTTACCGGCATCGGTATGGATCACCATCTGCCCGGTAGCCCGATTTCATCCCCCTGGACGCTACGGGCGATTGAGTCCGGCGAAGTAGTCTACGCCGACGGCAACGAAGTGCCGTACCGCTGTTCGCTGCACCCGAACTGTAAGCTCGGCTCGACGCTCGTTATTCCGCTGCGCGGCGAGAACCGCAAGGTGGTCGGCACCATCAAGCTGTATGAGCCAAAGCATCGTCTGTTCAGCTCAATCAACCGCACGCTGGGAGAAGGCATTGCGCAGCTGCTTTCCGCGCAGATCCTGGCGGGCCAGTATGAACGCCAGAAACAGCTACTCACCCAGTCGGAGATCAAACTGCTGCACGCCCAGGTGAACCCGCATTTTCTCTTTAACGCGCTGAACACGCTGATGGCGGTGATCCGCCGCGACAGCGATCAGGCCTGCCAGCTGGTGCAATATCTCTCAACGTTTTTTCGCAAAAACCTCAAGCGTCCGACGGATGTGGTGTCGCTCGCCGATGAAATCGACCATGTAAACGCCTATCTGCAAATTGAACAGGCGCGGTTTCAGTCGCATTTGCAGGTGAGCATGAACCTGCCCGATGAGCTGCGCCATATCCGGTTGCCCGCGTTCACGCTGCAGCCGATCGTTGAGAACGCCATCAAGCACGGCACGTCGCAGCTTTTAGGGCCGGGGGAAATCGCCCTGCGCGCCAGCCGCGACGACGATCATCTGGTGCTGGAAATTGAAGACAACGCCGGGCTCTATCAGCCCAACGCCGCCAGTAACGGCCTTGGCATGAGCCTGGTGGATAAACGACTGCGCGCGCGCTTTGGCGACGAGTGCGGCATTTCGGTCGCCTGTGAACAGGACCGCTTTACCCGAATTACCTTACGTTTACCGCTGGAGGGAACGACATGATTAGCGTGCTGATTGTCGATGACGAGCCGCTGGCGCGGGAAAATTTGCGCCTGCTGCTGAAAGAGGAGGCGGATATCGAGGTGGTGGGCGAATGCGCCAACGCCGTCGAGGCCATCGGCGCGGTACACCGCCTGCGCCCGGATGTGGTCTTTCTCGATATCCAGATGCCGCGCATCTCCGGCCTTGAAATGGTCGGCATGCTCGACCCCGACACCCGCCCGTGGATTGTTTTTCTGACCGCGTTTGACGAATACGCCGTGAAGGCGTTTGAAGAGCACGCGTTTGATTACCTGCTCAAGCCCATTGAGACCGCGCGCCTGCAAAAGACGCTCGCGCGGATGCGTA
This sequence comes from Cronobacter sp. 153480017-3, assembly GCF_053627815.1. NCBI lineage: Bacteria > Pseudomonadati > Pseudomonadota > Gammaproteobacteria > Enterobacterales > Enterobacteriaceae > Cronobacter > Cronobacter sp. 153480017-3. Next base: position 829,364 of record NZ_JBSEYN010000001.1, on the reverse strand, counting down.
ATGAACGCCGCGAGCAGGATATGACGCCCATCACCGAGCGCCAGGAGGCGCTGAAGTTTATTCCCTGCACCGGCCACAGCCGTATCTGGCTGCTGCAAATGGAGGACGTGGCGTTTGTCGCGAGCCGCCTGAGCGGCGTTTATGTCACCAGCAGCCAGGGGCAGGAGGGCTTCACCGAGCTGACGCTGCGCACGCTGGAGAGCCGCACGCCGCTGATGCGTTGTCACCGGCAGTATCTGGTCAATATGGCGCACCTGAAGGAGATCCGGCTGGAGGAGAATGGCCAGGCGGAGTTGCTGCTGCGCCACGGCCAGACGGTGCCGGTCAGCCGTCGTTACCTCAAAACCCTGAAAGAGGCGCTCGGGCTGCGCGGATAATCCGCAATTATCGCGGCGGTAAAATAAATGTTACCGCCCCGTACATCTTTTTCCTCGCTTGCCGATAACGGGAGGATATATCCGTATCAGGCAAAAATGAGGACTTTTTGATGGGCCTGCTTAAAGACTTTTCTATCCGCGCAGTGATGCTGACGGTGCTCGGCGTACTCTGTGTGTTATGGGCGGCCGTGGGCGTCTACAGCGTCTATTCGCTCTCGGCGATGGCCGATGGCAACCGCGTGGACCGCCAGCTGGTGTCGCAGATGACCGTGCTCAGCAAAGGCAACGATCAGTATTTCCGCTTCGTCACCCGTCTGACCCGCGCCATGGAAAACGGCACGCCGGACGCCAAATCGCTCGAATCCGCACAGCAGGCGCTCGACAACATGTCGCGCCAGCTCGACGCGTTTAAACAGCTTTCTCCCGGCCCGCTCGATCCGGCCGTATCACAACAGGTGATCGCCGACTGGCAGAAGCTGCTGGATGACGGCGTGATCCCGCAGATGAAACTGGCGCGTGAAGGCACGCCGGACGCGTACCGCGCCCATGCCGGCAAAGTGACGCCGGTATTCAGCCGCGCGTTTGGCGCGAGCGCCGAGAAATTCAACGCCGCGGCGGGCGCCAAGCTTGATGCCACCCGCGAGCGCGTCGACAGCATGACCGTCACCACCAAAACGGTGATTATTATCGCGGTGATTATCGGTCTGCTGCTTCTGCTGCTGACCGACCGCTATCTGGTGGCGATGCTGGTGAAGCCGCTGGAGAAGATCCGCAACCATTTCACGCTGATTGCCGGTGGAGACCTCAGCCAGCCGGTGGAGCCGTTTGGCCGCAACTGCGTTGGTAAACTGGTGCCGCTCCTGACTGCGATGCAGGATCAACTGCGCGAAGCGGTGAGCGCCATTCGCCACGGCAGTGAGAATATCTGGCGCGGTGCGTCGGAAATTTCGGCGGGTAATAATGATCTTTCATCCCGTACCGAAGAGCAGGCCGCGGCGCTGGAGCAGACCGCCGCCAGCATGGAAGAGCTAACTTCTACCGTGCGCCTTAACGCCGAAAACGCCCGTCAGGCGAGCGAGCTGGCGCATGCTGCCTCGGAAAACGCCGGTAAAGGCGGCCAGCTGGCGCAAAATGTTATCGAGACCATGCAGGGCATTTCCGGCAGCTCGAAGAAAATCGCCGATATTACCAGCGTAATTAACAGTATTGCGTTCCAGACCAATATTCTGGCGCTCAACGCTGCCGTGGAAGCGGCGCGTGCAGGCGAACAGGGCCGCGGCTTCGCAGTAGTCGCAGGTGAAGTGCGTAACCTCGCGAGCCGCAGCGCCGAAGCTGCCCGTGAAATCGAGGCGCTCATCACCGAATCGGTCGAGCGTATCGAGAAAGGCTCTGAGCTGGTTAACGCGGCGGGCGATTCGATGGCGGAAATCTATCGCGGCGTTTCCAACGTCAGCACGATCATCAAACAGATAGCCTCGGCGTCTGAAGAGCAGAGCAAGGGCATCTCGCAGGTGGGCGTCGCCATCACTCAGATGGATACCGTCACCCAGCAGAACGCCTCGCTGGTGGAGCAGGTGTCCGCCGCCGCCGCCGCGCTGGAGCGCCAGACCGAAGAACTGCAAAGCACCGTGCAGAAGTTCCGCCTCTCGGCCTGATATTCGTCGTCGTTGTCATAAAAAAGCCGCCTGTGAGGGCGGCTTTTTGGTTTATTCGCTGAAAAACGTTTTTGCTTGTTAGTTTCAGATTAAGTTAATAATGATTATATGAAACCCTTTAAGCTGACATGACAATATTAATTGTGGGTGTTATTCAGTCTATCTCACTGGCCGGGAGCCGTTAGAACAGGGATGATTAATTATTTAAAAAGAAGCCTGCAACTGGGTCGCCTTGTAGAGCATGGTCTTCAAAACAAGCGGCCCGAGGCACTGGAGCAGCTTAAAACGCAGCTCAAAGAACAAGTTCGTCTGCCCACGGGGTGGCGGAGCCTTGGGATGCCACTGGTATTGGCAATGGTTATGGCTGTACTTAGCTTCGCCATTCCCCAGGTTTCTTTTTGGGTGGCTATTTCGCAGAGTTTAGGGTTAGCAGAAAATGCATTCTTCATTGGCATGCTCGTCAGCAATTTTCTTTTTTGTGCGCTGATCATCCCTGCAATGACAGGGGTTGCAAGAGGATATCTCCGCGCCTTGCAGTTATGGCTGGCATTGGTGGCTATAGCGGTATTCGTTAGCGCGCTATTTTTTATCAGCGTGCTTGTGTCTTTACTTTCTTCCGAAGAAGTTGTGCGCTGGGATATTATTGGCGCTCTGCTGGGCATAATGTTTTCGGTATTCAGCGTGCGTTGTATCAATAGCAGGTTATTTATGGAAACCGTCGCCCTTGGCTTTTATAACCGTATTCTGCGTGAACAGACTAAATATCATGCTTACCCTTGAGGCGTAATGAAACGATAAACGTCCATCTGCGTACCCTTATGCTTTTAAATTAAATAAGAAAGACCCTCCTTAATGGAGAGTCTTTCTTGCTGTTTTACTCCAGCCCCAGCGCGGCGCTGAGATGCGCTATCTCCTTACGCCACTCGGCCTGCAGCGCGGGTTTCTGGTGGCGCGGTTTGCGTTCGAGATCGGCGTTGAGCCGCGTCTCCAGCTCAATCAGCCGCTCCAGCAGGCGCGCGTCACTGTGCTCATCGGGCGGTGCGGCGAGTGCCGCAGGTGCCTCATTCTCTGCCTCCTGCGTCGGCGCTGCGCGCAGACGCGCCAGCAGCGCTTCCATGTTGTGCCACTCGCTTAAACCGCCATCTTCCACGAGCCAGAAGCGGTTACAGCTTGCCTCCATCAGCGTTCTGTCGTGCGTCACCAGCAACAGCCCGCCTTGGAACGTTTGCAGCGTTTGCGCCAGCGCCTCTTTGCCTTCCATATCGAGATGGTTGGTCGGCTCGTCAAGCATCAGCAGCGAATAGCGCGCGAGCGACAGGCCGACAAACAGCAGGCGCGAGCGCTCGCCGCCGCTCAGCGTGTCGACCCGCTGCCCGTGCCGCGCCCACGGGAAACCGGCGCTGATAAGCGCAAGCTTACGCTGTTGCAACTCAGGCGCGAACGGCTCCAGCGCCTCCAGCAACGTGGCGTTATCCGGTAACTGATGCAGCGACTGATCGTAATACCCGAGCGACACGCGCGGATGGAAGGTGACGCCGGGAACCGTTTCCCCTGTTTGCCACTGTCGCCACAGCAGGCGCAGCAGCGACGACTTCCCGCAGCCGTTATGCCCGAGCAGCGCCACGCGATCCCCGCTTTTGAGCCGCGCCAGCGGCAGGGTAAAGAGCGTCGGCGCATCAGGAGCCGCGCTGACGGCCAGATCCTCCAGCTCAAGCAGGCGATCCGCCGCCAGCGCGTCGCCGGAGAGCGTCAGTCGCCAGCGGCTGCCCTGCGCCAGTTCGGTTTGCTCCTCTTTAAGCCGCGCCACCTGTTTTTCCATCTGTTTAGCTTTGCGCGCCAGATCTTCGTTGTCATAAACCTGTCCCCACGTGGCGAGCCGTTTCGCACTCGCCGTCACGCGGTCAATCTCTTTTTGCTCCGCTTTATAGCGCAGGGCATCGCTCTCATCCCGCGCCGCCAGCGCCGCGCGTGCCTGCGTACAGGGGAGATCGAACGCCTGGAGCTGACCGTCGCGCAATATCCAGGTGCGGTTGGTTACGCTGTCCAGCAGCGCGCTGTCGTGGGAGACCAGAATAAAGCTGCCGTTCCAGCGGGCCAGAAACTGCTCCAGCCACAACATCGTCGGGAGATCGAGATGGTTGCCTGGCTCGTCGAGCAACAGCAGATCGGGCGAGATAATCAGCGCCCGCGCCAGCAATAAGCGCGTGTGCTGGCCACCGCTAAGCGAGCCCGCCGTCAGCGACCAGGCCACCTCGGCAAAGCCCATATTTGCGAGCAACGCCTGCGCCCGCCAGGCGCTGCTTTCACGCTCGGCCTCAGGCAGCCTGGCCAGCAGCGCGTCCAGCAGCGTCTGCTGATGCAGTTCGTCGGGCAGATGCTGCTCCACGCGCGCCAGCAGGCAGCGCGCCGCGCGCGTCACAACGCCTTCGGCAGGCGCAAGGGTGCCGTCCAGCGCTTTCAGAAGCGTGCTTTTGCCGCAGCCGTTATGACCGATCAGGCCAATGCGGTCGCCTTTTTTCAGGGTAAAGGAAAGGGCGTTCAGCACCGGGCCAAACGGGGAATCAATGCGCAGGGAGTGCGCCGTCAGTAATGTGCTCATCGCTTACTCAGAATTTTCAGGCATAACAATGCCTCGTCAAACATCGCTGACGATAATCTGGTAAGCCCTGGAGAAGGGTGATGTGATGGGATCTTCGCTCAGGGTCCAGTTATCGCAGCACGATACCGGTAATGCCTGAGCTCTGGCGATCGCCAAAATGATGTGAATAGTCAAACAATTCACAGCACAGCATAAGAGTCCTCCTTTTTATTCATCAGGTTGATAGGTAGAGCGAGTGTAGCGGGCAGCGCGTTTAAGCACCACTACGCGTATTAAGGGGTGTGAGCGAAAAAACGTTTTGGAAAGGGGAGATATAAGACGCGCCTGAGCGTCGGGCCTGCTTCAGGCGCTAGAAGGATTAACGGTGGTAGAAAATATCGCCGTTCATGGCGCGCACAACTTTACCTTCGGCGTCGGTGATAAGTACGTAGTAGCCGCCCATGTAAGTCCAGTGTGTGCCGGCTTCCGGGGCGGGCAGGTTGCGGATCTGCCACTGTTTGATGTTGTACTGCTCGGTGCGGTAGAGGTCCGGCACGATGTCGCCAATGGTGTATTTTTTGGAATCGGAGTGAAACTCTTTCACTTCATAGCTATCGATAGATTTGGGTTTTACCACATCTGCGGCGAATGCAGAGGCCACCGACATCAACAGCACACCCGCTACGATCATTCTGGTTTTCAACATACCTTCTCCACATGTCAGGGCGCTGCGCCCCGTTGATTTTGTTACCGTCAGGCCGCTATCTTCCTGCGCCATTCCCGGCCGGGCAAGGCTAATTATGTATAAAAAAATGAAGCCGATAGCAATCGGCGCGGGGCTGATTTGGTGGGGCGTGCTTATGGGCTGCCAGAAGTGGTGGGTTATACTTATGTCATGATTGCAGGGATAATGAGATTATCATCCATCGGATTATTTATGATGAGTACAGAAGACGGCGTTCGGGCGTTAATAAAAAAGCATTTCTGGGAGATGGCGGATGAAGATTCGTTAAGTACCGGACAATATTCCGTCCTGCCAGAAGATGCGCACGCCTTCTTCGGGGAATACTTTGCTGTGTTCAATATGAATTATTCTTCCTTCGACTTCCGTAAATATTTTCCGCAAGAAGGGATATTTTTCCTGCCCAATGCGATTCTTCCCGACTATTTAAAAAGCGATAAGCATCAACCTGCGCCGCTTACCGTGAAAATGCTGATTGCCTCGGCAAAGGCGGGGCGCTGGATTGATGATTAGCGCATTGAACACTTGAGGTTGTAATGGCATTATCGGAAGTCATGTTAAGTGACTCTGCGGGTTCTGTTAGATCGTGACGCTGCAAGATCGTATAACGATTAATGATAGCAGTGACAAGGTCCTGGTCGTGGAAGACTGATATGAGATATAGTTTGATATTATTGTGTCTGATTACGGGTACGTGCGGAGCAACCCAAATGACGGGATTTGGCGCAAGGTATTACGATGATATTACCGATGTTTATTCTGATAATCATGAAACCGATAAAGATCTGGTGCCCGTTATTGCTATAGGAACCACCGAATACAAGTTTGAGGTTAACACGCTTGCAGCTATCGCTAAGAATGCCGGTGTAAAGGTAAATAAAGATAACCTAGCTTCCTGGATTTGCCTAAAATCAGGGGGCATCAATTATTGGTTTATTTCTGATAATGAGATGGGAGCGGGGGATTTAACCGCGGTGGCAATAGCGAAAGATGGATCGCCTTGTACACCTTACAAGGGAGTATTACAAGTATCCGTTAAGGCGCCTGTGTTAACGACTAAAGAAGAAACAGAAAAATATTTTAATCATAAGCCTAAGAAAGATATCGTTATGTACTACAAGGATGTCGCAAAATCAGGTGAATACACGCAAAGTAACAGCATCATGTACTATCTGAAAGATGATAAAGTTCAGGGGGTTGTTATTAGCCAGGGGACGACCAACTGACAGGCGTCTTAGCCGTAAGGTCAGGAGTCATTTTTAATGAAACTCTGATGCCTATTTCTTTATTAATCTTAAAACCAATGGTAATGCCTCTTACTACGTCACTTACGCTCCAGCACCGCATCAATGCATCAGGGACAATGAAATCACCAGCAAATAAAGCCGGGCAGTCTGTATTTTTCATACTTAAAGCTTTTATAAGCCCCTCAAACTGAGACACAGCCTATTTTTTAGGGTTGAGTCTTTGGCTTCCCGCTGGCATGATCCACAACAGAGAGTAATGTAGCGTTAATCGCAACGCTTTGATTTTGCAGTAAATGACTCGGGGTGCCCTTCTGCGTGAAGGCTGAGAAATACCCGTATTACCTGATCTGGATAATGCCAGCGTAGGGAAGTCAGATGCCTGTCCGGTATCCCGTCTTCGCGCCTGGCAGGAGAGAACCATGTCTTCTGACCTGCTTTGCGGCTCGCACGCCGCGCCTGTTGTCACCCAACTTCGCCGTCACGCGCCGCTGGTGCACTGCATTACCAACGATGTGGTGCAAAATTTCACTGCCAATGTCCTGCTCGCGCTCGGCGCCTCGCCCGCGATGGTGGTGGATACTGACGAAGCCGCGCAGTTCGCGGCCATCGCCGATGCCTTACTCATTAACCTCGGTACCCTCACACGCCCGCAGCAGCAGGCGATGCGGGCGGCTATTGACAGCGCCTGCGCGGCGGGCAAGCCCTGGACGCTCGACCCGGTCGCCGTCGGCGTGCTTACGCTGCGCACGGAATTTGCGCAGGAGATTCTGGCGCGTCGTCCCGCCGCCATTCGCGCTAACGCCTCGGAAATCCGCGCGCTGGCAGGCGAAAGCGGCGGCGGGCGCGGCGTTGACGCGACCGAAAGCGCGCACCATGCACGTGAGGCGGCCCGCTTACTGGCGCGTCGCAGCGGCGCGGTTGTCGCTGTGACCGGCGAGGTCGATTACATCACCGATGGCGAACGCACGGTCGCGGTCGAGGGCGGCACCGTGATGCTGACCCGCGTGGTGGGCACCGGCTGCGCACTCTCGGCGGTCGTCGCTGCCTGCTGCGCGCTGCCGGGCGATCGCCTGGAGAATGTCGCAACGGCCTGCTGGCTGATGAAGCGGGCGGGCGAACAGGCGCTGACCATCTCCCGTGGCCCCGGCAGTTTCGCCAGCGCGTTGCTGGATAATCTGCATGCGCAGGCGTTCGGAGGTGCTCATGAAACGCATTAACGCGCTCACCATCGCCGGCACCGACCCGAGCGGCGGCGCGGGCATCCAGGCCGATCTCAAAACCTTCTCGGCGCTCGGCGCTTACGGCACGTCTGTCATCACGGCGCTGGTGGCGCAGAACACCCGCGGCGTGCAGTCGGTCTACCGCATTGAACCGTCGTTTGTCGCCGCCCAGCTTGATTCAGTGTTAAGCGATGTGCGCATCGACACCACCAAAATCGGCATGCTGGCAGAAACGGATATCGTCGAGGCCGTGGCGGAGCGGCTATCACGTTACCGGGTGCGTAATATTGTGCTGGATACGGTCATGCTCGCGAAAAGCGGCGATCCGCTGCTGAGCCCGTCAGCGGTGCGCACGCTGCGCGAACGGTTGTTGCCGCAGGTGGCGATCATCACGCCGAATTTGCCGGAGGCGGCGGCGCTGCTGGAAACCACGCATGCCCGCAGCGAAGCGGAGATGCGCCAGCAGGGCGAGGCGTTGCTGGCGCTCGGCTGTGGCGCGGTGCTGATGAAAGGCGGGCATCTGGATGACGCCGAAAGCCCCGACTGGCTCTTTACCCGCGAAGGCGCGACGCGCTTTACCGCCCCGCGCGTCATGACGAAAAATACCCACGGCACGGGCTGCACGCTCTCCAGCGCGCTTGCGGCGCTGCGTCCGCAGTATGCTGACTGGGTTGAAACGGTGACGGCGGCGAAGGCGTGGCTCACGAAAGCGCTGCAACAGGCGGATAGTCTGGAAGTAGGGGAGGGCATCGGGCCCGTCCATCATTTTCATGCATGGTGGTGAACCGTGCCAGCAGAATTAGCTGAAAATGCGCTCAGGTCTGGCAATCTGTGCTAATCAAGTCCAGGCTAAGAGGGCCCAGCTAAGGCGTGGGTAAGGAATCTTATCGTCCGGCAGGTCACCGCCTGCCGACCATAACGGGAGCGTATGATGACTGATATTGCGCAGTTGCTCGGCAACGATGCCGATAGCCTGTTACAGCACCGCTGTACGACCATTTCCTCCGACCAGCTCTACCTGCCAGGGCCGGATTATGTCGATCGCGTGATGATCGATAACAACCGTCCGCCCGCGGTGCTGCGAAATATGCAGACTCTTTATAACACCGGTCGCCTTGCCGGCACCGGTTATCTGTCTATCCTGCCGGTGGACCAGGGCGTCGAGCATTCGGCGGGCGCGTCCTTCGCCGCTAATCCGATGTATTTCGACCCGAAAAATATCGTCGAGCTGGCGATTGAGGCGGGCTGTAACTGCGTGGCGTCAACGTATGGCGTGCTGGCGTCAGTCTCACGCCGCTATGCGCACCGTATTCCGTTCCTGGTGAAACTCAACCATAACGAAACGCTCAGTTACCCCACGCAATATGACCAGACGCTCTACGCGAGTGTCGAGCAGGCGTTCAATATGGGCGCGGTGGCGGTCGGGGCGACTATCTATTTCGGCTCTGAAGAGTCGCGCCGCCAGATTGAAGAGATCTCCGCCGCGTTTGAGCGCGCGCACGAGCTTGGCATGGTGACGGTGCTGTGGGCGTATCTGCGCAACAGCCACTTCAAGAAAGATGGCGTCGATTACCACTCCAGCGCCGATTTGACCGGTCAGGCTAACCATCTGGCCGCCACCATTGGCGCGGATATCGTGAAGCAGAAGATGGCCGAGAATAATGGCGGCTATACCGCGCTGAAGTTCGGCTATACCGACGAGCGCGTGTATAGCAAGCTGACGAGCGACAACCCGATTGACCTGGTGCGTTATCAGCTTGCCAACTGCTATATGGGCCGCGCGGGGCTGATTAACTCCGGCGGCGCGTCCGGCGGCGAGGCGGATCTCACCGATGCGGTGCGCACGGCGGTGATCAACAAGCGCGCAGGCGGTATGGGGCTGATTCTGGGACGTAAAGCGTTTAAGAAATCGATGGCCGATGGCGTGAAGCTGATTAACGCGGTGCAGGATGTGTATCTGGACAAGAAAGTGACTATCGCCTGACGGCGGTTAAGATTACGCATTAAAAAACGCGCCTGCGGGCGCGTTTTTTGTGGATGGGGTAATAAATGGTGGCGCGAGATAAACGGTGGGTGCGCTGCGCTTACCCACCCTACGAAACCACAAAAGCCACCGCTGATGCCGTATGTTTTCCCTTGCGGCTGCCCTTTGGCCGCGAGCCGGGGTGGTTAAGGGGGCGGCGGCGAGCTCCCTTAACACGTTCGCGTGAGTAAACATGACAGAGAGAATCCGCGTTGTGGCGAACGGAACAGGTCACCAGGCGTACATATTCCCGGGTTCCACGGTTCACCCGTATTGAACAGGCAATGCCTTTTATTTGACGGCGGTGCTGATGGTGGGTGCGCTGCGCTTACCCACCCTACGAAACCACAAAAGCCACCGCCGATGCCGTGTGTTTTCCCTTGCGGCTGCCCTTTGGCCGCGAGCCGGGATTGTTAAGGGGGCGGCGGCGAGCCCCCTTAACACGTTCGCGTGAGTAAACGTGAGAGAGAGAATCCGCGTTGTGGCGAACGGAACAGGTTACCAGGCGTGCATATTCCCGGGTTCCACGGTTCACCAGTGTTGAACAGGCAATGCCTTTTATTTGACGGCGGTGCTGATGGCGGGTGCGCTGCGCTTACCCACCCTACAGTTGGCTGGCGTTACGTTATGCTTCGGTGGATGCGCTGCGCTTACCCACCCTGGAACGTTTCATACCGTTGCATCTCTGGTAGGGCGGGTAAGCGTAGCGCACCCGCCGTCCCGAAAATCGCGATGCCATACATTCCTTTACTTAAGCAGCGGACAATCCGGCGGCAGGCGGCACTGCAGCGCGCCGGGCTCAACCACAATGCGGAAATGCTGTCCGCTCAGCGGCTCGCCGTCGAGGTTAAAGGTAATCTCATGCGGCGCGGTTATCTCAAACCAGGGCGAGGCACCATCGATAATATTCGGGCTCTCTTCCGGCTGCGTCAGCGTGGTAAACAGCGCAGGCAGCAACTCTTCGCCGGTAAAAATCCGCAAATGCAGCAGCCCGTCGTTAATCAGCGCCTCCGGGCACAGCTCCTGACCGCCGCCCGCCTGCCGCCCGTTACCAATGCCGATAACCAGCGCGTCGCCCTGCCAGTGAAAATGCTCGCCGCGAATTTCACAGCGATCCGCTTTCAGGGCGTCCATACGCATCAGCCCGTGGATCAGATACGACACCCCGCCGAGCGCGGCTTTTAAGCGCTCCGGCGTTTCAGTGGTGATGCGTGTACCGAAACCGCCCGTCGCCATATTGATAAACCAGGTTTTATCATTCACGTGCGCAATATCAATCGGCACCGCGCGGCCTTCAATGGCCAGCTTCAGCGCCAGTTCGATATCGTCCGGCACGGCGGCGCTGGTTGCGAAATCGTTCGCGGTGCCGAGCGGCAACAGGCCGAGCGCCGGGCGTTTTTCCTGCGTGACTCCCGCCAGCGCCGCTGCCACTTCATTAATGGTGCCGTCGCCGCCTGCCGCAATGACCGTCTGCGCGCCCTGGTCCGCCGCCTCACTGACATAGCGCGCCGCATCGCCTTTCTCCCAGGTCACGCGCACCTCTATCGGGTGGCCCTGGTCACGCAGCAGCTTCACGCTGCCGCGCAGGATCTCATTATCAGCGCTTTTACCATTTAAAATCAGAAACGAGCCGGGGGAACGGGACATGAATACACTCCTGTGAATACAGATTCACAGAGTTTATCGCAGAGTCTGGCGAGTCGCTTAAGAACTGACTGAAAGGATAAAAAAATAAGCCTGCGTAAGGGAGATTACGCAGGCTGAAGGAGGTGGTTCCTGGTACAACGGGCATTTATGGATTATGTTTTTCAGCGCCGTGGATAATAACCGCTTTAAACATAACGGTTTGTGATCCCATTCGAAGAAACATTCGCGCGGTAAAAATAACCCTTATAAATCATTTACCATGTGGATTTCTGGTGGTCTGGCCAGAGAAATTACGCATTAACAGCGCATAGTCCAGTGCTAAATCCTCTGGAACAGGCATCCAGATGGTGTATCCGTCTCCCGGTGCCACGTCCATCTTCTCGCCTTTCGCGTTTTCCATATGCTCAAGCGTAAAGCTGACGTTGCCCTGCGGCGTCATCAGTTCCAGGCTGTCGCAGAGAGAGAATTTGTTTTTCACCGCCACCGCAGCCAGCGCGCCGTTGCGCTCGCCGGTAAATTCGCCGACAAACTGCTGGCGGTCTGATACCGAGTAGCCATAGTCATAGTTCTGATAATCGTCGTGGGTGTGACGACGCAGAAAACCTTCGGTATAGCCGCGGTGCGCCAGGCCTTCTAGCGTCTCAAGGAGGCTCGGATCGAACGGTTTACCGGCGGCGGCGTCGTCAATGGCGCGACGATAGACCTGAGCGGTACGCGCGCAGTAGTAGAACGATTTGGTGCGGCCTTCGATTTTCAGTGAATGAACGCCCATTTTCGTGAGGCGCTCGACGTGCTGAATGGCGCGCAAATCTTTGGAGTTCATGATGTAAGTGCCGTGTTCATCTTCGAACGCGGTCATGTATTCGCCGGGGCGCTGCGCCTCTTCAATCATGAAGACTTTATCGGTCGGCGCGCCGATGCCGAGCGTCGGCTCGACGGTCTGTACCGGGATAGGCTCATGGATATGCACGATATTGCCGATGCTGTCTTCTTTGCCTTCCTGCACTTTATATTCCCAGCGGCAGGCGTTGGTGCAGGTGCCCTGGTTCGGGTCGCGCTTGTTGATGTAGCCGGAAAGCAGGCAGCGACCGGAATAGGCCATGCAGAGCGCGCCGTGAACGAAAATCTCCAACTCCATCTCCGGCACCTGCTCGCGAATTTCCGCAATCTCTTCAAGCGACAGTTCGCGGGAGAGAATGACGCGCGTCAGGCCCATCTGCTGCCAGAATTTTACCGTCGCCCAGTTCACCGCGTTGGCCTGTACCGAAAGGTGAATATCCATCTGCGGGAAGTGCTCGCGCACCAGCATGATAAGCCCCGGATCGGACATGATCAGCGCATCCGGGCCCATCTCCACCACGGGTTTGAGATCGCGGATAAAGGTTTTCAGCTTGGCGTTGTGCGGCGCGATGTTAACCACGACGTAGAATTTTTTGCCAAGCGCATGGGCTTCATTAATGCCGAGCTGCAAATTCTCGTGGTTGAATTCGTTATTGCGCACGCGCAGCGAGTAGCGCGGCTGGCCGGCGTATACGGCGTCGGCACCATAGGCGAAGGCGTAACGCATATTTTTCAGCGTTCCCGCAGGCGACAGTAATTCTGGTTTAAACATGTTGAACTCGTTCTGATGACAGGTCAGACCCGCTTCAACGGCGAAGCGGTCGGGGGCACGTTTACCCCCACGTTAAGGGCGGGAATTGTAGCGCCCGCGGCCTGGGCGTGCAAACCGTTATGGGGCTTATGGACGTGAGGCGGGTGCGCTGTGCTTACCCGCCCTACAAAAACCGGTTACGTGCTGCGTGATGGCGGGTGCGCTGCGCTTACCCGCCCTACAAAAACCGGTCACGTGCGGCGTGACGGCGGGTGCGCTTCGCTTACCCGCCCTACAAAAAACCGATTCGCATTCTGCGTAGGGTGGGTAAGCGTAGCGCACCCACCTCTGGAAAATGAAAAGCCACCGTCGATGCCGGGTGTTTTCCCTTGCGGCTGCCCTTTGGCCGCGAGCCGGGATGGTTAAGGGGCGGCGGCGAGCCCCCTTAACACGTTCGCGTGAGTAAACATGAAAGAGAGAATCCGCGTTGTGGCGAACGGAACGGGTCACCGGGCGTACATATTCCTGGGCCTGCGTTTCACCCGTGCAGGTAATCTCTACACCACCCGGCCGGCGTCGGCTTCCCAGCGGTAACCCACGCCGTACACGGCGCGGATAAAGGGCTGCTCGTCGTCCAGCGCTTCCAGCTTGCGGCGCAGGTTTTTGATATGGCTGTCAATGGTGCGGTCAGTCACCACACGGTAATCGTCATACAGATGATTCAGCAACTGCTCGCGCGAAAACACCTTGCCCGGCTCGCCGGAAAGCGTCTTCAGCAGACGGAATTCGGCAGGCGTCAGGTCGAGCGGCTTCTGCCGCCAGCTCGCCTGAAAACGCCCTTCATCGATAATCAGCGGGCTTTGGGCATCCTGCGCCTGCAGATCGCGCTGCGGCTTGCAGCGGCGCAAAATGGTTTTCACGCGCGCCACCACCTCGCGTGGGCTAAACGGTTTGCAGATGTAATCATCGGCACCGATCTCAAGCCCCAGCAGGCGGTCAATCTCTTCGATTCTGGCGGTCACCATCACAATCGGCACTTCCGAGAAGCGGCGAATTTCGCGGCACAGCGTCAGCCCGTCGGTGCCGGGCAGCATCAGATCCAGCAGGATTAAATCCGGCGGCGTCTGGCGCACATAGGGCAACACCTGATCGCCGTGGTTAATCAGCGTCGGCGCGTAGCTGGCCGCCCGCAGGTAATCCACCAGCAGCGCGCCGAGTTTTGGCTCATCCTCGACAACCAGAATGCGCGGGGTTTTATCGTTAATCGGTAACTCTGTCATACGTCTCCCGGAAGTACGGCATCAAGCGGTAAGGATACGGTGATGCTAACACCGCCTGATGATGAATGATCGGCATTAATCGTCCCGCCATGCGCCGCCACGATATTGGCGCAGATGGCAAGGCCGAGGCCCGAGCCGCCGCTGGCGCGGTTGCGCGAGCCTTCCGCGCGGTAGAAGCGCTCAAACAATTTTGACAGCTGCTCATCGCTTACGCCCGGCGCGCTGTCGATAAACCGCAGCACGAAACGCTGCGCCTGACGCTCACCCTGAATCAGCAGCCCGCCGCCCGCGTCCGTGTAACGCAGGCTGTTTTCCAGCAGATTATTAAAAAGCTGCATCAGCCGGTCGCGATCGCCAAAGAGCGTCACGTTTTCCGGCATCGACAGATTCAGCGTCAGCCCGCGCGCGGCAAAGCGCTCGCGGAACGCGCCCGCAGCCACTTCTATCAACGTCACGATCTCCAGCGGCTTTTTCTGGTAGGCGAGCGCGCCTTCGTCAGAGAGCGACAGCTGGTGCAGGTCATCCACCAGTTTGGTCAGCGTACCCACTTCGGCCTGCAACGAGGCGACCGATTCCGGCGTAAACTGGCGCACGCCGTCCTGAATCGCCTCCAGCTCGCCGCGCAGCACCGCCAGCGGCGTGCGCAGCTCATGAGAGATATCCGCCATAAATGCCTGGCGCATCTGCTGGTTTTTCTCAAGCGTGCTGGCGAGCTGGTTGAAATCCTGCGCCAGTCGGCCCAGCTCATCCTGCCCGGTGGCGACGACGCGGGTAGTAAAATCGCCCGCCGCCAGACGGTGTGTGCCTTCCACCAGTCGTTTTACCGGGGCGAGCAGGCCGCGTGCCAGCAGCAAGGTGGCGGCTGCCGCGAGCAGCGTCGAGAGCGCGACGATAAGCCAGCTGGTGCGCCGCTGCTGTTTATCGAAGTTGATATCGGTACTGCGCGTCAGCCGCTCCACCGGCGAGGCGATTACCCAGCCGACGCGTTTGCCGTCAACGACAATCGCGCGCCGCGCGCCATCCTGCGGCACCGGCGAGCGCGGGCCGACCAGCACATTTTGTTCGGCGTCCACCACCCAGAACTGCGTTCGCCAGCCGTGCGGCGGCATGTGGGGCGGCGGCCCTCGGTCTGGCGGCGGCGGGCCGTCGTGGGCGTTCTCCCGTTCAAAAGAGCGTAAAATCTGGAATATCATACGGTCGTTATGGCGCAGAAATCCCCAGTCGCCGTGCTGCTGGTACTGCTCGCTCAGTGCGTCGCTTAACAGGGCCAGACGTTGTTCGTTACCGTGTTTGATGTAGTCGATAAAGCCGCGCTCGAAGCTAAAGCGCACCGCCCAGTGCATCGTAATCAACAGCAGAATACAGGTGGCGAAAATGGCCAGAAACAGCTTGCCCGTAATGCCGGGCCGCCAGAACCTCATGAAGCACTCCTTTTGCGCCGCGCGATGACGGCGTTTTTACTGATGTCGTCAGGGACGCGGGCGAAGACCAGCGCCGGCAGGGCGATAATTAGCGCCATGCACAAATAGGTCCAGAAAAAGATGCCGTGGGCGTCGCCGCTGTCCGCGGCGAGCTGGTTATGCCCGAACGCGCCAAGCAGCAGGCCCGCCATGCTCACCCCAAGGCTCATCGAGAGCTGCATCACCATCGACAGCAGGCTGTTGCCGCTGCTCGCCATCTCATCGGGCAGATCGCGAAGCGTCAGCGTGTTCATCGTCGAGAAACGCACCGAATTCACCATCCCCTGAAAAAGCATGACTACCGGCAGCAGCCAGTACCAGCCCGCCAGCGCCACGCCCATAAACAGCAGGGTCACGAGCGCAAGCGCAAGCGTGGAGGCCACCAGCACCCGGCGGTAGCCAAAGCGGTTTACCACCTGCACCACAATGCGTTTGATCCCCATACTGCCAAGCACCATCGGCATCATCATCAGGCCGGCGTGGAACGGGGAGAAGCCGAGGCCAATCTGTAAAAAAACCGGCGTCATAAACGGCAGCATCCCGCTGCCGATGCGCCCGCATAAGCTGCCGAACAGCCCCAGTGAAAAGGTGCGGGTATTGAAAAGCCGCAGGCTGAACAGCGCCCGCTCGTTGCCGCGCGCATGCCACAGGTAAAGCAGCGTGGCCGCGCTGCCGCCCGCCACCAGCGCGCCAAGCCCGGCAGGGGAAAGACCAGTGCTGCGATAGCCGTCAAGCGCAATCGTCAGCGCCGCCATGCCGAAGGCGAGCAGCAGAAAGCCGGAGAAATCGAAGCGCCGCGTTTGAATGGTGTAGTTCGGCATCAGCCAGAGCGTCGCGGCGGCACCGGCAATGCCCACCGGCAGGTTGATTAAAAAGATCCAGTGCCAGGAGGCGTACTCCACCAGCAGCCCGCCGAGCGCCGGGCCGAGCAGCGGCCCCACCTGGCCGGGGAGCGTCACAAACGTCATCGCGGCCATATACTGATCGCGCGGGACGATTTTCATCACCGTCAGCCTGCCGACCGGCACCATCATCGCGCCGCCGATGCCCTGTAACACGCGCGCCGCCACCAGCTCATTGAGCGTTGAGGACTGCGCGCAAAACAGCGAGCCGAGCGTGAACAGCACAATCGCGGTGAAGAAGATGTTGCGCACCCCGACGCGATCCGCCAGCCAGCCGCTCGCGGGCAGCATCACCGCCACCGTCAGCACATAAGAGACGATAACCATGTGCATCCGCAGCGGGCTCTCCCCGAGGCTCGCGGCCATTGAGGGGAGAGCGGTATTGACGATAGTGGTATCCAGCGCCTGCATAAAAAAGCCGAAGGCGACGATCCACAATTGCCAGCGCACGTTCTGGGGCAGGTCGGTCATAAATTATTCGCTCGCGGTCAGGGTGTCCTCAGGTTTCGCCCGGCGCGTAAAACGCAGGCGCAGTCGGTCGAAGAAGAGATAGACCACCGGCGTGGTATAGAGCGTCAGCAACTGGCTCATCACCAGCCCGCCGACGATCGTAATGCCGAGCGGCTGGCGCAGCTCCGCGCCGTCGCCGCTTGCGATCATCAGCGGCAGCGCGCCGAACAGGGCCGCCAGCGTCGTCATCATAATCGGGCGAAAACGCAGCAGGCAGGCCTGGAAAATGGCGTCGCGGGCGCTGAGCTGGCCGTTGCGCTGGGCCTCCAGCGCGAAGTCCACCATCATTATCGCGTTCTTCTTCACGATACCAATCAATAGCATAATACCGATAAGCGCGATGAGGCTAAACGGGGCGTCGAATGCCTCCAGCGCCAGCAGCGCGCCGACGCCCGCCGACGGCAGCGTGGAGAGAATGGTGAGCGGATGCACGTAACTCTCATACAGCATCCCCAGCACGATATAGACCGTGGCGATGGCCGCGAGAATTAAGATCACCTGCGAATTCATCGTCTCCTGGAACACCTGCGCCGTACCGGCGAAGCTGCCGCGCACCGACGACGGCACGCCAAGCGAGGTCATCGTACGGGTGATGGCGTCACTGGCCTGCGAGAGCGACACGCCGGTTGGCAGGTTAAACGCGATGGTCGACGCCGCCGACAACCCCTGATGGTTAACCGACAGCGGCGCGTTGGCGGGCTGCCATTTCGCAAACCACGAGAGCGGAATCGGCTTGCCTTCGCTGTTCATCACGAACATCTGATCCAGCGCGCTGATATCCTGGGTGTAACGCGGGTCAACTTCCATCACCACTTTGTACTGGTTAAGGGGCTGGTAGATGGTCGAAATCTGGCGCTGGCCGAAGGCGTTATTGAGCAGGCTGTTGGCGTCCTGCACGCTGATGCCAAGCCGCGCCATCGATTCGCGGTCATAGACCAGGCTCATCTCCGCGCCGTTGTCCTGTTGATCGGAGTTCACGTCGGCAAGCTGCGGCAGTTTCGCGAGCGCCTGGCGGATTTTCGGCTCCCATTCGCGCAGCGCCGCCAGATCGTCAGACAGCAAGGTGTACTGATAACTGGCGTTCGACTGCCGCCCGCCGACGCGGATATCCTGCACCGCCATTAAAAACAGGCTCGCGCCCGGCTCACGCGCAAGCTTTTTACGCAGCCGGTCAATCACCTGCTGGGCGCTTTCGGTACGCTCGCCGAGCGGCTTGAGGGAGATAAACATCATGCCGCTGTTCACCCGCGAGCCGCCGGTAAAGCCGGTAACGTTATCCACCGCCGGATCTTCGCGAATGATTTTCATGAAATCCTGCAGTTTGCCGCGCATCGCCTGGAACGAGATGCTCTGGTCGGCCTGAATGCCGCCCATCAGCCGCCCGGTGTCCTGCTCCGGGAAAAAGGTTTTCGGAATGGAAATATAGAGCCAGATATTCAGCGCGATGGTGGCGAGCAGCACCAGCCCGACCAGCCGGGCGTGGTTCAGCACCCAGCCGAGCGAGCGGGCGTATCCGCCCTGCAGCGCCAGCAACAGGCGATTGACGCCGACGCGACTGCGGGTCTCTTCACGCGGTTTGGCCTTCAGCAGCCAGCCGCACATCATCGGCGTGAGCGTCAGCGACACCACCAGCGAAATCCCGATGGCCACCGAAAGTGTGATGGCAAACTCCTGGAACAGCCGCCCCGGCAGCCCGCCCATCAGCAGCAGCGGCAGAAAGACCGCCACCAGCGACAGGCTCATGGAGAGCACCGTAAAGCCCACTTCGCGCACGCCCTGTAACGCCGCCTGGAGCGGTTTGACGCCCGCTTCAAGGTGGCGCGAGATATTTTCCAGCACCACGATGGCGTCATCCACCACAAAACCGGTGGCGATAGTCAGCGCCATTAACGAGAGGTTATTCAGGCTGAAACCGCACAGATACATGGCGGCGAAGGTGCCGATAAGCGATACCGGCACCGCGACGGCAGGAATGAGCGTTGCGCGCCCGGAGCGCAGAAACAGGAACACCACCAGAATTACCAGGCCGACCGAAATCGCCAGCGACTGCTCCACTTCCGCCAGCGACGCGCGAATGGTCGGCGAGCGATCCTGCGCGATTTGCATGTCGATGGCGGCGGGGATGGTGTCGCGCAGCTCCGGCAGCGCGGCACGGATGCGGTCCACCGTCTCAATAATATTGGCTTCCGGCAGTTTGCGGATCATCAGCAAAATGGCCGGTTTGGCATTGGTCATGCCCGCGTTGCGCACATCCTGCACCGAATCGGTCACGGTCGCCACGTCGCGCAGATGCACTGCCGCGCCGTTGTTATAGTGAACGATCAGCGGCTCATACTCGGCAGCGGTTTTGAGCTCATCATTGGTCTGCAACTGCCAGCGGCGCTGCGCGTCTTCTATCGCCCCCTGCGGACGGCGTACGTTGGCGTTGCTGATGGCGCTGCGCACCGTATCCAGCGAGACGCCCTGGTTAAAGAGCGCCTGCGGGTTGAGCGCCACCCTGACGGCGGGCAGCGAGCTGCCGCCCACGTCGACATCCCCCACGCCGTCAATCTGGGCGATGGTCTGGGCAAGCTGCGTCGAGGCGTAATCATAAAGCTCGCCCTGGGAGAAGGTGTCCGAGGTGAGCGTAAGGATCATGATCGGCGCATCGGACGGGTTCGCTTTGCGGTACGTCGGGCGCGAGGGCATTCCGCTCGGCAACAGGCTTTGCGCGGCGTTGATCGCCGCCTGTACGTCGCGCGCCGCGCCGTTGATATCGCGGTCAAAATTAAACTCCAGAATGATGCGTGTGCTGCCAAGCGAGCTGGTGGAGGTCATTTCGTTGACGCCCGCGATGCGCCCGAGCGAGCGTTCAAGCGGTGTCGCGACCGACGACGCCATCGTCTCCGGAGACGCGCCCGGCAGCGACGCGCTCACCATAATGACCGGGAAATCGACCTGCGGCAGCGGGGCCACCGGCAGCAGCCGGAAGCCCAGCACGCCGCAGAGCGTCACCGCGATGGAGAGCAGGATCGTCGCCACCGGACGGTAGATAAAGAGCGCGTAAAACTTCACTTACGCCTCCTCTTCACGCGCGGGCAGACGGCGGCGCACGGCGTGGCCGAGGCGGTCGAACAGCAGATAAATTACCGGCGTGGTAAAGAGCGTCAGCACCTGGCTTACCAGCAGGCCGCCGACCATGCCGATGCCGAGCGGACGGCGCAGCTCCGCGCCAACACCGGTGCTGAGCATCAGCGGTAGCGCGCCGAGCAGGGCGGCGAGGGTGGTCATCAGGATGGGCCGAAAACGCAGCAGACACGCCTGGTAAATGGCCTCGCGCGGCGTCATGCCCTGTTCACGCTCGGCGGCCAGCGCAAAGTCGATCATCATGATGGCGTTTTTCTTAACGATGCCTATCAGCAGAATAATGCCGATGATGGCGATGACATCCAGCTCGGCACCGGCGATAAGCAGCGCCAGCAGCGCGCCAACGCCTGCGGTGGGGAGCGTCGAGAGAATGGTAATCGGGTGGATAAAGCTCTCATACAGCACGCCGAGCACGATGTACATCGCCACCACCGACGCCAGAATCAGCCAGAGCGTGCTGCCAAGCGCCGCCTGGAAGGCGAGGGTGCTGCCCTGGAACTGGGTCGTTATCTCAGCCGGGAACGCCAGATCGGCTTCCGCCTGAGTGATGGCGTCTACCGCGTCGCCCAGCGAATAGCCGTCCGGCACGTTAAACGAAATGGTCGTCGACGGGAACTGATCGAGATGGTTAATCGTAAGCGGCCCGAAGCGCTGCTCGACCTTCGCAATCGCGCTGAGCGGCACCATGCCGCCATCGCTGCTGGTAAGACGAATACTGTCAAGCGCCGCCAGGCCCGGCGTGGCGGTGGTGTTATGCTCAAGCACTACGCGGTACTGATTGGCCTGGGTATAAATGGTCGAGATGAGGCGCTGGCCAAAGGCGTTATAGAGCGCGTTATCGACATCGCTCATGCTGATGCCAAGACGGCTGGCGCTTGCGCGATCCACATTCACATAAGCCACAAGGCCGTTGTCCTGCCAGTCGCTGCTGACATCCGCGAGCTGCGGCAGCGTTTGCAGCCGGGCAATAAGCTTCGGCACCCAGGTGCTGAGCGCCTCCAGCGAATTGGCCTGGAGCGTGAACTGATACTGCGTGCGGCTCACCTGGGTGTCGATGGTGAGATCCTGAATCGGTTGCAGGTAGAGTGTGGCACCCGGCACGCGGCTCGCGGCCTCCTGAAGGCGCGCAATCACCGTCTGCACGCGGTCGTCACGGTCATCGAGCGGCTTTAAGTTGATTTGCAGCCGTGCACTGTTGAGCGACGGATTCGTGCCATCGACGCCGACAAACGAGGTGAGGCTCTCCACCGCCGGATCTTTCAAAATGACATCCGCCACCGCGCGCTGGCGCTCAGCCATGCTGGCGAACGAGACCGACTGCGGCGCCTGCAATGTACCCTGGATGATGCCGTTGTCCTGCACCGGGAAAAAGCCTTTCGGGATGAAAATCCACAAAAGCACCGTCAGCGCGAGCGTGCCAAGCGCGACGCCGAGCGTCAGCCACGGGTGGTTCAGCACGCGCTTAAGCAACTGGCCATAGCGGTCAATTACCCGATTAATCACACGTTCTGAGGCCCGCGAGAAGCGATTCTGTTTGCGCAGCGATTCATGGCTTAACATGCGCGCGCACATCATCGGCGTCAGCGTCAGCGAGACGACAGCGGAGATCAAAATCGCCACCGCCAGCGTCACTGCGAATTCGCGGAACAGACGGCCCACGATATCGCCCATAAACAGCAGCGGGATCAGCACGGCTATCAGCGAGAACGTCAGGGAGATAATGGTAAAGCCGATTTCGCCTGCGCCCTTGAGCGCGGCGGCCAGCGGCTTTTCGCCTTTTTCGATATAGCGCGAGATATTTTCTATCACCACGATGGCGTCATCCACCACGAACCCGGTGGCGATGGTCAGCGCCATCAGCGTCAGGTTGTTGATGGAGAAATCGAGAAACACCATCACCGCAAAGGTGCCGACCAGCGACAGTGGTACCGCCACCGCCGGGATAATGGTCGCCGGAATATTGCGCAGGAACAGGTAGATGATCATCACCACCAGCGCTATCGCCAGCATCAGCTCAAACTGCGTGTCGTTGACCGACGCGCTGATGTTGGTGGTGCGATCCGTCAGCACTTTCACCTGCACCGATTTCGGCAGGCTTTCCGTGAGCTGCGGCAGCAGTTTCTGAATGGTTTCGGCGGTGGTGATGATGTTAGCGCCCGGCTGGCGCTGGACGTTCATCACAATCGCAGGCTGTTTATTGGCCCAGGCGCCAAGCCAGGCGTTCTCCGCGCCTTGCTCCACCGTCGCCACGTCGCCAAGGCGCACCGGCGCGCCGTTTTTATAGGCGATGATCAGGTTGCGGTATTCGTCGGCGGATTTCATCTGATCGTTGGCGGAGAGCGTCACCGCGCGCTCCGGCCCGTCGAAACTGCCTTTCGCCGAGTTGACGTTTGCGCTGGTGATGGCGGTGCGCACGGTTTCGCTGTCAATGCCCAGCGACGCCAGCGCCTGCGCATTCAGTTTTACCCGCACCGCCGGACGCTGGCCGCCGGAGAGCGTCACGAGGCCCACGCCCGTCACCTGCGAGATACGCTGCGCGACGCGGGTTTCCACCATATCTTCCACCTGGGTCATCGGCAGCGCCGATGAGGTGACCGCAAGCGTCATGATTGGCGGGTCCGCCGGGTTCACTTTGCTGTAGACCGGCGGGTTAGGGAGATCGTCCGGCAGCAGGTTGGTGGCGGCGTTAATGGCGGCCTGCACCTCCTGCTCGGCAACATCCAGCGGCAGCGTGAGCTGGAACTGTAACGTCACCACCGACGCGCCGCCCGCGCTTTGCGAGGCCATCTGCTTTAAGCCTGACATCTGGCCGAACTGGCGCTCCAGCGGCGCGGTGATAGCAGACGTCACCACATCGGGGCTGGCACCGGGGTAGAGCGTCACCACCTGAATTGTCGGGTAGTCCACTTCCGGCAGGGCGGAGACCGGCAAAAAACGATAGCCGATGATGCCAGCAAGCAGGATAGCCACCATCAGCAGCGTAGTGGCCACGGGACGCAGAATAAACAGGCGGGACGGGCCGCCGGTGGCGCTCGGAGGTAACACCTGCATCAGGAACGCGCTCCTTTGGCCGCGCGTGCGCTGTCGGTCGGGCTGCGCTCGCCGCGTTCAGGTTTCGCGTTATCGGTGGCCGTTTGCGCTTCTACTACATCCACCTTCGCGCCTTCGGTCAGGCGGTCGATGCCGTCCGTCACCACGCGATCGCCTGCGGAAAGGCCTGCGGTGATCACCACGGTTTCGCTGTTCTGAATGCCGGTCGTGACGGTGTGCTTACTCACTTTGTTGTCGTCGTTCAGCACCCAGACAAAGTGGCCTTCGTTGCCCATCTGCAACGCGGCGGTCGGGATCACGACAGCGTTCTGCTGCGTATCAATCAACATGCGGGCGTTAACGAACTGGTTTGGAAACAGCGCGTCATCCTCATTGGCGAAGCGCGCCTTGAGCTTAATCGTGCCGGTGGTGGCGTCTATCTGGTTATCCAGGCTTAACAGCTCACCGGTGCTGAGCTTTGTGCTATTAGTGCGATCCCAGGCTTCCACCGTCAGGGCTTTCCCCGCCTTTTGCGCCTGCATCACGGCGGCGATATCGCTCTCCGGCAGGGTAAAGACCAGATCAATCGGGTGCGTCTGGGTCAGCACCACAATGCCGGTGGTATCACCACTGGAGATCTGGTTGCCGATATCGACCTGTTTTAAGCCGACACGCCCGTCAATCGGCGCGGTGATGCGGCTCCAGTCGAGCTGTAACTGCGCGCTGGCGACGGCGGCTTCGTCGGCTTTCAGCGTGCCTTCGGTTTCGCTGACCAGCGCCTGCTGGGCATCGAGCTCCTGGCGTGAAACCAGGTTCGTTTTACCAAGCTGCTGATAGCGCGCCAGATCGCGACGGGCGTTGGCAAGCGTCGCGCGGTCTTTGGCGAGCTGCCCCTGGGCCTGGGCGAGCGCCACTTTAAACTGGCTCGGGTCAATCTCCGCGAGCAGATCGCCCGCTTTTACCTGCTGGCCCTCTTTAAAGTGAATCGCCATTAGCTGACCGTCCACGCGGCTGCGCACCGTGACGGTGTTCGCGGCAGTGATAGTCCCAAGCCCTGTGAGATAGCGCGGCACCGCCTCGCTGCGCGCGGTGGCGGCCTGTACTGGGGCTTGTGCGCCGCCCATGCGCATCGCGGCGCGACCGCCTGCGTGTGTCGTTTTACCTGATGGCGCATCCGTGGCGGCGTTACGCCAGTAGAGGAGCGCGGCAATCGCCACGACCACGATGCCGGCGATGGCCCACCCGCGCTTTTTAACCGTGCTTTTCATAAGCAGTACGTCTTCTTTTCCTGAAACGATTAGGCGTAATGATACAAGTTTAGTCAGCCCTGACCGCAGAAAGATGGAGGAAATATGAAACACCGTTTAGAACTGTCTGAATCGCTCAGGTTTTACGAGACGTCTCGCAGCGCTTGTATCTCTCTCTGGTGGGCTCATAAAACCGCTTTTAAAGTATGGTTTTATCTGTGGATATAAACTATAGTTTATGAGGGATGGGTATGGCATGGACGGTGATTTTTACCGATCGTTTTAACGACTGGTATCAGCAGCAGCCCGAAGGATTACAGGATCGTATCGCCGCGCTCTTATGGAACTTACGTTATTCCGGCCCGCTTGTCGGACGCCCGCTGGTCGATACGGTGAAAGGTTCGCGTTATCCCAACCTGAAAGAGCTACGTGTGCAGTATGGCGGTGAGCCCTGGCGCGTCTTTTTTGCGTTTGACGCTGAACGTCAGGCCGTTGTGCTCTGCGCAGGCAATAAACGAAGCCAGAAACATTTTTATGACGCCTTAATCAGGCAGGCTGAAGAAGAATTCTTCCTGCATGTGCAAGCGATGGAGAGACGAAATGAAAACTCTTGATGACGTAATGGCGGGCTTTTCCCCGGAACGGCAGGCAGAAATCCTGCGCATGGCAGACGAAATCGCGCTGGAGCACGGCCTGCCGCGCATTCGCGAAGCGCGGGCGTTTTCGCAGCAGCAACTGGCGGAGATAATGGGCGTGACGCAGCCCGCTATCGCCGCCATTGAGCAGCGCGGTAAGGAGATTAAACTGCTGACGCTCAAGCGCTACGTTGAAGCGCTGGGCGGCAAGCTCTCTTTACTGATAGAGCTGCCCGAAGGCAGCAAAGTGATCCCCGTCTGACCGCGCCGGTTACTGAAACACCACCTGCGCCCAGCGCGCAAGACCCGCGGTGACGGAGCCGAAATCGTCGCCGCCCTGTACCGGAATGCCCGGCAGTTGCGCCTGCAGCGCCTCGCGGATGAGCGGTGAACGCGCGCTGCCGCCGGTGAGATAAATAACATCGGGGCGAGCGTTGCTTGCCTCAAGCGCCAGCGTCACCTGCTCAAGGATACGCTGTAGCGGCGGGTTGAGCGCCAGCGCGAGCGCCTGCTGTGTAATTTCCTGGCTCAGTTGCGGCTCAATAAACGGCAGCGCGGTCTGGCAGAGCGGGGACTGCGAGAGCGCGATTTTGCTCTCTTCCGCCGCGCGCACCAGACGGTAGCTCAGGCGTTGCCGCCACACTTTTTGCAGTAGCGCCACTTTTTGCGGCTCGCGGGCGTCGCGGGCTAAATCCGCCAGCAGGCGTCCGCAGGCGGCGCTGTAGAACTCGCTCTGCGCTGGCACGTCGTTAATCGCGCAGGCGTTCCACCATGGGAGCACCGGCAGCGCGGTGCCTTTTTCGGTTTCGCCGCCCATGCCGAGCAGCGGCATCAGCTGTTTAAACGCCAGCGCGATATCCAGATCGTTACCGCCTACGCGGCAACCGCTGTGGCCGAGAAGGCTTTGATCGCGGTCGCGGCGCGCGCGCCACTGCGGGCCCATCAGCAGCAGCGAACAGTCGGTGGTGCCGCCGCCGATATCCACGACCAGCACGCGCTGCTCTTCGCTCAATGTGGCTTCAAAATCGAGACCAGCCGCGACCGGCTCATACTGAAACACCACGTCGCGAAAACCGGCGCGGTGCGCCGCGCGCTCGAGGATCCCCTGCGCCTGACGGTTGGCGTCATCGCCGCCGAGTCCCTGGAAGTTGATCGGACGGCCAATGACCGCCTGGTCAATCTCCGCGTTCGCCTGTTGCTGAGCCGCCTGGCGAATATGCACCATCATCGCGCAGACCAGGTCTTCAAACAGCGCGACCTGTTGCGGCTTCAGCCCGCTGGCACCGAGAAACGACTTCGGCGACTTCACGAACCAGACCTCTTCCGGGTCGTCCATGTACTGGCGCAGCGCGCTCAGGCCGAACTGCACGCTGCCCGGCGTCACGTCGATGCTCTCTTCGCGGTTATAGCTCACCGCGCGGCGCAGCAGCGCCTGCGTCTCCGCGCCGCTCGCCTCGACATTCTGATGGCGATAAAGCCATTCGCTTACCGCCTCGCGCACCGGCGCGCCAATCATGGATGGCAGCAGCGTCGAGCCCTGCTCAAGCGGCAGCATTTGCGGCACGCCGTCGCGCATTATCGCGACAGAACAGTTGGCGGTGCCGTAGTCAAAACCGATAAACATTCACATATTCCCCATGCCGTGAAGAAGGGGGGCGACTTTAGCGAAATGTCGCGTCGGCGGCAAATGGAATAACTGCGCAAGGCAAAAAAAGGGCGTAGCGATTAAGCTTTAGAAATCAAAAACAAAGGAGACGCTATGTTTACGCTTCGCTATCAGCCGCCTTACGACTGGCCGTGGATGTTACGCTTTCTGGGCGATCGTGCCGTGGCGGGCATTGAAGAGGTGAGCGAAAACCACTACCGACGCACGCTGGCTATCGGCGGGCATCAGGGCTGGTTTAGCGTCACGCCGCACCCGGCGCACGCAATGGTGACGCTTGAGATGAGCGATGGCTTGCTGCCGGTGGCGGAAGAGGTGCAGGCACGCGTGATGCGGCTGTTGGATCTGCGTTTCGACCCGACGCCAATGCTGGAGACGCTCGGGCCGCTCGCCGCCGACAGACCAGGCTTGCGGCTGCCGGGGTCGGTGGATGTGTTTGAGCAGGGCGTGCGCGCGATTCTCGGGCAACTGGTGAGCGTGGCGATGGCGGCGAAGCTGACCGGCAAAGTGGTGCAGGCGGTGGGGATGCCGCTTGAAGATGGCACCGGCTGGCGGTTTCCGACGCCTGAGGAGATGGCGCGCGCCGAGCCTGCGACGCTGAAAGCGCTCGGCATGCCGCTGATGCGCGCCGGGGCGCTTATCCAGCTCGCCCATGAACATCTGGCCGGGCGGTTTCCGCTCACCTGTCCGTCCGATGTCGCCGCGGGCGTGAAAGCGCTGACGCAACTGCCAGGTATCGGCCCCTGGACTGCAAATTATTTCGCGATGCGCGGCTGGCAGGCACCGGATATTTTTCTGCCGGACGACTATCTGATTAAGCAGCGTTTCGCACCGATGACGCCTGCGCAAATTCGCCGCTATGCCGCGCGCTGGCAGCCGTGGCGTACCTACGCGCTCCTGCACGTCTGGTACGCCACGGCGTGGCAGACGCCAGTCAGTGTATAGCGAAATAGCTGGTGGCAAGACGCGCGCTCAGCGCCTGCGTCTGGGCCACCGTTTCGCCAAACACCAGATCGATGCCGACATTCGCGAGCGTTTCCAGCAACGACTGCTGGTCGGCAGGCCCGGCGATAGTTTGCAGGCCGAGGCGGCGCGCGTTACCCATCACAATCGTCAGCAGCATTTCGTCCATCAGGCTGGCATGGGCGTCGGCCACCAGATCGCTTGCCACCATAATGTAGTCGGCACACGAGGCGGAGAGATGTTCAAAAACCTCCAGCTCTCGACCGATATGGCTCAGTACAACCCGACAGCCCGCTTCACGCAGGCGCGCCAGCTGACGGCGCGCCTGCGTGGTATCCTGCATCAGCACATCGCTATCGATAACCAGATGCAGCAGGCGCGGCGGCAGCGGGCTCGCGGCGAGCTGCGCCAACAGCGCATCGAGACGCTGCGCGTTTAATAGCGTCGCGCCGGAGAGCGTGAGCGCCACGCCGACGCCTTTTTGCGCCACGCTGGCGGCGTGATCCCGGAAGAAATCGGTCATCATGCGCGTATCCAGCGCCTGCATCAGCTCAGGATCGTTAAGCCCCGCGCGGAAGCTGTGCTCTTCTATCATTTCGCCTTCGCTGGTCCACAAGCGCAGCGACAGCAGCCAGAAGCTGGCGCTTTCCGGCACACGCGGTGAGGCGACGGGGCGCACCATCAGGACATGATGATGCTCATTGATCATGCGTTGCTGCTCCTGGGCAGTCAGCGTGCCGCGACCGCTGTGGAGTTGTTGCTGGTGCGGCTCGTAGACCGTCACCACGCCGCGCCCGGCGTTTTTCGAGGTATAACAGGCGATATCCGCCTGCGACATTACGTCCTGCGCCTGATTATTCGAGGCGTCGATAATCGTGATCCCGGCGCTGGCGCCGATGCGGTGCAGGCGGCTCTCCCAGACAAACGGGTATTCGTTGATGGCCGCCACAATGCGCTCGCAGATGGTGCGGGCGTTCTCCAGGCTGCAATCCGGCAGCAGCAGGCCGAACTCATCGCCGCCGAGACGCGCCAGCACGTCGGTGGTGCGCAGCATTCCGAGCATCAGCGAGGCCAGTTCACGCAGCAGGGCGTCGCCCGCCGCATGTCCGGCCGAGTCGTTCACCGCTTTAAAACGGTCGAGATCGATATAGACCAGCGCGTGGCGCTGATGGGTGTCGCTAACGCTTTGCAGTAACCGCTTGAGGTGTGTCTCAAAACTGACGCGGTTGGCGAGATGGGTGAGGGCGTCATGCGAGGCGCTGTAGCTCAGCTGGCGGAGCATTTTGCGCGACTCGGTCACGTCATGGATAACCAGCACCGAGCCGATATTTTCCCCTTCCAGCGTACTGAGCGGCGTGATGGTGTAGTGGATATCGTAATTACCGCCGCTGCGGCAGTGCAGCACCACGTCCTGTTCAATGCCGGTCCCGGCGTGCGTGGCTTCGCCGCTGTGAATATCGTCCAGCAGCGGGCCGTTATCGCCAAAAGTGATGCGCAAAATCGTCAGGATTGACTGACCAATCGCCTCTTCCTGACGCCAGCCGCTCATCTTCTCGGCGACCGGGTTCATAAAGGTGACGTTCATATCGACATCGGTACAAATCACCGCTTCGCCGATGGAATCGAGCGTGATATGCAGGCGCTCTTTCTCCTGGAACAGCGCCTCGTTGAGCTGTTTCACCTCGGTCATGTCCATATTCACGCCGAGCAGACGCTCCACTTCACCCTGCTTATTGAGCACGCGGTTGGCGAGCGCGCGAATGTGGCGAACGCCGTTTTTCACCTGAATGCGAAACTCAAGTTTAAACGGCATGCGCGCGCGTAGCGCCTCCTGAATCGTGGCTTCCGCGTGGGCGACATCTTCTTTCAGCAGCCGCGATTTCCACAGCTGATACGTGGGGCGCGTATGCGGTGGCACTTCGTAAAGCTCAAACATGCGCTGATCCCAGGCGAGCACGTCGGTGCCAAGCTCCCACTCCCAGATGCCGATGCCGCCCGCTTCGTTGGCAAGCGTGATGCGCTCCATCAGGCGCTTGTTCACCCATTCGGTGCGCTTGAGTTCGGTAATATCTTCAACCTGGGCGATAAAATAGAGCGGTGAGCCGTCGCGCTGGCGCACGATAGAGACCGCCAGCAGTGCCCACACCACATCGCCCGCGCGGGTGTAGTAGCGTTTTTCGAGCGAGTAATTGTTTGTTTCGCCGTTTAGCAGCTTCTCCACCTGTTCCATATCGGCATGCAGATCTTCAGGGTAGGTGAGCTGCTGGAAGCTCATGTGCGCGAGTTGCTCAGGCGTATAACCGAGAAAGTTACAGAGCGCCTTGTTGACCTGCAAAAAGCCGCCTTCTGTGGAGACCAGCGCCATGCCGATGGCGGAATACTCCATCGCGTTGCGAAAGCGCGTTTCGCTCTCGGTAATCAGCTTGCGCTCTTCGCGCGAGGCGTACATCACCATGGTCATGACGTTCGCGGGCAGCAGAATCATCAAAAACGGCAGCCACGGCGCGTTGACCACCATGCCCTGATGGGGCAAATCCAGCAGCGCGGGGTTAGTGGCAATAACGAAAGAAACCATCATGACAGTGGCGAGAAAGACGGTAAACGCCTCGAGGCGCGGCAGGCGAATCGCGCTCCACATCAGCAGCACAATCACAAAAGTAAATGGCCACGGCATATAGTGGAGCGCGAGCCAGCTGCACAGCAGCGTGACGCACAGCGTCGCCAGGCTTTCGGCCAGCAGGCGGGGGCTGCGGTGGCGCAACAGATAGCGCGCTTTAAACAGCAGGCCGAGCGGCACCAGCGCCAGCGCGCCGATGGTTTCCGATAAGATCCACACCAGCGCCAGGCGCAGCGTCACGTGACCCTCGCTGATGGCCGCCAGCAATAAGCCGCCTACCAGCGGCGGCACCACGGCGCTGGCGAATGCCAGCCGCAGCCAGTTATTTAAGTTTTTAAGCGGGTTATACCAGGGCAGCAGTTTGCGCAACAGTATGGCGCCCACCAGCGCTTCGACGATGTTTATCGCGGTATACGAAAGCTCAAGGTGCCCAGGCGGGAAGAGCGTCAGCGTCGCGAGCACCGTGCCTGCGCCGCAGACCAGCGCAATCGGCACCCACAGGCGCAGGGCGTGGCGAAAGAACGCCACCATCATAATGGAGGTCGGGAACCACAGCGGGGCCAGCAGCGTGTCGAATAGCGTCAGCTCAAGCGAGAAGAGCGTAAAAATATAAGTCAGCAAGCCAAGACTGACTAAACGCAGCAAAGGATGCGGCGTGGCCGCCAGCTCCTGCTTGTTCTTTTTTTTAATCATTACCACATAATCCGCATAGGCATTGCCGTCAGGTGCAATACCCGAACGCATCAGGAAAAATGTTTCGGTTATGCTAGTACAAACAATTTACAATTCCTATGGCGTCTGCTCATAAATTAACTGTGGTGAATAATAAAAAGCGCACCGCTCCGTTTGCGCCTCGCTTAATCCCTGTTTGCGCAGCCAAAAACAGGGCTTTTCACCTGCCATGCGCGACAGAATTTGCGCACTTATTCTCACGATTGCAGCATCGACTGGTATCAATTTCGTGAAATCCCTATAATTGCCGCGTCTGACGCGACGGCGTCACCCTTCCTTTTCTCTTTATTATGTAAACCAGGTCGCTAATTTATGACTGACAAGTCCCATCAATGCGTCATCATCGGCATCGCCGGCGCATCGGCTTCAGGTAAAAGCCTTATCGCAAGTACCCTCTATCGGGAGCTGCGTGAGCAGGTCGGTGATGAACACATTGGTGTTATTCCAGAAGACAGCTATTACAAGGATCAAAGCCATCTGTCCATGGAGGAGCGGGTTAAAACCAACTACGACCATCCGAACGCGATGGATCACAACCTGCTGTTTCAACACCTGCAAATGCTCAAAGCAGGTAAACCCATCGAGCTGCCGGTTTACAGCTACGTGGAGCACACCCGTACCGCGCAGACGGTACATATCGAACCGAAAAAGGTGATTATTCTGGAAGGGATCCTGCTGCTCACCGACGCGCGTCTGCGTGAAGAGATGAATTTCTCGATTTTCGTCGATACCCCGCTCGATATCTGCCTGATGCGCCGCATTAAGCGTGACGTCAACGAGCGCGGCCGTTCTATGGATTCTGTGATGACGCAGTATCAGAAAACGGTGCGCCCGATGTTCCTGCAATTTATCGATCCTTCCAAGCAGTACGCCGATATCATCGTGCCGCGCGGAGGTAAAAACCGCATCGCTATCGATATTCTCAAGGCGAAAATCAGCCAGTTCTTTGAATAAGCTGCGTTTTGCGTGTACCGTTCCAGAAGTTACCCTCAGGCTTTCGGCATATGCCGGAAGCCTGAACACATCAGGAGAGTGTAATGCGTCTTTGTGACCGAGATATTGAAGCCTGGCTGGATGAAGGCCGACTGGCGATAACCCCGCGTCCGCCGGTGGAGCGCATTAACGGCGCCACGGTGGATGTGCGTCTTGGCAATAAATTCCGCACCTTCCGCGGCCATACCGCTGCGTATATCGATTTAAGCGGCCCGAAAGATGAAGTGAGCGCGGCGCTCGATCGCGTGATGAGCGATGAAATCGTGCTTAACGACGGCGAGGCGTTTTTCCTGCATCCGGGCGAACTGGCGCTGGCGGTGACCTATGAGTCCGTCACGCTGCCGGCGGATCTGGTCGGCTGGCTCGATGGTCGTTCGTCACTGGCGCGGCTTGGATTGATGGTGCACGTGACCGCGCACCGTATCGATCCAGGCTGGCAGGGCTGTATCGTGCTGGAGTTCTATAATTCAGGTAAGTTGCCCCTGGCGTTGCGCCCAGGCATGTTGATAGGCGCGCTCAGTTTCGAGCCGCTTTCCGGCCCGGCGGCGCGGCCTTACAACCGTCGCCAGGATGCGAAATACCGCGATCAGCAGGGTGCTGTCGCCAGCCGTATAGACAAAGACTAAGCGCCCGCGGGCCGGTCTGCAGAGGATGCCATGAGACGAGTTCTGACCACGCTGATGATCTTACTGGTGGTGTTTTTCGCCGGTCTCTCCGCGCTGGTGATGCTGGTAAATCCCAACGATTTTCGCAGTTACATGATAAGCCAGGTGGAACGGCGCAGCGGCTATCAGCTCAGGCTGGACGGCCCGCTGCGCTGGCACGTCTGGCCGCAGCTCAGCATTCTCTCAGGCCGGATGAGTCTCACCGCGCCGGGGGCCAGCCAGCCGCTGGTCAGCGCCGATAACATGCGCCTCGACGTAGCGCTGTTTCCGCTGCTCTCGCATCAGCTTTCGGTACGTCAGGTCATGCTGAAAGGCGCGGTGGTTCAGCTCACGCCCCAGAGCGAAGCGCGGCATGAACCCGGCGCGCCAGTCGGGCCGAAAAACAGCGCGCCGCCGGTGGAAGATTCCCACGGCTGGTCGTTTGATATCGCCCGTCTTAAAGTCGCGGACAGCGTGCTGGTGTTCCAGCATAAAGATGATGAGCAGATCACCGTTCGCAGCATCAATCTGCAAATGGAGCAGAACGAGCATCACGACGCGCAGCTTGAGCTGAGCGGCAAAGTGAGCCGCGACCAGCGCGATTTAACGCTCTCCTTGAGCGCTGCGCTCAATGCAGCCGACTATCCGCAGACGCTGAGCGCCACCGTTTCTCAGCTCTCCTGGGAACTGCGCGGCGCGGATCTGCCGCGCGATGGCATTGTGGGCAACGGCACGCTCCAGGCCCGCTGGCTTGAGGGTGACAAACGGCTGGAATTCAGCGCGCTCAACCTTAAAGCTAACGACAGCCAGCTCGCCGGGCAGGGGAGCGTGACGCTTGGCGACACGCCGGGCTGGGATCTCGATTTGCATTTCAGCGCGCTCGATCTGGAAAAACTGCTTGCGCCGGACGCCGCCACGACCACCGCCGTCGCCCAGCAGGGCCAGCAGAGTGCGCGCCCGCGCCCGGTGATTGCCAATGAAGTGGAAGAGGCGCCTTATACGGGGCTGCGCGGTTTCAACGCCAGCGCCACGATTAAAGCCGACAGCGTACGCTGGCGCGGGCTGACCTTCAGCGACGTGAACGCGCAGATGCGCAACCAGGCGGGGCTGCTGACGCTCTCTGCGCTCAGCGGTAAGCTTGGCACGGGCGAGCTGTCGCTGCCGGGAACGCTGGATGCGCGTGACGATGTGCCGCAAGCGCGTTTTACGGTTAACGCGAAAGAGATTGAGGTGGGCGATATCCTGCACGCCTTTAACTATCCTATCGCGCTGACCGGTAAAATGAGCGTTGACGGTAAGTTTCAGGGCGACCGCATCGACGCCCAGGCGTTTCGTGAAAACTGGGAAGGCGAGGCGACGCTCGCGCTCAAGGGCAGCCGCATGGAAGGGCTAAACTTCCAGCAGCTCATCCAGCAGGCGGTGGAGCGCAGCGGCGGCGGCGTGAGCGCACGTGAAGATTTCGACAACGCCACCACGCTCGACAGCTTCACCACGCACGCGACGCTGGATCACGGCGAACTCACGCTTGATGAGATGCTGGGGCAATCGTCGCTGCTGGCCTTAAGCGGCGAGGGCACGCTCGATCTGGTGCGTGAACAGTGCGACACACGCTTTAAGGTTCAGGTGACGGACGGCTGGAAAGGCGACGACAAACTGGTGCAGTGGCTGAAAACCACGCCGGTGCCGCTGCGGGTTTACGGCCCGTGGAACGCGCTTAACTACAATCTTCAGGTTGACCAGTTACTGCGTAAACATCTGCAGGATGAAGCGAAGCGCCGTCTGAGTGACTGGAGCGAGCGTCACAAAGACAGCAGTGACGCGAAGGATGTGAAAAAACTGCTCGATAAGCTCTAAGAGCTATCACACAATAACTCACACAAAAAAGCGGCTCTGATGGCCGCTTTTTTTATGGCGTTACGCCGCGCCGGGCGACAGTTCCTGCGGTGCGGTCTGCGAGGTTATCTGCACCTTCTGGATGCGGTGATGTTCCACTTCCAGTGTTTTTAACTGGTAATGTCCCACCTGAAGCGTCTCGCCCACGCCCGGAATGTGTTGCAGATACTCCATCATCAGCCCCGCGAGCGTATGGTATTCGCGCTTCTCATCCAGCGGCAGCGGCACATACTGAACCAGATCCTCCAGCGGCATATGGCCGTTGGCCGTCCAGCTGCCGTCGGCGTTTTTCTGGATGTCGTGGCGCGCGTCAATCTCTTCCACTTCGTTCGGCAGATTACCGGCGATAGTTTCCATTACGTCGCTTAACGTCACCACGCCTTCCACCGAGCCAAATTCATCGACCACAAAGGCGAAGTGAGTACGGGCGTTGCGGAACTGCTCCAGTGCTTTTAAAAGCGGCAGCCCTTCCGGGAAGACCAGCGGCTGGCGCACCAGCACGCGCAGATCCAGCGGCTCGCCGCGCAGCGACTGTTGCAGCAGGTCGATGATGTGCACCACGCCAAGCAGATCGTCTTCATCCTCGTCGCTGCGGATCACCACGCGGGTGTGCTGATTACGCTCCAGCAGCGCGCGCACCTGCGCCTCGGGGGCGTTGATGTCGATATGCTCGACGTCATGACGGGAGGTCATAATACTGCTGACGGTACGCTGGTTAAGGTTCAGTACGCGCTCAATCATCAGCTGTTCCTGACGGTTGAACAGCGGATGGTTGTCGTAATCGGCAATCAGTGACGCCGTCTGCGGGTCGAGATCGGCGTCTTCTTTCTTGCCGCTGATAAGGCGCATCACCGCTTCCGTGGTGCGCTGGCGCAGCGTCTGGTTGGCGGTGGAGAGAAAACGACGGCGGTTGAAAATCGCCAGCTGGTTGAGCGCTTCAATAATGATGGAAAAGCCAATCGCCGCGTAGAGATAGCCTTTCGGAATATGAAAGCCGAAGCCGTCGGCTATCAGGCTAAAGCCAATCATCAGCAGGAAGCTGAGACAGAGAATCACAATCGTTGGGTGATTGTTCACAAAGCGCGTCAGCGCCTTGCTCGCCAGCAGCATCAGGGAGACGGCGATAATCACCGCCGCCATCATCACCGCCAGGTGATCCACCATGCCGACGGCGGTAATCACCGAATCGAGCGAGAATACGGCATCAAGGATGACAATTTGCGCCACCACCGCCCAGAAACGGGCGCCGCGCCGCTGCGTCGGGTTTTCGGTATCTTTGCCTTCAAGCCGCTCGTTGAGTTCGACGGTCGCCTTAAACAGCAGGAACAGGCCGCCCAGCAGCATAATTAAATCGCGGGCGCTGAAGCTGAAGCTTTTTATTGTCAGCAGCGGCGTAGTAAGCGTCACCAGCCACGACACCGAGGCCAGCAGGCCGAGTCGCATTATCATCGCCAGTATCAGGCCGGTGACGCGCGCGCGGTCGCGCTGGGCGGGGGGCAGTTTTTCAGCAAGGATGGCGATAAACACCAGGTTGTCGATTCCGAGCACCAGCTCCAGCACAATCAGCGTGGCCAGACCTGCCCAGATAGAGGGGTCGGCAATCCATTCCATATGAGGTCAGTTACCTTTTAAGATAAATAGCAGTCTGATGATCCTGGATAAGTCGCGCTTAAAATGCAACGCGAGGCAGAATTATCTTAACGATGTGGTGTGGCGGGAAATTAACCAAAAATGGCAAATAAATGCTAATTAATAGCCAGATGCCATATTCTGGTCATAATGAAAAAGAATGAAATAATAATATTACCCGGATATTTCTTAATTATAATGTCTGCGTAGTTTAACCGCCCCTGCCTGTCAACATGAAGAAAATCCTAAAAGTAATAAAATGGGGCGTTCATATTATTCTTAAAAACAGCACTGCAACGGTGCGTTAACTTGCCTGGTAAAACTTTAGCTGCAACAATCCATTCAGCATTTCTTATTCCCACCGGCACACAAGGATTTATCTTTGTGCGTTCTGGATGAGCAGTGCGCCAGCGTAATGAACCGTCTCTTTCAATAAGATAAATCCAATTGGAAGAGGCTTCACAGGGGTGTGTCAATATAACCGTCTGTTTTTGCAGTAGATTGGTAACTGAAAGCCAAGGGCGGTAGCGTGCCTGAAGTCTGTCAATTAGCCTCAATTATTCTGTCAATAGTATATGGGTAAATAAGCGACTTTTAGGAATGATTCCAGTTATATTCTGGCGCCTGACGCCGCATTCTTGATGCAGGAACAAGCGGTACGGTGGCTTATTTAAAGGGTCAGAATAATTACTCTGCCAAAGTGATAAAAATTCAATGATGAAATCCAGACTGAAATTGATGCCTTTATTGGTGTCTGTAACCTTGATGAGCGGTTGCACTGTTTTTCCCGGCAGCAATATGTCAACGATGGGAAAGGACGTGATCAAGCAACAGGATGCAGACTTTGATCTTGACCGGATGGTGAACGTATATCCGCTAACGCCGCGACTGGTAGAACAATTACGTCCTCGTCCGAATGTGGCCCAGCCGAATATGTCTCTCGACCAGGAGATTGCCAACTACCAGTATCGCGTAGGGCCGGGCGACGTACTGAACGTCACCGTCTGGGATCACCCGGAACTCACCACGCCTGCGGGCCAGTACCGTAGCTCCAGCGACACGGGTAACTGGGTCCAGCCGGACGGCACCATGTTCTATCCCTACATTGGTAAAGTCCACGTGGCAGGCAAAACGCTCGCTGAAATCCGCAGCGATATTACCGGCCGTTTAGCGCAGTACATCGCTGACCCGCAGGTGGACGTTAATATCGCCGCATTCCGCTCGCAGAAAGCCTATATCTCAGGCCAGGTGGCGAAATCGGGCCAGCAGGCCATTACCAACGTGCCGCTGACCGTGCTGGACGCCATCAACGCCGCGGGCGGCCTGACGGATGCCGCCGACTGGCGCAACGTCGTGCTGACCCATAATGGCCAGGAGCGCCGCATCTCCCTGCAGGCGCTGATGCAGAACGGCGATTTGAGCCAGAACCATCTGCTCTATCCGGGCGACATCTTATTCGTCCCACGTAACGACGATCTGAAAGTCTTCGTGATGGGCGAAGTGAAGAAACAGAGCACGCTCAAAATGGACTTCAGCGGCATGACGCTGACCGAAGCGCTCGGCCAGGCCGAAGGCATCGATCTGACAACGTCTAACGCGAGCGGCATCTTCGTTATCCGTCCTCTGCGCGGCGACAACCAGCGCGGCGGCAAGATTGCCAACATCTACCAGCTTGATATGTCTGACGCGACGTCGCTCATTATGGCGACGGAATTCCGTCTGCAACCGTATGACGTGGTCTATGTCACCACCGCACCGGTGGCGCGCTGGAACCGCCTTATCAACCAGCTGCTGCCGACCATCAGTGGCGTCCGTTATATGACGGATACAGCTAACGACATTCACAAGTGGTAATGCCTATGTTCAACAAAATACTTGTGGTTTGCGTGGGGAACATCTGCCGTTCCCCCACGGCGGAGCGGCTGCTTAAGCGCTACCTGCCGGACGTGACGGTCGCGTCCGCGGGGCTTGGCGCGCTGGTCGGGAAGGGCGCGGATGCCAGCGCAGTCAGCGTGGCGGCCGCACATGACCTCTCTCTGGAGGGCCATGAGGCCCGCCAGATAACCAGCGCCATGTGCCGCGACTATGACTTAATCCTCGCGATGGAAAAGCGCCATGTCGCCTCGATTTGCGAAATGGCGCCGGAGATGCGCGGCAAAGTGATGCTGTTCGGTCACTGGGACGACCAGCGCGATATTCCCGACCCGTATCGTAAGAGCCGGGACGCCTTTGAAGCGGTTTACGGACTTCTGGATCACTCTGCCCGCCAGTGGGCGCAGGCACTGAAAACGCAGCAGGGATAACGATGACTGAAAAAGTGAGACATTCTGCCGCCCCGGTGGAGGGCGGTGACGAGATAGATATCGGACGCCTGGTCGGCACCGTAGTGGAGGCACGCTGGTGGGTGCTTGGCATTACGGCGCTGTTTGCGCTGGGCGCGCTGATTTATGTCATGTTCGCCACTCCCATCTACAGCGCCGACGCGCTGGTGCAGATAGAGCAGAATCAGGGCAACTCGCTGGTGCAGGACATCAGCACGGCGCTGCAAAACAAACCGCCCGCATCGGATGCGGAAATTCAGCTGATCCAGTCCCGTCTGGTGCTCGGCAAAACCGTGGACGATCTTGATCTCGATATCGCCGTTCAGAAAAAGACCTTCCCGCTGTTTGGCGCAGGCTGGGAGCGTCTGATGGGACGCGCCGACGAGACGCTCAAAGTGACCACGTTCGACCTGCCAAAAGGCATGGCGAATGATGAGTTCACGGTCGAGGTGACTGGCCCGAAACAGTATCAGCTCACCAGCAGCGGCGGCTTTAGCGCCCGCGGTGAAGTGGGCAAACCGCTGAGCAAAGACGGCGTGAAAATGGTGGTGAGCGAGATCCACGCGCAGGAAGGCAGCGAGTTTACCGTCACCAAATACTCCACGCTCGGCATGATCAATCAGTTGCAAAACAACCTGACGGTCACCGAAACGGGGAAAGACACCGGCGTGCTGAGCCTCACTTATATGGGCGAAGATCGCGATCAGATCCGCGATATTCTCAACAGCATCACCCGCAACTACCTTGAGCAGAATATCGAGCGTAAATCGGAAGAAGCGGCCAAAAGCCTGGCGTTCCTTGCCAAACAGCTTCCGGAAGTGCGCGCGAATCTGGACGTCGCTGAGAACAAGCTCAACGCGTATCGCCAGCAGCAGGATTCGGTAGACCTGCCGCTGGAGGCCAAAGCGGTGCTGGATTCTATGGTGAACATTGACGCCCAGCTTAATGAGCTGACGTTCAAAGAGGCGGAAATCTCCAAGCTCTACACCAAAGCGCACCCGGCGTACCGTACGCTGCTCGAAAAACGTAAAGCGCTGGAAGATGAAAAAGCGAAGCTGAATAACCGCGTCACCGCGATGCCGAAAACCCAGCAGGAAATCGTGCGTCTGACCCGTGATGTGGAATCGGGCCAGCAGGTGTATATGCAACTGCTGAACAAACAGCAGGAGCTGAAAATCACCGAGGCGAGCACCGTGGGCGATGTGCGCATCGTCGACCCGGCGATTACGCAACCGGGCGTGGTGAAGCCGAAGAAAGCGCTGATCGTGCTTGGCAGCATTATTCTCGGCCTGCTGCTCTCCATCGTGATTGTGCTGCTGCGCTCGCTGTTTAATCGCGGTATCGAAAGCCCGCTGGCGCTGGAAGAAGCCGGTATCAACGTGTACGCCAGCATCCCGCTTTCTGAGTGGCAGAAATCGCGCGACAGCGTGAAAACCGTTAAAGGCGTGAAACGCTTTAAACAGAGTCAGCTGCTGGCGGTGGGTAACCCGACCGACCTCGCCATCGAGGCGATTCGCAGCCTGCGCACCAGTCTGCACTTCGCCATGATGCAGGCACCAAACAATGTGCTGATGCTGACCGGTGTGAGCCCGTCAATCGGTAAAACGTTTGTCTGCGCCAACCTGGCGGCGGTCATCAGCCAGACGCACAAGCGCGTGTTGCTTATCGACTGCGATATGCGTAAGGGCTACACCCATGAGCTGCTCGGCACCACCAATGTGAACGGGCTTTCTGATGTACTGGCAGGCCAGGGCGATATCAGCCGCTGCGCGCAGAAAACCTCTGTGCCGGGCTTCGATCTCGTGCCGCGTGGTCAGGTGCCGCCGAACCCGTCGGAACTGCTGATGAGCGAACGTTTTGCGGAGCTCGTGAAATGGGCGAGCGCCAACTACGACATGGTGCTTATCGATACGCCGCCGATTCTGGCCGTGACCGATGCCGCCGTGGTAGGCCGCCACGCAGGCACCACGCTGATGGTCGCGCGCTATGCGGTGAACACCCTGAAAGAAGTGCAGACCAGCCTGAGCCGCTTCGAACAGAACGGCATCCAGGTGAAGGGGGTGATTCTCAACTCCATCTTCCGTCGCGCTTCCGGCTATCAGGACTACGGCTACTACGAGTACGAGTACAAATCGGACCACAAGTAGCGGCGTCCCTCCTCACCCCGCCCTCCCGCTTCCTGTGGGAGGGTAAGCAACCCCAAACGGCAGGCTTATTTTCTTCCTCTTAAAAGCGGAGGAGGGCGGGGGTGAGGGCAACGAACACGGCGCAGCCTGACGCGGCTTCGCCCTTGCGGCAACGTGCATAACATCCATTAAGCATTCGGAGAAACCACAATGACCAGCACCGCGCGCCCCTTAGTCTCTGTTTACATGCCGACGTGGAATCGCCAGCAACTGGCTATCCGGGCGATCAATTCCGTGCTGCGCCAGGACTACGACAACTGGGAACTTATCATTGTCGATGACTGTTCCAGCAACTGGGAGCAGCTGCAAAACTTTGTTCTGGCGCTTAACGATCCGCGCGTCAGCTACACGCGTAACGACTTTAACTCCGGCGCGTGCGCGGTGCGCAACCAGGCCATTTTGCAGGCGAAGGGCGATTTCATTACCGGCATCGACGATGACGACGAATGGATGCCGAACCGTCTGTCGGTTTTCCTGGCGCATAAAGAGAAGCTCAATCAGCACGCGTTTCTCTACGCCAACGACTATCTGTGCGAAGGCCAGGTCTACTCTCAGCCGACCAGCCTGCCGCTCTACCCGAAATCGCCGTGGTCGCTGAAGCTGTTCTTTAAGCGCAACATCGTCGGCAACCAGGTGTTCACCTGGGCGTGGCGTTTCAAAGAGTCGCTGTTTGATAACGAGCTCGCCGCCGCGCAGGACTACGACATGTTTCTGCGTATGGTCGTGACCTACGGCGAGCCGTGGAAAGTGGAAGAGGCGACGCAAATTCTGCATATCAACCACGGCGAAATGCAGATAACCAAATCGGCGAAAAAGTTTGCCGGGTATTTCCACTTCTACCGCAAACATAAAGATAAATTCGACCGCGCCAGCAAAAAGTATCAGCTCTTTACGCTCTATCAGATCCGTAATAAACGCATGAACTGGCGCACGCTGCTGACGCTTTTGTCGGTGCGTAATACCAAACGTCTGGCTGACAGCCTGCGGGGGAAATAATGCTGCTTGAGGATCTGCGCGCGAATTCATGGAACCTGCGCCCCTGCTGCATGGTGGTCGCCTATCGCATCGCGCACTTCTGCTCGGTGTGGCGCAAAAAAAATGTGCTTAACAACCTGTGGGCAGCGCCCGTGCTGCTGCTCTACCGCTTTTTTACCGAATGTCTCTTCGGGTATGAAATTCAGGCCGCCGCCACCATTGGCCGCCGCTTCACTATTCACCACGGCTACGCCGTCGTTATCAATAAAAACGTGGTGGCGGGCGATGATTTCACCATTCGTCACGGCGTCACCATCGGCAACCGCGGCGCGGACAATCTCGCCTGCCCGGTTATCGGTAACGGCGTGGAGCTTGGGGCGAACGTGGTGATCATTGGCGATATCACCATCGGCAATAACGTCACGATAGGCGCAGGCAGCGTGGTGCTGGACAGCGTGCCGGACAATGCGCTGGTGGTCGGCGAAAAAGCGCGGGTGAAGGTAATTAAATGAACATATTACAATTTAATGTCCGCCTCGCAGAAGGCGGCGCGGCAGGCGTGGCGCTGGATCTTCACCAGCGCGCCCTGCAAAAAGGGATGCGCTCCCGTTTTATTTACGGCTACGGCAAGGGCGGCAAAAAGAGCGTCAGTCACGACAATTTCCCGGAAGTGGAAAAACATACGCCGCGCCTGACGTCCATTGCCAATATCGCGCTGTTCCGTTTCGTCAACCAGGATCTTTTTGGCTCGCTCGACAGCCTTTATCGCCGCATTACCCGCACCGACGGGCCGGTGGTGCTGCACTTTCATGTATTACACAGCTACTGGCTGAATCTCGATAAGGTCGTGGCGTTCTGCCAGAAGCTGAAAGCGCATAAGCGCGATGTTACTTTCGTCTGGACGCTGCACGATCACTGGAGCGTGACTGGCCGCTGCGCGTTTCTCGACGGGTGCGAAGGCTGGAAAACCGGCTGCCAGAAGTGCCCGACGCTTGATAACTATCCGCCGGTGAAAATCGACCGCGCGCACAGCCTGGTCGATAACAAACGCCAGCGTTTTCGCGACATGCTGGCGCTCGGCTGCCACTTTATTTCGCCAAGCCAGCACGTGGCCGACGCCTTTAACAGCCTCTACGGGGCAGGGCGCTGCAAAATTATCAATAACGGCATCGATGTGGCGACAGAAGCCATTCTCGCCGAACTGCCGCTGATGCCGCCGGGCACCGGCGCGCCGAAAATCGCGGTGGTGGCGCACGATCTGCGTTACGACGGCAAAACCAATCAGCGCCTGGTGCGCGATCTGGTGGCGCTTGGCGATAAAGTGGAAGTCCACACCTTCGGCAAGTTCTCGCCGTTTGAAGGCGCCAACGTGGTAAACCACGGCTTTCTGACCGACAAACGCAAGCTGATGAACGAGCTGAATCAGATGGACGCGCTGCTCTTTACGTCGCGCGTTGATAACTACCCGCTGATTTTGTGCGAAGCGCTCTCCATCGGCGTGCCGGTCATCGCCACGCACAGCGAGGCGGCGCAGGAAGTGCTCAATAAATCGGGCGGTAAAACGGTCGATGAAAGTGAAGCGTTGCAGCTGGCGCAGCGCGGTAAAGCGCAGATCGCCGAAGCGGTTTTCGGCACGACGCTTGAGGCCTTCCGGGCGCGTAGCCGGGAAGCGTACAGCGGCCAACAGATGCTGGAGGAATATGTCTCGTTCTATCAGAATCTGTAGCTATCTGCTGCTGCCGTTCATCTATCTGGTGGTGAACGTCAAACTGGCGCAGCTCGGCGAGAGTTTCCCGATTACGATTGTGACGTTTTTGCCGGTGCTGCTGCTGCTGTTCGTCGACAAAATCAACCTGAAGAAGCTGATGATCGCGCTCGGGATCGGCGTTGGCCTGACGCTCTTTAACTACGTGTTTGGTAAGTCGCTCGACGCCAGTAAATATGTCACCTCGACGATGCTGTTTCTCTACATCGTTATCATCATCGGGATGACATGGAGCATTCGCTTCAAGACCATCTCGCCGCGTAACTACCGCAAGATTCTGCGGCTGTTTTACCTGGTGGTGGGCTTTATCGTCACGCTGGCGGCGCTGGAAATGGCACAGATTATCCTGACCGGCGGCAGCAGTCTGATGGAGAACATCTCGAAGTTCCTCATCTACAGCAACAGCTATGTACTCAATTTCATTAAGTTTGGCGGCAAGCGCACCACGGCGATGTATTTCGAGCCAGCGTTCTTCGCTCTGGCATTAATCTCAATTTGGCTCAGCATCAAACAGTTTGGTATCA
This sequence comes from Cronobacter sp. 153480017-3, assembly GCF_053627815.1. Lineage (NCBI taxonomy): Bacteria > Pseudomonadati > Pseudomonadota > Gammaproteobacteria > Enterobacterales > Enterobacteriaceae > Cronobacter > Cronobacter sp. 153480017-3. Next base: position 785,189 of record NZ_JBSEYN010000001.1, on the reverse strand, counting down.
AAACCCCAAAAACCGATGGTATGATTCTTTTAGGGATAGTCTTATCGGGTTCGTTTTCGGGCGTGATGACATTTATCCTGTTTTATTTGCTTGAGTGGGCGTTTCAGTATCTTAATAAAAACGCGATTCGTAAAAAGTTGCCGCTGGCAATTATTTCCCTGGCTGTCTTTATCGTGGGCGTGGTGTTCGCCTTCCCGTATATCGCGGAGCGTATCGGTGATTTAGGCACAGAGGGTACGTCATCCTATTATCGCATCATCGGACCGCTGGTGATGGTGGGATATTCGCTGACGAATATCGATGGTGTAGTGCGTTTTGGTTCGCTTTACGAATATGTCGCATCATTCGGAATTTTTAACGGTGCGGACGTCGGAAAAACAATAGACAATGGGCTCTACCTGCTAATCATTTATTTTTCATGGTTCGCAGTGTTACTCACCGGCTGGTATATGTTCAGGGTCGGGAAAATGATGATTAACGCATTTGGTAATAATCAGAATTTTCGTGTACAGCTGTGGTTATTTACACCTGTATCCCTGTTTTTTACCGGTTCGATTTTTAGCCCGGAATATGCGTTCTTAATTGTTTGTCCGTTTATTCTGCGTAAAGCGTTAAACATTACAGATTCCTGATGAGGTAGGCCCGGATGCTTTTAAGTGTAATTACTGTCGCCTGGCGCAATTACGAAGGGGTGGTGAAGACCTGGCAGTCCCTGGCCCACCTGGCGCAGGCTCGTGAGATCGAGTTTGAATGGATTGTCGTGGACGGCGGCTCTAACGACGGCACCGCGCAGTTCCTGGAAGATCTCAACGGTCAGTACAACCTGCGCTTTGTCAGCGAAAAAGACAACGGCATTTATGATGCAATGAATAAAGGCATTGAAATGGCCCGCGGCCGCTTTGCGATTTTTCTGAATTCCGGCGATGTATTTCACCCGTCCGTCGCTGACGTGGCGCGCCAGCTGGCTGCCGCACCGGCAAATGAAAACGCCATGTATATTGGCGACGCGCTGCTTGATTTCGGCGATGGCAATAAAATTCGCCGCAGCGCGAAAAGCGGCTGGTATATTTACCACAGCCTGCCGGCCAGCCATCAGGCCATTTTCTTCCCGGTTTCCGGGCTTAAAAAGTACCCCTACGATCTGCAATATAAAGTCTCATCCGATTACGCGTTAACCGCCAAAATGTATAAATCAGGCTACGGCTTTAAAAAGCTGAAAGGGCTGGTATCAGAATTTTCAATGGGCGGCGTGTCAACCTCGAATAATCTGGAATTATGTCAGGACGCTAAAAAAGTTCAGCGCAACATATTACGGGTTCCTGGAATATTAACAGAACTTTCTTATTTATTACGCATGCGTACGACCGGAAAAGCTAAGGCGCTGTATAACAAAGCATAAAGCCTTGCCATAAGGAAAGCATATGCAGGATTTAAGCGGATTCTCGGTGCCGAAAGGCTTCCGGGGTGGGCACCCTATTAAGGTTCAACTGTGGTGGGCGGTTCAGGCGACGCTGTTTGCCTGGTCTCCGCAAATATTATATCGCTGGCGCGCTTTTTTATTACGGTTATTTGGCGCGCGAATTGGCAAAGGCGTGGTAATTCGCCCTTCGGTGCAAATTACCTACCCGTGGAAATTAACCATTGGCGATTACGCCTGGGTCGGGGATGACGCGGTGCTGTACACGCTCGGGGATATCACCATCGGCGCCAACGCCGTGGTGTCGCAGAAATGCTACCTGTGCACCGGCAGCCACGACTACATGAGTAAGCATTTTGATATTACCGCCGAGCCGATTGTGATTGGCGAAAAGGCCTGGCTTGCGACAGATGTGTTTGTCGCACCGGGCGTCACTATCGGCGCAGGCACGGTGGTCGGCGCGCGCAGCAGCGTGTTTAAGACGCTGCCGCCGAACAAGATTTGTCGTGGCAATCCGGCGCAGATCGTTCGCGACCGGGTGGAAGGGGAGTAACCCTTCACGCCACACCGATTTCCCCTCTCAAGCCGAGAGGGTTTGGGAAAGGGGAGCAGGACACTGATCCCTGAATTAATAAACGGCCTGGTGAGCCAGGCAAAGTCCGATTTAAACAGAGGAAAAACAAATTATGAGTAAAGTTGCTCTCATTACCGGCGTAACCGGACAAGATGGCTCCTATCTGGCTGAGTTTCTGCTTGAGAAAGGTTATGAAGTCCACGGTATCAAACGCCGCGCGTCTTCCTTCAATACCGAGCGCGTTGACCATATCTACCAGGATCCGCACAGCAGCAACCCGAAATTCCACCTGCACTATGGCGACCTGACCGATACCTCCAACCTGACCCGTATCCTGCAGGAAGTGCAGCCGGACGAAGTGTACAACCTGGGCGCGATGAGCCACGTAGCGGTCTCCTTCGAATCCCCGGAATACACCGCAGACGTGGACGCCATGGGCACCCTGCGCCTGCTGGAAGCCATCCGCTTCCTGGGTCTGGAGAAGAAAACCCGTTTCTATCAGGCATCCACCTCTGAGCTGTATGGCCTGGTGCAGGAAATCCCGCAGAAAGAAACCACCCCGTTCTACCCGCGCTCTCCGTATGCGGTCGCGAAACTATACGCTTACTGGATCACCGTAAACTACCGTGAATCCTACGGCATGTACGCGTGCAACGGCATTCTGTTCAACCACGAATCCCCGCGCCGCGGCGAAACCTTCGTGACCCGCAAAATCACCCGCGCTATCGCCAACATCGCACAGGGCCTGGAATCCTGCCTGCATCTGGGCAACATGGACTCCCTGCGTGACTGGGGCCATGCCAAAGACTACGTGAAAATGCAGTGGATGATGCTGCAGCAGGAACAGCCGGAAGATTTCGTTATCGCGACCGGTGTGCAGTACTCCGTACGTCAGTTCGTCGAAATGGCGGCCGCACAGCTGGGTATCAAACTGCGCTTTGAAGGCAAAGGCGTGGAAGAGAAAGGCATCGTGGTTTCCGTGACCGGCCATGACGCACCGGGCGTGAAACCGGGCGATGTGATCGTTCAGGTTGACCCGCGTTACTTCCGTCCTGCTGAAGTGGAAACCCTGCTGGGCGACCCGACCAAAGCACACGAAAAACTGGGCTGGAAACCGGAAATCACCCTGCAGGAAATGGTCTCTGAAATGGTCGCGAAAGATCTCGAAGCCGCGAAGAAACACTCGCTGCTGAAATCTCACGGCTACGAGGTTGCCATCGCGCTGGAGTCCTGAGCATGAAAAAGCAACGTATTTTTGTGGCCGGCCACCGCGGGATGGTGGGGTCGGCCATCGTTCGCCAGCTTGAGCAGCGCGACGACGTCGAGCTGGTGCTCAAAGGGCGTGACGAGCTGAACCTGCTGGACAGCGCGGCGGTAAACGCGTTCTTTGCGGACGCCGCGCTGGATCAGGTTTACCTGGCGGCGGCGAAGGTGGGCGGCATTGTCGCCAACAACACCTACCCGGCGGACTTCATCTACGAAAATATGATGATTGAGAGCAACATCATTCACGCGGCTCATTTGAACAACGTGAACAAGCTGTTGTTCCTCGGATCGTCCTGTATCTATCCGAAACTGGCGAACCAGCCGATTGCGGAAAGCGAACTGCTGCAGGGCACGCTGGAGCCTACCAACGAGCCGTACGCCATCGCCAAAATCGCGGGCATTAAGCTGTGCGAGTCTTACAACCGCCAGCATAACCGCGATTACCGCTCGGTGATGCCAACCAACCTGTACGGGCCGAACGATAACTTCCACCCGAGCAACTCGCACGTGATCCCGGCGCTGCTGCGCCGCTTCCACGAAGCGACCCAGGAAAACGCCGCGGACGTGGTGGTGTGGGGCAGCGGTACACCGATGCGTGAATTCCTGCATGTGGATGACATGGCCGCTGCCAGCATTCACGTGATGGAGCTGGATCGCGAGGTGTGGCAGGAGAACACCGAGCCGATGCTGTCGCACATCAACGTCGGCACCGGCGTGGATTGCACTATCCGCGAGCTGGCGCAGACCATCGCCAAAGTGGTGGGCTACAAAGGCCGCGTGGTGTTTGACGCGTCTAAACCGGACGGTACGCCGCGCAAGCTGCTCGACGTGACTCGTCTGCACTCACTGGGCTGGTATCACGAGATTTCACTGGAGGCGGGCCTTGCCAGCACTTACCAGTGGTTCCTTGAAAACCAGCATCGTTTCCGGGGGTAAGGATGTTTTTAAGTCAGGAAGATTTTGCCACCGTGGTGCGCTCCACGCCGCTTATCTCCATCGATCTGATTGTCGAGAACGAGCAGGGGGAGTTCCTGCTCGGTCATCGCACCAATCGTCCGGCGCAGGGCTTCTGGTTCGTGCCAGGCGGTCGGGTTCAGAAAGATGAGCCGCTGGCGCAGGCGTTTGAACGCCTGACGCAGGCGGAGCTTGGCAAACGCTTTACGATGCCGGAGGGAGAGTTTTACGGCGTCTGGCAGCACTTCTATGACGACAACTTCTCCGGGACCGACTTCACCACCCACTACATCGTGCTGGGGTTCCGCCTGCGCGTAAACGCGGATGAGCTCAACCTGCCCAAAGAGCAGCACGAAGCTTATCGCTGGCAGTCGCCCGCCTCGATTGTGGCCAGTGAAGATGTGCACGACAACAGCCGCGCCTATTTCATGGCTGAACGTTTTGCCGGAGTACCGGGCTTATGAAAATCCTGGTTTACGGCATTAACTACTCGCCGGAGCTGACCGGTATCGGTAAGTACACCGGCGAGATGGTGGAATGGATGGCCCGTCAGGGCCATGAGGTGCGGGTGATTACCGCACCGCCTTACTACCCGGCCTGGAAAGTGGGGGAGAACTACTCCGCCTGGCGCTGGCGCAAAGAGCAGGGCGCCGCCACGGTGTGGCGCTGCCCGCTTTATGTCCCGAAACAGCCTTCTACGCTAAAACGCCTGATCCATCTCGGCAGCTTCGCGGCGAGTTCGTTCTTTCCGCTGCTGGCCCAGCGTCGCTGGAAGCCGGATCGCATCATCGGCGTTGTGCCAACCCTGTTTTGCACGCCGGGCATGCGCCTGCTGGCGAAGCTCTCCGGCGCCAAAACCGTGTTGCACATTCAGGATTACGAAGTGGACGCCATGCTCGGCCTTGGCATGGCGGGCCGCGGCAAGGGGGGCAAAATCGCCCGTCTCGCCAGCCGCTTTGAACGTAGCGGTCTGCATAACGTCGACAACGTCTCGACCATTTCGCGCTCGATGATGAACAAAGCCAAAGAAAAAGGGGTTCCCCCGGAGCGCGTGATCTTTTTCCCGAACTGGTCCGAAGTGGCGCGGTTCCGGGAGGTGAAAGCCGAAGAGGTTGAGGCGCTGCGCAGCCAGCTAGGCCTGCCGGCGGATAAAAAAATCATCCTCTATTCCGGCAACATCGGGGAGAAACAGGGGCTGGAGAGCGCCATTGACGTGGCGGCGCGGTTCACCAACGAGCCGTGGATTTTCGCGATTGTCGGTCAGGGCGGTGGCAAAGCACGCCTTGAGAAGATGGTCGCAGAGCGGGGGCTGACCAACGTGAAGTTCTTCCCGCTGCAACCTTATGAAGCGCTCCCGGCGCTGCTGAAGATGGCGGATTGCCATCTGGTGATTCAGAAGCGCGGCGCGGCCGACGCGGTGCTGCCCTCCAAGCTCACCAATATTCTGGCGGTCGGCGGCAACGCGGTGATCACCGCCGAGGCCGACACCGAACTTGGACAGCTCTGTATTGAAGAGCCGGGCATCGCCGTCTGCGTAGAGCCAGAGTCGGTGGATGCGCTGGCAGAAGGCATCGTCAGCGCGCTGGCGCTGCCCAAAGACAACACGGTGGCACGTGAATATGCCGAACGCACGCTCGAAAAAGAGAACGTGTTAAGCCAATTTATCGCTGATATTCGGGGTTAAGCCATGAGTCAGTCAAAACTCTTTCCGGTAATTATGGCAGGCGGCTCCGGCAGCCGTCTGTGGCCGCTTTCCCGCGTGCTTTACCCAAAACAGTTCCTCTGCCTGAAAGGGGACCTGACAATGCTTCAGACCACCGTCTGCCGCTTAAACGGCGTGCAGTGCGAAAGCCCGGTGGTTATCTGTAACGAACAGCATCGCTTTATCGTCGCCGAGCAGCTGCGCCAGCTCAACAAGCTGACCGAAAACATCATCCTGGAGCCTGCCGGGCGCAACACCGCGCCGGCTATCGCGCTGGCGGCGCTGGCGGCGAAACGCAACAGCCCGGACACCGATCCGCTGATGCTGGTGCTGGCCGCTGACCATGTCATTCAGGACGAAGACGCGTTTCGCAACGCCGTGCGCGCCGCGATGCCGTTTGCCGAGAGCGGCAAGCTGGTCACCTTCGGCATCGTGCCGAACCTGCCGGAAACCGGCTATGGCTACATCCGCCGTGGCGACGTCTCTAACCCGGACGTGGCGGTGGACGCCGTTGCCTTCAGCGTCGCTCAGTTCGTCGAAAAACCGGATCTGGAGACCGCGCAGTCCTACGTCAACAGCGGCGAATACTACTGGAACAGCGGCATGTTCCTGTTCCGCGCCGGTCGCTACCTGGAAGAACTCGCGAAATTCCGTCCGGATATTCTGGACGCCTGCGAAAAAGCCATGAGCACCGTTGACCCGGATCTCGATTTTATCCGCGTTGATGAAGAAGCCTTCCTTGCCTGCCCGGAAGAGTCTATCGACTACGCGGTGATGGAAAAAACCGCCGACGCGGTGGTGGTGCCGATGGACGCGGGCTGGAGCGATGTCGGCTCCTGGTCGTCGCTGTGGGAAATTTCCAACCATTCGCCGGAAGGCAACGTGCATCACGGCGACGTGATTTCGCACAACACCGAAAACAGCTACGTCTATGCCGAGTCTGGTCTTGTGACCACCGTCGGCGTGAAAGACCTTGTGGTGGTACAGACCAAAGACGCGGTGCTGATCGCCGACCGTAACCACGTCCAGGACGTGAAAAAAGTGGTCGAGAAAATCAAAGCCGACGGCCGCCATGAGCATCATATCCATCGCGAAGTTTACCGTCCGTGGGGCAAATATGACTCCATCGATCAGGGCGAGCGCTACCAGGTGAAACGCATCACCGTGAAGCCGGGCGAAGGGCTGTCGTTGCAGATGCACCATCACCGTGCCGAGCACTGGATTGTGGTGGCGGGCACCGCGAAGGTGACCATTAACGACGAGGTGAAACTGGTAGGGGAAAACGAATCGGTCTACATCCCGCTGGGCGCCACGCACTGCCTGGAAAACCCCGGCAAGATCCCGCTCGACCTGATTGAAGTGCGCTCCGGCACTTATCTGGAAGAGGACGATGTGATCCGCTTCGCCGACCGTTACGGCCGGGTGTGAGGCGCAGGCATCCTGCGCATTTTTCCGACAAAAAAGAGAACCCAAGAGATAACAAATGGAAAAGTTAACCTGTTTTAAAGCCTACGACATTCGTGGGCGTCTGGGCGAAGAGTTAAATGAAGATATCGCGTGGCGCATCGGCCGCGCGTATGGCGAGTTCCTGAAACCGAAAACCATCGTGCTCGGCGGCGATGTGCGTCTGACCAGCGAAGCGCTGAAGCTGGCGCTGGCGAAAGGCCTGCAGGACGCGGGCGTCGACGTGCTGGATATCGGCCTGTCCGGCACCGAGGAGATTTACTTCGCGACGTTCCACCTGGGCGTGGACGGCGGCATCGAAGTGACCGCGAGCCACAACCCGATGGACTACAACGGCATGAAGCTGGTTCGTGAAGGCGCGCGCCCGATTAGCGGCGATACCGGCCTGCGCGACGTGCAGCGTCTTGCCGAAGCGAACGACTTCCCGCCGGTGAATGAATCCGCCCGCGGCAGCTACAAAAAAATCGACCTGCGTGACGCCTATATCGATCACCTGCTCGGTTATATCGACGTCAAAAACCTCACGCCGCTGAAGCTGGTGATTAACTCCGGTAACGGTGCCGCCGGCCCGGTGGTGGACGCCATCGAAGCGCGCTTCAAAGCGCTGAACGTGCCGGTGCAGTTCATCAAGGTTCACAACAACCCGGACGGCAATTTCCCGAACGGTATTCCTAACCCGCTGCTGCCGGAATGCCGCGACGACACCCGCAACGCGGTTATCGAACATGGCGCGGATATGGGTATCGCGTTTGACGGCGATTTCGACCGCTGCTTCCTGTTCGATGAAACCGGGCAGTTTATCGAGGGCTACTACATTGTCGGTCTGCTGGCCGAAGCGTTCCTCGAAAAGCACCCCGGCGCGAAAATCATTCACGATCCGCGTCTGTCCTGGAACACCGTGGACGTGGTCGAGGGCGCGGGCGGCACCCCGGTGATGTCGAAAACCGGTCATGCGTTTATCAAAGAGCGTATGCGCCAGGAAGACGCCATTTACGGCGGCGAAATGAGCGCGCATCACTACTTCCGCGATTTCGCCTACTGCGACAGCGGCATGATCCCGTGGCTGCTGGTGACCGAACTGCTGTGCCTGAAAGGTCAGTCGCTTGGCGAGCTGGTGCGCGACCGCATGGCGGCGTTCCCGGCGAGCGGCGAAATCAACAGCAAACTGGCGCAGCCGGCGGTTGCCATTAAGCGTGTGGAAGACCATTTCGCGCCGCAGGCGAAAGGGATCGACCGCACCGACGGTATCAGCATGGATTTCGGCGATTGGCGCTTTAACCTGCGCTCGTCCAACACCGAGCCGGTGGTGCGCCTGAATGTGGAGTCGCGCGCGGATACGGAACTGATGCAGGCGAAAACCCAGGAAATCCTTGCGCTGCTGAATCAGTAAAACGGCGCGGCCGCCCGGCGTCGCCGCACACCGCGACGCTTACGCCCCGCAGGCTTCGGCCTGCCGGGCAGGGCAGCCGCTTAACTGCGCCTTACGGCGCCTGAAGGTACGACGATGACAAATCTAAAAAAGCGCGAACGAGCCAAAACGAATGCATCGTTAATCTCTCTGGTGCAACGATTCTCCGACATAACCATTATGTTCGTCGGACTGTGGGTGGTGTGCAGGATCAATGAGCTGCCGTTTTTCTACATGCATCTGCTGATGGCCCTGACCACCCTCGTTGTGTTCCAGATGATTGGCGGGATCACCGATTTTTACCGCTCCTGGCGCGGCGTAAAAATCTCCACCGAACTGCTGCTGCTGTTGCAGAACTGGACCATGAGCCTGGTGTTCAGCGCCGGTCTGATGGCCTTTAACCCCGATTTCGAAAGCCCGTTCCGTGTTTATCTGGCCTGGTACCTTCTGACCGGCGCAGGCATGGTGATTTGCCGTTCGGCGATTCGCTTCGGCGCGGGCTGGCTGCGTAATCGCGGTTATAACACCCGTCGCGTGGCGATTGCGGGCGCGCAGCCGGTAGGCCAGCAGCTCGCCGACAGCTTTCGCAACGAACCGTGGCTTGGGTTTGAGGTCGTCGGGATTTACCACGATCCAGAGCCGGGCGGCGTACCGACCGGCTGGGCAGGTAACCTTGAGCAGCTGGTGGAAGACGCCCGCACGGGCAAAATCCATAACGTCTATATCGCGATGTCCATGAGCGAAGAGGCGCAGATGAAGAAACTCGTGCGTGAGCTTTCTGACACCACCTGCTCAGTGATGCTGATCCCGGATGTGTTCACGTTCAACATCCTGCACTCGCGCCTTGACGATGTGAACGGCGTGCCGGTAGTGCCGCTGTATGACACGCCGCTCTCCGGCATCAACCGCGTGCTGAAACGCCTGGAAGATATCGTGCTGGCGTCTCTGATCCTGCTGCTGATTTCGCCGGTGCTGTGCTGTATCGCGGTTGCCGTGAAGCTCAGCTCGCCAGGCCCGATTATCTTCCGCCAGACCCGCTACGGTATGGACGGCAAGCCGATTATGGTGTGGAAATTCCGCTCCATGCGCGTGATGGAAAACGACAAAGTGGTGAAGCAGGCGACCCAGAACGACCCGCGCGTCACCAAAGTGGGCAACTTCCTGCGCCGCACTTCGCTTGATGAACTGCCGCAGTTTATCAACGTGCTGACCGGCGAGATGTCGATTGTCGGCCCGCGTCCGCACGCGGTGGCGCATAACGAGCAGTATCGCGCGCTAATTCAGGGCTACATGCTGCGCCATAAAGTCAAACCGGGCATTACCGGCTGGGCGCAGATCAACGGCTGGCGCGGCGAGACCGATACCCTGGAGAAGATGGAAAAACGCATCGAGTTCGATCTGGAGTACATCCGTGAATGGAGCGTATGGCTCGATATCAAAATCGTTTTCCTGACCGTGTTTAAAGGCTTTGTTAACAAAGCGGCTTATTAAGGGTAGTGGGTCATGAGCCTTCGCGACAAAACCATTAGCGGTGCCAAGTGGTCCGCCATTTCGACGGTGATTATCATCAGCCTTGGGCTGGTGCAGATGACCATCCTGGCGCGGCTGATGGATGGCCATCAGTTCGGCCTGCTGACCATTAGCCTTGTGATTATCGCGCTGGCCGATACGCTTTCCGATTTCGGGATTGCGAACTCGATTATCCAGCGCAAAAGCATCAGCAACCTGGAGCTCACCACGCTCTACTGGCTGAACGTGGGGCTGGGGATTGTGGTCTGCGCCGTGGTGTTTCTGTTAAGCGATCTTATCGCGGGCGTGCTGCACAACCCGGATCTGGCACCGCTTATCCGAACGCTGGCGTTCGCCTTCGTGGTTATTCCGCACGGCCAGCAGTTCCGCGCGCTGATGCAAAAGGAGCTTGAGTTTAACAAGATTGGCGCTATCGAAACCTTCTCGGTGCTGGCGGGTTTCACCTTTACGGTGATATCCGCCCAGTACTGGCCGGTGGCGATGACCGCGATCCTCGGTTATCTGGTTAATACGGCGGTACGCACCGCGCTGTTCGGGTTCTTCGGGCGTAAGATTTACCGTCCTGGCCTGCATTTCTCGCTCTCGTCAGTCTCCTCGAACCTGAAGTTTGGCGCGTGGCTGACGGCTGACAGCCTGGTGAACTACGTCAACACCAATCTCTCGACGCTGGTGCTGGCGCGCATCCTCGGCGCGGCGGTCGCGGGCGGGTATAACCTCGCGTACAACGTGGCCGTGGTGCCGCCGATGAAGCTCAACCCGATCATTACCCGCGTGCTGTTCCCGGCGTTCGCCAAAATCCAGGATGACATCGATAAGCTGCGTGTGAATTTCTACAAGCTGCTCTCGGTGGTCGGCATCATTAACTTCCCGGCGCTGCTCGGCCTGATGGTGGTGTCGAACAACTTCGTGCCGCTGGTGTTTGGCGAGAAATGGGTCAGCATTGTGCCGATTCTGCAACTGCTGTGCGTCGTCGGTCTGCTGCGCTCTATCGGTAACCCGATTGGCTCGCTGCTGATGGCGAAAGCCCGTGTGGATATCAGCTTTAAATTTAACGTATTTAAAACCTTCCTGTTTATTCCGGCGATTGTCGCGGGCGGGCATCTTGGCGGCGCGCTCGGCGTGACGCTCGGCTTCCTGCTGGTGCAGATAATCAATACCGTGCTGAGCTATTTCATCATGATTAAACCGGTGCTGGGCTCCAGCTACCGCGAGTATATCCAGAGCATTCTGCTGCCATTCTGGCTCTCGCTGCCTACGCTTGTGGTCAGCTACGCGCTTGGCGTGGCGCTCAAGGGGCATCTGGCGCTTGCGCCGCTGCTGGCGGTGCAGATTGCCGCGGGCGTACTGGCCTTCGCCGTGACGATTGTGCTGTCGCGCAATGCGCTGGTGGTAGAGCTGAAACGCCAGTTTTGCCGCAACGATAAAATGAAAATGCTGCTCCGTGCAGGCTGATCCCGTTAAAAATTATTGATGCGCGAGCCCCGCTGACAGCGTGCAGTGGGTAGCGAGAGCGTATATTTCAGAGGTCAACATGAAGTTACTCATTCTTGGCAACCACACCTGCGGAAACCGTGGCGACAGCGCCATCCTGCGCGGTCTTATCGATGCGATAGCGCTTCAGGACCCTTCAGCGGAAGTGGACGTGATGAGCCGCTACCCGGTGAGCTCCGCCTGGCTGCTGGACAGAGAGGTCATGCCTGACCCGCTCTACAAACAGATGAAGCAGTTTAACAACGCGGCGGGCGTGATGGGCCGCGTGAAGAAAGTGCTGCGCCGCCGCTACCAGCACCAGGTGCTGCTCGCCAAAGTGACCGGCAACGGCAAACTGCGCAACATCTCTCTGCCGCAGGGCTTTACCGATTTTGTCGGCCTGCTTGGCAACTATGACGCGATTATCCAGGTCGGCGGCTCGTTCTTCGTCGATCTCTACGGCACCCCGCAGTTTGAACATGCGCTGTGCACTTTTATGGCGAAAAAACCGCTGTTTATGGTGGGCCACAGCGTCGGGCCGTTCCAGGAGCCGCAGTTTAATCAGCTCGCCAATTATGTATTCGGCCATTGCGACGCGCTGATCCTGCGCGAAACCGTGAGCCTGGATCTGATGAAAAAAGGCCAGATTGACACCTCGAAAGTGGAACTGGGCGTCGATACCGCCTGGCTGGTTGAGCATCACAATGACGATTTCGTCGCGAGTTACGCGGTGCAGCACTGGCTGGACGTGGCGGCGCGCGACAAGACCGTGGCGATTACGCTGCGCGAGCTGGCACCGTTCGACAAACGTCTCGGCACTACCCAGCAGGCCTACGAACAGGCTTTCGCCAATGTGGTGAACCGTATCATCGACGAAGGCTATCAGGTGCTGGCGCTCTCCACGTGCACCGGTATCGACAGCTACAACAAAGATGACCGTATGGTGGCGCTGAATCTCAGCAAGCTCGTGAAAGACCCGTCGCGCTTCCACGTGGTGATGGACGAACTGAACGATCTCGAAATGGGCAAAATTCTCGGCGCGTGCGAACTGACCGTCGGCACCCGTCTGCACTCGGCGATTATCTCGATGAACTTCGGGACGCCGGCGATTGCCATTAACTACGAACACAAATCCGCGGGCATCATGCAGCAGCTCGGCATGCCGGAGATGGCGATTGAGATCCGCCACCTGCTGGACGGCTCGTTGCAGGCGATGGTAGGCGACACCCTCGGCCAGTTGCCGGCGATTAACGAACGCCTCGCCACGGCGGTCGCCGCCGAGCGCGAAAAAGGCCATCAGATGGTGAAATCCGTGCTGATGCGCGCGGGAGGAGCCCGATGAAAGTCAGCTTCTTTCTGCTGAAATTCCCGGTCGCCTCTGAAACGTTCGTCCTGAACCAGATCGTCGGCTTTATCAACATGGGGTATGAGGTGGAGATCGTCTCGCTGCAGAAGGGCGATCTGAAAAACACCCATGCCGCGTACACCGAATACAACCTGGCGCAGAAAACCCGCTTTCTGCTGGAAGAGCCGGAAGGCAAAGCCGCGAAGCTTAAATATCGCGCCAGCCATACCGCGCGCGGGCTCTTTAACGCCCGCACCTGGCGGGCGCTCAACATGGCGCGCTACGGCGACGAGGCGCGCAACCTGATCCTCTCGGCCATTTGCGGACGCGTGCCCGGCACGCTGAAGGCCGATGTGTTTATCGCGCACTTTGGCCCGGCGGGCGTGACCGCCGCCAAGCTTCGCGAGCTGGGCGTGCTGGACGGCAAAATCGCGACCGTGTTCCACGGCATCGATGTGTCGCACCGTGAAGTGCTGATGCGCTACACGCCGGAGTACCAGCAGCTTTTCCGCCGCGGCGATTTGATGCTGCCGATTAGCGAGCTGTGGGCCGAACGCCTGAAAGCGATGGGCTGCCCGCAGGAGAAAATCGCCGTCTCGCGCATGGGCGTAGACATGGAGAAATTCTCGCTGCGCCCGCTCAAGCAGCCAGGCACGCCGCTGGAGATTATCTCCGTAGCGCGTCTGACCGAGAAAAAGGGGCTGCATGTGGCGATCGAGGCCTGCCGTCTGCTGAAAGGCCGCGGCGTGGATTTTCGTTACAACATCCTGGGTACCGGGCCGTGGGAGCGCCGCCTGCATACGCTGATTGAGCAGTATGGCCTGAAAGATTGCGTCTTTATGCCGGGCTTTAAGCCGAGTCATGAAGTGAAAGCGATGCTCGACGGAGCCGATCTGTTCCTGCTGCCTTCCGTCACCGGCGTCGATGGCGATATGGAAGGAATTCCGGTTGCGCTGATGGAGGCGATGGCCGTGGGCATTCCGGTTATCTCCACGCTGCACAGCGGCATTCCGGAACTTATCGATGCTGAAAAATCGGGCTGGCTGGTGCCGGAAAACGACGCGCACGCGCTGGCGGATAAGCTTCAGGCCTTCGCTGAAATCGACGAGCAGACGCTGCGCCCGATGCTGACCCGCGCCCGTGAAAAAGTGGAAACCGAGTTTAACCAGCAGCGCATCTACCGCGAACTCGCGGGCCTGCTGCAAACCCTGTAACCCGAGGTTTTATGCGTAAAATCATGTCGTCCGGGCGTCTTTCCCGCCGGACTTTTGTGCAGGCCAGCGCCGCTGCGGCGCTGATGCCGCTGTTGCACAGCCGCGCCGCCCAGGCCGTCACGGGCGGCAAGACCGTCAATGTTGCTGACTTCTACAAGGACAACTGGCCGCAGGCGTTCAAGCTTGCTTTTAGTGAAGCGCAGACCGTGGAAGTGCCCGAAAGCCTCACCTGCGACAACATTAACAGCCCGGTGTTTATGCCAGCCGGGAAAACCCTGCGGGTGCTCGGCGCACTCAAAGGCAACGGCAAAGGGCGCTTTATTCTCCAGGACGGCTGCCAGATCCTGGGCGAGAAAAAAGGGCGTCTGCATAACATCATTCTCGACGTGCGCGGCTCGCAGGTGGCCATTAAAGGCATCGAGATGAGCGGTTTTGGCCCGGTCATGCAGATTTACATCGGCGGCAAAAAGCCGCAGAAGATGCAGGATCTCGTGATCGACGATATCTACATCCACGACGCCAACTACGGCATTCTGCGCCAGGGTTTTCATAACGAACTGCGCAACGTGCGTATCACTAACGGACGCTTTGAACGTCTCCAGGGCGACGCCATCGAATGGAACGTGGCGATTAATGATTCGGAGCTTCTTATCTCCGACCACGTTCTCGACCAGATCAACTGCACCAACGGCAAAATCAACTGGGGCATCGGCATTGGCCTTGCGGGCAGCACCTACGATAACGCCTACCCGGAAAGCCAGGCGGTGAAGAACTTCGTGGTGGCGAACATTACCGGCAGTAACTGCCGCCAGCTGGTGCACGTGGAGAACGGCAAGCATTTCGTCATTCGTAATGTGAAAGCGAAAAACATCACGCCGGACTTCAGCAAAACCGCGGGCATCGATAACGCGACGGTCGCGATTTATGGCTGCGATAACTTTCTTATCGATGACGTGACGATGGTGAACAGCGCCGGGATGCTGATCGGCTACGGCGTTATCAAAGGGAATTACCTGTCGATTCCGCAGAACTTCAAGCTGAACAATATCCATATGGATAACCGTAACCTGCCTTATAAGCTGCGCGGCATTCAGATCTCATCCGGTAACACGACCTCGTTTGTCGCTATCACGAACGTCGATATGCAGCGCGCGACGCTTGAGCTGCACAACAAGCCGCAACACCTGTTTGTGCGTAACGTCAAAGTGATGCAGGAGTCGTCCGTAGGCCCCGCGCTGAAGATGCAATTTGATCTGCGCAAAGACGTACGCGGCCGTTTTATGGCCACAGACGACACGCTGCTGTCGCTTGCCAACATTCAGGCGGTGAACGAGAAAGGGCAGAGTTCGGTCGATATTGACCGCGTGGATCATCAGCACGTGAATACGCAAATGCTGAATTTTGCGCTGCCGCAAAGGACACGCTAAACCGCATGCCGGATGTAATAAAGTGCCGATCGTACGATGCCAGATGCGTATTTTCTGTGCAAAGTCACGCGATTTGATACTGGCGATCCGGCTGCAAAAGCTTATACTTCCTCAAATTAATAAGGGAATCTCATTAACTGAAAGACGCTTCCTGAGATAAGAGGATGGCGCTTTCAGTTTTTTATTGAAGCAGTCACTAACGCATCGGGCAGGATATGAAAGAGAAGGTGATTTTTATCGGCGCGTCTGGGTTTGTCGGCACCAGACTGATTGAAAGGGCACTGTCTGACTTCGATATTACGAATTTTGATAAGCAAAACAGCCACTTCTATCCCGATATCACGGTAGCAGGTGATGTGCGCGATAAAGCTTCTCTGGAGAAGCAGCTTAGCGAGTGTTCGACCGTTGTGTTGCTGGCCGCAGAGCATCGTGATGATGTCAGCCCTACCTCGCTGTACTATGATGTTAATGTTGAAGGCACCCGTAACGTGCTTGACGCGATGGATAAGCACAACATCAAAAATATCATTTTCACCAGTTCTGTAGCGGTGTATGGCCTCAATAAAAAGAACCCGGATGAAAACCACCCGGTTGACCCTTTCAATCATTACGGCAAAAGCAAATGGCAGGCTGAAGAAGTCTTGCGTGAATGGTTTAACCGCGCGCCGGATACCCGTTCTTTAACGATAATTCGTCCGACCGTCATTTTCGGCGAGCGTAACCGTGGCAACGTCTATAATTTACTCAAACAGATAGCCAGTGGTCGCTTTGCTATGGTTGGCGCAGGTAATAATTACAAATCAATGGCTTATGTAGGGAATATCGTTGAGTTTATTACCTGGAAACTGAAAAATGTCATGCCCGGCTATCAGGTTTACAATTATGTCGATAAGCCTGATCTCAATATGAATCAGCTAGTTGCAGAGGTAGAGAAGAGTCTCGATAAAAAGATCCCTTCAGTACATCTTCCTTATCCGCTCGGTATGTTGGGTGGTTATTGCTTTGATATCCTTAGCAAAATCACTGGTAAGAAGTATGCTGTCAGTGCCGTCCGTGTTAAAAAGTTCTGTGCAACTACCCAGTTTGACGCGACTAAAGTGCATCAGTCAGGTTTCATCGCGCCCTACACGCTCTCAGAAGGGCTCGATCGCACATTACAATATGAGTTTGTTGCTGTGAAACAGGACGATATTACGTTTGTTTCTGAGTAAAAAGCGCTCAGTGACGAACGTAAAATCTGCATTTTATTTGTGTGTAAGGGACGCTCTGAAAATCGTTTTGGCTGTTTTCCGAATTCTCTGAGCCCAATTAAGAGTTAAGTCAGTTCTTATGTTATCAGGTATCTGAAAATCACAGAATGACAGCTGTGAAATACGCATTTAGGTCACACGGCTGTGATTGACCAAATTCAAGATAACAAACATTTAGAGGTGGAAAGAGATGGTTAATTTGAAAGCAGTTATTCCCGTCGCAGGGCTCGGCATGCATATGCTGCCTGCCACCAAGGCGATTCCAAAGGAGATGCTGCCGATTGTCGACAAACCGATGATTCAATACATTGTCGACGAAATCGTAGCGGCAGGGATCAAGGAAATTGTGCTGGTTACCCACTCCTCCAAGAACGCGGTTGAGAACCACTTCGACACCTCTTATGAACTCGAAGCGCTGCTTGAACAGCGTGTGAAGCGCCAGCTTCTTGCGGAAGTGCAGTCTATCTGCCCGCCGGGCGTAACCATCATGAACGTGCGTCAGGCGCAGCCGCTGGGCCTCGGCCACTCTATTCTGTGCGCGCGTCCGATTATCGGCGATAACCCGTTTGTTGTCGTGCTGCCGGATGTTATTATTGATGCCGCTTCTGCTGACCCACTGCGTTATAACCTGGCCGCTATGATTGCGCGGTTCCAGGAAAATGGTCGCAGCCAGGTGCTGGCGAAGCGTATGGCAGGCGATCTCTCTGAATATTCAGTGATAACCACTCAGGATCCGCTGGATACCGAAGGCAAAATCAGCCGTATCGTTGATTTCATCGAGAAACCGGACCAGCCGCAGACGCTGAATTCTGATCTGATGGCGGTCGGGCGCTATGTGCTCTCTGCCGATGTCTGGGAAGAGCTTGCGAAAACCGAACCGGGCGCCTGGGGACGTATCCAACTGACCGATGCTATCGCTCGTCTGAACGAGAATCAGCCTGTTGAAGCGATGCTGATGACCGGCGAAAGCTACGATTGCGGTAAGAAAATGGGTTACATGAAAGCGTTCGTCAATTACGGCCTGCGTAACCTGAAAGAAGGGCAGAAGTTCCGCGAGAGCATTAAGAAACTGCTGGCATAAGCCAGCCGTTCTCTGCAGAACGCTATACAGGCAGGATAGCCTTTGATAAAACGGCAGTTGAGCATTCGGGTTGATAAGCATTTATACTCGACGGACTCGCTGCCGTTTTGTTTTTTTGGTGCAAGCGCTGTGACGGGGCCATAATCCGAAATAGTTACCGAGATCGACTATCCCGTCAATAAAGCTAATTAACTGATTTCAAAAGTTTTGTATAAAGTAGTGCACTGGTAGCTGTTGAGCCAGGGGCGGTAGCATTGTTGAACAGGCTGCCGAAAAAATGCTTAATATTTATCCATAAAGAGCGTTAAAACCTCGATAACGTCATGCTCACAGCGACAACGTGTTAATTATCATTCCTCTCAAAATATCCACATATAAGAGATAACTCACTGTGAAGATATTAGTGACCGGCGGTGCCGGATTTATTGGCTCCGCTGTAGTACGCCATATTATTAACCATACCCAGGACAGGGTAGTTAATCTTGATAAGCTTACCTACGCAGGCAATCCTGAATCTGTTGCTTCTGTGGCAAACAGTGAACGCTATGCATTTGAGCAGGTCGATATCTGTGACCGCGCTGCGCTCGATCGTGTATTTACAGAGCACCAGCCTGACGCGGTCATGCACCTGGCTGCAGAAAGCCATGTTGATCGCTCAATCAGCGGCCCGGCAGATTTTATCGAAACGAACATCGTCGGCACGTATACCCTTCTCGAAGCGGCCCGCGCTTACTGGTCATCACTTGATGAGCAGCGCAAGGCGGCTTTCCGCTTTCACCATATCTCTACCGATGAAGTTTATGGCGACCTGCCACATCCTGATGAATGGCATGAGAGCGCGGCGCTGCCGCTCTTTACTGAAACAACTGCCTATGCGCCAAGCAGCCCGTATTCCGCCTCAAAAGCCTCAAGCGATCATCTGGTGCGTGCGTGGTTACGCACCTATGGTTTGCCGACGATGGTAACCAACTGCTCTAACAACTATGGCCCGTATCACTTCCCCGAAAAATTGATCCCGCTGGTTATCCTTAACGCGCTGGAAGGTAAACCGTTGCCGATATATGGCAAAGGCGACCAAATTCGCGACTGGTTATATGTTGAAGACCATGCGCGTGCGCTCTATACCGTAGTCACGCAGGGGCAGATCGGCGAAACCTATAATATCGGCGGACATAACGAGAAAAAGAATCTTGATGTCGTACTGACTATTTGTGACCTGCTGGATGAGATTAAACCTAAAGCGACGTCTTATCGTGAACAGATAACCTATGTTGCCGACAGGCCAGGGCACGACCGTCGTTATGCCATTGATGCAGATAAAATCAGCCGGGAATTAGGCTGGCGACCACAGGAAACCTTCGAGTCTGGCATCCGTAAAACTGTGTACTGGTATCTTAATAATGAAGAGTGGGTAAACAGCATTAAGAACCGAACCTATCAATGTAAGCATTTAGGGTTGAGTGAAAAATGAAAGGAATTATCCTGGCAGGTGGGTCCGGAACACGTCTTTATCCAATTACTATAGGTATCTCTAAACAGTTACTTCCTGTGTATGATAAACCTATGGTTTATTATCCTCTATCAGTCCTCATGCTGGCCGGTATTAAGGATATTTTAATAATCACTACTAGTGATGATAACGCGAGTTTCCAGCGTTTACTTGGAGATGGCAGCCAGTTTGGGATCAATATTCAATATGCTGTTCAACCATCTCCCGATGGGCTTGCACAGGCCTTTATAATAGGTCGTCATTTCGTTGGTAACGACTCGGTTTGTTTGGTTCTTGGCGATAATATTTTCTTTGGGCAAGGTTTTAGCCCTAAACTCAAGTCAGCGGCTGCTCAAAAAAGTGGTGCGACGATTTTTGCTTACCAGGTAAAAGACGCAGAGCGCTTTGGTGTTGTTGAATTTGATGAGCAATTTAAAGCGATCTCTATCGAAGAAAAACCAAAGAATCCTAAGTCTAACTGGGCGGTCACTGGCCTTTATTTTTATGATAATGACGTTTTGGAGATTGCTAAATCTATTCGCCCTTCCGAGCGAGGTGAATTAGAAATTACCTCAGTCAATGAAGTTTATTTAAATAAGCAGAGCCTTAGTGTAGAGCTCTTAGGGCGTGGTTTCGCCTGGCTTGATACTGGAACACACGATAGTCTCATCGAAGCTGGAAGTTTTGTTGAGACGGTACAGAAGCGTCAGGGAATGATGGTTGCTTGTCCTGAGGAAATAGCCTGGCGAAATGGATGGCTGAGTAATATTGAGTTAGAAGATATTGGGCAACGTTTATGTAAAAATGACTATGGCCATTACCTACTACAACTATTAAAAAAAGGAGAATAACATGGATATTAAACTCATTCCACTTCAGACGCATGGTGATGAACGAGGCAGTTTGGTATCGCTTGAAGATGAAAAGAACATCCCTTTTGCAATAAAACGTGTTTATTATTTATTTAATACTAAAGAAAACGTAAGCCGCGGATTCCATGCGCACCAAAGGTTAAAGCAAGTGGCTATTGCAATAAAAGGATCGTGTCGATTTAAACTTGATGATGGTAAAGAACGAGTAGAAATCGTTCTGGATTCGCCTTCTCAAGGTCTTTACATTGATTCTTTTATGTGGCGAGAAATGTCAGATTTTTCTCCTGATTGCGTTCTACTTATACTTGCTGATAGTCATTATGATGAATCTGACTATATTCGGGATTATTCACTATTTAAAAAAATGGTAACCAATGGATAGAATAACTTTAACAAGTTATGACCGTGAGTTTTTAGATCTTAGCTGGATATGGCTGCAGGATCCAGAAATAAAAAAATTAACTTTAACCAGTGATTTTACTCGTGAGCAGCAATTACAATTTTTTCATTCCCTAAAGGAAAGAAAAGATTATTTGATATTTGGTATTCAATTAGGGACGAGAAAAATTGGTGTTGCCGGGTTAAAAAACATCAAAAACGATATCGCAGAATACTGGGGTTATATAGGCGAGAAGGATTTATGGGGTAAAGGAATTGGCAAAATCGTTATAGAAGAAATCGAATGTATTGCCAATAAATGTGGGGTGAAAAAGCTATACTTGAAAGTCAGTGAATTGAATCCCAGAGCTATCAAGGCTTACCATAAATCTGGTTTTGTCATTAGTAAATCTGAAAGTAATGTGATTTTTATGGAAAAGGTAATTTAGATGCTTTCGATATGTGAACTTGAAAAAAGTAAATATAATGATTGGAATCAAGTGGTCGAAAATGCTAAAAACGGCCTTTTCCTTTTTGAGATAGATTATTTTAAATATCATGAAGCGCGATTTGAAGATAGTTCTTTAATGATATATAAAAAAAGTAAAGCTGTCGCACTTTTCCCTGCTAACCGTGTGAATGACACCATTTATAGCCACCAAGGATTAACTTTTGGCGGTTTGATTATGCTGCCAGAATTACATGCAGCGGATGTTTTAGAAATATTTGAACTTATAAATAAACATTATAAAAACAAAGGTATTAAAAAGGTTGTTTATAAAGCTATACCTCATCCTTTTACAAAGTATCCTGCCCAGGAAGATTTATACGCATTATTCAGAAATTCTGCAAAATTAATCCGCAGAGACGTTTCAAGCGTAATTGATCTCTTTAACAGACCTAAACTTTCAGATTCGCGTAAGAATACCATTGTTAAAGCACAAAAAAATAATGTGGAGATCTGTGAATCGTCTGACTTGAAAAAATTCCATCAAATACTTTCAGAGGTTCTGGCAAAATTTGGTGCATGCCCTGTACATAGCATCACAGAACTTGAACAATTAAAGAACTCATTTCCGCATAATATTAAACTCTATGCCGCCATGCAGGATGAGCAGTGGCTCGCTGGGGTTCTGGTCTACGATTACGGACATATTATTCATACACAATATATGGCCAATACACAGCAAGGCCGGCAAATAGGTGCACTAGATTATATATTATTTACCTTAATCAATGACATTTATGCTGATAAAAAATATCTAAGTTTTGGTATATCAACTGAAAACGCAGGACAATATCTCAATACTGGATTAATCGCTCAAAAAGAAGGTTTCGGCGCCAGAGCGGTTGTACATGATTTTTATGAAATGGAGTTATTATGATTAACTTTTTAAATTTAAAAAAAATAAACGAAAAATATAAAACCGAATTGATGCAGGCATTGGAAAACGTGATTGATTCTGGTTGGTATATCAATGGTCAACAGGTAGCTAATTTTGAGAATGAATTTGCTACCTATTGTGGTACAAAACATGCTATCGGGGTTGCAAATGGACTGGATGCATTAGTCCTTACTATAAAGGCATGGAAGCTGTTAGGAAAACTCAAGGACGGTGACAAAGTTATTGTCCCTGCAAATACCTATATAGCTTCAGTATTAGCGATCACCGAAAATAATTTAACCCCTGTTCTTACAGAACCAGATCCTTACACTTTTAATTTAACGCTAGATCAAATCGAAAGAAGTTATACGCAGGATGTAAAATTAATCATTCCTGTTCATCTTTATGGATGCATCAACCCAATGGATGAGATCTGTAGATTCGCAAATAAAAAAGGAATATTGGTTTTAGAAGATTCAGCGCAAGCGCATGGGGCAATGCTTGGAGATAAAAAAGCTGGTGCCTGGGGTCATGCATCAGCCTTTAGTTTTTATCCCGGTAAAAATTTAGGTGCTTTAGGCGATGGTGGGATCATCACGACTGACAACGATGAACTAAAAGAAGCATTAGTGGCACTCAGGAATTATGGATCTCACAAAAAATATGAAAATATTTATCAGGGATGCAATAGCCGACTAGATGAAATTCAGGCTGCAATGCTTCGAGTTAAATTACCTCATTTAGATAGCGAAATAGATGCTCGCAGAAGAATTGCCTCCCAATATCTTTTAGGCATAAATAATAAAGAAATAATACTTCCCACTGTAAGTGAAAGTGTGAATCATGTCTGGCATCTATTTGTCGTTCGCTGTGCGCAAAGAGATGCATTGAAAGAATACTTACATAAGAAAGATATTGATACGCTAATACATTATCCTGTTCCCCCTCATAAGCAGAGAGCTTACAGTGAATATAATAGTCTTAATCTTCCTGTTACAGAAAAAATCCATCGTGAAGTACTTTCTTTGCCAATGGATCCAAATATGTCTCAGTACGAGGTGGATTATGTTATTCAGTGCATGAATGAGTATAAGGCATGAGTAAAATCATCTCTGTTACTGCTTTTACAGCCTTACTGACATTCTTCAAAATGTTAAGTGGTTTTGCGATAGCTAAGGTCGTTGCTATATATACGGGGCCTACTGGAATGGCTATGCTTGGGCAGGTACAAAGTGTGATTGCTGGGCTTAATGGTGTTGTGACTGCACCCGTAGGGAATGGGGTGGTTCGCTATACGGCTGAAAAGCATACTGAAGGTTATAAAAGATGTTCAGGATGGTGGCAGGCGTCCTTACAGTGGGCATTTTCTATATTTTTGCTAGTGCTGGGCACCGTATTATTATTTAGCAAACCTATTTCTCAATTTCTATTCAATACTATTGATTATTATTGGGTTGTACTATTAGGTTGTTTAGTTCTTCCATTGTCAATAATAAATACGGCATTTGTTTCTGTTATTAACGGACAGAAACACTATAAAAAATATGTATCGCTAGGGTTTATTTCCGTAACAATATCGACTGTATTAATGGTTATGATGATTTATTTTTATCATATTAAAGGTGCTTTTGTTGCTGCATCACTTAATACATCGATTGCCGGACTAGTCGTTTTTTTTGCTTGTATAAAGGAGCCTTGGTTTAAATTTAAATTATGGCTTGGCCGCTCATCTTCGTCTTATAGAAAAGAAATTGGAGGCTATGTAGTGATGGCAGTTACATCCGCCATCACTACTCCGATTGCATTGATTCTGATAAGAAATATATTAATTTCCGAAGTGGGTTGGAGTGCGACAGGACAATGGCAGGCGGTATGGAAAATCTCTGAAGTTTATCTTGCCATTATTACTATGGCATTGAGTACATATTATTTGCCTCAACTTGCAAGCTTGAAGAGTGGTGTTGAGATACGGTGGGAAATAAATAAAACAGCAAGAGTTATTCTTCCTGTGGTTATTATTTTAGCGTTGTTAGTTTATTTGCTTCGCGATGTCGCTATATTTTTACTTTTTACAAGCGATTTTCAACCTGCGAGAGACTTATTCAGCATTCAACTTGTGGGGGACGTCATCAAAATCCTGGCGTGGCTATATGCTTTTCCGATGTTAGCCAGAGGCGCTACTCGCTGGTTCGTGTTTTCTGAAATATTTTTTTCCACAACATTCGTGTTAATAAGTTGGATTATGATTTCGCATCTGGGAGTTAATGGTGCAAATTGGGGATACTTATTGAATTACATTTTATACTTTATCTTTGTATATGGTAATTTAAAAAGAATAATTAACCAGGATAGGCAATAATGAAAGATGTTGTTTCAGTAGTAATTGTTACTTATAACTCAGCGAAAACTATAGTAGAAACTTTAGATAGTATTTTAAATCAAAGTTATGGGCCTGCTAATATAGAGCTTATCATATCAGATGATGCTTCTACTGATGACACGACAATCGTTGTTGAAAACTGGATTACTAAAAACGCATCAAAATTTTCAAAAGTTGTTTTCAAAAAAAATATTATCAATCAGGGCGTTTCTAAAAATTGTAACATTGGCTGGCAATCCTGCACATCTGAATGGATAAAAACAATAGGCGCAGATGATCTTCTAAGTACTGATTGCATTGATAAAAACATGGAGTATATTCAGAATAATTCCGGGTGTAGTATTGTATTTAGTCAAATGAAATGGTTCGGACGGATAAAAAAAATAACTCCTGAGCCATATAATATGCCTTTTTTTAGCCTGGATGCTGAACAACAATATAATTATTTAAGATTTAAAAGCTTCAATATTGCACCTGCATCATTTATACGTCGTTCAGCTCTAATTGATGTTGGTTATGCTGACGAAAGTTTCAGCACGATTGAAGACTTACCATTATGGCTTCGCTTCACTAAAAAGGGCTACAAACTGTATTTTTTGAAAGCGATTACAGTGTACTACCGTGTGGCAAATTCTGCATCGAAACATTCTCACCGTTATGTTAACTATAACTTTTTGAACGATCTGATTAATATCGACAAGATGTTTAAAATTAACGATATCGAAGGTATATATTATAAAGCGCTAAAACTGGATGCTCTAACATTATTATATGGAAAGAAGTTAATTGCAAAGTTAACCGGGAATAAAGTCAGCTTTTTGTCGAGATCGCTGGATGTCATCCATTTAAGCTTAAGACCTATTTATATTGTTCGGAAGATTAGGCGACATATCATTAACTTTACTAAAAAAGATGCAATCTAAATTATATTGCATCTACTTTTATAAAAATTGGTGTAAATATGTTTTATTTATTTGTTGTGTCTTTGTTTTTCGGTTCGTGTCTTGATTATTATATATGGCGAAAAATTACGCCTTCAATGATTTCTGTTATCGGTATATATGTAATATTGTTTATACATGCTGCCATAGGCGAGTCTCTTGGTTTTTTACCTGTAGAGTCAAATGTTTACTTTTTTATAACAACATTTTATGTTGTCGGGCTTTTTGCAAGTCTAAGCTGTGCATTTGGGATGTCATTTCTCAGCAAAGGCATTGTTCTTAATACTCGTGTGACAGATAAATATTACGGACTTAAAATTCGGAAAAATATAATAAATATAACAGTAGTGGTTTCTCTTATATGTTGTTTTTTTATTTATAAAGGATGGAGTGAGGTTGGATCTTTTGTAAGCGATGATTTTGAGGGGACTCTCACTTATGGCATCGCGGGTCATTTTTTTGCTATCCTGGTTGCTTTAATACCATTTTTGCTAAAAGCATATTACTCTAAAAGAACCAAATCCGTTTTCTTACTGCTAGTTTTTGTGCTTGTGCTTTTATTTATGAAGCAAGTTAAATATTGGGTAATGATCCCGCTTGTATGGATGTTTTGGTACTCTATAGTGGCTGGATATATAAAGCTCTCTATTAGAAAGTTCTTGTTTATTTCGCTGATTTTGGCATTTTTACTCGTTTCTTTATTTTTCTCAGTCTATTTTATGAAGGTTTTTTTTAGAGAAGGTTCTGAAAACGTTGATTATAATACTGTATTAATAGAAATAATGATTCATTTCTTTGGCTATCTTTATTCGGGACTTCTAACATTTTCTGTATACATTTCTGATGGTTTATATAATGCATTTATACCAAGCGACATTCTTGGGCTTTTTTCCGGTCCGGTCAATATAATCAATGTAATACTAAATGACGACTTGATAAACCTAACGCTCCCAAAGTATTTTGTCGTAATCAATAAAATTACTGGTACGACTGGAAATGTTCCAACGCTATGGGGTACTCTGTTGCTGGCCGGAGGGTATTATGCATATGTTTTCTATTTCTTCATGTTTTTCTGCATATATTTATTGCTGTGGTTTGCGAAGCGTAGTCAATGTTTTTTAATTATATATACGTTTATTACGTCGTTTCTTTTTTTTAGTTGGTTTGATTACTACTACTACCTGTTAATGCCGTTTGAGGTTACTGTTTTAATTTTGATTTTCTATACTATTTTTGAAAGGAAAATAAAGTTCAGAAATATAACTTTATTCTCTGGGGAAAGTTACGATGAGACTCGATAAAAAAATTATACTGTTATGCAAGTCAATAAAAAAAAGCATATATTACTTTTTCAGAGCAATTTTTTCTCAATCATCTGGGGTTGACAAAAATTCGACATTTTTAGTAACGCTAACTAGCTATGGTTTACGTAAGAATTTTGTTTTCTTGACAATTGAGAGTATCTTGCATCAACACGTTCGCCCTGCAAAAATAGTAATGTGGTTACATAAAAAGGATAAACCTCAGGGAATAGCGAGATGGATTTTATCCCGACAGCAAAAGCGAGGGCTGGAAATATTTTTTGTAGATAATGATGTTAGATCTTATAAAAAACTTTCTTTTGTACCTGGTTATTATCCTGATTACGATTTCTATATTACCGCTGACGACGACGTATTTTACCCAACAAATTGGATCGATGGTTTTAAATCTAATATAAGTGATAATCCTGATGCTGTTTACTGTTATAGAGGCCGTGCTATTCTGTTTAACGATGCAGGTAGTCTCGTCGCTTATCCAGTCTGGCCGCTTGCGCGAAGAAAAGAAATAACAGGCAATGAGTTACTTCCCACAGGTGTATCAGGCGTGTGTTATCCTAGAGATTCGCTCGACGCACGTGTAGCCGATTACGAGGCGATAAATAAACTGTGTCCCTATGCCGATGACATTTGGTATAAAGCGCTAACTACAGCTCGCGGATATAACGCTATTTTGATCAATGATGACAGTACGCATTTTACACCGATTATCACTGGCTTCACAAAAGGCCTCGAGAAGATAAACGTACTAAACGATCAGAATACGCAACAATTTTTAAACGCTATGAATTATTTTAATCTTGATTTGAATTCTTTTAGAGGCAATTATAAAAGAAATGATGAGTAATCTTGTATCAATTATTATGCCTAGCTGGAATTCTGAGTTAACTATCGCTGATAGTATAAATTCAATCATTAGGCAAACCTATACCAACTGGGAATTAATCATAACTGATGATTGTTCGAGTGATGGCACTATCCGTTTGTTAAAAGAGTTTGCTAATAAAGAACCACGAATAAAACTATTTTTCAACGATAAGAATTCAGGCGCTGGTATATCCCGTAATAATTGTATTAAAAATGCAAAAGGGCGCTTTATTGCTTTTTTGGATAGTGATGATATGTGGCATCCGGAAAAACTGTCCAGACAAGTAGCCTTCATGCTTAACAACAACTATGCATTGACTTACACTGCATATAAAAAAATCAATCAGAAAGGTAACGTAATAGGCCATATCAATCCTCCAGCACGAGTTAACTATTCTGAGCTTTTAAAATCTAATGTTATAGGATGCCTAACTGCGATATATGATGCTCAAAAGCTTGGTAAGGTTTATATGCCTGAAATTCGCAAACGCCAGGATATGGCTTTATGGCTAAAAATACTAGAAAAAATTGATTATGCCTGGTGTTTACCAGAAGAACTTGCGTTTTATAGAGAGGGACATGAAAGTCTTTCTTCAAATAAGATAAAAATTCTTTCATCACAATGGTCGTTTTACAGAACTTACCTAAAATTTAATTCTATAAAGTCAGCATGGTATTTTTCATTCTATGTTGTTCGAGCAGTAAAAAAACATGGCGTCACTAAAAGTAGCTAATACACTTTTTAATTATAAATGTTTTGACTTTATTAACTTTGAAATCCTATTCGGAATGCCCTGGAACGATAAGGTTTACCAATGAGCATTCTTCGCTCAGTTATAACTTTGCTTTTATCAATTTCTATTCAAATTCGCTATCTATGAGTTAACATCGTAGCTACATAACACCCGCGCACAAGTCGCGGTGACCACACCTGACAGGAGTATGTAATGTCCAAGCAACAGATCGGCGTCGTCGGTATGGCAGTCATGGGGCGCAACCTGGCGCTCAACATTGAAAGCCGTGGTTATACCGTCTCCGTATTCAACCGCTCTCGTGACAAAACTGAAGAAGTGATTGCCGAAAATCCGGGCAAAAAACTGGTTCCTTATTATACCGTTCAGGAGTTTGTCGAGTCGCTGGAAACCCCGCGCCGTATCCTGCTGATGGTGAAAGCAGGTGCCGGTACCGATGCGGCTATCGACTCCCTGAAGCCTTATCTGGAAAAAGGCGACATCATTATTGATGGCGGTAACACCTTCTTCCAGGACACCATCCGTCGTAACCGTGAACTCTCCGAAGAAGGCTTTAACTTTATCGGCACCGGCGTCTCCGGTGGCGAAGAGGGCGCCCTGAAAGGCCCGTCCATCATGCCTGGCGGCCAGAAAGAAGCTTATGAGCTGGTTGCGCCGATCCTCAAAGAGATCGCGGCCGTAGCGGAAGGTGAACCGTGCGTGACTTATATCGGGCCAGACGGCGCGGGTCACTACGTGAAAATGGTGCACAACGGTATCGAATACGGCGATATGCAGCTTATCGCAGAAGCCTATTCCCTGCTGAAGCACGGTCTGAACCTGTCCAACGAAGATCTGGCGAAAACCTTCGCTGAGTGGAACGAAGGCGAGCTCAGCAGCTACCTTATCGATATCACCAAAGATATCTTCACCAAAAAAGATGAAGACGGTAACTACCTGGTTGACGTCATTCTGGACGAAGCCGCCAACAAAGGTACTGGTAAGTGGACCAGCCAGAGCTCGCTGGATCTCGGCGAACCGCTGTCCCTGATTACTGAATCGGTATTCGCGCGTTATATCTCCTCTCTGAAAGAGCAGCGCGTCGCGGCATCCAAAGTGCTGAGCGGCCCGCAGGCGAAACCGTTCGCAGGCGATAAAGGCGAATTTATCGAGAAAGTCCGTCGCGCGCTGTACCTCGGTAAAATCGTCTCTTACGCGCAGGGCTTCTCTCAGCTGCGCGCTGCGTCTGAAGAGTACAACTGGGATCTGAACTACGGCGAAATCGCGAAGATCTTCCGCGCGGGCTGCATTATTCGTGCTCAGTTCCTGCAGAAAATCACTGACGCCTACGCAGAGAATCCGTCCATCGCGAACCTGCTGCTGGCGCCGTACTTCAAGAAAGCCGCTGATGACTATCAGCAGGCGTTGCGCGATGTTGTGGCGTATGCCGTACAGAACGGTATCCCGACTCCGACCTTCTCCGCCGCTATCGCTTACTACGACAGCTACCGTTCTGCGGTACTGCCAGCGAACCTGATTCAGGCACAGCGTGACTACTTTGGGGCGCATACCTACAAGCGCACCGATAAAGAAGGCGTATTCCACACCGAGTGGATGGAATAAGGTTTTACTGATTCAAAAGACAAGCCCGGTGGTTTCGCCGGGCTTTTTTTACGTCTGATGACAGTACCAGAAGCCGTGCACTGCCTTAAAAGCAACCAGTAAGCGCCTTGTTTTTCAGTATTTTCCCAGCTCTCTTTTGCGCCTGGCTATGCAATTATAATGCCTTGCATCTACACTCAAGGCGGGTGTGGCTTTCTCATAATAACTAGATGACAAATAAGGACTCTATGAGCAAAGAATTTCAGGGTGACGCTTTTCACCGCAGCAATAGTAACCAGGAACAAATCGATTTATTCGACCTTCTGGCGCAGCTTTGGCGGGGGAAGGTCACTATCATTACCACGATCGTCGTGATGATCGTGCTTGCCGTACTTTATCTTTTCGTCGCTAAAGAAAAATGGACATCGACAGCTATCGTGACCATGCCGGATGCCGGTCAGATAGCCAGTTACAACAACGCCATGAATATCCTGTATGGCAATGCTGCGCCCAACGTCACCGACGTGCAGCAGCGCGTAGTGGGGCGTTTCAGCTCTGCGTTTTCCGCGCTGTCTGAAACGCTGCAAAACCAGCAAGAGCCAGAACAGTTAACCATCGATACGGCAGTAAAAGGCCAGCCGCTGCCGCTGAAAGTGACTTATCAGGGAGCAACCGCACAGTCAGCGCAGAAAAAACTGGCGGAATACATTCAGCAGGTGGATGAGCAAATCGCCAAAGAGCTGAATAAAGACCTTACCGATAACGTGACTGCCCGTCAGCAAGAGCTGCAGGAATCGCTTGCGACGCAGGAGAAAGTGGCGCAGGAGCAGAAAGAACTGCGTATCAAGCAGATCGCCGAAGCGCTTAAATTCGCGCAGGAATCGAATGTCACTTCGCCACAGATGCCGCAGGCGCAGGAAGTCACACAGGATACGCTGTTCCTGTTGGGCAGCGAGGCGCTCTCATCGATGATTAAAAATGAATCGACGCGTCCGCTGGTCTTTAGTGATGCGTATTACCAGACTAAACAAAACCTGCTGGATATCTCGAAGCTTAAAATCGACGAATCTTCACTGCATGCGTATCGCTATGTAATGAAGCCGACCGAACCCCTGCGCCGTGACAGCCCGAAACGCGCGCTGGTGCTGGTGCTTTCTGTCCTTCTCGGCGGGTTAATCGGCTGCGGTATTGTGCTGTGTCGCAACGCGATTCGCGAACACAGCGCCAACAGAGTGCGCTAATCTCTCAGTATTAAAAAAGGCCGCGTGATGCGGCCTTTTTTTATGCGTCATGCCCGAAGGATTATTTGTGCCGTCCGCGCAGGTTTTCAATCACCGCGCTGAGATCGAGCTCCTGATCCTGAAGCAGCACCAGCAGGTGATACACCAGGTCAGAGGCTTCGTTCACCAGCTCTTCGCGGTCGTGTACGGTTGCAGCAAGCGCCGTCTCCACGCCTTCTTCACCCACTTTTTGCGCGATACGCTTGGTGCCGCTGGCGTAGAGCTTCGCTGTGTAAGAGCTTTCCGGCGACGCGGTTTTACGCGCGGCCAGCAGTTCTTCAAGCTGATAAAGGAAGTGCCACTGGTGATGCGCCTCGCCAAAGCAGCTGGTGGTACCGAGATGGCAGGTTGGCCCAATCGGGTTAGCCAGCACCAGCAGCGTATCGTTATCGCAGTCCGGCGTAATGCTCACCACATTGAGAAAATGGCCGGAGGTTTCGCCTTTGGTCCAAAGACGCCCCTTCGTGCGCGAGAAAAACGTGACCTTGCCGCTCTGCTCGGTTTCGCGCAGCGCCTCCTGATTCATGTAACCCAGCATCAGCACCTCGCCGGAAACCGCATGCTGCACCACGACCGGCAGCAGCCCGTCGGTTTTTGCCCAGTCCAGTTGAGCCCGCTGTTGTTCTGTTAACACACCCGTATCTCCACGCCTTGCTGAGCCAGAAACGCTTTCAGCTCGCCAATATTAATAATCTGTTTGTGGAACACTGACGCGGCCAGCGCCCCGTCGACGTTTGCCTCGCGAAAGGCGTCCAGGAAGTGTTCCATCGTCCCGGCACCGCCGGAGGCGATAAGCGGCACGCGGCACGCCTCACGCACTTTTTTCAGCTGTACGAGATCATAGCCGTTACGCACGCCGTCCTGGTTCATCATGTTCAGCACAATTTCACCCGCGCCGCGCTGCTGCACTTCCCGCACCCAGTCCAGCGTTTCCCACTGGGTCACGCGGGTGCGGCTTTCGTCGCCGGTGTACTGGTTGACGTGATATTTGCCGGTCTCTTCATCAAACCAGGTATCGATGCCCACCACGATGCACTGCACGCCGAAGCGATCCGCAAGCCTTGTGATAAGCGTTGGATCGGCCAGCGCCGGGGAATTGACGGAAATTTTGTCCGCGCCGAAGGAGAGAATTTGCGCCGCGTCTTCCAGCGTTTTGATCCCGCCCGCCACACAGAAGGGGATATCGATGACTTCTGCCACGCGTGTGACCCAGCTCTTATCCACCACGCGGCCATCGCTTGAGGCGGTGATATCGTAAAAGACCAGTTCATCGGCGCCTTCTTCGGCGTAGCGTTTCGCGAGCGGCACGATGTCGCCGATGATTTCATGGTTGCGAAACTGCACGCCTTTGACGACTTGCCCGTCGCGTACGTCCAGACAGGGGATTATCCGTTTTGCCAGCATTGGATCGCCTCCGTTACGTTAAATTTGCCTTCCAGCAGCGCGCGACCGACGATCACGCCGCCGACACCGCTGCCGCGCAGCGCGCGAATGTCTGACAGTTCGCCGATGCCGCCGGAGGACTGGAACGCCACCTGCGGATAACGCGCGCAGACTTCTTCATACAGCGCCACGTTCGAGCCAGACAGCGTCCCGTCGCGGGAGATATCCGTGCACAGCACATGCTTCAGCCCCGCGGGGAGATAGCTCTCCACCAGCGTTTCCAGCGTCACGCCGGAATTTTCCTGCCAGCCGCTGACCGCCACCTGTTTGTTGCCGGCGTCGTCGATACGCACATCCAGCGCCAGTACCAGCGCGTCGGCGCCGAAACGCTGAAACCAGCGCTGCACGTCCTGCGGCGCTTTTACCGCCGTTGAGCCCACCACCACGCGCGCCACGCCTGCGTCCAGCAGCGCCGCCACGTCATCTTCGCTGCGCACGCCGCCGCCGACCTGCACCGGCACGTTGACGCCCGCCACCAGCTTTTGAATGAGCGCAATCTGGCGTTTCGCCGGATCTTTCGCGCCGGTTAAATCCACCAGATGCAGCAGCTTCGCGCCCTGCGCTTCGTAATCCTGCAGGCGCGGCAGCGGGTCGCGGCCATAGTCGCGCTGCTGACCGTAATCGCCCTGATGCAGGCGCACCACCATGCCGTCAATTAAATCCAGAGCCGGAATAATCATTTACATCTCCAGGAAGTTTTTCAGCAGCTGCGCGCCCGCGGCTCCTGAACGTTCCGGGTGGAACTGCACCCCCCAGAAGTTATCTTTCTGCACCGCGGCGGTGAACGCCTCGCCATAGGTGCACTGTGCGATCGTGTTCGCGTTCACCGGCATCGCGTAGCTGTGCACGAAGTAAAACCAGGCGCCATCCTCAATACCGCGAAACAGCCGGTCGCCCGCTTTGGCATACACGCGGTTCCAGCCCATGTGCGGCAGCGGCAGGCCGTGGTCGGTCATTTTCGGCACCGGCTGATCGATAATGCCCAGCAGATCCACGCCATTATTCTCTTCGCTGCGGCTGCCGAGCAGCTGCATTCCAAGACAGATCCCCAGCACCGGCTGGGTACAGGCTTTGATTAAATCCACCAGATCGCGCTCGATAATTTGCTGCATCGCCGCCTCGGCGGTGCCGACGCCCGGCAGAAAGAGTTTATCGGCGCGCAATACCAGATCCGGGTCGCGGCTCACGACCGGCTCATAGCCGTGGCGGCGCACCGCCGACTGTACCGAGTGCAGGTTGGCGCAGCCGGTATCCAGAATCACCACGTTCATCACAGCACTCCTTTTGAAGAGGGCAGCGTTTCGCCTTCGACACGGATCGCCTGGCGCAGCGTGCGGCCAAACGCTTTAAACAGGCTTTCGACGCGGTGATGGTCGTTTTTGCCTTTGGTTTTCAGGTGCAGCGTGACGCCCATGGTGTAGGAGAGCGAGCGGAAGAAGTGTTCCACCATCTCGGTGCTGAGATCGCCCACGCGCTGATAATTGAACTCGGCTTTATATTCGAGGTGCGGACGCCCGGAGATATCGAGCGCGCAGCGCGCGAGACACTCATCCATCGGCAGCACAAAGCCGAAGCGGTTGATGCCGCGCTTGTCGCCAAGCGCCAGCTTCAGGGCTTCGCCGAGCGCCAGCCCGGTATCTTCAACGGTGTGGTGATCGTCGATATAGAGATCGCCTTTGACGCCGATTTCCATGCGAAAGCCGCCGTGGGTGGCTATCTGGTCCAGCATATGGTCGAAGAAGCCGACGCCGGTGTTGATTTTGCTGCCGCCTTCGCGGTCCAGCCATACTTTAACGTCAATCTGGGTTTCGCGGGTGCTGCGCTCAACGTGCGCGTAGCGATCGCGCTTTGTCAGGTGCTCGCCGATGGCGGCCCAGTTCAGATCGGCACGGTTATAACGCAGGCCTGTAATGCCCATGTTATCGGCAAGCTCCACGTCAGTCGCGCGATCGCCAATCACATAGCTGTTCGCCGCGTCCATCACGCCCGGTTCGAGATAACGCTCGACCAGCTTTGTTTTAGGCTTGCGGCAGTCGCAGTTGTCCGTCGGGAAGTGCGGGCAGATCAGCACGTCCTCAAAGAGCACACCCTGAGAGGTAAAAATTTGCATCATCAGGTTATGCGGGCCGTCGAAATCCGCCTGCGGCAGGCTGGCGGTGCCAAGACCGTCCTGATTAGTGATCATCACCAGCTTAAAGCCCGCTTTTTGCAGTTGCAGCAGTACCGGGACAGCGTCCGGCTCAAAGGCCAGCTTGTCAAAACGATCGACCTGGAAATCTTCCGGCGGCTCGGCAATCAGCGTGCCGTCGCGGTCAATAAAGAGATACTTCTGGCTCATACTCGCTCCGTGGCCGCAAGGCCGGGTTGGTCACGCAGGGCGTCAATCACGCGCTGGCACTCTTCGCGGGTGCCGACGGTAATGCGCAGGCAGCCGCTGAGTGTCGGTTGTCTGTTCTGGTCTCTTAAGATAATGCCCTGATCCCACAGCGATTTAAATACCGCGCTGGAGGCGGTAATGCGCGCCAGCACATAGTTGGTTTCACTATCGAAAACCGCCTCGACGCACGGCGTCTCGCGCAGGCCCGCGATCAAGGCATCACGGTTAGCCAGCACCTGCGCCACGCGCTCGCGCATCGCAGCAATGCCTTCCGGGCTTAATGCCTGGGCGGCGATATCCGCCACTGGCGTTGAGAGCGGGTAGGGGGCGATCGCTTTCAGCAGCAGGTTAATGACCTCTTCATTCGCGAGCGTAAAGCCGCAGCGCAGCCCGGCGAGCGCAAAGGCTTTAGAGAGCGTGCGCAGCACGACGAGGTGCGGGTATTCGCCAAGCCAGCCTGCGAGCGTCGCCTGCGGGCAGAACTCAATATAGGCTTCATCCGCCACCACAATGGCTTTGCCGCGCGCCATCTCCAGCAACGTGCGTAGATCCTGCGGGTTAATCAACTGGCCGGTCGGGTTATTAGGGCTACAGACGAAAATGACCTTAACGCCGTCAAGCTGTTCGGCAATCGCTGGCAGATCAAGCTGCCAGCCGTCCGTTGCCTGCACGGTGCGGCACTCCACGCCACTGGTTTCGGCGCTGACGCTATACATGCCGTAGGTCGGCGGGCAGTAGAGCACGGCGTCACGGCCCGGCTCGCAGAAGGCGCGGATCAGCAGCTCAATGCCCTCATCCGCGCCGCGGCTGACCAGCACCTGCTCAGGTTTCACGCCGGCGTATTGCGCGTAACGCTCAATGACGCGTTTCGGCTGGCACTCCGGGTAGCGGTTGAGCGTCTGCGCGGTCAACTGAAACTCCACAGGCAGCGGGTATTCATTCGCGTTCAGCCACACATCGCCATTGCCGCCAAGACGACGCGCAGACTGATAGGGCGTCAGAGTGCGCACGTTCTCGCGCGCGAGTTCTTCAATGCTCATGCTTGCTCCTTCAGGGCTGCCACACGCAGCGTCACGGCGTTTTTGTGGGCGGTAAGCTGTTCTGCCGCCGCCAGGGTTTCGATGGTTTCAGCCAGCGCGGAAAAGCCCGCGGGTGTTAATTCCTGCACCGTCATACGCTTCTGGAAATCCGCCAGACCGAGGCTTGAGCTGGTGGCGGTGTAGCCGTATGTCGGCAATACATGGTTGGTGCCGGAGGCGTAGTCGCCCGCTGATTCCGGTGACCAGTCGCCTAAAAAGACGGAGCCTGCGCTGGTGATGTCATCGACCAGCTCGCGCGCGTTGCGGGTCTGGATGATTAAGTGCTCCGGGCCGTACTGGTTAGAGATAGTCACGCACTGCGCGAGATCGCGCGCCACGATGATGCGGCTTGCCGAGAGCGCCTGGCGGGCGGTTTGCGCGCGCGGCAGCGCCTCAAGCTGGCGGGCAGTGGCGTCGGCCACGGCCTGCGCCATCGCCGCGTCCGGTGTGAGCAGAATCACCTGCGAATCCGGGCCGTGCTCGGCCTGCGAGAGTAAATCGGAGGCGACGAAATCCGGCGTCGCGCCGCTGTCGGCAATCACCAGCACTTCGGAAGGCCCTGCGGGCATATCGATCGCTGCGCCGTCGAGACGCTGGCTGACCTGGCGTTTGGCTTCGGTCACAAAGGCGTTACCCGGCCCGAAAATTTTATCCACTTTCGGCACGCTTTCCGTCCCAAAGGCGAGCGCGGCAATCGCCTGCGCGCCGCCTGCCTGAAAGACTTCCTGCACGCCGCAGAGCTTCGCGGCATAGAGAATTTCATCGGCGATGGGCGGCGGAGAGCAGAGCACCACGCGTTTGCAGCCCGCGATGCGCGCGGGCGTCGCGAGCATCAGCACCGTCGAGAAGAGCGGCGCGGAGCCGCCCGGAATATAAAGCCCGACCGACGCCACCGGGCGCGTCACCTGCTGGCAGCGCACGCCAGGCAGGGTTTCGATATCGACAGGCGCGAGCTGCTGGGCGCGGTGGAATTTCTCAATATTCGCGACGGCAACGGCCATCGCCTGTTTGACGTTATCGTCAAGACGCGCGGCGGCGGCGTCGATCGCTTCAGCGGTGACTTTTAGCGCCGCAACGTCGGTTTTATCAAACTTCGCGCTGTATTCACGCAGCGCCGCGTCGCCGCGGGCTTTGACGGTATCAAGGATCTCCGCCACCGTGCGGGTAATGCTTTCTGATGCCGAGATGGCCGGGCGCATCAGCAGTTCACGCTGCTGCTGTGCGCTACAGGCGTTCCAGTCAACGATCGTCGTAAAGGTCATGGCGGTCACTCCATCATCTTCTCAATCGGCAGCACCAGAATGGAGCTGGCGCCCAGCGCTTTCAGTTTTTCCATGGTTTCCCAGAACAGGGTTTCGCTGCTCACCATGTGCATCGCCACGCGCTGCTGATCGCCTGCCAGCGGCAGAATAGTCGGGCGCTCGGCACCCGGCAGCAGGGCGATGACTTCATCGAGGCGCTCGGTCGGCGCGTGCAGCATGATGTATTTCGATTCGCGCGCCTGGATAACGCCCTGGATACGGGTCAGCAGTTTGTCGATAAGCTGCTGCTTCACGGCAGGCATCTCGCCGTCGCGCTGGATAAGACAGGCTTTCGAGCGGTAAATCACTTCCACTTCGCGCAGGCCGTTGGCCTCAAGGGTCGCACCGGTGGAGACTAAATCGCAGATGGCGTCGGCAAGCCCGGCGCGCGGGGCGACTTCCACCGAGCCGTTCAGCAGGCAGGATTTAAACTGCACGCCTTTTTGATCGAGATAACGTTTAAGCAGGTGCGGGTAAGAGGTGGCGATACGTTTATTATTCAGGCTTTCCGGGCCTTCCCAGACATCATCGACCGGCGTGGCGAGCGAGAGGCGGCAGCCGCCGAAATCGAGGCGACGCAGTGTGTAGTAGCGCGGGTCGTCGCCCTGAGCGCGGCGGGTCAGCAGCTCTTCTTCCAGCACGTTTTCGCCGATGATGCCGAGATCGACCACGCCATCCATTACCAGGCCCGGAATATCGTCATCGCGCACGCGCAGGATGTCAATAGGCATATTCTCCGCCAGCGCTATCAGACGCTGGGTGTGCAGATTAATTTTTATGCCGCAGCGGGCCAGCAGTTCGCGCGAATCATCGCTTAAACGGCCGGATTTCTGAATAGCTATGCGTAAACGGTTGTTGTCTGTCATCTCGCCTTATCCTTATTGATCTCGTTAAATTCGTCTGCCAACGCCCAATAAAAAAGCCCCCGGAAGATGATCTTCCGGGGGCTCTCTTAGCGTTCATGCACCACTGGAAGATCCGATCGTCTTCCAGCACACATCGCCTGAAAGACTAATCAGGATGATGGTGATGGTGGTGGTTGTTAAACTGAACGCGTGTCATAAAATTCTCTTGTTGAATGCTTATTCAAAACCTGTCTTAACCGTAAACCATACCGGGCAGAGAAGGCAAGGGCTTTTTTTCATCATTAAAACCTTTCATATTCACTACATCAATTGTCAGCCTGCGGCGGCTGGCGTAGCCTGAAAAGAGGCAGACGCAAAGACGGAGCAGGAGAACGCAATGAAAAAGGTCGCGATTGTCGGATTAGGGTGGTTGGGTATGCCGCTGGCGCTCGCGCTTAATGCCCGTGGCTGGCAGGTCGCTGGCAGCAAAACCACGGCTGACGGCGTGGAAGCCGCACGTATGTGCGGTATCGAAAGCTATCAGCTGGAGCTGTTGCCGGAAATGGTGTGCGACAGTGACGATCTGGAGGCGCTGTTTAACGCCGACGCGCTGGTGGTGACGCTGCCCGCGCGGCGTACCGGCGGCAACGGCGAATATTACTTACAGGCGGTGCAGCAGGTGGTGGACAGCGCCCTGGCGCACCAGATCCCACGGATTATCTTTACCAGCTCCACCTCGGTCTACGGCGAGGCGGAAGGCATCTGCAAAGAAACGACGCCCGCAAATCCGGTCACTGAAAGCGGGCGCGTGTTAAGAGAGCTTGAGCAATGGCTGCATAATTTACCGGGTACGTCAGTGGATATTTTGCGCCTGGCGGGGCTTGTCGGCCCGGGGCGTCATCCGGGGCGTTTCTTTGCGGGTAAAACGGGCCCGAACGGCGGACATGGCGTCAATCTCGTGCATCTTGAGGACGTGATCGGTGCCATTACCCTCCTGTTGCAGTCGCCCAAAGGCGGGCATATTTATAACCTGTGCGCCCCGCAACACCCGACGCGCGCGGAGTTTTATCCGGTGATGGCGCGCCAGCTTGGCCTTGAGCCGCCGCGCTTTAGCGAAAGCCCGGCGGGCACCAGAGGCAAGCTGATTGACGGCAACCGGATCTGCCATGAACTGGGGTTTGAGTATCTCTACCCGGACCCGCTCGTTATGCCAATGGAGTAAGCGCCTGATGGTCAGCCTGCCAGACACGGCAGGCGGCCACAAAGGCGTCAAAAATCTGTTTTGAGAGCGGCTCGTCGTGCAGCGCGCCCCATTCCGGGTGCCACTGTACCCCGAAGGCGAACGGGTGCTCCGGAATACTGATAGCCTCAATCAGCCCGTCGTCGGCGCGCGCCTCGATAAACACGCCGGGCCCCACCTCGCGTATCCCTTGCTGATGCAGCGTATTCACCCGCACCGTTTCGCCGGGCGCGACCCAGCTGTCGAGCCAGCCGCCGGGCGTTATCTCAAGCCCGTGTACCGGCGCGAATTTCGCCTCCGGACTGCCGTTCGGGTTCACTTCATGCTCGCGCAGCCCTTCGACATTATGCAGTTGCCGCCAGAGCTTTCCGCCGGTCGCGACCACCATTTCATGCACGCCGCGGCATGAACCAAGCAGCGGCAGGCCGGTATTCAGCGCGTGACGTACCAGCATCAACGCCAGTTTGTCGCGCCCCGGATCGTTGCTGGTCTCCTGCGCCTCCTCGCCGTAGTGGTGCGGCTCAATGTTGCACGGGCTGCCAGGCAGAAAAATCCCGCTCAGCGATTTCAGCGCTGCCGCCAGATAGAGCGGATCGTCCGCCAGATGGTGGGGCAGGGGAATGGCCACGGCACCAGAGTGATAAAGCGGTGCCAGATAAAGATTTTCCACCGTTAAGATTAACTGCTCGTCCTGATTACTCTGACACATCAATACGCCGATGAGCGGCGGTGTGTTTACGGTCATGCTGGCTCGCCTGTTTCGCTGGGATACAGATCCTGTAGTTGAGCATTCGCAGCGGGTCAACTTTCCACGCGCCCGCTCTGGCAGAACCTCCGCCTTGAGCTATGTTTTGATAACGGGCGTTATTTAAGCGGTTTTCGCCACGCTTTTTCGCGATGTAATAACTGCCGTAACGCTTTTTCCAGACGTTAACGCCCCCCGATATAGCGATGAAAATAATGTTGCCTCCGTCTTTTTGGGCGGAGGCTTTTTGCGCACAGGAGTCAATGATGCAAAGCAATCAGCAGTGGCAGGCGCGACGTGAGGAAGCGG
The DNA here is from genome assembly GCF_053627815.1 of Cronobacter sp. 153480017-3. Classification (NCBI taxonomy): domain Bacteria; kingdom Pseudomonadati; phylum Pseudomonadota; class Gammaproteobacteria; order Enterobacterales; family Enterobacteriaceae; genus Cronobacter; species Cronobacter sp. 153480017-3. The sequence goes on along the minus strand of NZ_JBSEYN010000001.1, from coordinate 744,504 downwards.
TGCCGCAGGGCGTGGGTAACGCGCTGCCGGTATTTGTGGCGCGGGCTAAGAACGCGGAGATCTGGGACGTGGAGGGGAAGCGCTATATCGATTTCGCCTCCGGCATTGCGGTACTCAATACCGGGCACAACCACCCGGCGGTTATCGCGGCGGTGAAGGCGCAGCTCGATAATTTTACGCACCCTTGTTTTCAGGTAACGCCTTATGGCAATTACATTGAGCTTGCGGAACGCCTGAACAGGCTGGCTCCCATCAGCGAGCCGTGCCAGACGCTGTTTCTCTCAACCGGCGCTGAGGCGGTGGAGAACGCCATCAAGGTGGCGCGTATCGCCACCGGGCGCTCGGCGGTGATTGCGTTTCGCGGCGCGTTTCATGGCCGCACGCTGCTTGGCATGGCGCTCACCGGCAAAGTGCAGCCCTATAAAAAAGGCTATGGCCCGTTCCCGGCAGGGATTTACCACGCGCCTTACCCGGCGGCATATCTCGGCGTGAGCGACACCCAGGCGCTGGCGTCGCTGGCGGGGATTTTCGCCGCGGACGTGGCACCGGAAGAGGTGGCGGCGATTATTATCGAGCCGGTACAGGGCGAGGGCGGGTTTTACGCCGCTTCTGCCGAGTTTATGCAGCAGCTGCGCGCGTTGTGCGATAAACACGGCATTGTGCTGATTGTTGATGAGATCCAGAGCGGCTTTTGCCGGACCGGCAAAACGTTTGCCATTGAGCATTCAGGCGTCGAACCGGATCTCATTACCATGGCCAAAAGCCTGGCGGGCGGGTTCCCGCTCTCGGCGCTGGTGGGGAAAAAGGCGCTGTTTGATAAAGCGCTGCCGGGCGGGCTTGGCGGCACTTACGCAGGCTCGCCGGTAAGTATCGCGGCGGCGCTGGCGGTGACCGATCTCATTGAGCAGGAGCAATTAAACGCGCGCGCCATCGCCCAGGGCGAACTGCTGATGAGCGGTCTGCGAGAGCTGGCGCAGGAGTATGATTGTATCGGCGATGTGCGCGGCGTCGGCGCGATGGTGGCGATGGAGCTGGTGCATGAGCGCGACAGCCATCGTCCGGACAAAGAATTGACCCAGCAACTGGTGCAGGAGGCAGGGCGTCAGGGGCTGATTTTACTGACCTGCGGCGTGCGTGCGAACGTCATCCGTTTCCTTATCCCGCTCACCGCTGAGAAAGAAATTGTGACAGAAGGTCTCAACGTCTTGTCATCCTGCCTCAAAGTGGTGCAAAATACGCGCCCTGCAAAATAAGATATTAACCGACGTCAACGCGTCGGTTATTTTTTTGCAGTCAAGAGCATCGTAATTAAATTCAAGAGGCCGGGCTTCGTACCGGATAGATACTTACTTAAAATCCGACAGTTGTTGTCGCTGAGGAATACAGAAAATGGGGCAATTTTTCGCTTATGCGGCGATGTTCACCGTAAAGGAGAATAATTATGTCGCTTAATGCAACTCCAAAAACCTCTCGCGTGGAATTACGTAAAACGCTTACGTTGATTCCGGTTGTTATGATGGGCCTCGCCTATATGCAACCTATGACGCTGTTCGATACGTTCGGTATTGTATCTGGCCTGACGGACGGTCACGTACCGACCGCCTATGCCTTCGCGCTGGTCGCTATCCTCTTTACCGCGCTGAGCTACGGTAAACTGGTGAAACGCTTCCCGTCTGCGGGCTCGGCGTACACCTACGCGCAGAAAGCGATTAACCCGACCGTGGGCTTCATGGTGGGCTGGTCGTCGCTGCTCGATTACCTCTTCGCGCCGATGATCAACATTCTGCTCGCGAAAATTTACTTTGAAGCGCTGGTGCCGGAAATCCCGTCATGGATTTTCGTGGTGCTGCTGGTCGCGTTCATGACCGTTTTCAACATGCGTACGCTTAAAGGCGTGGCGAACTTCAACACCATTATCGTGGTGCTGCAGGTGGTGCTGATCGCCGTGATTCTGGGCATGGTGATTTACGGTGTAGCGCACGGCGAAGGCGCGGGTACGCTGACGAGCTCACGTCCGTTCTGGTCTGAGAATGCGCACGTCATCCCGATGATCACCGGGGCGACCATTCTGTGCTTCTCGTTTACCGGCTTTGACGGCATCAGCAACCTATCGGAAGAGACCAAAGACGCTGAACGCGTGATCCCGCGTGCTATCTTCCTGACCGCGCTGATCGGCGGCCTGATCTTTATCTTCGCGACTTACTTTATCCAGCTCTACTTCCCGGATATCTCGCGCTTTAAAGATCCGGATGCGTCCCAGCCGGAAATCATGCTCTACGTGGCAGGCAAAGCCTTCCAGGTCGGCGCGCTGATTTTCTCTACCGTGACCGTACTGGCGTCCGGTATGGCGGCGCACGCAGGCGTTGCGCGTCTGATGTATGTGATGGGCCGTGACGGCGTGTTCCCGAACCGCTTCTTCGGTTACGTGCATCCGAAATGGCGTACCCCGGCGCTGAACGTGGTGCTGGTGGGCGCGATTGCGCTGATGGCGATTAACTTCGACCTGGTAATGGCGACCGCGCTGATTAACTTTGGTGCGCTGGTGGCGTTTACCTTCGTGAACCTGTCTGTGATTTCACAGTTCTGGATCCGCGAAGGCCGCAACAAAACGCTGAAAGACCACTTCACCTACCTGCTGCTGCCGGTGTGCGGCGCGCTGACCGTAGGTGCCCTGTGGCTGAACCTGGAAGAAAGCTCCATGGTGCTGGGCCTGATCTGGGCCGGTATCGGTGTGGTTTACCTGGCGTGCGTGACCCGCAGCTTCCGTAACCCGGTACCGCAGTACCGTGAAGATATCGCGTAATTACCGCGATACGCATAACGAAAAGGCTCCACGAAGGGAGCCTTTTTTATTGCCGGTAGTTTTTGGGGCGGCGGGTTGGGATGTCGATGGTATGGGGCAGTGGATTGGGATTTCGATGGGTCGGGGCGGCGGGTGCGCTTCGCTTACCCGCCCTCCGAGTGAGCGTTTCTGTTGGGAATATGTAGGGCGGGTAAGCGAAGCGCACCCGCCATATTAAAACCAACTCCATTTCCCGTAAGTAGGGCGGGTAAGCGCAGCGCACCCGCCATATCCCGTCACGCCGGTATCACCCGCGCTTACCCGACAATCTCCTGCGCGTACTGATACAACGCTTTCAGCAGCGCCGTCTTCTCTTTGTCGCTCTCGTACTGGTTATAAAGCATCTCTAACTCCTGGGCGTAGGCTTGCAGGAATTCCGGCGTAAACACGTCGCGGCGATGCGCCAGCCAGCGCGCTTGTTCCTGCTCGCTGAGCGTGCCGGGGAAATTACGCGCCCGGTAATTAAACAGCAGCTTCTCGATACGCTTATCCACGAACGTAATATCGAGCGCCGGCAGATTCTGCGGCGGCGTCTCCAGCACAATGCGCATCGCGGCGCGATCGGCGTCGCTGAAAAAGCCGTCGTAGAGCTGCGCATCGACGTTATCGGTAGGTGGGAACGGCGGCGCGTCGGCAAACAGCGCCACCAGTTTTTCGCGCACCTGCGGCGAATCGCGAAGCACCTTGAGATTATTCAGGCAGTGCTGACGGTCGATGCCAAGACGCTCGGCATCTTCCGGGCGCAGCGTATTGGCCTGCGCCAGTACCGGGCATTTATTGAGATGCACCAGCTTCACCGGCACCGCGCTCGCGTCGCCGAGCGCCGCTTTCGGCGTGTAGAGCCGCTCGCGCAGATCGTCGGCGTTCAGCTCAAGCAGCGGGCTGATATCGCCTGCCAGATCCACCACAATTACCGCGTTACGGTTGTCCGGGTGCCAGGCGACGGGCGCTATCCAGCTCGTATTGCCGCGCCATGCGCCAAACATGCCGGAAACGTGCACCAGCGGCTTCATCTGAACGGTATCAATCAGCGTCGCCAGTTTCTGCTTACTGCGGTAGGTGTAGAGGTAATCAAACATCCGCGGCTGGCGGGTTTTCACCAGCTGCGCCATGGCGATGGTGGCGTACACATCCGCCATCGCGTCGTGCGCGTTGGCGTGTTCAATCCCGTTGGCGACGGTTAAATGCTCAAGGCGAAAGCTCGGCAGCCCGTCGCTGTTCTCCGGCCAGACGATGCCTTCCGGGCGCAGCGCGTAGCAGGCGCGCATCACATCCAGCAGATCCCAGCGCGAGTTATCGTTCTGCCAGCTCCAGGCGTAAGGGTCGTAGAAGTTGCGATAGAAAATATTGCGCGTCACTTCGTCATCGAAGCGCACGTTGTTATAGCCGACCACGCAGGTTTTTGGCACGGTGAACAGCGCGTGGATGCGTCTTGCGAATTCCGCTTCGTTTTCGCCGCGCGCGCGCGCCACCTGCGGCGTAATACCGGTTATCAGCACCGCTTCTGGTTGAGGGAGATAATCGTCGGCGGGCTTGCAGTAAAAGACGTCCGGCTCGCCGATGACCGTGAAATTCTCATCGGTGCGCAGGGCGGCGAACTGCGCCGGGCGGTCCAGCGAGGGGCTTTTGCCGAAGGTTTCGTAATCGTGGAACAGAAAAGTCGGTTGCGCGGCAGAATCAGACACCAGGTCACCATCCAGAGTAAGTAAAAAAACAGGGCTATGGTAAACCATAGCCCTCTCCGGAAGAAGTGGCAGCGGCCTTAAGGCATGACCTGCTCCGGCTGCACCGGTTTGCGGGTAATCAGCCGTTTGCCGAGCGCAATGCCCGGTTTCTCCACGCGATAGAAAAGAACCGTCGCCAGCGCGTACGTCACCGGCAGGCTGATGGCGGCGGCGATGAGCAGGCGCACCGGCGAGGCGTACTGCTCAAACGCGCTGTGCTCCACCAGCAGGCCGATGACCGGAATCACAATCATCAGATGCAGCAGATAGACCGAATAGGAGACATCGCCGAGGAACTGGCTGATACGGCGCGTCAGCAGCCAGCGCGGCAGCCGCATCGCCTGATGCAGCAGCGAGCCCGCCTGCGCCTGCCACAGCAGCGCGCCGAGCCCGGCAATCATCACGCACTGGGCGATGAGGCGAACCGGCGTCACCGCGATATGCATCTGCCAGGCGAGTACCGGCGCCAGGAACGCCAGCAGCAGCAACAGGCGGCGGCTCTCGCGCACGGCGGCGGCTATCAGCATGCCTGCGACAAACAGCGGCAGCTTAATCAGGATCATCGAAGGCATCGGGAACGCCTCAAAATACCCCGGAAATGCCCAGCGCGCCGCAAAGCAGGCCACCATTACCGCGAAGGCGGCGGCAAAGAATCCCCAGCGCATCACCAGCAGCATAATGAACGGGAACAGCACGTAAAACTGCATTTCGAGCCCGATGCTCCAGTCCGGCAATACCGTGCGGAACGAATAATAAGGAATAGCGCCGAAGACAAACGAAATATGCGCGAGAATATTGCCTGCGGACGTATCTGCATAGCGCTGGCTTTCGGTCTGCGTTGATGGCCAGGCCTGGGCGATGACATCGCGCCATTCGCCGAACGCCGCGCCGAAAATAAGCGCTAACAGCAGAAGGAAATAATAGAGCGGCGCGATACGGAAAAAACGGCGCAGCCAGAAATTACGTATAGTATGGCCACTGGTCCACGGCTCGATGTCCCGACGCTCCATATAATTCTTCGCCATCAAAAAGCCCGACAGCAAAATAAACAGATCGACGCCCATGCCCGGATCGTATAACAGGGGAATGCGGCACTGTACCAGCAAACAAATATGCCCCAGCAGCACCCACAGCGACGCGAGACCGCGTAACCCCTCAAGCTCCGGCGACCAGCTTTTACCCTGCGCCATACCCTTCTCCTCAGCCTTTTAAAAGTCACCAGGCTAAAAAGAGTCGGCCTTTATAACAATCGGAACAGTACGTGAAATGTTTATTATCAGATTTTCCGCAGCGTGTTATCGGCAGGTAAACGAAACGGTGGCAATTTTAGTTAAGACGCGTCTTATTCATATTTCCTTGCAATTTAGCGGAGCAAGGAAATAAAAACTGCCGTAAAAAAGGCGCCCCATCGCGAAGTTACAGAGGATATGCTGTTGAAATTTAGACCAATGATTGCCGTTTCCTGCATCATGCTGGCCGGTATTACCGCGCAGGCGAACGCTGCCGCGCTTTCCATGCCGCAACCGCCAGCCATTATGGCGGGCAGCTATGTGTTGATGGATTACACGACCGGACAAATACTGGCGGCGAATAACGAGCATCAACAGCGTAACCCGGCGAGCCTGACCAAATTAATGACCGGCTATGTGGTGGACCGCGCCATCGACAGCCATCGCATCACGCCGGATGACGTGGTGACGGTCGGGAAGGACGCCTGGGCGAAAGATAACCCGGTGTTTGAGGGCTCGTCACTGATGTTCCTGAAGGCGGGCGATCGCGTCACGGTGCGCGACCTCAGCCGCGGCCTGATTGTCGATTCCGGCAATGACGCCTGTGTGGCGCTGGCCGATTACGTGGCGGGCGGCCAGCCGCAGTTCGTTGCGATGATGAATGATTACGTTCAGAAGCTCGGCCTGAAAGATACGCATTTTGAAACCGTGCATGGGCTGGACGCGCCGGGGCAGCACAGCTCCGCTTACGATCTGGCGGTATTATCGCGCGCCATCATCCACGGCGAGCCGGCGTTTTACCATATGTACAGCGAAAAGAGCCTGACCTGGAACGGCATCACCCAGCAGAACCGCAACGGCCTGCTGTGGGATAAAACGCTCAATGTTGACGGACTGAAAACCGGCCATACCTCAGGCGCGGGCTTTAACCTGATAGCCTCCAGCGTTGACGGCAAGCGCCGCCTGATCGCGGTGATCATGGGCGCTGACAGCCCGAAAGGGCGCGAAGACCAGGCGCGTAAACTGCTGCACTGGGGCCAGCAGACTTTCGATACCGTGGAGATCCTGCAAAAGGGCAAGAAAGTGGGCACCGAGCGCGTCTGGTACGGCAAAGACGAGCAGGTGGCGGTCGGCACCGATCGCGATTTCTGGCTGACGCTGCCGAAGGCGCAGCTTGCGAACGTGAAGGCGAAATATCTGCTCGATCGCGAGCGCCTCGACGCGCCGCTGGACGCCAATGAAAGGGTGGGCGAGATAGAGCTCTATAACGGCGATACGATTATTGCGCGTATGCCGCTGGTGACGCTTGAGAAGGTAAAAAAGGGCGGCGTGTTCTCGCGCTTTGGCGACTGGCTGCATCTGACCCTGTAAGCGTTTTTTGCGAACGCGAAGGCGCTCACAGACGTCCGGATGAGCGCCGCACACTATACTCGCTATTTTGAACAGCGAGGAGTGAACATGGATTACACCATCGAGCATGTCTTAACGCGTAAAATCGCCGGTTTTCATCTGGTCGGCCCGTGGGAGAAAACGGTGCCGCAGGGGTTTGAACAGCTCTCTTTGTGGGTGGATAACTTTCATATCCAGCCGCAGGCGTGGCTGGCGGTCTATTACGACAATCCGCAGCAGGTCGCCCCGGAGAAACTGCGCGCCGATACGGTGGTTGAAGTGCCGGCGGATTTCACCCTGCCGGAAAACAGCGTCGGCGTGATCCTGACGGACCTGCCGGGCGGCCAGTACGCGGTGGCGCGCGCCCGTGTTGAGAACAACGATTTCGGCACGCCGTGGCTCGCGTTTTTTACGCGTCTGCATCAGGATGTGCGCTACCAGATGGCCGCGCGCCCGTGTTTTGAAATTTATCTTAACGATGGCAAGCGCGACGGCTACTGGGACATCGACATGTATATCCCGGTTCAGACCTCCGGCGAATAATACACTTGCGCCCCCGCGATGGCGGCGGGCGCGCTTTTTGTTAAGTAAATGGCAAAATAACGTTAATTCTTCGATAATTCGTACGACTTCTCTGAAAAGTTACAGCTTTTCCCCGATTTTTGTCAGAAAATAGCGCCCCTCATTTTCAGGCGTTTCGCCTGAAGCGACGTTTCATCAAGGCTGTTAACGGGAAAGTCAGCGTGCGTGCCGATAAATCGCTCTCCTCTTTTGAAATCCGTCTCTACCAGCATTACCGCATCGTGCACGGCGTGCGCATTGCGCTGGCGTTTATCCTGACGTTTTTACTGGTGCGGATGCTGAACGTGCCGGAAGGCACCTGGCCGCTCATCACGCTGGTGGTGGTGATGGGGCCAATCTCATTCTGGGGGAACGTGGTTCCGCGCGCCTTTGAGCGCATTGGCGGCACTATTCTCGGCGCGGCGCTGGGGCTGGTGGCGTTGCAACTCGAAGGCTGGTCGCTGCCATTGATGCTGTTGTGGTGCGCGCTGGCGATGTTTCTGTGCGGCTTTCTGGCGCTCGGCAAACGGCCTTATCAGGCGCTGCTGATTGGCATCACGCTTTCGGTAGTGGTCGGCGCGCCGCAGGGCGACATGCTGGTCGCGCTCTGGCGCGGCGGTGATGTGATTTTCGGCTCGCTGCTGGCGATGCTCTTTACAAGTCTCTGGCCGCAGCGGGCGTTTATTCACTGGCGTATCCAGATGGCGAATTTTGTCGGCGATTTCGCGAAAATTTATCACGCCGGGCTGTCGCCAAATCTGGTGGAGCGCCCGCGGCTCGATAAGCCGCTCCAGAATATCCTCGGCAGCGTCGTGAAGCTGCGTGCGTTTATCACGCCCGCCAGCAAGGAAACACACATTCAGCGCGCCATTTTCGAGGCTATCCAGACCACCAGCCGCAATATGGTCTGTACGCTTGAGATGCAGATCAACGCCTGGTGGGCCTCGCGCGAAAGCCACTTCCTGATGATTAACGCCCGTACCCTGCGCGATTCGCAGCAGATGACCGAGAACACGCTGGCGGCGATTGCACAGGCGCTGCGCGAAGGAAACCCGTCGCCGGTGATGGCCAACCGCGAGAAGCTCGCGGAGATCGCCCAGGAATTGCGCGCGCTGATGAGCGAAGGGCAGCAGGGTGCGCTGGTCGAAACGCCGATTCACGGCTATGTATGGTTGAGCATGGAACTGGCGCAGCAGCTGGAGCGCCTTTCACAGCTGATTTGCCGGGCGCTGCGCAAATAATCCGCAGACGACCGGCGCTTGTTTCGATTCAGCACCGTTTCAGGCTATGATAACCACAGGCATCCTGAACGGGATAAAACCATTGTCATCAACCGCCGCTGACAGTAAGGTTTACGCCATGCGGTTGTTTAAACGAATCCGAGTCTTAAATTCAGTAGGGGTGTAAAAATGGAAAACAGCAAACCTTCATTCCAGGACGTTCTTGAGTTCGTGCGTCTGTTCCGCCGTAAGAACAAGCTGCAGCGTGAAATTCAGGACGTCGAGAAGAAAATTCGTGACAACCAGAAGCGCGTACTGCTGCTCGACAACCTGAGCGATTACATCAAACCGGGCATGAGCGTGGAAGCCATTCAGGGCATTATCGCTAGCATGAAGAGCGACTATGAAGACCGCGTTGATGACTACATCATCAAAAACGCTGAGATCTCCAAAGAGCGCCGCGAGATTTCGAAAAAGCTCAAAGCGATGGGCGAGCTGAAAGTGCACGAGCCGAAAGGCGAAGAATAAGTTAAAAAAACCGCTTCGGCGGTTTTTTTATTTCTGCGCTATGGCGGACGCCTCTCCTGGCGCGCAAACATCCAAAAAGCAAAAAGCCCGCTAAAAAGCGGGCTTTTTTGAATCTGGCTCCTCTGACTGGACTCGAACCAGTGACATACGGATTAACAGTCCGCCGTTCTACCGACTGAACTACAGAGGAATCGTGTGGAGGCTAATCATAGCGGCCCCGCGCCAATTGTCAAATGCCATTTTCCTTCGGCCTGCGCGTTCGGACATTCTCTGAACATTACGCGCTATTTTCCAACAATATCTCTGGAAAGCCTTTGCAGGAATGCGGGTTCTAACTCATTATTTGAAATGAGGTTTCAACTTTCACGCGCAGGTTCATTTTGAGTGTAACCACTACCGTTCGCCAGGCTATCGCTCGTACGCCCTGGTACAAGAAAAGAAAAAGCTATCGGGTGCTGTTCTGGCGCGAAATCACGCCGCTGGCTGTGCCTATTTTGCTGGAAAACACCTGCGTGCTGCTGATGGGCGTGTTGAGCACGTTCCTAGTAAGCTGGCTCGGCAAAGAAGCGATGGCGGGCGTGGGCCTCGCCGACAGCTTCAATATGGTGGTGCTCTCCTTTTTCGCTGCGGTCGATTTAGGGACGACCGTTGTGGTGGCGTTCAGCCTCGGCAAGCGCGATCGCAAGCGGGCGAGGGCGGCGGCCAGACAGTCGCTGGTGCTGATGACTATCGTCTCGATTCTGCTGGCGGCGCTGGTGCATGTGACCGGTGAATACATCATCGATGTGGTGGCGGGCGAGGCGACGCCACAGGTGAAAGAACTGGCGCTCATTTACCTGCAACTGACCGCCTGGAGCTACCCGGCGGCGGCCATCGCGCTTATCGGCAGCGGCGCGCTGCGCGGGGCGGGGAATACCAAAATCCCGCTGCTGATTAACGGCGGGATGAACATCCTGAATATCGTGATCAGCGGCTTTCTGATTTACGGGCTGTTTTCCTGGCACGGCCTCGGTTTTATCGGCGCCGGGCTGGGGCTTACCATTTCACGCTATATCGGCGCTATCGCTATCCTTTATGTGCTGATGATCGGCTTTAACCCGGCGTTGCGCATCTCGCTTAAAAGCTATTTCTCGCCGCTTAAGCTCAACATTCTCTGGGAAGTGCTCGGCATCGGGCTGCCCGCGAGCATTGAATCGGTGCTGTTCAACGGCGGCAAACTGCTGACGCAGATGTTTGTGGCGGGCATGGGCACCAACGTGATTGCCGGTAACTTTATCGCGTTTTCGGTCGCCGCCCTGATCAACCTGCCGGGGAACGCGCTCGGCTCTGCTTCCACTATCATCACCGGTAAACGTCTCGGCAAAGGGCAGATTGGCCAGGCCGAGCGCGAGCTGCGCCACGTTTTCTGGCTTTCGACAATCATGCTGACCGCCATCGCCTGGGTGAGCGCGCCGTTTGCCGGGCTGTTCGCCTCGTTTTATACCCATGAAGACGATGTGAAAGAGGTTGTAAAAGTCCTGCTGTGGCTCAACGCGGCGTTTATGCCGATCTGGGCGGCCTCATGGGTGCTGCCGGCGGGGCTTAAAGGCGCGCGCGACGCACGCTTTGCGATGTGGGTGTCGATGCTCGGCATGTGGGGCTGTCGCGTTGTGGCGGGGTATACGCTCGGGATTGTGCTCGACATGGGCGTTGTGGGCGTGTGGCTCGGCATGTTCCTCGACTGGGCCGTGCGCGGCGTCTTCTTCTACTGGCGCATGGTGAGCGGCAAGTGGCTGCAAAAATATCCACGCCCGCCGAAGCGGCCCGTGGTACTGGACACCCCCGCACCGCCGGGGCAACCGAAGGCGATGTAAGCCTGAAGCCAAAAAGCCCGCTAAAAAGCGGGCTTTTTTATACCCATTGATGCGTCTTCTGAAGACGCTTTGCCAGCCAGTCGATATTCCATACTCCCTGAAAATATTTTGTTTATATATCCATTCAGTTTCATTATTTATTTAATAAATAAATTCGCGTGATAAATATAATTGACTATATATTTAACTAGCCAAAAATAAATATTACGCATTGTTTTTCCTGCGTGGTGGCTATAGCAGGCATTCGCATCGAAATATACCTGGCTAAAAATGATTTATTACTTTTTCCCGGATTGACCCGGATTTTTTGCGGCTTATCCTGTTATTTTTTTCGTTATTAAAACTTATCGGACGATTGCCGAAAGCGGCAATCTTTTTCAAAGGAATGAAGGATGACTATTTCCGATAAAGGATTCAGTGTTGCTTCCCGTTATACGCTTGAAATCGCCCACAGCCGGGTGAGGCCCGACGTACTTAATTTTCACGGGCGCGAAGCCCTTAGCGAGCCACACCAATGGCGCATTGAATTCACCGCACCGCAGAGCGACCTTGCGCCTGATGACGTTCTTTTGAAATACGCCACTCTGAAGATGCTTTCTGGCCGCGTGGTATATGGCGTCATTACCCGTTTTGAATGGCTGGGAACGTCAGCAGACCAGACGCACTACGCGGTGACGCTCGCTTCGCGGCTGGCGTTACTGAGCCTTACCCGCCGCTGCGCGGTTTACCAGAATCTTTCTGTGCCTGAACTGCTGGAGCAGATACTGCGTGCGCACGGCCTGGAAGGGCCGGATTTTGATTTCCGCCTGGAGCGGTCTTATCCGCAGCGGGAACTCATCACCCAGTGGCGAGAAACCGATCTCGAATTTATTCAGCGCATTCTCTCTGAAGTGGGTATCTGGTTTCGCACAGAAATGAACGCGGTGACGCAACTGGAAACCCTCATCGTTGGCGACAGCCAGCTTAACTGCGTGTTCGGCGTCAGCGTGCCATACCGGGAGCCATCCGGCCTGTATGACGGCGCGCAAGACGCCGTGTGGGATGTACGGTGCTGGCAGAACACAGTCACCGGCGTGGTACGCACCCGGGATTACAACTATCGCACCGCTGATACCCCGATGGATTCTGCCGTGACGGTAAGGAGCGAGGCTATCACCACCGGCGAGCATTACCGGTATGGCGCGCCGTTTCTTGAAGCGGGCGACGACGCGACGTCAGAGCCGGAAACGGAGAGCGGCGCGTTTTATGCGCGCATCCACCATGAGCGCGAACTGAACAGTGCTACGCGTCTGCATCTTTTCAGCAACGCCTCGCATCTCACGCCAGGGCAGGTGCTGGAAACGCCAGAAAGTCCGGTAGCCGCGCTGAAAGAGGGGATGCTGATTACGCTCGCAACATACCGCGCCGCGCGGGATACGCGCCTGCATGTCTCGCTGTGGGGCATTCCTTATTCCGAGCGGGTGAATTATCGCCCGGTGGAGATTATCCGCCCGGAAATTCACGGTACGCTGCCCGCCCGTATTGAAAGCCGTGAGCCGCATGACACCTACGCCTGGCTGGACGATACAGGCCGCTACCGGGTGAAGCTGGATTTCAGCCGTGAAGATGCTGAGCCTGGCTATCACTACCTGTGGGTTCGTCAGGCAAAGCCGTATGCGGGTGTTGCCTTTGGCTGGCACACGCCGCTTCTGGACGGCACCGAAGTCAGCATTGCGTTTGACGACGGCAATATCGACCGCCCTTATATCGCCCATGCGTTTCACGACGCTGAACATGCCGACATCGTCACGCGCGACAACCGCAGCCAGAACATTCTGCGCACAGCGGCGCGCAATGAACTGCGGATGGAGGATCTGCGCGGGCAGGAGCACGTCGCACTCACCACTCCATACGGTGCATCTTCTCTGAATCAGGGCCACATCACGGATGAACAGAGTCAACAGCGTGGCGCGGGTTTTGAACTCAGAACGGATGAATATGGCGTTATCCGCGTGGCGAAAGGGCTGTTTGTCACTGCAGACGGCCAGACGAAAGCCGCAGGCGAGGTGCTGGAGAGGGAGGCGGCGCAGAGAGAAATAGAAATTTGCCTTAACCAGATCCAACAGTTAGCTGACGCCGCAGCGCAGGCACAGGCGCTGGAAGCAGATATTGCCAGCCAGATGGCGATGTTTAATGCGCGGCTAAAGCCGTTAAACCAGATGGTGCATTTCCACGGCCCGCAGGGAACGGCGTTCACCAGCGGCGAACATCTACAGATGACGGCCAGCAAGAATGTGGTAATGAATGCCGGAGACTCTCTGAGTATGGGCGCGATGGGAAACATGACCCTGAACGCCGGTGAAAAAATCGGCCTGTTTGCCCACACAGGCAAACTGAATGTTATCTCCGGTGAAGGCCCGGTGCAGTTTCAGGCACAGAACGGCGCGATGTCTTTGAGCGCGCAGCAAAAAATAAGTCTGGTTTCGACAAGCGATATGCTGTTTGCCGGCAAAAAGAAGGTGACGCTGATTGGCGGCGGCAGCTACCTGAAAATAGAGCAGGGGAAAATAGAGTACGGAACGACGGCCACGTATTTACGCAAGGTGGAGCGGACAATGGTGGGCGCGCCGAAGAATATGCCTTTAAAAGTACAACGCGTGGGAACGGCCTATATATATTCCGCGATTTACCAGCTACAGGACAAGCACGGCAATATTCTCATCAACACGCCTTACCGCCTCACCACACCCTCTGGCCAGACGATTGCTGGATACAGCGATACTGAAGGCCGCTCTGTACCGGTCTATACCCGCCAACCGGAAGATGTGGAACTGCATATTCTGCACAAAACAGCATCGCCGGAAGAGTCAATGTGGTTTGTAGGCGAAACGAATGTATATCAACTGGAAACCGAACTCAGGGAGAACCCGTCATAATGGACATGCCCGCTTTACCGGACACACCGACAACCGCGCCCGAAACCCCCACCGGCGAGAAAAATCAGCCGTGGGACTGCACGACGACAGGGGTTGAGATGGTCGAAAAACAGTCGCGTCTGCCCACAAATGAAAACCGCCAGTACCTGCATCTTAAGGTGGAATACGCCATGCGTTTTCCTCAACTGGCAGCAAAAATTTGTCGTGAAGGAAAAACGTACCAGATGAGCCTTAAACAGCTCATGATGAGCGGACTTATCCGCGCGGATGAAATCGCCCGTAATTACTACTGGTATTACAAAGCAGAAGTGCCGTTTGATATGCGCACCACGCCGCCACGTCCATTTCTTAGCAGTACATTGAAGCAAGACGACGGCGCTCGCAGACGCCACACCACCAATCCCTTCCCGGTACCCGGTAAAGGAATTTATCGACGTCCTGACGTCATTATCGTGAAAGACAAACAGGATCGCTGGCCTGGGCTGGCGGGGCCGGATCACGATGATCCTCCGGGTATGCATGGCGACAATCTGGCCCGTCTGGTAGAGGTCAAGTTTCCGGGGGATACACTTTTTGAAGATCAATATGACGAATATATGAAGATTGTCGGTAAAGATCGTAACCGTATGACCATTCTGGAGATCCACGACTGCCGCCCGCAAGAGCAGCAGTGGGTGGATCAGGTCGTGAATGTGACGATGAAAGCCTGGCAAACCAGCGGGGCAAAATACTGGCCGCTGTTTCTCTACCCGCCGATATTTATGCCTCGCCCGCCTTCCACGCCAGTAGCCGCACGAATTGAGCCATGGACATACGCCGGTCAAGCCGTGGTCAGTCTTAGCGATGGCGCGATTCGCGGCGTCGCTGAAGGCTGGAGCTCGCTATCAAAAGAGACGCAACAGCTCCTGAACTCAACGGCAGGCTGGCTTAATGACAGCGGGGAGTGGATCTACCGGCAGGGAAGTGAAGTCTGGATATGGGCCAGTAAAACCGGTAAGGCGGTGAAATCCTGGAGCAATGTCCGGATAAAAGCTGCATGGGCGGAAATCCAATACGCCACGGATATGACGCTGGACCTGCTCAAGCAGGTGGACTGGGTACAGATTTTAACGAATGTAGCGAAAACGGTGGGCGTTATCCTGGTGGCTATTTGTGTCGGCGCGCTGGTAGTGACGCTGGGTATCCCGGAGGCCATTATTAGCGCATTTCTACTGATTATTCGTCTGGCGATAACTGCCTGGGAAACCCTCGTAACAATTCTCGGCGGTGGCGCAGGCGCAGCGGCGTTGGGTGCCGGTTAAAAGGAGCAGGTATGGTATTACGGGATTTTGAGCTGAACTACCTTGAGAAGTGGCTGCCGGAAGCGTCAGTGAAATATAAAGACGGCAGCCCGGCAGTTAATCTTGGTCTGATTATCACGGTATTTTTTAAGGACGGGCATACGCCGGACGTGCGCCGCAGGATGGTGGAGTGTGTCGATCGTTTTTATACGGAATTTAAGCCGTATCTGAAAAAAACATTACCGGGTAAAAGGTGGACCGCAATTACTGAGAAAAACTACGCAAGGCAAAAACAAGCAATACTTGACTCTACACCTGAAGAAATTTTCGACTGGACATTAAGTAGCGCCAATGAATCTTATTTAGCGCCCGATTACAATATTCTCATTGTAGGTGAGCGAGTATTTCATAACGATAATGATCGTTCAGTCATAAAATTAACGTTTCCGCTTTCGCTGCTGAAAGAGCCTGACGGTAAAGCGCGATATGAAGGCTGGCTGCTGTGGCTGTGTAACACCTTTGCCGTGGAAAGCGGCTATGCCGGGCTGGCCTTTGTTCTTCCTTACGCATTCGAACGGATGTTTCCGTATGAGTATGCCCTGGCGCAGCGTTTTTCCGGCGTGATGGTGGACTCTCTCGGAACGCTTGAGGGCGGCGAAGCCGTTGAAGGGCTGAAAGGTGCCTGCTGGTACACCATTCTCGGCACCCCGTGGCTGGAAAAGTTGGGGGGTGCAGAGCAGTTAACGCATCGCCTGATTAAAAAGCCGGAAATCAGGCTGTTGCCCTACAGCAACGGTGTGGTCCTTAAGGCCGGAGAGCTTCCTCCGCCGTTGGGTGACATGAAAACGGAAGGATTATCGCCACTCCTGATTAAGGTAAACCAGCTTATTCGCCCGGTGCGGTATGACGGGCATAATGGCCTGCACTTTTTTTCAGGCTATGAAAACTTACAGTTTGAAAAAGCGTCGTCCATGGCCTGGTTTGCCCGCTTTGACGAAGCCAGCGCTCAACTGGATAAAGCCAAAGCAAAGACATCCCGCGAGCCGTGAGGTCAGCGCGTAAATTTACGATACAAAAAACCCGGCGATCTTTAGCAGAAGCGCCGGGTTAATTTGTTTTTAGCATCCCAGGATTGACTGGCACATCACAGGATTAAAATCTGGCTCCTCTGACTGGACTCGAACCAGTGACATACGGATTAACAGTCCGCCGTTCTACCGACTGAACTACAGAGGAATTGCGAGAACGGGGCGCATAGTAACGGCAGCGTTTCGGGTTGTCAAAGCCTGAATGTAAAATGCTGAACCGTTTGCTGAATAATTCCACAACCCCGGCGCGGCCAGCGCTACGCCGGGGTTGCGTTAATCAGCGGAAGGGCGGCTCGTTAAAGGTGCGCAGTTTGCGCGAGTGCAGGCGTTCGCCTTCCGCGCGCAGTAAATCGATGGCGCGAATGCCAATCTGCAGGTGTTCGGAAATCGCGCCCTCATAGAAGCGGTTCGCCTGGCCCGGCAGCTTGATTTCGCCATGCAGCGGTTTATCGGACACACACAACAGCGTGCCATAAGGCACACGGAAGCGATAACCCTGGGCGGCGATAGTCGCGCTTTCCATATCGATAGCCACCGCGCGGCTGAGGTTAAAGCGCAGCGCCGAGGCCGAATAGCGCAGTTCCCAGTTGCGGTCGTCGGTTGTCACCACCGTTCCGGTACGCAGACGTTGTTTCACTTCCTCACCCGGCATATTGCTCACAAGCTTCGTGGCGTCATAGAGCGCGCGCTGCACTTCGGCGATGCTCGGCACCGGAATATCCGGCGGCAGCACCGCGTCCAGCACGTGATCGTCACGCAGATACGCGTGCGCCAGCACGTAGTCGCCAATCGACTGGCTTTCACGCAGGCCGCCGCAGTGGCCAATCATCAGCCAGACATCCGGGCGCAGCACCGCGAGATGATCGCAAATCGTTTTGGCGTTGGACGGGCCGACGCCGATATTCACCAGCGTAATGCCCTGACCGTCAGCGGTAATTAAATGCCAGGCGGGCATCTGGTGTTTTTTCCATGCGAGATCGGAAATCGCCGCCTCCGGCGCTTCAGTATCGGCGGTGATCCAGGTGCCGCCCGCGCACGAGAGCGCCACGTACGGGCTGTCCGGATCGAGGATCTGGCTGCATCCCCAGCGCACAAACTCATCGACATAGCGCGTGTAGTTGGTAAAGAGTACGAAGGGCTGGAAATGCTCGACCGGCGTACCGGTGTAGTGGCGCAGACGCGCCAGCGAGAAATCGACGCGGCGGGCGTCGAAGTGCGACAGCGGGTAGAATTCAGTCGGGTGGAAAATCCCGTCGGCGGTCTCATCGCCAATCTGCGCCAGCTCGGTGGTCGGGAAGTGGCGGGTCAGACCGGCGCTCATCGAACGATCCAGCGTCAGCGCCGAGCCGTCAATCACATACGGGTAGGGGATCTCGTGCTGTGACGGGCCGACTTCAATCGTCGCGCCGTAGTCTTCATACAACAGAATCAGCTGTTCGCGCAGATAACTGCGAAATAACCCAGGACGCGTAACGGTGGTGGTGTAACACCCCGGATGGGTGAAACGCCCGTAAGCGCGCGTCTTCTGCGCTTTGCTACCGTCACCATCCCAGCATACCCGCAACTGCGGATAGACAAATAAACCCTGCGCGCGCGCTGTCTCGTCCGGGAGGCGGCCTTCGTTAATATAGGCGGCGATTGCCTCGCGCAGCGCGTTAACCGCGTCATCATATAACGCTTCCAGTTTGTCGAGCGCCTCGTCGGGCGTCAGTGGTGTTGCAGTGGTATTCATCGGTTCTCCTGATCCCACATAGCTCGGCGGGGAGATGGGCTGTCTCTGATAATTATTTCACAGGTTTATGAAACATAAAGGAATGGCGCAATGGCATAAATCTGTAAAGTGTTTACTTGCTGAGATTGTGCGCAATGGGCCTGGTCGTCTCACGTATTAACGTATTCGCTTTATGAATAAATATTTTCACTGGTTATACATCTGTTTTTATTAATTAAAGTCGCAATAGCCCATAGTGAGCGACTTTTTGCGGGCAAATTCGCCGCTTGCGGTGAAAAGCGACAGGGTATACTGATTTTTTATATGACCTGAACACGCAGGAAAACGATGCTATCTACCCTGATTTACCGCAGTCGGCTGAAAGGCGATATCGACCAGGCGAGCCTGCAGGTGATTGTAAGGCAGGCACAGACGCGGAATGCGCAGATGCAGGTCAGCGGTATTCTTGTCTTTGATGGTCATCAGTTTCTTCAGGTGCTGGAAGGGCCGCTGCATGCGGTAGAAGCCCTTTTTGGTCGTATCAGCCAGGACGAACGGCACGATTTCGTCGTGGAGCTGATGCGCGACTACGCCCCGCGTCGGCATTTCGAAAATGTTGGCATGGCGCTCTTTGATCTGCGTAACGTCAAAGCCCACGCGGTGCTGAAAGCGGTGGTTAAATCAAGCGTGGTGCCGTTTAATCTCGCCCGAGAGGCGCGCGTCTATAAATTTATCCGCTCTTTCCTGCGCCGGCCGGACAGCCAGCAGCTTTCCCGTCAGTTTCAGCCTGGTGCCTGGCGGATGGAGCCCACCTCGCCGCCACCGCTGGCGTCTGTCGCGCCCGTGGTGACGGATATCGCCTGCCAGTTTGCCCTGCAGCCGATTGTTGAGCCGACGACCTGCAAAATTAAAGCGTATGAGGCGCTGATCCGCTCCCCTGAAGGGGGCTCGCCCGCCGCGTTGTTTGCATCACTCTCCAGCCAAGCACTGTACGATCTCGATCTGCATTCCAAAGAAATCGCGTTTGCACTGGCGAAAGCGGTCAATATCGGCAGCCAGATGATCTCGGTTAACCTGCTGCCAGGATCGCTGGTGCAGTGCCCGCATGCGGTGGAGATCCTGCTGGCGCAAATTGCGCGCCAGGGGCTGTTACCACAGCAAGTGATTGTTGAGGTCACCGAGAGCGAGGTTATCTCGCGCTTTGATGAATTTGAGTGCGTCATTCGCCAGTTGCGTGCCGCGGGCATTAACCTGGCGATAGACGATTTTGGCGCCGGGTTTGCCGGTCTGTCATTGCTGACCCGCTTCCAGCCAGGCCGCATCAAAATCGATCGCTGCATCGTCGCCGATATTCACCTGCACGGCCCGAAGCAGGCGATCGTGCACGGCATCGTGCGTTGCTGCGCCGAGCTTGAGATAACGGTGGTCGCTGAAGGCGTGGAAAAAGTGGAAGAGTGGTGCTGGCTGGAAGCGGCGGGCATTCGCTATTTCCAGGGGTATCTGTTTGCAAGGCCATTACTCAACCGCGCCCCGTCGGTAAGCTGGCCAACGGTCAGATAAGCAAGCTCACGAAGGCTGGCATCGGAAACTGTCGTCAGCCTTCATCTGCCAACCCGTCATGCCATTTCAGCTTTCGCGCCAGCCCATTCTTCAAGAAATTTGAACCATTATGTTAAACAAAGGGCATTTATTCTTTCCCGTTATCAGCACAGAGTAGGGTATCTGAACCAGACAACGCGGCGGGCATGGCGTGATTGATATCGGTTGCGCCATATATGCTCGCCCTGAAAACGGGATCAACATGAAAAAAATAGGCTTTTTGTCATTTGGCCACTGGACGCCGTCGCCGCAGTCCGCCACGCGCGCCGCCGCGGACGCGCTGCTGCAATCCATCGATCTTGCCGTCGCGGCGGAAGAGCTGGGCGCGGATGGCGCGTATTTCCGCGTGCACCACTTTGCGCGCCAGCTCGCCTCGCCATTTCCGCTGCTGGCCGCCATCGGGGCCAGAACACATCACATTGAGATCGGTACCGGCGTTATCGACATGCGCTATGAGAACCCGCTCTATATGGCGGAAAGCGCAGGGGCGGCGGATCTTATTTCAGGTGGTCGCCTGCAGCTGGGTATCAGCCGCGGATCGCCGGAACAGGTGATCGATGGCTGGCGCTATTTTGGCTATGAGCCTGCCGCCGGTGAAAATGAATCCGACATGGCGCGCCGTCACACCGAGGCGCTGCTGGAGGTGCTGCGTGGGGAAGGCTTCGCCAAACCCAATCCGCAACCGATGTTTGCTAACCCGCCAGGCCTTCTGAGGCTTGAGCCGTGGTCCGAAGGACTGCGCGAACGCATCTGGTGGGGCGCAGGCTCCAACGCCACTGCGGTCTGGGCGGCGAAGCTCGGAATGAATCTGCAAAGCTCCACCCTGAAAGACGATGAAACCGGCGAGCCGTTCCACATTCAGCAGGCGCAGCAGATCCGCGCCTACCGCGCCGCCTGGGCAGAGGCCGGGCATACGCGCACGCCCCGCGTATCGGTGAGCCGCAGCATTTTTCCGCTCATGGACAGCCGGGATCGCGCCTGGTTTGGCAACAGCCGTGATGACAGCGATAAGGTCGGTTTTCTGGATGAGAAAACGCGCGCCATCTTCGGGCGCAGCTATGCGGCTGAACCGGAGACGCTCATCGAAGAGCTTAAGCAGGACGAAGCGATTGCCGAAGCGGATACCCTGCTGTTGACGGTGCCGAATCAGCTGGGTGTGGAGTACAACGTGCATGTGATTGAATCGGTGCTGCGCCATATCGCCCCCGCAATGGGATGGCGCGATTAGCGTAGATAGCAAAAACCCGCTTAAGTTGCCTTAAGCGGGTTTTAAAATTTGGCTCCTCTGACTGGACTCGAACCAGTGACATACGGATTAACAGTCCGCCGTTCTACCGACTGAACTACAGAGGAATCGTGTGAACGGGGCGCATAGTACCGAGGTCGCCAGGCGTTGTAAAGCCCTGAACGCACCAGAAAATTCGTTTGCTGAGAAAAGCGTCAACCAGCCGAAACCTTCCGCCTTTGCACTCTTCTGGTGCAAACGTACCTCTTATGGGGCATAAGCAAAACAGTGTTTCAACGTTGTAAACCGATAAGTTATCGCTTTCTCTTATAATTTAAGCATTTATATTAGCCGCTCCTGCTTTTCAAAAACTGGCAAGCATCTTGCAAAACCTGTTACGACATCATTGCCGGCATTGGCTCTGGCATTCCGTACAGGAGGCAAAATGAACTTAAGACGACTGAAATACTTCGTGAAAATCGTCGATATCGGTAGCCTGACGCAGGCGGCGGAAGTGCTGCACATCGCGCAGCCCGCGTTAAGCCAGCAGGTGGCGACTCTGGAAGGGGAGATGGATCAGCAACTGTTGATTCGCACCAAACGGGGCGTCACGCCAACGGAAGCCGGGAAAATTCTTTATGCGCATGCCCGCACCATTTTGCGCCAGTGCGAACAGGCGCAGCTCGCCGTACATAATGTCGGCCAGACGCTACAGGGCCAGGTCTCTATTGGCCTCGCGCCTGGTACCGCCGCCTCTTCAGTAACCATGCCGCTGCTGCAGGCCGTGCGCGCCGAACTCCCGGACGTGCTGGTTTACCTGCATGAAGACAGCGGTGCGACGCTGAACGATAAACTGCTAAGCGGCCAGCTCGATATGGCGGTGCTGTATGACCGCGCGCCGGTGGCCGGGCTCACCAGCCAGCCGCTTATCAAAGAAGATCTGTTCCTGGTCGGCACGCGCGATTGTCCGGGGCAGAGCGTGGATCTGGCGAGCGTCGCCCAGATGAATCTTTTCCTGCCGCGTGATTACAGCGCCGTGCGCAAGCGCGTCGATGAAGCTTTCTCGCTGCGCCGCCTGACGGCAAAAATCATCGGCGAAATCGAGTCGGTGTCCACGCTGAGCGCGGCCATCGCCAGCGGCATGGGCGTGACAGTGCTGCCGGAATCCGCCGCGCGCTCGCTTGCGGGCTCCACCAACGGCTGGCTCGCGCGTATCACTAGCCCGTCGATGACGCTGCCGCTCTCGCTCAATGTCTCCTCCCGCGTGCCGTTAACGCCGCAGGCGCAGGCCGTGAAAGATATTCTGCTGTCACTGGTGGCGCGCCCGGCGCTGGAAAACCGCGAACTGCTGCTGGTGGGCTGACAGATATTCCGCAACGGAATAACAGACAGCTTTTTATTATTTGTGATGCCCGCCGGGGGACTTTAACAATAGCGTCATGTTGAATCGCTTCCGGGGGCGCTGTGAATTTCCAGCAACTGAAAATTATTCGTGAGGCGGCAAGGCGGGATTTTAATCTCACCGAAGTGGCCAACATGCTTTATACCTCGCAGTCTGGCGTCAGCCGCCATATTCGCGAACTCGAAGAAGAGCTCGGCATTGAAATTTTCATTCGCCGCGGCAAACGGCTACTGGGCATGACGGAGCCTGGCAAAGCGCTGCTGGTGATTGCCGAGCGCATTCTTAACGAGGCCAGCAACGTGCGCCGCCTGGCCGATCTCTTTACCAACGACGCCAGCGGCGTGCTGACTATCGCCACGACGCACACCCAGGCCCGCTACAGCCTGCCGTCGGTGATTAAAACCTTTCGCTCGCTCTTTCCCGAGGTGCGTCTCGAGCTGATTCAGGGCACGCCGCAGGAGATAGAATCGCTGCTGCAAAGCGGCACGGCAGATATCGGTATCGCCAGCGAACGCTTAAGCGCCGATCCGGGCCTGGTGGCTTATCCGTGGTTTCGCTGGCATCACAGCCTGCTGGTGCCTAAAGATCATCCCCTCACGCAAGCCAGCCCGCTGACGCTTGAAGAGATCAGCCGCTGGCCGCTTATTACCTACCGGCAGGGCATCACGGGCCGTTCGCGTATCGATGAAGCCTTCAGCCGTCAAGGGCTGACGCCGGATATCGTGCTGAGCGCGCAGGATTCCGACGTTATCAAAACGTATGTGGAACTGGGGCTTGGTATTGGGCTGGTGGCTGAACAGGCGAGTGAACCCCATGAAGAGAGCCTGCTCACGCGGCTCGACACGCGGCATCTGTTCGACGCCAATACCGTCTGGCTGGGCCTCAAACGCGGGCAGCTTCAGCGCAATTACGTCTGGCGATTTATTGAGCTGTGCAACGCCGGGCTGTCGGTTGACGAAATTAAACAGCAGGCGCTGGAGCCTGCGAGTGACGTGGTGATCGATTATCAGATTTAGCGGTAAACGCCCCGCCAGCGCAGGGCTGGCGGGGCGTGACGATTACTGCGCCTGTGGCGTTTTAATAAAAAGCGCGGTCAGCGCCGACAGCAGACAGCCCGCCATCAGGTAAATCGCCACCGTATGCCATGCGCCGCCGGAGAAAGTCAGCAGGGCGGCGGCGATAAACGGCGTAAAGCCGCCACCCACCACGCTTGCCACCTGATACCCCACGCCCGCACCGCTGTAGCGATACCCCGCGCCGAACATCTCAGTAAACATCGGCTGCTGCACGCAGACCACCATATCGTGCGCGATGTTCGCGAGCATCAGCGAGAAAATCACCACGCCGACAATCGAGCGCGCTTCCAGCGCCATAAAGAAAGGGAAAGCGCTCAGCGCGCCGAGCAGCGCGCCGGTGATGTAAATGCGGCGGCGTCCGTAGCGATCGGCCATCCACGCGAACAGTGGAATGGTCAGGCAGCTCACGCCGCCCACCAGCAGGCCGATATTAAGAAACAGCTCGCGCGGCATGCCCAGATTCTGCGTGGAATAGTTAAGGGCGAAGGCGGTAACGATATACATCGTCAGCAGTTCGCACAGGCGCAGGGCGATGATTTTCAGGAATGCGCCCGGGTGGCGCACCAGCGCCTCAAAGACCGGCGGTCGCTTTTTCGCCTGCGCGGGCTTTGCCGTCTGCGCGCGCTCAAATTCCGCGGACTCCGCCATACCGTTACGCACCCACAGCGCCGCCAGCACCAGCACAATGCTGAACAGGAACGGCAAGCGCCAGCCCCAGCTCAGGAACTGCGCATCGGTCGTCAGGTAGCTGATAAGCGACACCAGCCCGGTGGCGAGCAGCAGGCCTACGCCATATCCCACCTGAACGCCGCTACTGTAAAACGCTTTTTTCCCGGCGGGGGCGCTTTCCACCGCAAGCAGCGCCGCGCCGCCCCATTCGCCGCCCACGGCAAACCCCTGAATGGCGCGCAGCGTCACCAGTAATACCGGCGCCCACCAGCCAATGGTGGCGAACGACGGCAGAATGCCGATGCAGGCGGTGGCGATGCCCATCATCCAGACAGTCATCATCAGCATCCGTTTGCGGCCCAGGCGATCGCCGAAGTGGCCAAAGACAATCCCGCCGAGCGGACGGAATAAAAAGCCGACGCCGAAGGTGGCGAAGGCGGCAAGCGTGCCCATGGCCGGTGAGATCTGCGGGAAAAACTCGGTGTTAAACACCAGTGCCGCGGTAATGCCATAGAGTAAGAAATCAAACCAGTCTACGACCGCGCCGGCAAAGCTGCCCCAGGCCGCGCGGCGCGCGCGATTGCAGGCAGGGAGCGCCTCATCAGGGCGGGGAGTTGTGATTGTGGAATCCATCGTTGTCCTGTCCATTCGTCAACATTCTGTATTGTTATTGTTATCAAAGCAGATTGAAGGTTACTCACATCGTACGCAGCCAAAAAAAGCCGTTACTGAGACTACCGCGCCAGCCGCCGGGTGAAAACCGTTTTGCGCCGTGACGGACGTTTAAGGACCAATTAACTCAGAGATGCCGGGTGGGCAGAGAAATATGCGGTAAAGAGGGAGAGAATAACGGAAGCAGAAAAGCAAAAAGCCCGCTAAAAAGCGGGCTTTTTTGAATCTGGCTCCTCTGACTGGACTCGAACCAGTGACATACGGATTAACAGTCCGCCGTTCTACCGACTGAACTACAGAGGAATCGTGTGAACGGGGCGCATAATAATCATGCCCCGCATCAGTGTCAACGCAAAAAATTACGCTATGTATTCAAACGCTTAATTCTGCGTCAGATTGCGCTTTTAATGTACCTGACCGCCGTCGGAAAGGGCGGGCGTTTCGCGCAGGCGTAAGCGCAGCAGCGGATCCTGACCGTAAAAGTGACAAAAACGCTGCCACAGCGACGGGAAGCGCGGCGCGAAAAGCTCCGGCGCACTGAAGAAATATTCGGAGAGCACCGCGAAGCACTCCGCCGGATCGGTGGCGGCATAGGCATCAATGCTGGCGGCGCTTTCACCCACCAGATCTATCTCATCCTGAATATTTTCCATCGCCGCGTGCAGGTCGTGCTCCCAGCCTGCGACTTCACGCAGCGCGATAAGCGGAATGCCGCTTGCGCGATCGCCGTTACGCATATCGAGCTTATGTGCCACTTCATGAATGATAAGGTTAAAGCCGGAGGCGTCGAACGAATCCTGAATATCGAGCCAGTTGAGGATAATCGGCCCCTGCTGCCAGCTCTGGCCGGACTGCACCACGCGCTGGTTATGCACCAGACCGATGTCGTCTTCCCATTCGTCATCCACCACGAACGGCGCGGGGTAAATCAGCACTTCGTGAAAGCCGTCGAGCCACTCTAAACCGAGCTCCAGCACCGGCAGGCAGAAGAGCAGGGCAATGCGGGCGCTTTTCAGCTCATCCAGCTCAAAACCCTGTAAGGGCACCAGCCGCTTCTGCTGTAAAAAACGCTCGCCTAAGCGCACCAGCTTCTGCTGTTGTTCGTCGCTCAGGCCCGCCAGTAACGGAATGGCGAGCGCCGCTTCCCAGGGAAGAGGTGCCAGCGCGGCGGTGTGATTTGCTTTCCAGGGCCACTTAATCATCTTATTGCTCGCAAACTCGTCACTTGAACAAAATCGAAGAGGCAGGGACTGTTAAAATGCCAAAGATCCTGGCATCATGGCAACCTCAAGTACGGAGAGATGCCGGAGCGGCTGAACGGACCGGTCTCGAAAACCGGAGTAGGGGCAACTCTACCGGGGGTTCAAATCCCCCTCTCTCCGCCACTATTCAAGCACTTACCGCCTCGTTTTTCAGTGATAAAAATCCCGTTGAGAAAAGTTTGAGACTAATCGCGCCGTGAATTGTGCCCGGCTTCGCTTCTCGCCTGGATGCTTTTTACCTTTCTTTGCAGTTTTCACCCGCTTTCATGTTGCTGGTGGCTTCTCTTTTAAACGCGACAGCGCGCGTCAGTCACCCAAACTAACCCTTAACGATTACCACTGATTTGCGCCATAAAACTGCCGCCTGTGACGCGATCGGGTCTATTCTTATCTAATGCATATTGATGTTAACTCGCGGAATTCTCTGGCTTGTCGTTCGGGGGCTTTCAAAGTGAGTTAAAAACGAGCCTGACGCGGCTTCCGATAAACTTCAGTAAAATTAATGCAACGCGGGCAGGATACGCAGGAGGTGGCCGTCGTGCCTGAGAAAAAACAGTTTATCCGCATTCTGGCGCTGGATACGCCGCTCGGGCGCAGTCTGGCGTTCTTTCTGTTTATTCTGCTGGCAGGAAGCATCGCGGCCAATGCGGTAACGCTGTATCTCTCCTGGGAGCGCACGGTTGAAGATGCCGAGAGCAAGGCGATTAACCTGTCGCTTTCGCAGGTGCGCCAGGCGGATGACACCTTTCTCCAGACAGAGCTGACCCTCCAGGAGATCCGCCGCAATCTGGCTTATGGCTATCTTCCCGATCACGAACTCAACGCATCGCTTGCCGAGCTGGAACAGCGGCTGCCGCAGCTTGATGGGCTGTTTATTTACGATGCGCACGGCGCATGGCGCAACAGTTCTTTCGGGCAGGAACCTGCTGAGGACAACATCGCGGACCGCGATGATTTTCTCTACCACAAAGATCACGGCTGGATGGGCGTGCATATTGGTCATGTGGTGCGCAGTAACATCAGCGGCCAGCTGGTGATCCCGGTTTCGCTACGCCTCAATGACATTACCGGCGGCTTTGCGGGCGTGGTGATGGCCACCGTGAAAATGGACTATTTCCGCCAGTTTTACAGCTACTTTGAACTGACAAATAACGACATCCTGGCGCTGCTGCTGGTCGATGGCAAACCGCTGTACATTCGCCCGTTTGACGAAAGCGTGCTGAATAAAGATCTCTCTGACAGCCCGCTTTTTACGCAGGTGCTGCTGCGAGCGCGCCAGGGCAGCGCCACCTGGCTGTCGGCGCTTGATCAGGTCGTCAGAATCTACGGCTTTGCGCGCTCGACGCGTTACCCGATTGTCGTGGTGGCCGGGTATGACAAAGACAATCTGCGCGCGACCTGGCTTAAAAACAGTATTCCTGATTTGCTTATCAACGGCGCGCTGCTGACCGCCATTATCCTGATGGGCATGGTGCTGTTCAGACAGGTGAGAGTGAATATCCGCGATCGCAACGAGCTGGCGACGCTGCGTGACGAGCTGGTGAAAATCAACCACACGCTGCATTCCATGGCAATGGTCGATGGTCTGACGGGGCTTGCTAACCGGCGGCGCTTTGACGCCTTTCTTGAGCAGGCGCTGGCCGACTCCGCTGTCACCGGAAACCCCGTCTCACTCATTCTTATCGATGTCGATTTTTTCAAACGTTATAACGACAATCGCGGTCACGTGGCCGGTGATGCCTGCCTGCGCCGCATCGGCGGTGTGCTCCAGCAGGCTTCTTTTAGCCATGGCGATCTGGTGGCGCGTTACGGTGGCGAAGAGTTCGCAATCATACTCTCTGAGGCTTCGTCCGCCGACGCCCTGCGCGTCGCGGAAAAGGTGGTCAGCATGGTGCGGGAGCAGGCGCTGCCACACCCCAACACCGAACTGCCCGATGGCGTGGTGACTATCAGCGCGGGCTGTTACAGCATGACATCCGACGGCAGAATGGCGTGTCTGACCGAGCTTATCAAAGGGGCGGACGAGGCGCTTTATCAGGCGAAAAGCACCGGGCGTAACCGTGCCGTCCTGTTGTCATAAGCCCCACTAGCCTGTTGCCTGCTGTATGAAGCGAATAAACGCTTCACTGGCGGATGACAGCCCTTTGTGCGGCGCGTAGATAAGCGAAAAGGGGCGCGTGCGGCCGCGGGTTTGCGGGAGGATCTCCGTCAGCAGGCCGTTTTCCATGAGCGGGCGCGCGATAAAATCGTAAGTCTGACAGATACCCGCGCCGCTGACGGCAAGCGAGATAACGCCCAGAATGTCATCCGAGACCTGAATCTGCCCCTTCGGTGTCCACTCAATGGGGGCTCCCTCCTCGCACAGGCTCCACTGCGCGATACGCCCGCTGCTTGGCATGATAAACGGCAGGCAGCGGTGGTTTTCAAGCGCGGCTAACGTGTGCGGCTCGCCGTGCTGGCGCAAATAAGCGGGTGCTGCGACCAGGCACAGCGGTGCCTCTTCAAGCTTACGCGCGACCAGCCGGCTGTCCGGCAGCGTGCCCAGACGGATAGCGAGATCGTAGCCTTCGGCCACCAGATCCACGTTTCGGTTAGTGATATTCAGCTCAACGGTAATCCCCGGATAGTGCGCGGCGAAACGCTGCAACAGCGCCGGAAGCCGGTAGTGCCCGTAGGTGGTCGGCGCGCTAAGCCGGATATGGCCGACCGTCTGCGCGCCGCGTCCCTGAATATCCCGCTCGGCGCGCTCAAAAACTCCAAAAGCGCTGCACGCCTGCTCGTAATAGTGCCGCCCGGCCTGCGTCAGGCTGAGCTGGCGCGTGGTGCGTCTCACCAGCTGTACGCCAAGCCGCGTCTCAAGCCTTGTTAGCGCCCGGCTCAGTACGGATGCCGTGGTGCCGAGCGCCACCGCCGCCGCGGTGATCGAGCCTTTCTCAATGATCGTCACGAAGATTTCCACATCGCTGAGATGGGCGAAACGGGGGCTCATTATGTCTCCTGAAGAACAAATGAATGTCTTTAGCGGTGGTTTATCCACTTTTGAGGAAACACTACAGTGTGCGCCAGTTGCAGGCAAGGCTTGCAAATCTAAACACATCAACAGGAGTACATGGTGAAAATGGTACGTCATCTCGCGCTCGCCGCAGCGCTTGGTCTTTCTGCCCTGAGTGCGCAGGCCGCCAGCGTGCTGGTAGTGCTGTCGGATTCTGACCATCTGGATCTGAAAGACGGCAAAGTGTTTCAGACAGGCTTTTATCTCAATGAACTGATGCAGCCGGTAAAACGTCTGCTGGACGCCGGGCATCAGGTCACGTTCGCCACGCCGAACGGACAGGCGCCGACGCTCGATAAATCCTCTGATGACAAAATGTATTTCAACAATGACGTGAACGCGTGGCGCACGCATCGCGCGTTGCTCGACAAACTGAAACTGACGTCGCCTTCGTCTTCGCCGGTGATCAGCTTGGCGCGTGCCGCGCAGCGTGGCTACGGCGAGTTTGACGCGATTTACATTCCGGGCGGCCATGCGCCGATGCAGGATCTGCTGACCAGCCCGGCGCTCGGCAAGGCGTTGGCCGCGTTTCATGCCGCCGGTAAGCCGACGGCGCTGGTCTGCCACGGCCCCATCGCGCTGCTCTCCACGCTGCCGGATGCGCCGGCATTCACCCGCCAGCTGGCGGAAACCGGCCATGCCGCGGCGCAGCCCGGCTGGATTTACGCGGGTTACCGGATGACGGTTATCAGCAATGCGGAAGAGGAGATTGCCAAAGGCCTGCTGCCGAAAGGCGGGGCGATGAAATTTTATCCGCAAACCGCGCTTGAGCAGGCGGGTGGCCAATACAGCAGCAATACCGAACCGTTCACCTCGCATATCGTGACGGACAGGGAACTCATCACCGGGCAGAACCCGGCTTCGGCAACGGCGGTGGCGCAGGCGCTGCTGGAACGTCTTCATTAATCTCTGACGCACTGCACTGAGGAACCAACATGGATCTGCAACTGAACACTAAAACGGCGATAGTGACGGCGGCGACGGCAGGCATTGGCCTTGCGATCGCCCGGACGCTGGCGCAGGAAGGCGTGGCGGTCACCATCACCGGCCGCGACCATAAAAAACTGGCGGCGGCGGTCGCGACCATTGAGGCGGAGGCGAAAGGTGCCTTCGTGACCGGCGTGCTGGCGGACGTCAGCACCGTGGAAGGCGTCGCGGCGCTGACGGCGCAACAGTCGGAAACCGATATTCTGATTAACAATCTCGGCTTTTATGAGGCAACACCGTTTGCGGAAATCACCGACGAGGCGTGGCTGCGGATGTTTGATGTTAACGTGATGTCCGGCGTGCGGCTCTCCCGTCACTATTTCCCGCAAATGCTGACGAAAAACTGGGGACGCGTCATTTTTATCTCCAGCGAAGTGGGGGCGTTTACGCCGCCGGATATGGTGCACTACGGGATGAGCAAATCGGCGCAGCTTGCGGTGGCGCGCGGCATGGCGGAGTTAACCAAAGGCACCGGCGTGACGGTAAACAGCGTGTTGCCTTCGGCCACGCGTTCAGAAGGCATTATGGAATATTTGCGCCAGACCGCGCCGCAACCGGGCATGACCGACGCCCAGATTGAAGCGAATTTCTTTGCGACGTATCGCCCGAGTTCGCTGCTTGCGCGCATGATTGATGCCACGGAGATAGCCTCAATGGTGGCGCTGCTGGCAAGCCCGCTGGGCGCGGCGTCAAACGGCGCGGCGGTACGCGTGGAAGGCGGTACGTACCGCTCTATTCTGTAATCAGAGGCGTAACAGGAGAAAAGGGCTGGCCGGGCGTGACGCCGGGTGAGCCTGAATAATAAAAAACCCGCGCTGGCGGGTTTTTTACTGTCGCTTATTCGTTAACCAGCCACATGTCGGCTTCGTCGAACATCTCTTCCAGCATCCGGTTCAGCTTTTCGCGATCGTTTTTATTGGCGTCGGAATTGAGACCGTTTGTCTGCATCGGCTTAACGCGCACGTCAGCATCCGGAAAAATGCGGTGTACGCGGCGGGTCAGCTCGGCCAGGATAATCTCACGCGCGCCGGGCAAGCCTGCGACATTGCGTTTGTCATAAACCAGTTCAACAAACATGGAAAACTCCACAGTATGGATATATATACAGTCCTGGCACACTATAGCGCCCGTCCGGCATCCGGTAAAGAGGAGAGTGAAGGCGCGCGTGAAGAAGCGTGGAAAATAAAAAAGGCCCGCACGCGGCGGGCCTGAAAAGGATGAGTAAAACGCTTAGAACTGATACACCATACCAATGCCGACGATGTCGTCGGTTGCGATGCCATTATCTTTATAGAAGTCGTCGTCGCTATCCAGCAGGTTGATTTTGTAATCAACGTAGGTCAGGAAGTTCTTGTTGAGATACCAGCTGGCACCGACATCCGCGTATTTAACCAGATCGTTGTCCTGGTACTTACCGGCATACCACAGATCTTTACCGCGGGATTGCAGGTAGGCCAGTGACGGACGCAGGCCGAAATCAAACTGGTACTGCGCCACGATTTCGATGTTCTGCGTTTTGTTGGCAATGCCATCGCCGTCGCCATACGGCGTCATGTTGCGGGTTTCAGCATAGGTGGCGGCAAGATAGATATTGTTGGCGTCATACTTCAGGCCAGTCGCCCACGCATCCGCGCGTTCGCCGCCTGCGACGATAGAATCGCCACGGCCCTCATTAACCTGTTTTGACGTACGGTCAGAGGAGGAATAGGCCGCGGATGCGCTAAAGCCCATACCGCAATCATAGGTCGTGGAGAGACCAAAACCGTCGCCGTTCTGGGTCTGGATGCCGTGACCGTTGTTGGTGCCTTCGTTGCCGTTGCCGTCGTCTTCGTTATTTCCCTGGTATTGTAGCGCGAAGTTAAGCCCGTCCACCATGCCGAAGAAATCGGTGTTGCGGTACGTCGCCATCCCGTTGCCGCGGCCCACCATGTAGTTATCGCTGTAGGTGTAAGAGTCACCGCCGAACACCGGCAGCATATCGGTCCAGGCTTCAACGTCATAAATCACGCCGTAGTTACGGCCATAATCGAAGGAGCCGTAATCGCCATATTTCAGGCCCGCGAACGCGAGTTTGTTGTAAGAGGTGTTGCTGTCCTCGGTGCTGTTGGCCATGATTTTGTAGTTCCACATGCCATAGCCGGTCAGCTCTGAACTGATTTGGGTTTCGCCTTTAAAGCCGAATTCCAGATAGGTGCCGTCGCCGTCGTCACCCGGGTTATCGGAAAAGGTATGACGCGCGTCGACTTTACCAAACAAATCGAGTTTATTGCCGTCTTTATTATAAATCTCTGCCGCATTCGCAGCGCCTGCCATTAATAAAGCGGGTACTACAAGAGCCAGTACTTTTCTTTTCATTATTAATTTCCTTATCGTCATAAATAAAATAAATGAATGGTTTAATTGAATGACGTAACGGAGCATCGTCCGCGGCACGCATATTAGCAGAATGTAAAAACGCCACAAAAATTATTTCCCAGGGCGAATTCTGGTGAAAATTAATATATTTGTGTTGGTTATTTTATTTTTTCTTTCATTATTTTCATCAATGTTCTTGGTAGGGCGTTGAAATTATTTATAAAGGGTTGTTCTGGTCGAGGCACAGGCCCAGAGGGTATGGTGGCTGGTTTTTCTGGATGTGCGCGCTATCAAATAAATAAGCGTTAAAGGCATCAGTAATAAAAGATAATTGCCTGTTGAATTATTATTCGGATAATTAATTTTCAGAAAAAAGAACGGTACGAAGCGGGTCTGTTAGCGCTGAAAAAAGTCCGGTTCCGGCGTGTGAAAATAAAAATCAGATAAGTGATGAATGCCTCCTTTTTAAGGAGCGAATTTTAGGGCCCGATATCAATCATTATCCCTGCTACCCGGCACGTTCTTTTTACTTAGCGATTTGTTACGCCTGCAGAAAGCCGTCCGCGCAAAAGCGCATAAAGCATGCTAATTTTGTGATCTGCATTACAGAAAAAACCGGACTGACCCGCGTAGAAGGAGACGCTATGTCGCTCACCCACTGGCAGCAGCGTTTTGAAGACTGGCTGCATCAAAGCTGGAATCAGGATGACAAAGCGCATGATATCGCGCATTTTCGCCGCGTCTGGAAAACCGCGCAGCAGATCATGGCAGGCAGTGAGGCCAACCGTCTGGTGGTACTGACCGCCTGCTATTTCCACGATATCGTCAATTTGCCGAAAAACCATCCGCAGCGCCATCTGGCCTCGACGCTGGCCGCTCAGGAGACGTTGCGCATTCTGGACACTCACTTTCCCGATTTCCCACGTGAAATGTATGACGACGTGGCCCATGCGGTGCGTGCGCACAGCTTCAGCGCCGGTATTGCGCCGACGACGCTGGAGGCGAAAATTGTGCAGGACGCCGACCGGCTGGAGTCGCTCGGGGCTATTGGTCTTGCGCGTGTCTTTTATGTCTCCGGCGCGCTTGGCCGCGCCCTGTTCGACAGTGACGATCCGCTTGCCGCACACCGTGAACTCGACGACACCGCCTGGGCGCTCGATCACTTCCAGAAAAAATTGCTGACGCTGCCTTCCACCATGCAAACCGAGGCGGGCAGGGCGCTGGCGCGCCATAACGCTGATTTTCTCGTGCATTACATGGCCAAGCTCTGCGCCGAGCTGAAGGGCGATTTTTGTGAGCTTGATGAAGAGGTACTGCGTCGCTTTATTCAGGTTACGCCTTAACCGCAGCCCCGCGCGAAAGTGTGTTACTCTGTCCTATATCGGTTTTGTATGGCGAAGGTAATGCTCGACAATCACGCTGTTACTGAAGACGGACTGGCAGGCGCGGAGTTCAACGCCGCTCCTGCGCTGAGCGCGCACGCGCTGCTGCAAAAAGTGCTGGAGATTTACGACACCAAAACGGTGGTGGCGCTGTTAAATGAGGCAGGCGAAAAGCGCTGGAGCCGCGCCAGGCTTAAGCGCCAGCAGCTCAACGCGGATGGCGCGCGCCTTGGCCCGCAAGAGTATCGCCGCCTGCTGGCGTTACTGCCCACGCCACCGCGGCATCATCCGAACTACGCGTTTCGCTTTATCGATCTCTTCGCCGGTATCGGCGGTATTCGCAGCGGGTTTGAAGCCGCAGGCGGCCAGTGCGTGTTTACCAGTGAGTGGAATAAACACGCGGTGCGCACCTATAAAGCCAACTGGTATTGCGATCCGCAACAGCATCAGTTCAATGAAGATATCCGGGATGTCACGCTAAGCCACAAGCCAGAAATCAGCGACGAGGCCGCCGCCGAGCATATCCGCGCGTGTATTCCGCAGCATGACGTTCTGCTGGCGGGCTTTCCGTGTCAGCCGTTTTCGCTCGCGGGCGTGTCGAAGAAAAACGCGCTGGGCCGCGCGCACGGTTTTGCCTGCGAAACTCAGGGCACGCTGTTTTTCGACGTGGTGCGCATTATCGCCGCGCGCCAGCCTGCGATTTTCGTGCTGGAAAACGTCAAAAACCTGAAAAGCCACGACAAGGGCAATACTTTTCGCATCATCATGCAGACGCTGGATGAGCTGGGCTATGAAGTGGCGGACGCCGCCGAAATGGGCCCGGACGATCCGAAAATCATCGACGGCAAACATTTCCTGCCGCAGCACCGCGAGCGCATCGTGCTGGTGGGCTTTCGCCGCTCGCTCAATCTGCACGACGGGTTTACGCTGCGCGCGCTGCCTGAGTTTTACCCCGCGCGTCGCCCGGCGTTTGGTGAACTGCTCGATACGACCGTCGATGCCCGCTACGTGCTGACGCCGACGCTATGGAAATATCTCTACCGCTACGCCCAGAAGCATCAGGCGAAGGGCAACGGCTTTGGTTATGGTCTGGTGGACCCGCAAAATCCCGCAAGCGTGGCGCGTACGCTCTCGGCGCGTTATTACAAAGACGGCGCGGAAATCTTAATCGACCGCGGCTGGGATAAAGCGCTTGGCGAGCGGGATTTCGACGATGCCGCCAACCAGCAGCGCCGCCCGCGCCGCCTGACGCCGCGCGAATGCGCGCGCCTGATGGGCTTTGAAGCGCCGCAGGGCCACGCGTTTCGCATTCCGGTTTCCGATACCCAGGCCTATCGCCAGTTCGGCAACTCGGTGGTGGTGCCTGCTTTTGCGGCGGTCGCAAAGCTACTGCGTCCGCGTATCGCGCAGGCGGTGCGGCTGCGGCTGGAGAATCGCGATGGCGGACGTTCATAGCAAGGCCGTTCGCAGTAAAAATATGCGCGCCATCGGCACCCGCGATACCGCCATTGAAAAGCGGCTCGGCGCGCTGCTCACAGAGCAGGGGTTTACCTTTCGCGTGCAGGACGCCGCACTCGCCGGTCGCCCCGATTTTGTGCTCGACGACTACCGCTGCGTTATCTTCACCCACGGCTGTTTCTGGCATCATCACGACTGCTATCTCTTTAAAGTGCCTGCCACCCGCACCGATTTCTGGCTTGATAAAATCGGCAAGAATGTGGCGCGCGATAAGCGCGATGTGGCCACGCTGCTCAGTGAAGGCTGGCGCGTGCTGTTAGTCTGGGAGTGTGCGTTACGCGGTCGTGAAAAACTCTCTGACGCGGCGCTCGCCGAGCGGCTGGAAGAGTGGATTTGCAGCGGCGGGGCGCATGCCGAAATAGACATCCAGGGCATTCACGCCCTTGAGGGCGAGCGGCCTGCGCCACCCGCCGGTTAAGGTTTACTTCTGAACGTCACAGGGCTCAACGACCGGTTTAGCCGGCAGCAGATATTTACCGAGCGTCACCAGCAACACCGCTACAATGATCACGCCAAGCGCAATCCACTCAATCTGTGACAGGCTCTCGCCGCCAAAGCCGGTGCCAAGCAGCACCGCCACCACCGGGTTGACATACGCGTAGCTGGTGGCGACCGCAGGCGAGACGTTGCGGATAAGATACATATAAGCGTTGATGGCAATCACCGAGCCGAACAGCGCCAGATAGCCCACCGCCAGAAAGCCCGAGAGATCGGGCAGCGCGGTCATCCGCTCGCCGGTGAGCAGCGACGCCACCATCAGCACCAGGCCCGCCGCCAGCATCTCAATCGCGCCCGCCATCATTCCCGTCGGCAATTCAATACGCGAGCCGTAGACCGAACCGAACGCCCAGCTAAGCGAGCCAATCAGAATTAACAGCGCGCCCCACGGATTGCCGTTCAGGTTGCCGCCGCTGTTTAACAGCACAATGCCCGCCAGGCCAATCGCCACGCCGAGCCACTCCAGCTTACGGGTCTGAATGCCAAAGAAACGGCTGAAAATCAGCGAGAAGAGCGGGACGGTCGCGACCATCACGGCGGCGATGCCCGACGGCACATGCTGATGCTCCGCCACCGTCACAAAGCCGTTACCGACGGCCAGCAGCAGCACGCCAATCAGCGCCGCGTTTAACATCGGGCGACGCGCCGGGAGTTTGTGGCCGGTCGCCAGCAGATATGTCAGCAGCAGAACGCCCGCGCAGAGAAAGCGCACGCCCGCCATCATAAACGGCGGCCAGCTTTTTACGCCGACGGCAATCGCAAAATAGGTGGAACCCCAGATGATATACAGCGCGAACAGTGCGCCAAGCAGCGGTAATACTCGACCGAAACGCATACTCCCTCACGACGTGAAATAAAGAACGCTTATAGTGAACGCTAAAATTATTGCCGAGGCGAGATTTTTAATTGTTTCGCTTAGGTTAATTTTGCGTTGACAGAAGGTGGTAGTTTCGGGGTAGCGCCTTTTACTCCATACTTAACACTTCAGAATCACAACACGAAGGAATGAAATTTTGGCCGGAAGTAGTTTATTAACGCTGCTGGATGATATCGCCACGTTGCTGGACGATATCTCAATGATGGGAAAACTCGCGGCAAAAAAGACCGCCGGGGTGCTGGGCGACGATCTTTCGCTTAACGCACAGCAGGTGACTGGCGTGCGCGCGAATCGCGAACTGCCGGTGGTCTGGGCGGTGGCGAAAGGATCGCTGCTCAATAAACTGATTCTGGTGCCGCTCGCGCTTATCATTAGCGCCTTCGCGCCGTGGGCCATTACCCCGCTCCTGATGGTGGGCGGCGCGTTTCTGTGCTTTGAAGGCGTGGAAAAGGTGATGCACAGCATCCACGCGCGTAAACACAAAGAGACACCGGAGCAGAGACAGCAGCGTCTGAATGAGATAGCAAAGCAGGACCCGAAACTCTACGAGCGCGATAAAGTAAAAGGCGCGGTGCGCACCGATTTTATTCTCTCGGCGGAAATCGTCGCCATTACGCTTGGCATCGTGGCCGAAGCCCCGCTCTTAAACCAGGTGCTGATATTAAGCGGTATCGCTGTTCTGGTGACGCTCGGTGTCTATGGAATTGTGGGCGTCATTGTGAAGCTTGACGATATGGGCTACTGGCTTGCAGATAAACGCTCGGCGCTGGCGCGCGGCGTTGGTAAAGGGCTGCTGGTGACGGCGCCGTGGCTGATGAAGGCGCTCTCTGTCCTCGGCACTATCGCGATGTTTCTGGTGGGCGGCGGCATTGTGGTACACGGCATCGCGCCGCTGCATCACGGGATTGAACACTGGGCGCAGAGCCTGGGCGGCGTGGGCGCGGCGGTGATGCCCACGGTACTAAACCTGGTGCTCGGTTTTATCCTCGGCGCTGTCGTGCTCGCGGTTGTTTCGCTTATCGGCCGGCTGCGCGGTAAACCGGCGCATTGAGAATATTCCTGAAACTGCGCGCCTGACAGGCGAAAATCGCGCGTGTTGACTATCTTCTGGATGTTTTCACACTGATAAAGGAGGCAGGCATGGTCTTTTTAGTCAGCGATGAAGTCCGGCGCAAAAACAGCGGTCAACGCATGGTCGTGACCGGTTATTCAAGCGGCATGGTGGAATGCCGCTGGTATGACGGTTACGGCGTGCAGCGGGAAGCGTTTCGTGAAGACGAACTGCTGCCCGGCGAAAGGAAATCTCGCGAAGAACGTCGTTGAAAGAACGCCCGGTTACACTGCCGGGCGTTTTCTTTCCCCCCTCCATCCTGCAACAGATCAATGACATCCTTTTACTTTCCAGGCGACAATCCGTAAAAAAACGGCCACACTTTTAATATCCGCGCCGCCTGGTATTATCTGAGCCGCCTGACCTTCACTCTGCTTCATCCAGTCGAGCCTTTATCAGTACAGGGAGTCTGACGTGCCTGACAAGTTACTCATCAGCCGCTGGCGGACCAAAAACCCTATTCGGGTCGTCAACTTCTGCTTCTGCGCCGTCTTTATCTTCTCCACGCTGCTGACCTGGCGTGAAGGAGTTATTCTGCAGGACGCTTTTATCTCCTCGCAGCGCAATCAGCTCGACAGCATCGCCACGGCGATGGACCGTAATCTGCAATACAGCGTCGATAAACTGCTGTTTTATCGCGCGGGTATGCGTTATGCCATGCATAACCTGTTAGAAGGCCCGCAGACCGACGCTCTCATCGCCGGGTTTAAGGCGGAGCGCGATAAACCTGAATGGACGCTGCCGACCGGGCGCGATCTGGCACCGGAAATTCAGGGCGTATCTGACGCGTTTATTGGTCAGAGCACACTGCTTGAGCGCGACGACGCGTTACTCTATAGCGAGCTGAATGCGACGCTGGCGCTCGGCCACATGCTGAGCATCGCCGATGCCCGCGCTGAGCGTCCGGAAGTACGCACTTTTTATGTGTCGCGCGCCGGTTTTTACCTCACTAATTTGCCGTTTTACGGTCACGGCAGCATACCGGAACTCTACTACCAGCAAGTCAGTAGCCGCTGGTTTCTCGATCAGTCGCGGCGGCGCAATCCTGGGCGTGGCGTGCGCTGGCTGCACGGGCGCGATCTCAGCATGCCCACGGGGCAGCGCGTCACCGCCAGCATCCCGCTGGATGATAAAGGCCGCTGGTTCGGTGTGCTGGCGATGGATTTCCCCATCGGCGCAATGCGCGATTTCCTGAAAAACGCACTGAATGACGACGACAGCGGCGGCGAAATTCTGCTTTTCGACAGCCAGCTAAGCCCGATAGCCACGACCGCTTCCGGCAGCGACACCGCGCTGCATTTCACGGCGCAGGATAAAGCGATGCTGGCCCGCCAGATGGAGCTTGGCAACGAGGGCGACGCGCGGATGGATACCCGCTTCATCACCTGGGCGAAGCTCGATTATTTCGACGGTGTGCTGGTGAAAGTCACCACGGTGTCGCAAAGCGCGGAAGGGAAATTCGGCAAAGTGGCGATGGTGCTTGGCCTGCTGTGGCTGCTCTTTACCGCCATGCTGTTTCTCTCCTGGCGGGTGATCGTGGGTATGGTGCGCAATATGCTGACCATGCAGCGCTCGCTGAAATGGCGCGCCTGGTATGACACGCTGACGCGCCTGTACAACCGTGGCGCGTTCTTTGAGCGCGCGCGTATGGCGGCGAAAACGTGTTTTGCGCAAAGTGAGCCGTTTTCGGTTATCCAGCTCGATCTCGATCACTTTAAAAGCATCAATGACCGCTATGGTCATCAGGCGGGCGATAAGGTACTGACGTGGGCGGGCGGGCATGTTAAGCCGTTCGCTGCGCGCCCAGGATGTGGCGGGGCGCGTCGGTGGGGAGGAGTTTTGCGTGATTCTGCCGGGTACGACCGCTGACGGGGCGCGGCAGGTGGCAGAGCGGATACGCCAGCGCATCAACAGCCAGGAGATTCTGGTGCGCCCGGATACGACCATTCGTATCAGCGTGTCGGTAGGCGTGAGCGAGGCGCGACGCGACGGCGATTACGATTTCGAGCATCTGCAATCGATAGCCGATCACCGGCTTTATCTGGCCAAACAGCGCGGGCGCAACCAGGTATGTGACGAGGGGTAAGGCTTACGCCTTACCCAGAAAATGATCGAGCCCTTCGCGAAAGCCCGCCGGGCCGCGCTCGGTCGTGCGGTAGACGCGGGCGGGATCGTCATTTTTAAGCATCACGCCCTGGCGGTTTAAGCCTTTCACCACCACCGCCAGGTCGACGTTATCAAGCAGCGAGGCGTCATCCGGCCCGTCGCCAAGCCCGATTGTGGTGCGCAGTGTGCCTTCACGCTTGCGGTACTGCTCTTTCAGCCAGTTCACCGCCTGGCCTTTACCGCCGCGTGCATCCAGCACGTGCCAGAAACGGCCACCCTCAATCATCATCAGGCCGAGCGCTTCAAGGCTTGCGGTAAAGCGCGCCAGGTTTTCGTCGCTGTCGCGCCAGATAACCGTCTCGGAGGCTTCCAGCAGCGTCGCCATCGCGGCAAGTTTCGGGCTAAGCCCGGTCCATTCGGCAATGGTTTTCTCATCCACATCGCTGAAGCAGAAAAGCTTATAGCCGTGCTCGTCGCGCAGGCGGTTAATCACGGCGAGGATGTCGTCATGGGGAACGCCATTTAGCAGGCGAGGGAAGTCAGGGCTATCCTCCCAGGCGGCGTCAAGCTGAATAATCGCGCCGTTCTCGGCGATAAAAGGCTGCCCGGAGAGACCAAGCGCATCCTGGATGGCGATAATTTCCGCCGCCGTTTTGGTGCTGGAGAGAATGACCGGCACCTGATGGTCGATAAGGCGAGTAAGCCACGCCTGCGCCGGTTCCCATTCATGCGTATTCGGATCAAGCAGCGTGCCGTCCAGGTCGGTAATCACCAGCAAATCGTCATTCAGATGCGCCATAGTGGCTCCTTTTTACGCGCAGCCATTTGCCTGGCTAACCAGGAATAATCTCGATTAATCGGCCTTTTTTGCAGGGTTATTTTGAGATCGTTGCCACGAAAGGCGCGCGGTTGTTGGCTTGCAGTGAATATATGGTTCCATAATATTAGCAATGTATTATTCACCAAGAAAATATATCCTTGTGCGGCAAAAATTTTGCGGTATGTTGTTCATCGACATCAGTTTCCCTGGTGTAACGAATTTTAAGTGCTTCTTGCTTTCGCAAGCTTATCCCGGCTCCCCAGGCCGGGATATTTTTATGCTCAATGGTTCACTTCGCTCGGCCCCGCATCGCGGATATCCAGTTCAAACTCCTCGCCAAGCTCCCGACACGTATCCTTTCTGCGCGCATCCGCCAGCGTCGGGGAGACGCATTCTGGCGTGTGCCGCTCGTCTTCGCTAATCACCTCAATCGCGCCCAGCAGCGCGTCGATATCAGCCTGTGGCGTTTCTGGCGTTGGGTTTTCCGGTTTCATGGCATTCACCTCACACGACCCCATCACGCTAATTATAGCTGTCCGCCGGCAGGCGCCACTCAGCCCGGTGCCAGCAAAGCGGTTTTGTTCTACACTGGCACAATAGCGATAAGAGGAGCAGTTATGAACGTTAACGATCGGGTTACCGTTAAAACGGATGGCGGGCCGCGTCGTCCAGGCGTGGTGCTGGCCGTTGAGCCTTTTAATGAAGGTACGATGTATCTGGTTTCACTGGAGGAGTATCCGCTGGGAATATGGTTCTTTAATGAGAAAGATCACCCGGACGGGATATTTGTCGAAAAGGTGGAATAACACGTCATATTTTTTACTTATTGTTACGCCGCTCCGTTAATTCGGGGCGGCGTTATTTTTAAGACAGGGTTCATCCTCGCCTGAGCGATATGATGATGAGTAATGTAATCGTTCCGACGAGCGTCAGAGACGAATCGTGTAGGGTACAGGGTAAATTAACGTGCTGCGTTAGCGCATATTCACAAAAATGCCGTTGGTGACGTTATCGGTCAACCGCACAACATGATAGATCACTTGCTTATTATGGGTCTTGATTTTACGTTTTATATTCCCTTTGTGAGACGAAACTGTCTTGGCCTTAATATTCATCTGATCGGAAATCTGAATCGTATCCTGGCCCGACATCCACATTCTCAGCATACTGGATTCAGTACGGCTTAAAGAGAGTGTAGGCAAACTGATTTTCCCAATACACTGCATATCTTTGGTTAAATAATCTCCCAGAATAGCGTCCAGTGACTCTGGTTTAATCGATTTAGAGCTAATTAACAGATTCTTACGCACCCGTAAATATTCATCGAAGTGAATATTGGCAATCGCCATAAAAACAATAAATAACGTACCGGGATGCTGATTAATGATGTGCTTTATATGCTGACTGCTTTCGGGATCGTGAATAAAACAGTCTTCATTAATAAACACCACATGGGGCTTACGCAGCTGACAGGCTTCTTCCAGAGTTTCAACACTATCAGCATGAAATATCTGACGTTTTCTGACTCCTCTTGTCGATAAATAACCGGTTAGCCCGAGCCTGGTATAGCTGCAGAGATCCATAATAATCGTTGACATAGCCTACCCTCACTAAACGCGTTATCCGTTAAAGCACAACGATTGCTCCACCAGCCTGAGAACGACCGCCGTTCTGCCAAGACCAGCATTTACGGGATAATAAAGCGTCAAACGGCGTACCGCAGACCGATAGCGTGAATCGTATCAGCCGGGTATCGAAGTCATTCAGGCGACCCCAACTATCCCGTAAAGTTACGTATAATTTGCCAGGAAAGTTCTTAAAGTAAAGAGGCGATCCGGTTCTGTGAGAGGCGTAAAATCATTAATTCCGCCTGGGATGTATGGTCAGCCAGAGAATATATTTTCCATATTAGGAATATCCTTAGGATGACCATTTAAAGAGAGGGGTTAACCCTTTGCAGGAATTTCGCTAACGATATCAGTCAACAAGTGAAATATTTCTGCGAATAAATGTTCACAGAACGGTGCTATTAAGGGCATTAACGCAGCGAGGACGATTATCCCGATACTCAGCGTCAGCGGAAAGCCAATGGCGAATACGGTCAACTGCGGGGCCATACGGTTTAACAGGCCAAGCGCCAGGTTTAATGACAGCAAAAGGGTAATCATCGGCAGCGCCAGCATGACGCCATTAATAAAAATCAGACCGCCCGCGCGGGTCAGCGCCATGAAAGCGTTGCTGTTAATCGCTTCGCCGCCAATGGGCAGGGTGTGAAACGTGTCGGCAAGAATGGAGATAAGCCACAGATGACCGTTAACCGTGAGAAACAGCAGCATTGCCAGCATATCGATAAAGCGCGCCAGCACCGGCATATTCAGTCGGCTGCCCGGATCGAAAAACGTGGCGAATGAGAGCCCCATTTGCAGCCCGATAAGCTCGCCCGCGGTACGCACCGCCGCGAACGCAAACTGCATCGTAAAGCCAATGGCGACGCCGATAAGAATCTGCTGCAACCCCAGCCACAGCCCTTCAAGCGAGAAAATCGGCACGTTACTGCCGGGAATATTGGGCGCGAGCGCGATGGTAATCAGCAGCGCCAGACCAATCTTGACGCGGATACTGATGGAGCGCTCGCTTAAGATAGGCGCGGTGCTGATAAGCGCCAGCACCCGCAGCAGCGGCCAGAAGTACAGAGTCAGCCAGTGAAGATACTGGTCGCTGGTGAATTGCAGCATGGGCGCGGCCGTCAGCCGATGATATACGGCAGGTTAGAAAACAGCGTGCGCATATAGTCGAGCAGCAGGTTGAGCATCCACGGGCCCGCCGCCACGATAACCACAAACACCGCCAGAATTTTCGGAATGAACGAGAGCGTCATTTCGTTAATCTGGGTGGCCGCCTGCAAAATACTGATAAACAGGCCGGTCACCAGCGCCACCAGCAGCAGGGGCGCGGCGAGCGCGAGCGCGACTTTCATGGCTTCCGTG
This sequence comes from Cronobacter sp. 153480017-3, assembly GCF_053627815.1. Classification (NCBI taxonomy): domain Bacteria; kingdom Pseudomonadati; phylum Pseudomonadota; class Gammaproteobacteria; order Enterobacterales; family Enterobacteriaceae; genus Cronobacter; species Cronobacter sp. 153480017-3. Next base: position 700,566 of record NZ_JBSEYN010000001.1, on the reverse strand, counting down.
CCCATCATCATGACCGATTCTGGCGTCATCATGCACCTCGTTAACTGTAAAAGCTTTGGGCAAGCGAACCGACAAGGAGCTGCCAGCCATCAACCAGCACAAACAGCATCAGCTTGAAGGGCAGGGCGATAGACGCAGGCGGCACCATCATCATCCCGAGCGCCATCAGCACGCTCGCCACCACCAGATCGATGATCAGGAAGGGGATAAACACGGTAAAGCCAATCTGGAATGCGGTTTTCAGCTCGCTGGTAACATACGCGGGCAGCAGGATGCGCATCGGCACCGCTTCCGGCCCCTGAATCGGCTGCGTATTGGCAAGTTTCGCAAACAGCGCCAGATCCGCCTCGCGGGTCTGGCGCAGCATAAATTCGCGCAGCGGTTGCGCGCCGCGGTCGAGCGCCACTTCCATCGAAATTTTGTTTTCGGTGAACGGCTGATAGGCGTCGGAATAGATCTTATCGATAACCGGCGACATGATAAAAAAGGTCAGGAACAGCGCGAGGCCCAGCAGCACCTGGTTTGGCGGCGCGGACGGGGTGCCGAGCGCGTTACGCAGCAGACCGAAAACGATAATGATGCGCGTAAAGCTGGTCATCATTAACAGAATGGCGGGCAGGAACGTCAGCGAGGTGATAAACACCAGCGTCTGTACCGGCAGCGACCAGCTCTGACCGCCGCCCGATATCGGCTGGCTGACAAGACCCGGCAGTTGCGCCATCGCCGGCGCCGCCAGCAGGCCGAGCGCGAGGAAAGAAAGATTTAACCAACGACGCATTACTTTCTCCCGCTACGCTTAAGCAGATTTTTCATCAGGTTCTGGAAGTCAGCGCCCGGCACGGTTTCCGGCTCCTGCGCGGGGGGCGCAGGCGGCAGGGTGTGCAGGGGCGTGATAGAGGTGGCGGTCACGCCCAGCACCAGGCGGGCGTCTTCCACTTCGACAATCACAATCTTTTCGCGAGCCCCAAGGCTCAGGCTGCTGTTGAGCTTCAGACCACGCATCCCGGTGCTTTTAGCCGCGAAGCCAAAACGCTTTGCCATCCAAGCAAACAGCAGAATAAAGAGGATAATCAGCGTCAGCGCGCCGCTTACCTGGATTAAGGATGAGCCGGCGTCGGGCATTGCCGGCTGTGCAACCGTGGTCTGATTTTTCATTTAACGACTCAGGCGACGCATACGTTCTGACGGGGTGATGATGTCGGTGATGCGCACGCCATATTTATCGGCGACGACCACGACTTCACCCTGAGCAATCAGGTAACCGTTGATAAGGATATCCAGCGGCTCGCCGGCGAGACCGTCCAGCGCGACCACGGAACCCTGCGTCAGACGCAGCAGCTCTTTAATGGTCATGCGGGTGCGGCCCAGCTCCACGGTGAGTTTCACCGGGATATCCATAATCAGGTTGATATCCTGGAGCGCGCCGACCATGTCGCCGCCTTCCAGCGCGCGGAACACGCTATCCGCCGAGCTCTTGCCCGCGGTTTTCTGCTCGCTCAGCGCATCGGCCCACAGATCGTCTGCGGAGTCGCCGGTGCTTTTTTGTTCTTTCAGTGCATCAGCCCACAGATCGTCCATTTCACCAGCATTTTCATCGGACGGTTTGTTAATGTCACTCATTGGGCTGTTCCTCATTCAGCGAATTCAAAATTGGGTTGATCAAATGTTCAACGCGCAGGGCGTATTGCCCGTTTACGGTGCCGTACTGGCTGGTGAGAACCGGTACGCCATCCACATGCACCAGAATGCGATCCGGCTTATCAATGGGCAGCACGTCGCCTGGCTTCAGCTTCAAAATCTTCGAGAGTCGCAGCGGGATCTCGGCGAAGTTAGCAATTAACTCCAGCTCCGAGTGCTGCACCTGCCGTACCAGAGTGTCGCGCCAGTTCTGATCTTCCTGACGGGAGTTTTCCAGCGGCGGGTTAACCAGCAGTTCGCGCAGCGGCTCAATCATGCTGAACGGCAGACAGATATTAAACTCGCCGGTCAGGTTACCAATCTCGACGTGAAACGGGGTGTTAACCACGATATCGTTCGGCGAGGTGGTGATATTGGTGAATTTCACCTGCATCTCTGAACGCACATACTCCACGTCCAGCGGGTTAATCGCTTTCCACGCGTCGCTGTAGGCTTCAAGCGCCAGCTTGAGCATACGGTTGATGACGCGCTGTTCGGTGTGGGTAAATTCGCGGCCTTCCACTTTGGTCGGGAAGCGGCCATCACCGCCGAACAGGTTGTCCACCGCGATAAACACCAGGCTTGGCGAGAACACAAACAGCCCGGTGCCGCGCAGCGGTTTTAAATGAATCAGGTTAAGGTTGGTCGGCACCGGCAGGTTGCGGGCAAACTCGTGGTAGGGCTGAATACGAATCGCCCCCACGGTAATGTCCGGGCTGCGGCGCAGCAGGTTAAACAACCCCATACGGAACTGGCGCGCGAAGCGTTCGTTGATAATCTCCAGCGCCTGGAGGCGCTCGCGCACCACGCGACGCTGGGTATTGGGATCGTAGGGGCGAATGTCGCCATCGCCGCCTGTCGCTTGCTGTTCCGCGCTCTGCTCGCTGTCGCCGTTTAACAGCGCATCGATTTCGGCCTGAGAAAGAATACTGTCGCCCATGGCTTTACCGCAGAATAAAGGCAGTGTAGAGGACGTCAGTCACTACCTGCTTCGGTTGTCCTGCCACCAGCGGCGCGGAAAGCGTCTGTTTAATCGCTTCCACCAGCTTCTGTTTGCCTTCATCGGTCGCGAGCTGTGAGGCATCCTGACGGGAGAAGAGCAGCAGCAGACGGCTGCGCACTTCCGGCAGGTAGTCGCTAAGACGCTGGCGGGTCGCCTCGTCCTTCAGACGCAGCGTAATGCCGACATACAGCACACGGTCGGCATCACCCAGGTTCACGGTGAAGGTGTCCAGTGCGAAAAAGACCGGCGCTGGCGGCGGTTCTGGCGCCGCTTTAGCCGCGGTGGTGCCATGCTGCTGCATACGCCAGTAGCTGTAACCTGCCGTCGCACAGGCAGCGAGAGTTATAATGACCAGTAACGGGATCCAGATGGAGCGTTTACGGCCTTTACCTTTGGTGATTGCGCTGTCAGTCATCAGACTCGGGTTTCCTGTATCAGTACTGCGATAGAGTGATTATCCCGTCTCTGCGCGCAGTCAAAGCCTGGAAAAAACGGGAATAATCACGTTACCTCTGGCGTTAGGCAAAGATATCGACCGCGCCGTTGCCGCGAGCGGCTGCCTGAAGGCTTGCCGGAGCGGCAATCGCCTCTTCTTCACCATTCAGGCTAAAAGCGCCGCCAGAACGGGATGCGGCAGACTGTTGCGGGTTGTTTTGCTGCTGCTGACCGCTAAAGTTTTCGCTGCTGATGCTGCTCTGACCGAGCTGAATGCCGTTTTCCGCGAGCTGCGCGCGCAGCGTCGGCAGGGCGGCTTCCAGCGCTGCGCGCACATGACTGTGCGGCGACACCATCTGAACCTGCGCCATGTTGTCATCAATCTTCAGGCTGATCTGCACTGCGCCCAGCTCTTCCGGGTGCAGGCGCAGTTCGGCGCTCTGCTGGCCGTTGCGGGTAAACAGCGTGATGTGCTGGCTCACCGAGTTCTGCCAGTCCGGGGTGCCGAGCGGCGCGGTGACCTGCGGGGTCGGCATCGTCATTGCCGGCGTGGTGTTCTGGGTGCCTTGCGTGGTCGTGGAGGCCAGCGCGTGCAGGTTCAGGTTATGCGGCACCTGCGTGCTGCTCACATCCGCGGCGGTTTTATCGACCGTCGAGACCGGCGCGACAACATCCGAAGCGGCCTGGCCGGTGACCGGCGCAGTCGCAGCGGCGGCCGTCAGCGGGGTGGCGGCGTCATCGCTTTTCGCGCTGGTTTTGGCATCGCTTTTGGCGTTGCCGAGCGTCTGGGTCAGGCTTGCCGTCGGGCTAAAACCATTAGCGCTCAGCGCGGCAACGCCCTGCGCCTGGGTTTGCATTGGTGCGTCAGCCGCCGCGTTCGGCTGCTGGGTCTGCGGCAGCATCGCGAAGAGGGCGCTTAACGCGGCCATATCTTCGTCGCTGAGTTTTTTATCGTCGTCAAGACCGGCGGTTTTCAGCGCGGGCTTCGCGGCGTCCGCCGTCACTGCCTGCGCGTCGCCGGCGGCAAGCGTCAGATCGGCCGGGGTGATCTCGCCGTTGGTCAGTTGATCCAGCAGACGCGCGAGATCGTTCTGCACGCCTTGCTGGCCCGCCGTAGCATCGGCCAGCGTTTTACCCGCCAGCGTCTCTTTACCGGCACCCTGCAACTGCGCGAGCGACAGCGTTTTGCCGTCGGCAAACGGCAGCTTGCCTGAGAAATGCTGGCCTAACAGCGCCAGAAAATCCTGCGCCGCGTCGCCGCTTTTCGCATCGACGCCTTTCAGCCCGGCACCGGTGCCAGTCGCATCGACGTCACTGGTAAGCACAACATTGGGCAACGTAATCATTCGCCTTTCCTCATTGATGCCCGCTGGGCAAATTCATCCATTCTTTTTTGATCGAGCCGGTTTTCCGCCAGCAGCGCCGCGCTGGCGTGCCGGTCCTGGAGCGTTTGCCAGGCCTGAAGACGCTGCTTTTTCTCTTTCCAGAACGAGAGCGCCTGATCGACTTTGGTATTCCACTGCGTAAGCTGAAGGCGATGCTGTTCAATCGCTTTCTCCAGCGTCTGGATAAACTGCTGGTAATTCACCCAGCGGTTACTGGCAATCCCCTGGGTCATGGTCTGATTCAGGTTATTGCGATATTCCTGCTGATAATTCATCAGCATCGACAACTGTTCTTCCGCCTGCTGACAGCCGCGACGCATTTCGCCAAGCCGCAACGCGGCATCGTCGACTTCTTTCTCAGCCATATCTTTAAGCGTGTTCAGCGCGCCATTTTGTTTCATGGCTACCTCCCTCATACCTCATCAAACTGACGGGAAGATAAGTTCCAGTGCCTGCAACGCATCCTCTACACCGGAACGTTCGTAAATACCCTGCTGCAGAAACGCTTCCAGTTGCGGCCACAGCGTAATGGCGCGATCCAGCATCGGATCGCTGCCTTTGGCATAAGCCCCAACGCTCACCAGATCGCGGTTGCGCTGGAAACTTGAAAGCAGCTGTTTGAAGGTCCGCACGCGCGCGTAATGCTCTTCGCTGATGATGGCTGTCATCACGCGGCTGATGGACGCTTCGATATCAATCGCCGGATAGTGACCGGCTTCCGCGAGGCGGCGCGACAGCACGATGTGGCCGTCGAGAATGGCGCGCGCGGAGTCGGCGATCGGGTCCTGCTGGTCGTCGCCTTCGGTCAGTACGGTATAAAACGCGGTAATCGAGCCGCCGCCGCTGATGCCGTTACCGGCACGCTCGACCAGCGCGGGCAGTTTGGCGAACACCGAAGGCGGGTAGCCTTTGGTCGCAGGCGGCTCGCCGATGGCCAGCGCGATTTCACGCTGCGCCATCGCGTAACGGGTCAGCGAATCCATGATCAGCAGAACGTGCTGACCGCGGTCGCGGAAATCTTCTGCGATGCGGGTGGCGTAGGCGGCACCCTGCATACGTAATAAAGGAGAGACATCCGCCGGGGCGGCAATCACCACCGAGCGGGCGCGCCCTTCGGCGCCGAGGATGTTCTCGATAAAGTCTTTGACTTCACGGCCACGCTCGCCGATAAGCCCGACCACGATGACATCCGCCTGGGTGTAGCGCGCCATCATGCCGAGCAGTACCGATTTACCGACGCCGGAGCCCGCGAACAGGCCCATACGCTGGCCGCGACCGACGGTCAGCAGGGCGTTAATCGGGCGCACGCCCACGTCCAGCACATCTTCAATGGCGGTACGTTGCAGTGGGTTAAACGGCGGGGTGATAAGCGCGCCGGTGGTTTCGGTGTCAGGGGAGGGCAGACCATCAAGCGGCTTGCCCGCGCCGTCCAGCACGCGGCCAAGCAGTTGCGGGCCGAGCGGCAGCTGTTTGCTGCTCTGTAACCCTTCGCCCCCCCCCGAACGGGCATAAACGCGCGCGCCCGGCAGAATGCCTTCGACTTCTTCAAGCGGCATTAAAAACAGTTTCTGGCCGTTAAAACCGACCACTTCGCTTTCCACTTCCTGGAGCTGCGTGCCTTCCTGACGTTCGATAATACAGGTCGCGCCGAGCGGCAGTTGCAGCCCGGTCGCTTCCAGCACCAGGCCGGTGGCGCGTGTCAGGCGGCCGTAGCGGCGCACCGACGGCAGTTGCGCCATTTTGGTCTCGAAGTTATCGAGCGTATTGAGCCAGCGGGTCAGACGGGCGGTCATTACACCACTCCTGGTGCGGCCAGGCGGCACAGTTCCTGCCAGCGCGTCGCCACGCTCGCATCGAGATCGCCTTCATCGGCAGAGACTTTGCAGCCGCCCGGATGGAGCGTCGGGTCGCCGCGCAGACGCCAGCCGTGCAGGCTTAAGGTCGCGCCGAGCATCTCTTCGACGCGCTGTAAATCGTCCGGATGCACGCGCAGCTGCGGTTTGCCGCTAAACAGCGGCTCCTGCTGCAACAGCGTCTGGATCTGCTTAATCAGGTGGTTGTTATCCACCTGAACGTGGCCGATCACCTGGCGCGCGGCTTCCAGCGCCATCTGCATCAGGCGCGAGGCGATGACGCTGTCGAGCGCGTCCAGGGTGTACTGGAACTCGCTCACCAGCTGCTGCATACGCGCGTGTATTGGCCCCTGCTGGGCGCGCGCTTCGGCGAGCCCCTGTTCGAATCCTTTGGAATGGCCTTCCTGGCGGCCCTGCTCGAAGCCCTGCTGACGCCCTTCGGCGAGCCCGGCATTAAAGCCTTGCTCATGCGCCTGGGTTTGCATCATCACCAGCGCCTGCTGCTGTTGCTGCAGGCGTAACTGCTCTTCGTCGACTTCTTCGCTTTCGCCGCTGACCGTCTCGTCGAATGCCGTGAATTCCGGCATTACAGGCGGGGAGAGGTCATCCGGCATCCAGCGCTGCCAGGGAAGCTTATTAGACATAGGTATCCTCGCCGCTGCCAATTACCATCTCGCCGGTTTCCGCCAGACGACGGACGATGAGCAGGATAGCTTTCTGTTCGTTTTCCACCTGAGACAGACGCACCGGCCCGCGGTTGGCCAGGTCGTCGCGCAGGATATCGGCCGCACGCTGCGACATGTTGCGCAGGAATTTCTCGCGCAGCGGCTGCTCGGCGCCTTTGAGGGCGATAAGCAGAGATTCGGACTCCACTTCCTGCAGCAGGCGCTGGATGGAGCGGTCGTCGACTTCCACCAGGTTTTCGAACAGGAACATTTCGTCGATGATTTTCTGCGCCAGATCGCCGTCGAATTCGCGCACTGCCGTAATAACGGCTTCTTCCTGCTGCGTTTTCATCAGGTTGATAATTTCCGCCGCTGTTCTCACGCCGCCCATTTTGCTGCGCTTGAGGTTCTGGCCGTCGAGCAGGTTGTTCAGCACTTCGGTCAGCTCCGCCAGCGCCGCCGGCTGGACGCCGCCGAAAGTGGCGATACGCAGCATCACGTCGTGACGCAGACGCTCGTCGAACAGCGCCAGGATATCCGCCGCCTGGGCACGTTTGAGGTGCACAAGAATGGTGGCGATAATCTGCGGGTGTTCGTCGCGAATAAGGTCGGCGGCGCTCTGCGGCTCCATAAAGTTGAGCGTTTCCATACCCGAAGTGGTCTCTTTGGAATCGAGAATATCTTCGAGCAGGCTGGAGGCGCGCTCTTCGCCCAGCGCTTTGACCAGCACCGAACGCAGGTAGTCGTTGGTGTTGATGCTCAGCGCCGCGAACTGTTCCGCTTCCTGTTCAAACTCCGCCAGTACGTCAGTCAGCTGTTTGTTAGAGATCTGACGCACGCTCGCCATCGCGGCGCTGAGGTGCTGCACCTCGCGAGGCGAGAGGTGTTTGAACACCTCCGCCGCGCGGTCTTCACCGATGGTCATCAGCAGAATGGCGCTTTTATCGGTACCCGACAGACCATTGGCATTAGCGTTGGAATTAGCGTTACTCATAGCTCGTTACTCATCCACTGGCGGATGACCAGCGCGACCACGCGCGGATCGTTGTCTGACATTTCGCGGATACGCTGGCTCATCACTTCGGCGCTCAGGCGCTGGTTAGCGCGGCGCTGCTGCGTCTGTTCGTCTTTGCTCAGGCGAACTTCCACGGACTCTTCCACTTCTTTACGCTGCTGCTGCATTTCCTGGACGCGCTTCACTTCTTCAGCACGGCGCTGCAGCTGCGGACGGACCGCTTTACGCCACAGCAGCCAGGCGACAATCAGCACCACCAGCCAGCGGCCTGCGGAGAGAAGCTGATCGATGAACGCTTGTTGCTTCCAGAACGGCAGTTCGCCACCCGATTCATCGCTCGCGGTAAACTGCGAGTTAACGACGTTCAGGGTATCGCCGCGCTTGTCGGAGTAGCCCATCGCTTCGCGGGTCAGGTCTTCAATCTGTTTCAGCTGCTCGGCAGTCAGCGCGAGCGGCTTGCCATTGCCCAGCTGACGGTAGTTCACCACCACCGCGACGGAGAGACGCTGCACGTCGCCCACGTTCATTTTGGTGTGGCGAATGGTGCGATCCACTTCGTAGTTCGTGGTTTCATCACGCTGGCTGCTGTGCGGGCCGCTGCTGGCGCCTGCCGTGCTGGTGCTCTGAGTACGCTGCGCGTTCTGACCATTCGCATTCTGACCGTTGGCGTTCTGGCCATTGTTCTGGCCGGCAGGCGCGTCAATCGGTGCGCTGTTGGCCGGTGCAGGCTGGTTAGAGAGCGCGCCCGGTACGCCGCCCGGATAGGCACCGCCCACCTGGTCGTTGGTGTTCAGCTGACGAGAGCGGACGGCCATCTGCGACGGGTCGCTGTTCGGACGGTACTGCTCTTCGGTCTGTTCTTTATTAGAGAAGTCGATCTGCGCGGTGACCTGGGCATGGACGTTGCCGGTGCCGACGATAGGCGCAAGGATAGATTCGATACGGCGCTGAATACGGCCTTCAACATCGGAGGCGTATTTGAGCTGCGCGTCGTTAAGATCACGAGCGCCGGTGCCGGACTGCGTCAGCAGGCGGCCGGTTTGATCCACAAGCGTTACGTTGCCCGGCGGCAGGCCCGCAACGGCGCTGGACACCATGTGCACGATGGCGGCGACCTGGCCATCATCGAGCGCGCGGCCCGGCTGCAGGTTCAGGGTGACCGACGCGGAAGGGGATTTCTGCTCGCGAACAAATAAAGAGGGTTTCGGCATGGCGAGGTGAACACGCGCATTCTTCACCGGACCTAACGTCTCAATGGTGCGCGCCAGCTCGCCTTCCAGCGCGCGCTGGTAGTTAACCTGCTCGCTGAACTGGCTGATGCCGAATTTTTCCTGATCCATCAGCTCAAAGCCCACGGCGCCGCCTTTCGGCAGCCCCTGCTGGGCGAGACGCAGACGCAGATCGTACACCTTCTCGGCAGGCACCATGATAGAGGCACCGTTATCCGCAAAGTTGTAAGGAATATTCATCTGAGTCAGTTGGGTGACGATAGCGCCGCCGTCCTGATCGCTCAGATTGCTGTAAAGCACGCGGTACTCCGGCTGTTTTGCCCAGAGCACCAGAGCCACAATAATAGCCACCGCGGCGGCCCCGGCCACCATTAAGGGGATCTTCGGGTTTGCGCGTAAGCGGTTGAGCCACTCTACGGTTTTATTTTGTGGCGTTTGAGTTGAAGCTGCGGCAGTCATTGCGCCCCTCTTGACTCAGCGTTGACAGAATAATGCGTGTTATGAAGCAAAACGGACTCCCGGGTCGGCAAGCACGACTAAAGTTCCACTTGGATGGCGAGGGTCATTATTGGCTGTCGCGCGTTTTTCTATGGGTCAAATAGGTTGGTTTTTTATCGTTATTTAGAGCCTTTATCCCATTGACAAAGTGTTACTCTGCACCCCGTTGAAAAATCATCCAGGGGTAAAAGATGGCTATTCAGGGTATTGAAGGGGTACTCCAGCAGATGCAGGCCACCATGCAGGTGGCGCGCAATAATGCTGTCGAGACCCCGCCCTCCGTGAGTTTCGCCGGAGAGTTACAGGCCGCGCTTGGACGTATCAGCGATACGCAAAACGCCGCCCGCACTCAGGCGGAAAAATTCGCAATCGGCACGCCGGGCGTGGCGCTGAACGATGTGATGGTCGACCTGCAAAAATCGTCTATCTCGCTGCAGATGGGCATCCAGGTGCGCAACAAGCTGGTTGCGGCGTACCAGGATATTATGAATATGCAGGTTTAACAGGCCTGACTCGCTGATAAGATTGAAAAATATGGCATCCCTGGCGTCTCGCTTTTGCTGGTGGACTTCAGTCTGCACGCGAAGCATAACGACATCATGGTCGCCAGTATTGGCGGCGAGTTCACCATTAAAAGGCTGGTGACGTACCCGGTGGCGCAGCTGCGCGCCGAGAACCCGGCTTACCCGCCTATCGCTGTTTATGACGCCGACGACCTCGACATCGTCGGCGTTGTCATTTGCGTAATACACACTCTGCACCGCAATGTTCGCGCTGGTTGTTATGAACTCGTTCTATACGAGTTGCGAGACGGCATTCCGTCCGGATCTGGCCAGTCAGCCCATTGTGGCGCTTTCGAATAACGATGGCTGCGTGATAGCGCTCAGCCGCGAAGCCAACGCGCCTGGCATAAAAATGGGCATGCCCTGGTTCCAGCTTCGCGAGATGCAGTTTCCACAGCGGATCATAGCCTTCTCAAGCAACTATGAACTCTATGGCGACATGAGCCAGCGGGTGATGACCACGCTTGAGGAACTGTGCCCGCGCGTTGAGGTATACAGTATCGATGAAGCATTCTGTGACCTGACGGGTGTGCGGAACTGTCGCGACCTGGCTGATTTTGGCCGGGAGATACGCGAGACGGTGCGGCGTAACACGCGAATTCATTGTGGTGTCGGTATCGCCCAGACGAAGACGCTGGCTAAACTCGCCAATCGCGCGGCCAAAGAGTGGCCGCAGACGGGCGGGGTGGTGGACCTGTCGAACCAGGCGCGCCAGCGGCGGCTGATGGCGCTGATGCCGGTGGAGGAAGTCTGGGGCGTCGGCCGGCGTATTGCCAGAAAGCTGGAGACAATGGGCATCAAAAATGCTTTGCAGCTCTGTGATACCGACATCCGCTTTATCCGCAAACACTTTAACGTCGTGCTGGAGCGCACCGTGCGCGAGCTGCGCGGCGAGCCCTGCCTGGAGATCGAAGAGTTTGCCCCGGCGAAACAGGAAATCGTCTGCAGCCGCTCGTTTGGTGAGCGCATCACCGACTATGAAGCGATGCGCCAGGCTATATGCAGCTATGCGGCGCGCGCGGCAGAAAAGCTCCGCGGCGAGCATCAGTTCTGCCGGTACATTTCGGTGTTTGTGAAAACGTCGCCGTTCTCTGCTGAGCCGTATTACCGCAATCACGGCGGGACTAAGCTGCTGACGCCCACACAGGACACGCGCGACATAATTGCCGCGGCGACGCGCTGCCTTGATGCGGTCTGGCGCGACGGCCACCGGTACCAGAAGGCGGGCGTTATGCTGGGTGACTTTTTCAGCCAGGGCGTGGCGCAGCTGAACCTGTTTGACGAGAACGCGCCGCGCGCGAACAGCGAGGCGCTGATGTCACTGATGGACAGACTCAACCAGCAGGGCAGGGGAACACTCTATTTTGCGGGGCAGGGTATCCAGCAGTCGTGGCAGATGAAGCGGGAGATGCTGTCGCCGTGTTATACGACACGGCTTGCAGATGTGCCGACCGTGCGGGCTTGGTAAAAGTGATGTTTACACATTTATAATGCAAGATAACGTCCGCTTTGAGCGAGGAGCGGAAGTTAAAACTTCTTCTCACTGATTATACAACTTTAACTAATTATCCAAAGCGCCAGTTAATAGGGAGAATGTCAAAAGCTATGGTGCTGAAAATGAATGTGTCGATTATTTCTTCTGAAGAAACACCACATGTCTTAAGCTGTTCTGTACATGAAGACTGCATTCTCTTTGATAACTGTCACTGGATTATTCATCCCCTTCCTGGAGCTCAAAGCAGATATTTCTTACTGGAGCGATAATTCGAGTTACCAAAGGCCCTCCCGATTGCCAGCTTAGTGTAGAAAAAAGTACAGTTTTTTTCGCAATAGCCCATGCCCAGCTAACTCAACATAATAGCGCCAGCCGTATTCAACGTCCCAGGAAGAGAAAAATGACTCGTATTACGAAAGAACAGAAAGCAGCGATGGACTTTGTGGATCAGCTCTGTTTTGATCAACTGGTAGTTCATTGCGGAATGACTGCTGCTGAGCGGCAACAGACAAAGGAAATCGTGACGCGTGTAAATCAGATGGCTGAAGAACACTATACCGGTGCTAATGCAGAAGCCATCAAACATATGGCTTACTGCTTTCTGGAAGTCTACCTGGCGAATACGCGTGATGAGCTGATAGAGGCGATTCCTGTGGATGTTGAAGCGATAGATCTTCCTGAAGAAACCATTGCAGATTATGATCGTTACAGTACCAATTACCAGTTGGCGTTTATGCTTGTTGTCATCGAGAAAGCGACAGGTTTTGATACTCGTTATGCGCTGGAAATCGCTGAAACCCTAAAGGAAGAGTTTGCTGGCTATTCGGCGCTGGTTCGGCGCGATCTGGTGAAACGCTGTCTGGCCTGGGAGTTTGTGGATGCACCACTGAAGGCCTACTGCTGGTTGATCGTCACAGGGATACTGCCTGCGAGAAAAAATGGTCCTGAACGGATTAACAACTCCGTTACGCCTGAATTTGCTACCCGCCTGACCTTAATGGCCAGTCATGAAATGATAATGCAGTATCTGAAGGTAACGCTCGGTGCAAAGAGTGCAGCATCAGTACTGGTTCGCAATAACAACTTGAAATTAAATGAAAATTATATTGAAAGATTACTTGACGTCGAACACTCATTCAATGAAGCCAGTCTCAGGCCAAGCCTGAGAGACGTGCCGCTGATCACTATCCGTGATTTCAATAATCCGCAACGGGTGCAGAAGTTCTTCAGCAACTGGGGTAGCCGTAAGACAAGGTTACGTATGCACACAGGGACACTGGCCAGCTGGCCGGGATATCTCGGCGCTGCCATGATTGAAATTCGCCTGGCCGACGAATACCTTTCTGCGGCGCAGGAAAAGTTTCGCCAGGGCAGCCGCAATGTTTACATGAGTGACCTGAAGGTTCTGCCGATTTTCAATGCCTTTGATAATCAGCACACCCTGAGCGCAGAAGTGCAAGGAAAACTTGCTACATATGGTCTGCAGATTAACGCAGACACTCTGTACCGCACGCATGTGATGATCATAAAGACGACCCTGCAATTACTTCATAGTTACTGTCATTTGACGCGTACAACCGGTGTGGTCATGTCGGCCATCGAAGATGACATTTGGTATATGTCTCTCTTTATTCATCGCGACAAAGTAGCAGCTCAACAGCGTTAGCGGTACATAACGGGATCGCCAGGCACATAACGTGCAACCCGATCCTCTCAGGCCTGCAGTAAACTGCGGGCCGCACTGATGCAGCCTCTTGACCTGCTCCCTATTGATTGGCACCGATTGTTCTCAGTAACTTCCGCAACTGGCACAGGGCTGCTGTTGCAGCCCCGACAACCCTAGACTTCAATCGACTCCGAGATCTCTAACGCATCATCGACCTCAATGCCCAGATAACGGACTGTGCTTTCGAGTTTCTTATGGCCCAACAGAAGTTGGATCACCCGGAGGTTCTTAGTTTTCTTGTAGATTAGGTAAGGTTTTGTTCTTCTCATGGAATGTGTGCTGTACAGCGAATCGTCGAGACCAAGCTTTTCTACCCACCCATGAAAGATTCGGTTGTATTGCCGGGTTGAAATGTGCTGGTTAGTTCCGACCCGAGACCGAAACAAGAAGTCTTTACTGTGCAAATTGCCAAGCTTTATCAATGCAGAAACAGCTTCTCTGGTCCCTTTGGTTATCTCAAATTGCACAGGACTACCGGTTTTCTGTTGCAAAACCGTTGCTCTGCTTGAAACAGAGCTGCCATATGCAACATCAGATACTTTGAGTTTGACCAGATCACAGCCCCGAAGCTTACTGTCCAGGGCCATATTGAACAGAGCTAAATCGCGCGTTTTACCTTCCAGTTCAAGTCGGATTCTGATCCCCCAGATATGAGATATCTGAAGTGGTCTTTTTTGGCCGATGATACGGTCTTTGTTCCACGGTGACGTGTTCATACTCAAATCTCCTGCAATGTGGGAGATTTGAGTATGGTTGTCCCTTATGAGCGAAGAGTGGAAATTCGCAGCTCCAACAACTACATGGCCAACATTGAGGTGTCTTAATCAACGCGGAGCAGGTCAGTTACTGAAGTTTTTTTCTGTTTCTCGTCCACCTTGAATTATGAACAACATTAGAAGATATTAAGTTTTGAACGAATAAAAATGATCGTATTTTTATTAATCAGATAATTATAATAATCTGAGGCGATGAATGAAATTAGTGAAGATTGTAGGGTATTGCGCAGGTGGAGTTGCAGTAGGTGTTGCTGCTGTTGCTTTAGCTCCATTCACGGGTGGCGGCTCGGTCTTGGGTGCTGCTTCATTAGCAGGATCACTGCTCGGTGCAGAGGCTCTTGCTGTAGGGGCTGCTGTAGTGGGAGGTGCTGCTGGAGCGGCTGCAAGCGTTGCGGATGACTCTGCAACTGAAGCCCGTCGCCAGAGTGATATTAATCAAGGCAGGAATGAGGAGCGGGCTCGCCATACTGCCGAAATGCATGCACTGAAACGCCAGATCACCGCGCTGTTGGATCAAATTGCCAATCGTGACCAATTCATTGTCGCTGCATTCGGACTTGGCATAGCATGCGCTTCCACTAGTCGTAAACTCACAGACAATTTGATGGAAGAGCTGGACTGGCTGATTTGCGGGATAGGTACGAGAGCGCAGCTGCCTGCAATTACACAAAATAAAATTTCAGAAATGAGAAGTAACCCACCCTCAACAAATTCAGCCAAAGCGTTGATCAAAAAACATGCCTTTACTAGCAGTGAACACGAAGAAATCTTCAACATCATTATCAATACAGTTGCCGAATTTACTGAAGGTAGCCTCCAAACCGCCCATGGATTCTGACAGTTTCTAATTGCTTGCTGGATATAGGATAGTGACATGGATAATGCTCAACGACATAAAATGCGATTAGCTAACATTCGACAGCACCAATCAGCAGCAAGGAAAGGTAACCTGGCGATGCCTGATTTGTTTGGATTAAGCCTAATCAATGCCGAAGATGCCCGGTTTATTGAAAATAACGATATGGCTGCTGCCTATGTTGGCGAACTCTATAGTTACGAAGTTAAAGATTCAGATATCGCAGAAATTACTGATTTAATCGCAAATATGGATGCGGAAAGCGGCTCTAATTCAATTCTGGAACCCGTCTTCCTTGGCCTTATCGATGGCACCATGCGGTCATTTAAGCTTGGTACTAAGCAAGGGATCACCGCGTCACGACTCTATAACGAATGCAAAGTATTTTCGTATGCCAAACCGCAGAGCAATACGACGATTGATAGTTATACCGAACAGCTCAATGAGCAGGTGAACATCGCGATATTTGATAAACGGTCAGTCTACTATAAGGGAAAAATGACTCGCGATGGCAACGTAACCACGATGCGAAAAGATTCAGATCCGATTAAAGAAAAGTATTTTGGTGACGAGAATACTGCCCAAGATGGTTATGATCCTGATAGCGTTATTTATAAAAACAAGAAACATGCCAAAAGTGAAGGTTTACCGGGGCAAGCTGCTCAAGCAGATCATGTGGTGCCTTGCGCAGAACTTTGCAAAAATCTCAAGAGCAACAAAGCATTGACTGTTGATGACATAAAAGACATCATCAATATTGAAGAAAATATTGTGATTACCAGCCAGGTAAGTAATGCCGGTGGCAATAAAGCTAAACATGATTTGACGCGTGACGAATTACAACAGCAAATTGACCAGGGCTACGTACTTAGTAAAAATAAGCAGAATAAAATAGTTCTTACGGAAAAAGACAAAGAAGTCAAAGCGAATCAAATTAAGAGAATGGACGAAGCACAAATTGCCTTAGATAAGAAAACAAATGAAACAGTGTGGGGTAATGTCAAAAGCAACAGAGAAGTTCAACAGAGACTGGCTGTCGATGCGGGCAACGCTGCGGGACACCAACTGCTGGGAGAAGTGATTTTATTTGCAATAAAACCGCTCTACTATGAGTTAAATGACTGTCTCAGAAATGGCATTGAAGATGGGATTGCCGCAAATAGTTTCAAAGAGGCGCTTAAGGAACGCTTTGGCCGGATGAAAATGCATATTATGGAAAAGGCAGCTAACCTTTTAAAAGGTGGACTACTCTCCTTTTTTAAAAACTTCATCAGCATGCTGCTCGAAGGGATCCTTAACTGCTTCGTTGGCGTATTTAAAAAAATCGCTCGGGTAGTTAAGGAAGGCGTAAAAATATTGATGCAAATTGCTCCTATCCTGAGGGACGCAAACAAATCACCTGCGCAAAAAGGCGATGCCATTCTAAAGCTCATTGCAGGCTCGGTAACTATGTTTGCGGGTATCGCTATCGAAAGCTGGCTCAGTGGCATGGGCATGGGTGAGCCGTTAAGTATAATTGCGGCCTCATTTTTGTCTGCTGTCTTAACCGCACTCACCATGTATGCGCTGGATAAAATGGATTTGTTTAACATCAACAAAGGATTAAGAACTCAACGTATTTCTGAAATTCTCAATCTGGAGATTGAAAATACAGAACATGAAATTATCGATTCCCTTACTCTCCTGACTTAGTAAGGGTTGAGCGTTAATAAGCTTTCAGTAGTCCTTCACAATAGCTTCGGTTGTGTCTGGAGGATTACTTTGTCATCGCGTTGATATAAATTAGAAACCATTATCGCCATTACCACGCATTAATCCGTGTGCATTACCGAACCGGCGATTCAGAATTAAATAGCACCTTTATGTGTCTACCCATAATTCAGTGCGACTGTAATTGTATTATAAGTGATCGCTCAGGCGATTACCTTACTCGATCCTAAAATGGTTCATCGCCAGTTTAGGATTGGCATACTGCACCTTTTTGAAACGCCCGCTTCTGGCACAAAGCTGACAGGGCTATTGCCTCGCAAGTCGCTCTAACCAGAAGTAGACTAAACCGTTCGGAAAGTTACTTGCTGTTTGAGCAGGTATCAGGGCAATCTTAGTAGATTGACCTGATACCTGGAGCTATGTCAGATGAATATGATGCTAAAATTTATGCTCTCTCAGTATGCTCAACTGCCCATACCACAGGACATCCTTCATAGCTGGCTTGAAAAATGGATTTATGAGCAGGAAAAATACTGTGTGGATACCACCTTTTCAGCACGTTTTCCATGGAAAGAAACTGGCTTACCACAAGAGTATTTTTTACAGCGTAAACTCAATATTGATGGTCATCAGTTTCTTACTGGTCCGCGTTATCGCGGGGGCGATATCAATAACCCTTTCATTGATATTGTCGCTTCAGACTCCAACATAGATTGCTCTGTACTCAAATCTGTCTGCCAGGAGTGGGAGCAGTTAAAGCCACAGTACATTCGAATTCTCACGCCCTGCCACGAAAAAAATCAGAGTATAACAGACCAATTAATCTATGCATCCTGGCTGTCTGGTGCTTCAGAATATCCGGATGACACAGTAACCCTGAGATTGGCTGAGTACGTCGATTTTGAATGGTGCCGACGGGCTCTGATGGATGCCTATCAGTATTCGTTGTTAGCTATCCCAGCCTTAAGAGGCAATCTGTGCCCTGTCGATGAGGAAGAGCTCAGTAATCATATTTCAGAAGGTGATGCGCATATTGTTTACGAAGAGGGAATCCGTGTAGGACTGATAATTTGCGAAAGAGGAGACGTCGCTTTTTTACGTGGCTATCGAATTTCTGACGAGGTTATCGTTCCTGCCTTTCGCGGACGCTCTCTGGCCTCCTTTGCTCAGCGCCTGCTTTGTAACTCTCTTTACCATTCCAGCCGGGAACCAATTCTGATGACAGGAACTATCATTCCGGAAAATTTGCCATCCATAAAGACAGCTGTAAAAGCGGGGCGGACATGTATTCTCAGATATGAGTTTTTACCTGTGATGTTTAGTTAATCGGCTGAACCTGAACGTTAGTTCTGTTGCCGTGTATTGATATAAAATATGTCTATATGACTTTCTCTTTTGACCTGCTCCCTGTTGATTCACCCACCACGATGTTAGTAACGCCTTCATCACCAGTCTGATTGAAATAATAGCGAAGCTCTTAACTCCCGATGTGCGGACATAGTTATGGCAGGCGCCAGGCCTGCCGAACCTCATCGAAAAAAATCGTCTACCGCATCGCTCCACTCATGGCCTGACTTCGACCATATTTTGTTTATTGGTGGAGGAAAACCACTTCTGCAGTACCCATTTTTCCCGACGAAATCAAAAGCTCCATGCGGGTATCCGTTAATCAGTAGCACGCACTTTTGACTATCTTCAGACCAGCCAATTTTTACATCAGAAGGGACGTGGCCGTCAGAAATATCTTCGGCGTTGTAGATATGCAACGCGTCCTGAATCGGATTTCCGTCGACAGACTCATCGAGAGCGTAGAAATATCCGGTCTCACCATCGTCCTCAAAAACTGCCGCCAGCATCCCCTCAGGAGCCAGGCTCTTTATCACCTGCGTTTCACCAACTACGAGCTCGGCCTGTATTGTTACTAAGATTGCCATTCAAATTACTCTCCTTTCCTTGTGCATTACGTTAGATAGCTTTCTAACTTACCGCAAATTTAACATAGCGTCTGTTCTGGCATATAGCAGATAGTAATAACACTATAGAATTCTCTTAAATATCCCGCACGGTCAAGAACGGCACGAATTTTAGAAGTCGTATGGCATGGCGACCACCGGTACCAGAAAGCGGGGGATACTGGGTGACTTTTTCAGCCAGGGCGTGGCGCAGCTGAACCTGTTTGATGAGAGCGCGCCGCGCGCTAACAGCGAGGCGCTGATATCACTGAGGGACAAATTCAACCAGCAGGGGCGGGGAACGCTCTATTTTGCGGGGCAGGGCATCCAGCAGTCGTGGCAGATGAAGCGGGAGAGGCTTTCGCCTTGCTGCACGACATGGCTCGCTGATGTACAGACCGCGCGGGCATGGTTAAAGTGATGGTCTCCGGGCATTCAATCCAAGATAACATCCGCTTTGAGCGAGGCGCGGACGTTTAATCATGGCAAACTGAAGAAAGTCTGACTCAGCCTTCGCGCTGGGCCCGGTTTTGGGTTATCCAACGCTCTATTTTCATCCTGCTTTCTTCGGTTGCTGGATTGAAGAGCATCATTGACAGATCCGGTCTCCCTTCGACAGAAAAGGTGCAAAACTCCAGCGCAATTGTCCCGATTTGCGGGTGATGTAGCATCTTTAACCCTTCCCCATGTCCGGCAACATCGTTGTTACGCCACAGGCGGGCAAAGTCAGCGCTTTGAGCGGATAGCTCCTCAACCAGCAGAGCGATTTCCTCTGACGCACCAAGGCGCGCGGCATCCGCCCGAAAGGCATTGACGATGAGCCGGGCCACGCCCTCCCGGTCGTGCTGCATCTCCAGCGCCTCCGGGTCGGTAAACAGCAGGCGCAGAATATTTCGCCGCGCGGGCGGCAGCAGCGCGTAGTCCTTCAGCACAACCGTCGCCGGGTAATTCCATGCCACTACATCCCAGATGACGGTTTTGATAATCGCCGGAATCGTCAGGCTTTCCAGCACGCGTTGCAACCGTGGGGTTATGCTGCCGGACGGACTTACCCGGCTTTCCGGCGGATGGCCAAAGGCAAGTATAAACAAATGATCGCGTTCGGGAGATGTAAGCCGCAGCCCGGCAGCAATCCGGTTCAGCACCTCGCGTGAGGGGGCTCCCCCTCGGCCTTGCTCAAGCCAGGTATACCAGGTCGGGCTGATATTCGCGAGCTGAGCCACCTCTTCGCGGCGCAGGCCCGGCGTACGGCGGCGGCCGGGCAAAAAACCAAACGAAGCCGGGTCAAGTCCCAGACGGCGGGCCCTTAAAAAATCACCCAGAGGATTTTCAGAAAGCAGCGTCATAAATTAGCCTGTTAATGTTTATACACTGATAACGTCACGACTTTAATAGTAAAAGATCCGTGCTTACGCTGTTGCAGTAAATTACTCAGGAGAAAGACCATGCGTATTTTTGTAACGGGTGCGACGGGTTTTATTGGCTCACGTGTAGTATCAGCCCTTCTTGCACGCGGCCATCAGGTGACCGGGCTTGTGCGTTCAGAAGAAGCAGCCCGGCAGTTAGTCGATAAGGGCGTTACTGCCCAGCGCGGAACGCTGGAAGATCCCCTGTCGTGGGTTGCAGGCATCGACCAGTGCGATGCAGTGATCCACACCGCCTTCGATCATGATTTCACCCGTTTTGTGGAAAATTGCGAAAAAGATCGCCGGGTTATTAGCGCTATTGGCTTTGTGCTTCAGGGCAGCCAGCGCCCGCTGCTTATCACCTCCGGCACCGGGATGGGTGATGACGGCAGCGGCCAGCCCGCTCTGGAGCAGAATTTCAACCCGGCACATCCTAACCCACGTGTAGCCTCTGAGCTGGAAGGCTCTCAGCTACTGGAATCAGGGATTGATGTGCGCGTGGTGCGTTTGCCTCAGGTTCACAACACCGAACGCCAGGGGTTAATCAGCTATTACATCTCTCTTGCCAGAGAAAAAGGCGCAGCAGCTTACATTGGCGAAGGTAAAAACGCCTGGTGTGCGGCACACGTGGATGACGTGGCCGGGCTGTACGTAAAAGTGCTTGAGCAAGGCGAACGCGGCAAACGTTATCATGCGGTAGCGGAGGAAAGCATTGCCTCATGGCTGATTGCGCAAACCGTGGCGACCGGCCTGGATATCCCTGCTGTTTCGCTGAAATCAGAACAGGCCGCAGAGCATTTTGGCTGGTTCGCCGCTTTCACAATGATGGATATGCGTGCCAGCGGTGCATGGACACGCCAGCAGCTCGACTGGCAGCCCAAAGGACCAGGGCTTATTGATGATTTGCGCAGCATGAGTTTCTCAGGCAAGCCTTAGACCCAGCGCCGGGTAGCGGTTAAAACTTACATCTATAGGCAAAGCCTGTTATTACGGCGCCGCCGATACGTCCGCTCCTGGCATAGAGCAGATGTTATTAATACCATACACGTGTCTCTGATTTTCGTACTGTCAGGGACGACACGACGTCTGGATGCCGTATGGCGTGACGACCATCGGTACCAGAAGACGGGCGTTATGCCGGATCAGGCACGGTTTTATGGGCAAGTAGCGACAGGCTGTCAGAAATTCTCTGCCTGCTTTTTTGTTTTTATCACCGCAGGCCAGCGATCCGCTGACCGCAGTTTTATGACGCGCAAGCGCGGGTGTTTTCTTGCTGATTTGTCTGACTTAAGCAACCCTCCCGGAATGTTAAGCCTATACTGACCAGTGTAGTCGTAACTTTCCTCTGAGGTGGCGTACGGTAAATGAACCGATACCCGCCTTACCTATGGTCATCAGGAGAACAACATGCAAAAGACGAAAACCCTGAAAGGGCTGCTGGTTGCCTCAGCAGTCGCCGCGATGTTCAGCACCGCAGGCGTGCAGGCCGAGACGCCGAAAAGCTCCACGCAAAATGAGGCCGCAGGTCAGACCACATCGGGTGCGAAACTCAGCGCGGGCGATGAAAAAGCGCTGAAGGACATGGCGCAGGCCGACATCAATGAAGTCGCAGCCGCGAAGATTGCGCTGGAAAAAGCACAGAACAGCGACGTCAAAGCCTTTGCACAGAAGATGGTCGATGACCATAGCGCTGCCCTCAGCAAAGTGCAGGCGGTTGCCCAGCAGAAAGGCGTGACGCTGCCGACCGAGCCCGACGCGAAGCACAAGGCCATGGCCGCTAAGCTTGAAAAAGAGAGTGGCGACGCCTTTGACAAGCAGTATATGGAGAACGCCGGTACTAAAGACCACAAAATGGTGCTCTCAAAACTGCAGAGCGACGCCAAAAAAATCAAGGATGCAGATGTGAAGGCGCTGGCCGACGCGCATACGCCGGTTGTTGAGGAACACCTGAAGTCCGCCGAGCAGATGTCGAAACATTCAGGTAAATAATCGGGTCAATGTGTGAGCACAGGGTTCGGTAAACCGGAATACTTGTGCTCAGGACAAAAAATCGCGCCACGCCAGAAGTGGCGTTGTTGTTGCGATCAATAGATGAATAACAGGGACGTTATTTTCACCACATCGCAGGCAAAAAAACCAACCGCAACAGGTTGGTTTTTTAATCGGTACGGACACCCATTCACATTGTGTTCGTGTCGTTCATCTGGCCGTGAAGCGTTGTGATAAGAAAAGCGGGGCGCTGCATTTGCCACAGCATCCAGATGACTCCCAGGCCCACGACGATAGCACCAACCCAGGCGGTGCTGGTCAGTCCCATAACTTCCAGACTCGCCCCTCCGAACAGTGAACCCAATGCAATGCCACCGTTGAAGCCGGCAATGTTTAATCCAGCGGCAACGGCGGGAGCGTGCGGCGCATGGCTATGGGACAATCTGATAACACGTGCCTGCAAGGCCGGTACAGCCGCATAAGTCAGTGCTCCCAGCAAGCCTGTGAGCAGCACCATCAGTGGCAATGACGACGCTGATAGCCAGATAGCCAACAACACGACGGCGAGGCCGACAAGCACCGTCATCACGGCCGCATCGGGCCCCTTACGATCGGTGAGTCGCCCACCCCATACGTTGCCAATGGCTGCCATGATGCCATAACCCAGCATCAACAGGCTGGCAGTGCCTGAGCTAACATTCGTCACTTGCTGTAAAACGGGTGAAATATAGGTATATAGCGCGAACGATCCTGCATAGGCCAGTACGGTGATACTGGCGCCTGCCAGTAAACGCGGATTGAATATGGCCCGTAGTCCGTTCATCGCATTAGCCTGCGTTAAGGTATCGTCACGTTCCGCTGGCATCAGCGTCAGTAAGCCCAGAAAGCCAATGGCACCACTGCCTGCCACTCCCATAAAGATAACCTGCCAGCTCAACAAACTGCCCAAATAGGTGCCGACTGGCACGCCAATCGCCAGTGCCAGCGTCAGCCCGCCGAAAACTACCGCGACGGCCGCACCAGCGCGATGCTGCCCGGCCAGTTGCGTTGCCACGCTGGACGCCACAGCGAGAAAGACACCATGCCCCAGACCTGAAGCAAAACGAGCGACCAGCATGGGCGTCAACGCATCGGACACACTTACCACCGCGTTGCCCAGCGTAAACATTGCCATCGCCACTAGCAGTAGCCGCTTGCGCGGCCAGCGGGTTGCCAGCGCGGTCAATACAGGCGCGCCGATCACCGCGCCCAGAGCGTAGGCTGTGACCGCCATACCAACCTGGCTGACAGTGGTATGCAAATCGGCAGAGATGGTTGACACCAGCCCGATAGTGACGAACTCAGTAAAGCCCAGTGCAAAGGCGCAAAGCGCGAAGACATAGATGACGAAAGGCATACGTTCACTCATACCGTAACCTCCTGCTGCCGGTGGTTTAGCTCCAGCGGGAATTTCGTCACGGTCGCGGGACCGCCGGGCGCGCTGTCGGCTTCCTTAGCCGTTTTTTTACGTTTATGGTGGATCAGGGCGAACAAAGGGTGTGGCATGGTTTGGGGCTCCTGTATTGCAAAACCGATGACCGCCTTCGCCGATGTGACGGACACAATGACGCGCCGGACCGCAGGTGATTCTCATCAGCCAGCACACCAATGAAAAGGGTGAAGCAGGGGCTGGAGATGACGATCTTCGGGGGAAAGCGGCGCGTCGCCAAAGACCAATACTTACTGCGACACGCCAGGTTTTGATCGCCATTCTAGTGATGCCGATCTACCATATAAATGACCATAATCGACAAACACTTTCCCTGAATCGTACCAAATGACTTTACGCAATCTTGATGACCTGGCGGTATTTGTGCACGTCGTTGAGTGCCGGAGCTTTTCTGCGGCGGCGCGCGCCCTGCATCTGGCACCCAAGACCGTGAGCAAGCAGATAGCCCGGCTGGAACAGGCGCTGGGTGCGACTCTGTTTGAGCGAAACACGCGCAACCTGCGCATCACCCATGAAGGGCGCGCTATTGCCGAGCGGGCGAAGGTCGCGCTGAGCGTCTTGGAAGAAATGCAGGAAGTGGCGACGGGCGCCAGCCGCGATCTGCGCGGCATTATCCGCCTGACCGCGCCCATGCCGTTTGGGCGTAAGTACGTGGCACCGGCCATCCAGGATTTCTGCCGCCTGCATCCTGGTGTCACTTTCGACCTGCGGCTCTCTGACCAGATGCAGGATCTGTATAGCGACGATCTGGACCTGGCTATCCGTATGGGTGAGCTGGCCGATTCGCGGCTGGTCGCGCTGCGTGTGGCCGACAACCGCCGTATCCTGGCGGCATCTCCTGATTATCTGAAAGCGCACGGGCAGCCTGCTCATCCGCAGGATCTGGCGCAGCATAACTGCCTGGTGTTCGCCTATCCGGGCCTGCAGCAAAGCATCTGGCCGCTGCGCAAAGGCCGCATGGAAAAAGCTGTCGCGGTGGGCGGCACGCTGTGCAGCGACAGCGGCGACGTGCTTCACGCCTGGTGCCTTGCCGGGATGGGCATCTCGCTGCGAGAGACCTGGGATATACATGAAGAACTGCGTGACGGGCGGTTAGTACGCGTTTTGCCGGAGTGGGAAGCGACCCCTTCCAGGATCAGCATCGTGCGGGCGCGGCGAGAACCCATTGCTCGTCGGTTGACGGTGTTCAGTGATTTTCTGCTGGAACGCTGGCGGGATGCGCCATGGGATGCGCCCTGACAGGTTTTATGCCTCTTTGCTGCCCCCAGACGTTAACGATCAGTAAAGGGGCGTTCTGGCTGTCAAGATCGGTGAAATTCATGTGGCTCTCCGGTGATGAGGTATCCGGTGAATCTATTGCACCTGGCAACACGTTCACAACCGAAAAACGGACGAGTATTTTTCGGTAAAGAGTAACTGATGGCCAGCAAGGTTTGCCTGCCTGACGTTCACGGCTCCCGCAGAAAGCGGGGAGCGGGCTGCTTATTTACGCGGTCACGTAAAAAGCCTTAACGCCACCCACCTGGAATCGGCGGCTTCAGGCGCTCGCTCGTGTGCGTATACTCAGTATTTCAATTTCATCCGGGATACGCCTTATGACTCATCCTTCCTCAAAGACCGTCGCGCATTTTTACCGCCACCATGCCCTGCAGTGGGACGAGATAAGACAGGCGCGATTTGTTGAGCAGCCGTGGCTCGATGCCGTACTGGAGGGGCTGCAAGAGGGCGGTACCGTGCTCGATATCGGCTGCGGGTCAGGGAGCCCGATAGGTACGTATATCGACAGCAAAGGGTTTGCTATCACCGGCATTGACGTAACGCCTGCGCTGGTTGCCCTTTGTCGGGAACGGCTGCCGCGCCACCGCTGGTTAACCGGTGATATGAGAACGCTGTCGCTTAGCGCGCGTTTTGATGCGCTGATTGCCTGGGACAGCTTTTTTCATCTCACGCGTGAAGATCAGCGCGCCATGTTTGCTATTTTTCAGCAGCACGCAAAACCAGGCGCGAAATTACTGTTTAACAGCGGGCCGGAAAATGGCGAAGCGGTGGGGGAATTTCTGGGTGAGGCGTTATATCACGCGAGCCTGTCGCCGGAAGAATACACGCAATTGCTGAATGCGCATGGCTTTGACGTTCTCACGTTTCGCCCGAATGACGCGGCGAGCGGTGGGCGCACCGTCTGGCTGGCGCAAGCGCGCTGAGCTTATTGACGCCGCGGCCCGTCTCGACGGGCCATATTATCCGGCATTACAGCCAGCCCATATAATCGGCGCCCCAGACGACAACTGCCACTATCACTAAAATCATCGTTGTTTTGCGCATCGTATACGTTCTCTGATTAAGTTCTTCCTTAACATCATGCCCGTAATACGAAAGATTATCTAATAACAGCGTCACACGACAGGGTTATCAACAGGGGCGAGCAGGTCCGGGCTCTGGTTTCTGATATTCCCTACCGCGCGATCCACCGGGTGCCAGATAAACGCGTCAGGCCCGAGCGCGCCGTCGTGCGCGAGCGTTTCTGCGCGTTTGTCTGAGGTCTCCGGGCTAAGCCAGGCAAGCGCGGCCTCCGCCGTCAGCGCCACCGGACGGCGGTCGTGGATGTCGACAAGCCCTTTGTCCGCCGCCGCGGTGACAATCACAAACCCTTCCCGGTCGTCGCCCTGCTCAAACGGCGCTTTGCCGATGGCGGCGAAAAACAGCGGCTCGCCATCAGCGCGGTGAATGAAATAAGGCTGCTTTTTATCGCCTTCGCGTTTCCACTCATACCAGCCGTCGGCAAAGACAATCGCGCGCCCGTGTTGCCACAGCGGCTTAAACATCCGGCTGGTGGCGGCGGTTTCCACGCGCGCGTTAATCAGCGGCGTTTTATGCCACCACGCTGGCGCATAGCCCCAGTGAACAGGGTCGAGATGCAACACATCATCGCGCTGGCTCAGTAACAGCACGCGGGTGCCGGGCGCGACGTTATAGCGCGCCAGCGGCTGCGGGTCGAAAGCGATATCGCGCTCCGTCGTTTCATCAAGCGCCGCGAGGTACGCTTCACGGCTTAAGGTCTGGGCAAATCTGCCGCACATAGCAGGCTCCGGTTAACAGGCTTTTACCGAAGTATAGGGCAGGAACCGCGCGCCCTCCCGGCGGAGAGGGCGCTGAGGGTTATTTCTGAATAAGATAACGGATGGTGGGGCCATCCTGCTGGATATCCAGCACCG
Organism: Cronobacter sp. 153480017-3; assembly: GCF_053627815.1. Lineage (NCBI taxonomy): Bacteria > Pseudomonadati > Pseudomonadota > Gammaproteobacteria > Enterobacterales > Enterobacteriaceae > Cronobacter > Cronobacter sp. 153480017-3. Next base: position 673,632 of record NZ_JBSEYN010000001.1, on the reverse strand, counting down.
TATAGCCGTGGTTGCGGGCGTCCAGCGGAATGTTATTAATCGACTGCGGGCAGTCGCTGATCACTTCCAGAATCTCGCCCTTTTTCAGCTGCGGCAGCGCTTCGAGCGTGGCGACCGCCGGGTAAGGGCAGGGCTCGCCGGACATATCCAGGCGATAATCAGGGGTAATGGCGTTCATGCGCCCTCCTTAATAGCCGCAGCGGTGGCGGCAGGTTTCTGACGGCGGAAAAAGCGTTTCTCCTGCGCGATGACCAGCATCAGCGCGGCGAAAAGCAGCAGATACGTCACCAGCAGTCCGCCGAGTGGCCCGAATGTATTCAGCAGGTTGATTTTGTCCCAGCTGGTCGCAAGTGACGGCGCTAGGTCATCCCAGAAATACGCCAGCACGGTGGAGCCAATCACGTTGCCAAGCCCCACCCACCAGTAGTGCACCTGGCCTTCCACGGCGCGATACATCCAGCCGGTTTCACAGCCGCCGGCCAGCACAATACCGAAGCCGAACAGCAGCCCGCCGAGCACCGCGTTCGGGCCAGCCCACATGATTTTCGGCTCGGCACCCAACTGGACATAGCTGAAGATGCCGATGGCGCTCACCGCCATCCCAAAAATAATCGCTTTAGCCATATGGGTGCGGCCGGTTATCCACATATCGCGAAACGCGGAGGTAAAGCAGATCTGCGCGCGTTCGATAAGCAGGCCGAAACCGACGCCGAACAGTATCGCGAGGCCCAGTTTCGGCGCGTTCATGGCCGTGAGCAGCGCCCAGCCAATCATGCCCGCAAACACCAGCATCCCGATGCGAAAACGGCGCTTCGCCTGGTCAGGCTTTTGCGTCAGCGGCGCGGCGGCGCTCACTTTCTGCATTTTCACCGGAATACGAAACAGCGGCAGCAGGGTAAAGCGCGCGCCGAACCACGAGCCGATAGCCGTCGCCAGCGCGAAAAACCAGGCGTGCAGCGAGAACTGCGGAATGCCGGTAAAAAACGCCGCCAGGTTGCAGCCCATCGCCAGACGCGCGCCGAAGCCCGCGATGATGCCGCCCGTGACCGCCTGAATAATGCGGATGCGGTGCTGTGGCATACGCAACTTCACATTGTTGGCCCACAGCGCCGCCGCGAAGCAGCCCCCGAACATCCCGATAATCATCATCCCGTCGATGCGGGTCAGCGGGGTGCCTTCCAGATGAATCAGCTTGTAGTAGCCCCAGTTTTCAGCGTGAACGCCGAAGAGCTGTAAGAGTTGCCCGCCCCAGCGGGTGAATTCGCCGGTAACGGCCCAGAAGGTGCCGGTGATACCGAAATAATAAGTGGAGAGGATGCCGGCGGCGATTACGGCGGGCAGCGGGGCCCAGAAACGAACGAGATATTGCTGTTTAAAGTCGTGCCATGACATGAATTTTAGCCTCTGAACTCAGACGGAACTAAAAGGCGCTGTGAGCGCGCAAAAGAAGCCCGCATCTTACGCCGCTGGCGGCTTTCGCACAGCAAAAATTCGGCAAAAGTGAATCTGGATCAATTCCCGCGCCGCCGCGTTGGGGTGGAAGCGTTAATGCTTTAATGCCACAATCTTTTTTTCTTCACGGGCAGGACAAACGATGAAAAAAATCGCACTGGGATTGATGATGCTGGGGCTGAGCGGATGCGTTCAGGTGGAGAATTATAACGAGGTGGTGAAAACGCCGCCGCCTGCGGGGATGGCGGGGTACTGGCAGTCGAAAGGGCCGCAAAGCGAGCTGGTAAGCCCGGAGGCGATCGCGAGCCTGGTGGTGACGCCTGCAGGCGATACGCTTGACTGCCGTCAGTGGCAGCGGGTGATTGCGCTGCCAGGGAAGCTGATGCGTCGCGATGATACCCTTTATAACGTGACCAATAAGCTTGAGGTTTATAAGCTTTCGCGCGAGGGCGATACGCTGGAATACGCCGGGATGACGCTTGAGCGCGTGAACCGTCCGACGACCGAGTGCGCGGATTTCCTTACCAAAAATCCGCTGGATACGCCGCTGCCGTAACCGTGCGTTGGCAGTGAAAGTGAGCCTGGCGCGTATCTGCGTGCCGGGCTTTTTTATGGGCGTCTGGCGGCGGGTGCGCTGCGCTTACCCGCCCTACGGGCCGGAATGTCTTTTGTAGGGTGGGTAAGCGTAGCGCACCCACCACCAGGCCAAACGCTCACCATCAGGCAAAACCCTGCTTCACACATCACACTGAAATATTCACATTCCCGGACGGGAGAAAAGCGCAGGGCCGCGGCGTTAACACCACGGCCCTGAATGACAGGAAATTATTGATTGAAATCGTTTGGCATTAACACATTGCCAGAAAGCTTACCGTAGGCGGATACCAGCGATTTCTGATTGCCGTTCTGCTCAATCAGCACGCGTAACTCTTCCATCCGCGCCTGAAGCTTGATTTTCAGCGCCGCTTCGTTGGCCAGCACTTTCGAGAGCAACTCACGTGCTTTTTCCTGAAATACGCTGTTATCCGGCTCGATTGGGTTGCGGGCAATCGCTTCCACCAGGGTAACGTACTTTACTTCCTGTTCAATCAGCTCATCCCACTGTCCTGAGTTCGCCAGGCTGAGCATGGTATTACTAAGCGCGTACAGCGCCTGCCAGTTGTTTAGGGATGAGATGAAATCATTCATCAGAACGTTTCCTGCGCGAGAGTGGTGCCGGGACCAATCTGCTTCCAGGCGTCAGCAATATTGGTCATCAGGGTTTCAACTTCATTGATGGCATCAACATCGTTACGCAGGTTCGCATGCAGTAAACGTCGCACCATGTATTCATAAAGCGAGGCCAGGTTACGCGGCAAATCGCCGCCAATATCCATATTCAGGCCAGCTTTGAGTCCGTTATCGATAATGTTAATGGCTTTAGTCAGCGCCTGACCTTTTGCCACCGTGTCGCCCTGTTCAATAAACAGGCGCGCGCGGACAAGGGCACTGAGTGCCCCGTCAAATAACATTACGACCAGCTGGTGTGGGCTTGCGCTCATTACCGCACTTTCCAGGCCTACCTGCTGATAGGCCTGAACACCAGAGCTATTGTACATATCCGTTCCTTAACTGCTTGAAGAGGAGAACTGTTTAGTCAGGTACGTTGAGGTGCTGTTCAGTTTGTTTACCAGGGAATCCAGGTTGCTAAACTGTGACTTATAACGCGCCATGGTGGCTTCAATGGAAGCTTCCATCGCGGTATAGCGCTTATCCAGCGATTTCAGCGTGTCGTTAATACTGTCTTTCGCATTCTGAATAACGCCTTCTTTGCCGGTGGTGGTGCTCAGCATAGAGGTCAGGGTGTTATTCATCTGCGTGGCCATACCGGTCGCTTTACCGTCACCCACGAAGTACGCCTGAACGGCGTCCGGGTTTTCGGTCAGCGCTTTGGTCAGTTTCGCATCGTCAACTTTCAGTACGCCAGCGGCGCCGTCGGCAGCCAGAACCGGGTCCTGTGTGATGCCGAGCTGTGCCATGATAGCGATACTGCCGCTCTGCACCTGGGTCAGCGTGCTGCGCAGCTGAGACTGGATGGAACGTACGTTACTGTCGCCGATCAGCGCGCCGTTGTTGGAGGATTGCGTATCGCCCGCATCCACTTTGACGTACTTGGTCACAGAAGCAATGGTGGACTGCAGCGCGTTATACGCGGTCACCCAGTCGGTCACGGCCTTTTTGTTGGCGTCGGTCGCGCGGGTCACGGAGAGCGTTTCGTTAGCGGTGCTCTGCGCTTTCAGCGTCAGCGTGGTGCCCGGCAGCGCGTCAGAAATCACGTTAGTGGAACGTTCGATTTCGATATCGTTCACCACCACTTTGGCGTTCTGAGAGGCCGTCTGGATGGAGAGCGCGCCGGTTTTGGTGCTGGAATCGAAGCCGATAATCCCCTGCAGGGTATCGTCGCCGGTGACCGTGACGGTCATGTCATTGCTGGTGCCGGTGGTTTTGGAGGTCAGCATCAGGCGGAAATCGCCGTCAGACGCTTTAATCACGCTCGCGGAAACATTGCCGCCCGCTTTGTTAATCGCTTTTGCGATGCCGTTCAGCGAGGTATCGCCATCAGCCAGAGAAACGGTCAGCGGTTTGGACGTGCCCGGCTGGCTGATGGTGACGGTACGGGTGGTGCCCGTAGTGGCGCCCAGCTGCGTGGTGTTGCTGGCGATAGAGCCAGAGGTCAGCACCTGCGCTTTCGCCATCTGTTTTACGTTGACGGTGTAATCACCGGTCATCGCATCGCTGGTGGTGGTCGCCGCAAACGCGGTATTGGTGCTGCTGACCGAGGTTGAGTTCCATGTTGCGGCTTTACCGAGCGCAGCCGTCGCGGTCTGCAGGCTCTGCAGCGAGCTTTGCAGCTTGCTGTAGGCGCTTAACTGCGTGTTATAGGTCGTCTGCTGTTTGGTAATAACCGTCAGTTTGGTTTGTTCTGCCGCTTCCAGCTTGTCATACAGATCGGCAAGCCCAAGATTCGAGCCTACCCCGAGATTACTGATTGTAGCCATGCGTGATTTCCTTGAAGTCGATGGTCGTTTCAGTCTCTTATCGGCGACGCAAAGCAAAAGTTTACTCCCGGCGCTAAAAAAATAATCCCTGGAATAGATGATGCAGACGCAGGCTATTGAGCCGATAGCCTGCCTTAAGTGAAATATTTCCCTTCTTTATATGTCTGCAAAAAAGTCAGAAAAAAATGACCAACCCGCATTAATAATGAAGGAAATGGCAGCCAGAATTTATTTATACAATACATAAGAAAAATCTTAGTTCTGAGACTTATAAAAAGACATTAAATAAAACGATTCTTTAAAAAACAATAACATGTAAATTTTTTGAGTTTGTTTCTAAAGTCTTTTTAAGAAGCGTCGATAACCTTGTTGACGGTGAGAGACGCCGTGAGTGTTAGGCACCGAACCTAAACCCAATTTTTGAAGGAATTAAATTATGTCAGTTATCAATACTAACCTTTTGTCCCTGACCACTCAGACCAACCTGAACAAATCTCAGTCTGCTCTGGGCACTGCTATCGAGCGTCTGTCCTCTGGTCTGCGTATCAACAGCGCGAAAGACGACGCTGCTGGCCAGGCGATTGCTAACCGTATGACCTCTCAGGTTAAAGGTATGACCCAGGCTGCTCGTAACGCAAACGACGGCATCTCCCTGGTTCAGACCGCTGAAGGTAACCTGAACGAAATCAACACCAACTTACAGCGTATCCGTGAGCTGGCTGTTCAGGCTGCAAACGACACCAACGGTTCTACCGACCTGACTTCCATCAACACGGAAATCACTCAGCGTCTGTCTGAAATCGACCGTATCGCTGGTGGCGCTAACTTCAACGGCAAAAAACTGCTGGACGGTTCTGTAAGCACCGCTCTGAAAATTCAGGTTGGCGCTGGTACTTCTTCTAACGATACCATCTCCATCGACAGCAACGCGCTGATCAACGCAACCTCCGGTACTCTGGACTCTGCGCTGAGCACCTCTATCGCAGACAACTCCTCTGCACAGGCTGTGATTTCTGCTGCTGACGCTGCTATCGCTAAGATCGATACCGCGCGTTCTAACATGGGTGCGATTCAGAACCGTTTTGAATCTACCATCAACAACCTGAACAACTCTATCAACAACCTGTCTGCGGCACAGTCCCGTATCCAGGACGCTGACTACGCGACCGAAGTTTCTAACATGTCTCGCGCTCAGATCCTGCAACAGGCTGGTACTTCTGTACTGTCTCAGGCAAACCAGGTTCCGCAGTCCATGCTGTCCCTGCTGCGTTAATAGACGCTCAAGCTTTCAAAAAGGTTGCTGGAAACAGCAACCTTTTTTTTTGCCTGTCATTTATCGGCATTTACCTTAAATGCAATCTCCAAAATAAGCCGCTATTCGCGGGGTTTTTCACTCCATTATGCCCGCGCCCCCGATGTTACCCTTTCAGGAAAGCTTCCTTTTTGTGTGCCGCGAAGGGAATCCACCCCCAGGTTGCGACAGATATGGCCGGGTTGACTGGCAAAACGCCGTCGCGCGTTGCAATTAATGATGAGTTAAAACCGATGAATCAGTTTGCCCAGTGTCGTGCAATGCATCAGTACTACCGTGACATCTTCACCCGCACTATTTATCTCCCTGAAGCGGATGTGATGCCGTCGCATCTGGTGGCGGAAGTGTTGCACTTCTGGAGCACCGATTATGCCGCGATGGAGCCCGCCATTATGGCGGCGCCAGTGCCGCCCGAACTGGAGGCTGAAAAAGCGCTGGCGATTAAACATCTGCTGTGCGCCGCGACGCTTGCTAATCAGGCGTTCGACAGTAAAAAGCAGGGGCATCAGATTGCCGCCGTGGAAGGTTTCGGCGATCGAGTGACCGCGCACGTGGTGGAAGCGCTTAAGCGCGACGACGCGGTCAATCTTGTCGTCGCCGCCATTCAGCTCCTCTTTCGCGTGGGCGAAATCGACGGCGCGGTCTTTTTAATCTCGAATCATCTCTCGCGGCTCAGCAACAGCGCGCCGGTTCTGAAAATTCTGCTGCTCATCTGCCTGATGGAAGAAGACTACAACCAGGCGCAGGTGGTGATTCAGGCGCTGACCAGCGATTCTTCCTTAATAGAGGAAGAGTCACTGGTGCTGCTAATGATCGTTTGTGGCATTTATAAGCTTGGCGGCTGCCCGGATTCCTTTATCGATTTCCGCCCGCTCAATGAACCGCTGCCGCTGCCGGATTACAGCCGTTACACCTGGCACATTCCGAAAGCCGCCACCGGTAACACCACGGTGCTGATCTCCTGCGATCCGAACTATTTCTTCGATCACGCCCAGGCGCTGGTGGCGTCGGTCTATGACACCAACGGCACTGCGCTGGATGTGCATCTGCACATCTATAACTGCGACGCGCGCTGCGAGGCACGCGTGCGCGAGATGCAGGCGGCGTTTCCTGGCCTGAACTTTTCTCTCAGCAGTGAAGTTATCGCGCCGGTGCGCGGCATTAACGTGCATTACGCCTCGCGCCGTTTTGTTTTCCTGCGCTACGCGCTGGAGCAGTTCGACGCGCCGGTGATACTGCTCGATGCCGACTGCCTGGTGCGCAAACCCTGGGCTGATGTGCATACGCGTCTTGACGACGCTGACCTGATCCTCACCTGCAGCGATGGCGCGCCGCTCTGGGAGCGCGTGCTGGGTGCCTTTATCTATGCCCGCCCGACGCAGGCGAACTTCCGCTATCTCGATATCGTGGCCCGTTTTATCGACCGCAACCTGGCGGCGGAAAACAACGAGTGGTTCCTCGATCAGGTGGCGCTTTCATTTGCGCTCGACACTTTGCCTGCTGTTGAACAGATGCAGATACGCAGGGAGGAGGCTTCACGGCTGGTGTGTATCAACCATACGCCAGACGCATTCGCCTGGATGGTTACAACGGTTAAAAATGGCAAGGGTTCATTCAGCGATTATAAAACCAGTCTGATGGCGAAATACCTCAGCGCATAAACTCTCTATTTATTAAAACGGATGAATGATGTGAAGACGCTCTACCCGGAACACCGCATTAGCCCTCTCGCGCTGCACGCCAGCGCCGCGCTTAACCACGTGGCGGCGGCGTCGCCTGCGTTCGCACGCGTGCTGGAGATTGGCTGCGGGGCAGGCGAGACGCTCATCGCCCACGCCCGCGCCTGGCCGAACAGCATCGCGCTTGGGATCGATCTTGACGAAGCGCGTATCGGTGAAGGGCAGCAACAGATCCAGGCAAGCGGGCTGACCAATATTGAGCTGTTCGCCGCGGGTCTTGGCGATCTGCTGGCGGTGTCGCCGGGCGAGTTTGACTACATCATCATTCATGGGCGTTTTTCTCACACCGACGACGACACGCGCGACGCGCTGCTGCGCTGGTGCCGTCAGCATCTCTCTGCGCAGGGCATCATTGCGTATCACGCGACGCTTGCAGAGAACGACGATGACGCCACGCTTCGCGACGCGCTCGCGTTCCACAGCCAGCGCGCCGCAACTCACAATGAAAAGCTCGCCTCGGCGCGTGCCATGCTTGGATATCTGGCGATGACGCTGCCGGATGGCGCGCTCAAAACGCGGGTGCTGGCGGCGGAAGCGCTGGACGATGCGTCGCTGATGCAGCGCTATCTGGCAGACGATACGGCTGCCCGCAACTACACCGATTTTGCCCGCGACATGCAGGCGCTGGATCTGGCATGTATCGGCGATGCGCTCCCGCAGGCCGATCTTGCCGCGTGCTATGGCGAACGCCAGCAGCAGCTCCATGCGATGATCGCCGGGCCGCGCGATCGCCATAGCGCGCGCCAGTACCTCGATTTCGCGGTCAACCGCCGCGAGCGCTTCACGATGCTCTGCGCCAGAGACGCGGCAGAGCCATCCTTCGTGCCGGATCTGGCCATGCTGGAATCCCTGCACTGGGCGGGCAACTTCACCCGCGTGTTCACGATTAATGGAAACGTCGTCAGCGGCCATATTTCACAATCCGGCGTGCCGGTGCGTACGGAAAACCCGGTGACGCTGCAAATTCTTGACGTGCTGGCGGGCGCCTGGCCGATGAGCCTCAGCGTCGAACAGCTGATTTTTAACTGCCGCCTGCCGGAGCGTCCGGGCGACGACACCCGCAAGCAGGTGCTGGAGTCGCTGCGCGATCTCTTTCTCAATAATCTCGACGGGCTGTTCTGGAGTGCCGTACCGGGGCCGTATAACCTGGCGGAAAACGATGTGCTGGCACCGGTCGTGCCGCTGCCGGTGACCGATGAAGAGAGCCGCGTGCTGAACCTGTGGGGCGAGGCGGTTACCGTTACGCCCGTACACTGGCGCTGGCTGCGCGACGGCATGCGCACGACTGACGATGACGCCTGGGCAAGTTTTACCGCGCTGCGTATTCGCGGCGTGCTGCAAGGCACACCGCTCGCCTGGAAAAATGCCATTCAGCCGTTTCTGCGCACCGGCAACGTGGCGTGGCTGAAACAGTGCCTGAATACGCTGTTGCTCTTAAGCGTCAGCGAGCGGCGCGGCGGTCTGCTGCAAAGCGAAGCCAATATGGACGCCGACAGCCAGACCGACAGCAGCGAGATGGATGCCGTCTATGCAGAGGCCAACCGGCTGATTGTCAAAGGTATGGCAAAAGAAGCGCGCGAGTATACCCGCGAACTGCTGGCGCAGGACCCGCAGAATATGCACATCCTGCGCTGCTATTCACGTACCTGCGTGCTGACCGGCGCGTGGGACGAGGCGCTGGACGCGCTCTGCCGCCTGATGGGCCATTACTTCTCAAGCCTCGACATCTATTACGATCTGGCGACCGCGCTGCAAAAAACGCTCGATCACTTTAACGCCAAAAAAGTGGTGCAAGGGCTGCTGCGCCTCGATGAGAAAAACGCGGGTTTCTGGAATTCGCTCGGCACGCTCTACCACGCGCGTGGCGACATGACGCTTGCTGAAAAATGCGCCCGCGAGGCGTTCCGCTTCCAGCCGCGCAACCCGCGCTATCTGGCCATGATGGGCGTGGTGCTGAGCGATAACCAGAAGCTCGACGAAGCGCGTTATTTCCTGGAGAAATCCCTGGAACTGTCGCCTGAAGATTTTGACTGCTTCACCAGCCTGCTGTTTGTGCTGACGCACGACAACCGCGTCAGCGCGCAGGAGCTGCTCGCGAAGCACCGCGATTATGGCGAGCGCGTTACGGCGTACGCCGAACGCTTAGCGCTCAATCTGCCGCTTAATAATGAGAAAGATCCGCACCGTAAGCTGCGCGTCGGGTTTGTCTCGGGCGATTTGCGCACGCACCCGGTCAGCAACTTCCTGCTGCCGTTCTGGGAGTCGTTTGACCGCACGCAGTTTGAACTGGTGGGCTATAACGCCGCGCCGATGCATGATGAGGTGACCGATCACCTGCGCGCGGGCGCGGTGTTGTGGCGCGATGCGTATCAGTTAAGCGATCGCGAGCTGGCGCGCCAGATCAACGACGATGGCGTGGACATTCTTATCGATCTCTCCGGGCATACCACCTGGACGCGGCTGCCGATGTTCGCGCTGCGCCCGGCACCGCTGCAAATGACCTGGATTGGCTACCCTGGCACGACGGGCGTACCGGCGATGGATTACCGCCTGCTGTCGTCTACGCTTGCAAGCCCCCCAGGGCTCGCGGAGCAGTTTACCGAGCAGATCCTCTGGGTGCCGATGCGCAAAATTTTTGAGCCGCACCCGCAAAGCCCGGATGTGAATCCGCTGCCGGCGCTGCGTAACGGCCATCTTACGTTTGCGAGCTTCAACCGCCCGAAAAAGATTAACGATGAAGTGCTCGAACTCTGGGCGCAAATTCTGGTGCGTGAACCCAGTGCGAAGCTGCTGATGGGCTTTATGGCCGATGACGAGATGATTGCCATGATGACGCGCCGCCTGACGCATTTCGGCGCGCGCCCCGAACAGCTCATTTTCAGAACGCGCACCGGGCTTATCGAATATCTCGAATACCACCATCACATCGATATTTTGCTCGACGCCTTCCCGTATACCGGCGGTACCACCACCAACCACGGCGCGTGGATGGGCGTGCCGACGCTCACGCTTTGCGGTGAGACGATGGCGGGGCGTCAGGGCGTTGAAACAATGAATGGCTACGGACTGCCGGAATTTGTGGCGAACGATAAAGCAGACTACGTCGAAAAAGCGCTCTCCTGGCAGGGCCGCTTTGAGGAACTGAACGCGATTCGTCTCTCCATGCGCAGCCGCATCCCGACGAATAACGCCGACGGGTTCCGGGTGGCTGAGACCTTTGAAAAAGGGCTGCGCGAGGCGTGGAAAATTTACTGTACCGGAGAAGCGCCGCGTTCGTTCTTCGTTGAGGAATAACGCGTCGCGACGGCATTACCCATACCGGCCGGGGCCGGCAACGTTTGGTGTAAAACACCGAGGTGTATCATGCAAAATCTATTTGTCACCAGCCCGCTGCTGCCGCCGCTGGAAGAGTTTATCCCGTATCTTGAGCAGATCTGGGAAAACAAATACCTGACCAACGGCGGTCCGTTTCATCAGGAGCTGGAAACGCGGCTCGCGGAGTATCTCGGCGTGGAACACCTCTGCCTGTTTTCCAACGGCACGCTGGCGCTCCTGACCGCGCTGCAGGCGCTGCGCATTACGGGTGAAGTGATCACCACCCCGTATTCGTTCGTCGCCACCTCCCACTCGCTGCTGTGGAACGGCCTGACGCCGGTTTTCGCCGATATCGACCCGGTCACCTGCAACATCGATCCGAACAAAATCGAACAGCTGATCACGCCAGCGACCTCGGCTATCCTGCCGGTCCACTGCTACGGCCTGCCGTGTGACGTCGACAAAATTCAGTCCATCGCCGACGCCTGGGGCCTGAAGGTGATTTACGACGCCGCGCATGCGTTTGGCGTGAAGAAAAACCACCAGAGCATCCTGAACTGCGGCGATCTGTCGATTCTGAGCTTCCATGCGACCAAAGTCTTCAATACCTTTGAAGGCGGGGCGATCATCTGCCCGGACGCGCGCATGAAACAGCGCATCGACTACCTGAAAAACTTCGGCTTTGCCGGGGAAACGACCGTTGTGGCACCGGGCATCAACGCCAAAATGAATGAAGTGCAGGCGGCATTCGGCCTGGTGCAGCTTGGGCATATCGATAACGCGCTGGCGAACCGCGCGGCAATCCATGACCGCTACTGCGAGTGGCTTGCTGATATCCCTGGCATCGAAACCTTCAGCGCGCCGGATGATGTGGAGTGGAACCACTCTTACTTCCCGATCCGCGTGAACGACGACTTCCCGGTCAGCCGTGACGCGCTCTATGAAGCGCTGAAAGCCGAAAATATTTACTCACGCCGCTACTTCTACCCGCTTATCAGCGCGTTCTCGATGTACCGACATCTGCCATCGGCGCAGCCGCAACACCTGCCGATAGCGACCGGTATCGCCGAGCGTATTTTGTGTCTGCCGATTTTCCCGGATCTGACCGAAGAGGATCAGCGCCGCGTGGTGGACGCTATTCGCGCGCAGGCCGCGCTCGGCCTTGCGGAGAAAGTGGCATGAAGCTTGGCATTTACGGCGCGGGCGGGTTAGGGCGCGAGGTGCTGATGCTGGCGCGCGCCATTAACCAGTGCACGTCGCGCTGGAGCGAGATTTTCTTTATTGACGACGTAACCGACGCGCAGGAGGTCTACGGCGCGGCGGTGGTGCGTTTCGACGCGCGTCCGGCGGAGTGCGAAGTGGCAATCGCCATTGGCGAACCGGCGCTGCGCCAGCGTCTGGCGCAAAAGCTCGCAGGCAACGCGCCGCTTGCGACGCTGATTCACCCGAATGTCGATGTCCCGTCGCAAAGCGAGATCCGCGCAGGCGCGATCCTCTGCGATGGCGCTTTTATCTCTTGCGGTGTGACGATTGGCAAAAACGTACTGGTCCTGCCGCGCGCCTGCGTCGGTCACGACTGCGTTATAGGGGAAAATAGTGTCGTATCTGGCATGGTGGCGCTGGCGGGCCACTGTGTAGTGGGCGAGCGCGTATTCATCGGTATGAATAGTTGCGTAAAAGAGCAGACCCGCATCGGCGATGACGCCATCGTCGGAATGGGTTCTGCGGTATTCAGCGACGTGGCGGACGCCACGATCGTACTGGGCAACCCGGCCAGGGCGATGCGCCAGAATACCGAAGGCAAGGTATTTAAATAAGCGCCGCGACAGAACATTTTTTATCTGGAGTATGACCATGACGAACTTAGTGAAGTACAACACCATTTTTATGGAAACCTTTGAAGTGCCGGAAGAAATGCTGGCGGATTACAAATATCAGGACACCCCGTCCTGGGATTCCGTAGGCCACATGACCATGATCGCCGCACTGGAAGAAACCTTCGACATCATGATGGATACCGAAGACATCATTGACTTTACCTCCTGGCAGAAAGGCAAAGAGATCCTGCAAAAATACGACGTAGAAATCGCCTGATATGACGGAGGTCAGCATGCTGCTCGTGGGAAAAAACGCGGTGATCACCGGCTGTCTGCAGGGGATCGGCAACGCCACGATGGTCGCTTATGCGCGGCACGGGGCGAATATCTTCGCCTGCGTTCAGCAGGAAGACGCGGCGTTCAGCGCGCAAATCGCTGAACTTTCTTCGCAATATGGCGTGACCATCACGCCGGTCTGCTTTGATCTGCTGGACGACGCGTCCATCAAGCAGGCGGCGATGGCGATTCAGAAAGCGAAAGTGCCGGTAGATATCCTGGTGAATGTGGCGGGCGTGACGCTCGATGCGCTGTTCCCGATGGTCACTATGGAGCAGTTGCACAAGACCTTCGCCATCAACTTCTTTTCACAGATGGTGTTCACCCAGTACCTGACGCGCCTGATGCTGCGCAATAAACGCGGCAGCATCATCAATATCTCGAGCATTTCCGGCCTTGACGGCAACAGCGGGCAGCTCGCCTACGCGGCGTCGAAAGCCGCGATGGTGGCGGCGACCAAAACGCTCTCCATTGAGCTGGCACCGCAGGGCATTCGCGTGAACGCGGTGGCGCCAGGCGTTATCGCCACGCCGATGACTGAAAACCTCGCAAGCGACGTGGTGGAAAGCAAGCTCGCGCAGAGCGCCCTGCGCCGCACGGGGCGTGCCGACGAAGTGGCCGACACGCTGGTGTGGCTTGGCTCTGACGCGGCGAGCTTTGTGACGGGCCAGGTGCTGCGCGTCGATGGCGGGATCGGTTATTAAAAGGGGAAGCCCATGTTGTTGAAAGAGAAAAACGTCATTATCACCGGTTGCGCGCGCGGTATCGGGCGCGCGATGGTGGAGGCTTTCGCCGCCGAAGGCGCGTGCATTTACGCGCATGCGCGCAGCGAAACGCCGGAATTTTTGGCTGATATGGCAGCGCTTGCCGATCGTTACCAGGTGGAGATCTGGCCGCTGTGCTTTGACCTGACCGATAACGACGCGATGAAAGGCGCGGTGAAACGGCTGATGAGCGACAAACGTCCGCTGCACGCGCTGGTTAACAACGCGGGTGTTATCTGGAACGCGCTGTTCCAGATGACCACGATGCAGACGCTGCGAGAACAATTTGAGGTGAATTTTTTCTCGCTGTTCAGCCTGACTCAGATGGTGTCAAAGCTGATGACGCGTCAGCGTTTTGGCAGCATTGTGAATATCGCCTCGACTGCCGCCGAAGATGGTAATTCAGGTAAAGCGGCCTATGGCGCGGCCAAAGCGGCAGTGGTCGCGCTGACCCGCACGATCGCCACAGAGCTTGGCGAGCAGGGGATTCGCGCCAACTGCATCGCGCCGGGTATGACTGAAACCGACATGCTTTCAGCCATGCCGGATTACGTTATCGAAGAGACCCGTAACAGCACCGATCTGCGCCGCCTCGGCGCGCCGCAGGAGATAGCCGCCGCCGCCGTCTGGCTGGCGTCTGATCTTTCATCGTATGTAACGGGCCAGACGATACGTGTTGATGGTGGCATGCGATGAACTGCTGTGCTGCTAACCAAGTTCAGATCGATTTCTTCATTCCGCAGGGCTACGGCCCGGCGGGCGAATACGCCTGGATGCTGGAGCAGTGCGGCCTGACCGCGCCACAGGTTACACAACAGATTCTGGATGCGGTGTTATGACGGATGCGCCTTTCTGGCAACTGACACACGCGCCGCGCGACGCCGTGGCGCTGACTGAAGATGGCGGCGCGACGCTCTCGTATGGCGAGCTGGCCGAGCGCGTGGCGCAGGTGCGCGCGCATCTGCCTGCCCGCGCGCTGATGTTTTGCTTTTGCGAAAACAGCGCGGGGTCGCTCACCGGTTATCTCGCGGCGCTCAACGCCCGCGCGGTGCCGGTGATGCTCGACGGCCAGCTCGATGAGACGCTGGCTGATGCGCTGTTCGCGCGCTGGCGGCCGGGGTTTCTCTGGCTGCCGGAAGGCCGCGCGTGGCCGGGCGAGGTGCTGCTGCGCCAGGACGGGTATCAGCTTATCGCGACGAACGAGCCGGCACCGGCGATGGACGACGCGCTGGCGCTGCTGATAACGACCTCCGGCTCGACCGGCAGCCCGAAACTGGTGCGCCAGAGCTATGACAATCTTCTCAGCAACTGCGCGAGCATTTGCGACTATCTGGCGATTGACGCGAACGAGCGTCCACTCGTCTATCTGCCGATGAACTATGTGTATGGTTTATCGGTGATTCATTCCCACCTGGCGCAGGGCGCGACGCTGCTGATGACCCGCAGCGGCCCGGTGCAGCCGGGTTTCTGGGCGTTTGTGAAAAGCCAGCAGGCCACATCGCTCGCGGGCGTGCCTTACACCTTCGAAATGCTCAATAAACTGCGCTTTATGCGCATGACGCTGCCGTCGCTGCGCACGTTGACGCAGGCGGGCGGCAAGCTCTCTGCAGCGCTGCATGAGGCGTTCGCCGCCTGGGCGCAGGCGCAGGGCAAGCGTTTTGTGGTGATGTATGGCGCGTCGGAAGCGACCTCGCGAATGGGTTATCTGCCCGTGGAGCACGCGGCGGCGATGCCGGGCGCGATGGGAGTCGCCATTCCGGGCGGGCGCTTTACGCTTGAAGATGAAAACGGCGCGGAAATCACCGCGGCGGGTGTGGCTGGCGAGCTTATCTATTACGGCCCGAACGTCTGTCATGGTTATGCGCTGGAACGGGCATGTCTCGCGCGCACCGATGAGTTTAAAGGGCGGCTCGCGACAGGCGATCTGGCCCGCCGTGACGACAACGGCATTTACACCATCGTCGGGCGTAAAAAACGGTTCCTGAAAGTATTCGGCAACCGCGTTGGGCTCGATGAGCTGGAACAGCTGGTGAAAAACCGGTTTGTGGGGCTGGAGTGCGCGACAGGCGGCGTTGATGACCGCATCACGCTGTTTCTGACCGATGAAAGCCAGGCCGAAACGGTTAAAAGCTGGCTGGCGCAGACCTGCCAGTTACACCACAGCGCGTTTCGCGTGGTGATCCTGGAGGCTATCCCGAAAAACGCCGCCGGAAAAACGCTTTATGCACAACTGGAGGCGCTCAGTGCTTGATTACGCGCAGTGGTTACAGCAACCCCCTTATTCGCTGGCGCGCGATGAAAAGCGCGCGCTGATGACGCAGCGCCTGCAATGGCTGACGGAACATCACCGCGCGAACTGCGCGCCGTACCGGGCGATGCTTGACGGCCTTGGCGTGGATGTCGCCGCGCTGAGCGCGCCGGAGGATGTGCCGTTTCTGCCGGTGTCGCTGTTTAAAACCCTGACGCTTGCGAGCATGCCGCCCGACGAAGCCGTGAAGGTGATGACCTCATCCGGCACCACGGGCCAGGCGGTGTCGCGGATCTATCTGGATAAGCAAACGGCGGCCAACCAGCAGAAAACGCTGGTGAAGATCGTCAGCGCCTTTACCGGCGCGGGGCGTTTGCCGATGCTTATCATCGACGCGCCGTCGGTACTCAAAGATCGCACCATGTTTTCCGCGCGCGGCGCGGGCATTCTGGGGTTTTCAATCTTCGGGGCCGATCGCGCCTTTGCGCTTGATGACGAGATGAATCTCGATATTGACGGTATTACCGCGTTTCTTGCGAAACACGCGGGCAAGCCGGTGCTGCTGTTTGGGTTCACCTTTATGATCTGGCAGCATTTCTGGCGCGCGCTTTCGCAACGCGGCCAGCGGATCGATCTCAGCCAGGGCATTTTGATCCACGGCGGCGGCTGGAAAAAACTCGCCAGCGAAGCGGTGTCGCCGCAGGAGTTCGCGCGCCGTCTGCACGACGTGTGCGGGCTGACGCGGATTTATGACTATTACGGCATGGTGGAACAGACCGGATGCATTTACATGCAGTGCGAACACGGACACCTGCACGCCAGTATTTTTTCCGATGTGATTATCCGCGATCCGCACGATTTCTCGGTGTGCCCGCCGGGACGCGCAGGGATCGTACAGGTGCTGTCGCTGATCCCGGAATCCTATCCGGGGCATTCGCTGCTTACGGAAGATGAGGGCGTTTTGCTTGGCGAGGATGATTGCCCTTGCGGGCGGCACGGTAAATATTTCCGCATCAACGGACGCCTGCAACAGGCCGAAATCAGAGGATGTAGCGACACTTATGCAGCCCAGTTTTGACAAACTCACTTTTCTGCTGGGCGACGCCGCACAGCTCGCCGTCCTTGAGCGTTTTCGCCCGCGCGCGCCGTTTGATGACGAGACGCTGACGTTTTTAAGCGAATTTTCCCGGAAGCTGCTGGCCGACCCGCGCGTGCGCGCCTACAGCGATGTGGTGAGCCTCGCGTTCTGGTGTCGTCCGGCGTCGCTTGAAAAATTGCGCCAGGAATTTATGCCGCAGGGCATTACCCAGGGCCGCGGCGTGGCGTTTCATATCGCGCCGTCCAACGTGGCGGTGAATTTCGCGTTTTCGCTGGCGGCGGGGCTGCTTACTGGCAACGCCAATATCGTCAGGCTCTCCTCAAAACCGTTCCCCCAGACCGCGCTGATTTGCGACGCGCTGAAAGGGGCACTGGCACAGGTGCCGTCGATGGCTGGTAGCCTCTGTCTGGTGCAGTACCCGCACGACGCGGCGCTGACGGATTATTTCTCCGCGCTCTGTGACGCGCGGCTTATCTGGGGCGGCGATCGCACGATCAGCGAGGTGCGCCGCTCGCCGCTGCGCCCGCGCGCGGTGGATATCGCCTTTGCGGATCGTTACTCCTTTGCGGTGATCGACGCCGACGCGTGGCTTGCGGCACCTGATAAAGCGCGCCTGCTGGAAGCGTTTTATAACGATACCTTGCTGACCGCGCAGCAGGCGTGTACGGCCGCGAAAATGGTGGTGTGGACCGGCGAGCGTACCGATGAAGCGCGCACGCAGTTCTGGCCCGCTTTTCGCGACTGGTGCGGCGAGCGCTACGCGCCGCTGCCTGCGACCGCCGTGAGCAATCTGGCGTGGTTTTGCGCCCAGACTGTCAACGATCCGACGCTCAGGCGCATTGCGCAGCCGGATAATCGTCTTTTCCTGGCGCAAACTGACGCGCCGGATGGCGCGTTGCTGGCGGATCATCACCAGAGCGGCGTGTTTATTGAATATGTGGCGCAGGATCTGCTGGACATCGCGCCGCTGTGCGGGGAGAAGTGCCAGACGATCGTCTCGTATGGCGTCGATCCTGAGGAATTTCAACGCTTTCTGGCGATCGCGAAACCGCGCGGCGTCGATCGCGTGGTGCCGCTGGGGCAAAGTATGCAGTTTTCTTTGCTGTGGGACGGGTATCCGCTGGCCGATATGCTGACCCGCCGTTTAACTTTAATTTCTTATTAATCAACTTATTTTCAGTGATTTAGCGCATAACCTGAAAATAACCCCTTATTTAGACCATTATTCTCCCGATTAAAAAGCGCTGTAGAATTAGATAATCACGCCGATAACTCAACTAACGCAGGGCTGTTTATCGTGAATTCTCTCTATACCGCTGATGGTGTAATGGATAAACACTCGCTCTGGCAGCGTTATGTCCCGCTGGTGCGTCACGAAGCGTTGCGCCTGCAGGTGCGTTTGCCGGCGAGCGTCGAACTGGACGATTTGTTACAGGCGGGCGGCATCGGCTTGCTGAATGCTGTAGAACGCTACGACGCCCTGCAAGGAACGGCATTTACCACTTACGCAGTGCAGCGTATACGTGGCGCGATGCTGGACGAGCTACGCAGCCGTGACTGGGTGCCGCGCAGTGTCCGACGCAACGCGCGCGAGGTGGCGCAGGCAATAGGCCAACTGGAGCAGGAACTGGGACGTAACGCGACGGAACTGGAGGTCGCAGAGCGACTGAGTATCCCGCTTGAAGAATATCGTCAGATGTTGCTCGACACGAACAACAGTCAGCTGTTCTCGTATGACGAATGGCGTGAAGAGCATGGCGATAGCATCGAACTGGTGACGGAAGATAACCAGAACGAAAACCCGCTGCATCAACTGCTGGAAAGCAATTTGCGCGAGCGTGTTATGGAAGCGATTGAATCGCTGCCGGAGCGCGAGCAGATGGTGCTGACGCTGTACTACCAGGAAGAGCTGAATCTTAAAGAGATTGGCGCGGTACTGGAAGTGGGCGAGTCAAGGGTGAGCCAGTTGCATAGCCAGGCCATCAAACGTCTGCGTACCAAGCTGGGTAAGCTATAGGTTGTTGATTCGTCATCATCCTGGTAATGCCGCACACAGGAACGACAACCAGGAGTTATCATGACGGCGCAGCAACCTAAAAGGCGGCCCCTGAGCCGCTACCTTAAAGATTTCAAGCACTCACAGACGCATTGTGCGCATTGTCACAAGCTGCTGGATCGCATTACGCTGGTTCATCGCGGCGAAATTGTGAACAAGATAGCGATCGCTGCGCTCGACACGCTGCTTGACGAGGCCACCTGGGAGCAGGAAAAGCAGGACTGGGTGGCACTTTGCCGCTTCTGTGGCGATCTGCATTGTAAAGAGCAGAGCAACTACTTCGATATCATCGGCTTTAAGCAATATCTCTTCGAGCAAACCGATATGAGCCACGGCACGATCCGCGAATATGTGGTGCGCCTGCGCCGTCTCGGCGCGCATCTCACCCAACGCCAGGTGCCGCTCTCGCTTGCCCGTCAGGATAATCTTGACGAGCATCTTGAGGCGTGGCTGCCGCTCACCAGTACCAACAATTATCGTATTGCGCTTCGTAAGTATGCCCAGTATCAGCAGCTCTCGTCATTGCCGACAGAGAAAACCGACTCAACGGCAACTTCTGATATATATTAAAAACGCATAAGTTGTAGCACAGTGGTTTTGATTTCTTTGCGTAACTACTTACACTAGCACTTAATTTCGTTAATTTGGGGTACTTATGAAACTTGCACTTTTGGGTCGTCAGGCGCTGATGGGCGTTATGGCGGTCGCGCTGGTCGCGGGCATGAGCGTGAAAACCTATGCTGCGGAAAATTTGCTGAATAAAGTTAAAGAACGCGGCACGCTGCTGGTGGGGCTTGAAGGCACTTATCCGCCGTTTAGCTTCCAGGGCGATGACGGTAAGCTGACCGGCTTTGAAGTGGAGTTCGCCGAGGCGCTCGCGAAGCACCTGGGCGTGAAAACCTCGCTTAAACCGACCAAATGGGACGGGATGCTGGCGTCGCTGGACTCTAAGCGTATCGACGTGGTGATTAACCAGGTCACCATCTCCGATGAGCGCAAGAAAAAATATGATTTCTCAACGCCGTATACCGTTTCCGGTATTCAGGCGCTGGTGAAGAAAGAGAAGGCGGACAGCATTAAAACCGCGGCCGATCTCAAGGGTAAAAAAGTGGGTGTTGGTCTTGGCACCAACTACGAAGAGTGGCTGCGCCAGAACGTGCAGGGCGTGGATATCCGCACCTATGACGACGACCCGACCAAATATCAGGATCTGCGCGTAGGCCGTATCGACGCCATTCTGGTGGACCGCCTGGCGGCGCTGGATCTGGTGAAGAAGACCAACAACACGCTGGCCGTGGCCGGTGAACCGTTCTCTCGTCAGGAAGCGGGCGTGGCTATCCGCAAAGGCAACGACGATTTCGTCAAGGCCGTTGATAACGCCATCGCCGAGATGCAGAAAGATGGCACGCTCAAGAAAATCTCTGAGAAGTGGTTTGGTGCGGATGTAACCAAATAACGCCTTTGCTGCGCAAAAAAGGTGCTGATATCAGCGCCTTTTTTTATGCCTGCGAAAAATTGCTGCATAATGACGGTTTAACCGCTGAACTGGCATGAGGTTTACCATGCAAAATCTTACCCGCTATGCGCGCCTTGAGCTTATTGGCGCGCCCACGCCGCTGGAGTTTCTGCCGCGCCTGTCTGACTACCTGGGCCGCGAAATTTTCATCAAGCGCGATGACGCGATGCCGGTGGCGATGGGCGGCAATAAGCTGCGCAAGCTGGAGTTTCTGGCAGCCCAGGCGCTGCGCGAAGGGGCCGACACGCTGGTGACGGCGGGCGCGATACAGTCGAACCATGTGCGCCAGACGGCGGCGGTGGCCGCGCGCCTCGGCCTGCACTGCGTGGCGCTGCTGGAAAACCCGATCGGCACGCGCGAAGAGAATTACCTCACTAACGGCAACCGGCTGCTGCTGGATCTCTTTAATGTGCAGGTCGAGATGTGCGACGCGCTGGACGCGCCAGACCAGCAGCTTGACGAGCTGGCGGTGCGCCTTGAAGCGCAGGGCTTCCGGCCTTATGTCATTCCGGTTGGCGGCTCGAACGTGCTGGGCGCGCTCGGCTATGTCGAAAGCACGCTTGAGATCGTGCAGCAGTGCGAAGGCGTTGTGCGCCCGTCATCCGTAGTGGTCGCCTCCGGCAGCGCCGGTACGCACGCGGGGCTTGCCGTCGGGCTGGAGCAGGGGATGCCGGAGGCTGAACTTATTGGCGTGACGGTCTCGCGAAGCGTCGCCGCGCAGAAGCCGAAAGTTGTCGCGCTGCAGCAGGGCGTTGCTAAAGCGCTGGAGCTGGAAGCGCGCGCCGATATTTTACTGTGGGATGACTATTTTGCGCCGGGTTACGGCGTGCCGAACGACGAGGGCATGGAAGCGGTGAAGCTGCTGGCGCGTCTCGAAGGCATTTTGCTTGACCCGGTTTATACCGGCAAAGCGATGGCGGGGCTCATTGACGGCATCGCACAGAACCGTTTTAAAGATAACGGCCCGATTCTCTTTATTCACACCGGCGGCGCTCCGGCGCTGTTCGCGTACCATCCGCATGTCTGAAAACGCAGGGTGAAACCACTAGAATGCAGGAAAGTATCCAACTGGTTATCGATTCGGCACCCTTTCTCCTGAAAGGGGCCGTTTTTACGCTACAGCTCAGCATCGGCGGCATGTTTTTCGGCCTGGTGTTAGGTTTTTTACTGGCCATGATGCGGCTGTCGCCTTTCTGGCCTGTCTCGTGGCTGGCGCGGTTTTATATCTCGATTTTTCGCGGTACGCCCCTTATCGCCCAGCTCTTTATGATCTACTACGGTCTCCCGCAGTTTGGCATCGAGCTGGATCCGATCCCGGCGGCGATGATTGGCCTTTCGCTCAATACCGCGGCGTATACCTCTGAGACGCTGCGCGCGGCGATTTCGTCGATTGATAAAGGGCAGTGGGAAGCGGCGGCGAGTATCGGCATGACGCCGTGGCAGACGCTGCGCCGCGCCATTCTGCCGCAGGCTGCCCGCGTGGCGCTGCCGCCGCTCGGCAACAGTTTTATCAGCCTCGTGAAAGATACGTCGCTCGCCGCCACCATCCAGGTACCGGAACTTTTCCGCCAGGCGCAGCTTATTACCTCGCGCACGCTGGAGGTATTTACGATGTATCTGGCCGCGTCGCTCATCTACTGGATAATGGCGACGGTGCTTTCTGCCCTGCAAAACCATTTTGAAAACCAGCTAAACCGACAGGAGCGCGATCCGAAATGAGTGCCATTGAGGTCAAAAACCTGGTGAAGAAATTTCACGGGCAGACGGTGCTGCATGGCATCGATCTGGAAGTGCAGACCGGAGAAGTGGTCGCGATTATCGGCCCGAGCGGCTCCGGTAAAACCACGCTTTTGCGTAGTATTAACCTGCTGGAACAGCCCGAGAGCGGTACCGTGCGCGTGGGTGATATCACCATTGATACCGCCAGATCGGCCCGCGAACAGCGCGGCCTGGTGCGGGAACTGCGCCAGCAGGTCGGTTTTGTGTTCCAGAGCTTTAACCTGTTCCCGCACCGTACCGTGCTGGAAAACATTATCGAAGGGCCGGTTATTGTGAAAGGCGAGCCGAAAGCGGAGGCGACGGCGCGCGCCCGCGAACTACTGGCGAAAGTCGGCCTTTCTGGCAAGGAAAACAGCTATCCGAAGCGGCTTTCCGGCGGTCAGCAGCAGCGTGTGGCGATTGCCCGTG
Organism: Cronobacter sp. 153480017-3; assembly: GCF_053627815.1. NCBI lineage: Bacteria > Pseudomonadati > Pseudomonadota > Gammaproteobacteria > Enterobacterales > Enterobacteriaceae > Cronobacter > Cronobacter sp. 153480017-3. The sequence continues at coordinate 650,753 of NZ_JBSEYN010000001.1, read as the reverse complement.
CGCTGGCGATGCGCCCGGAAGTGATTCTCTTTGATGAGCCGACCTCCGCGCTGGACCCTGAACTGGTGGGCGAAGTGCTGAACACTATCCGTCAGCTCGCCCTGGAAAAGCGCACGATGGTTATCGTTACCCATGAGATGAGTTTCGCGCGCGATGTGGCCGATCGGGCGATCTTTATGGATCAGGGCAAAATCGTCGAGCAGGGCGAGGCGAAAGCGCTGTTCGCTAACCCGACACAGCCGCGCACCCGCCAGTTTTTAGACAAATTTCTCAATGCCTGACCTCTTACCCGGTGCGTTTTAGCACCGGGTGCCTTCGCAAACTCCCTGCAAAAAATAAGCCTTAAAAAGTGCCTGACTAATTAATCAGCATATACAGTTCGTTAGCGTTTTAATTTGGCTTAAAGCCTGTGTCTGGCGCAAGGTCGCGTGCGGAATGCGGATTATTGATATTAATAATTATGAAGAATGTGTTATTTTGTCATATCACAAAAAAATAATGCTTACAGCACGACAGGAGTTTCGCCCCACAGCATGAAGGAAAGTGACTTTTTTAACTGGCGTCGGGAAATGACGACCCGCTTTCAGGAAATTCAGGATTCAAGCGACATTTATTCGCTCCTGAAAACCGAAACGCAGAACATGGAATATGATTATTTCGCGCTGTGCGTTCGCCATCCTGTGCCTTTCACGCGCCCAAAACTGACGCTGCACACCACCTATCCTGAAGCCTGGCTTGAGCATTACCAGGCAGAAAATTATTACGTGATAGATCCGGTGCTGAAGCCTGCAAATTATCTGGTGGGTCCGCTCTCCTGGAACGACGCGCTGTTCGCCGGCGCCGCAGAAGAGCTCTGGAATGCCGCGCGCGACCACGGTCTGGTCAAGGGCGTAACGCAGTGCGTCATTGCGCCTAACCGCGCCCAGGGATTTTTATCCGTCTCTGGAACCAGCCCGCGTGGACACTCCATGGCGGATGACGAACTGGCGTTGCGACTTCAGCATTTGGTGGAACAAAGCCTGGTTACCATGATGCGCCTGGAAGATCCGGCGGCAACGGTGCTGGAAATGAAACTGAGTAAACGAGAAAAAGAGATATTGCAGTGGACGGCGGAAGGTAAAACGTCGGCGGAAATTGCGATAATATTATCTATCTCGGAAAATACCGTTAATTTTCACCAGAAAAATATGCAGAAGAAGTTTAATGCTCCAAACAAAACGCAAATTGCCTGTTATGCTGCTGCAATTGGACTGATTTGAGCGGGTCATTTGTTCTGCGTGCCAGACACTCGAACCGGCTGGAAGAATAAACGTTCTCCAGCCGGTTTTTTTATTAACGGCGGTAAGCCTGTTTAATTTGCTTAACGGTATTGGTGTAAACCGCCGCTTGCTCCGCATCTTCCATTTCAGCTATCTGTTTTTCCATTTTAATGATAACCCGGCCCGCATCAGCCTGACCCATTGCCTGCAGCATCAGGGTCAACAGGGATTTCAGGCATGACACCTCGGTAGCCAGTTCCTGGTTGTTCTCTGCGGTGGAAATATCGGGAGTGCTCATGGTTTATCCTCTGTCAGTGTAACGACGTGCAGCGGGCACGCCTGTTGATGTTTTAAGGCGGCGGAGTATACCACAAGGTCCTAAAAAGTAATTAGCGCCGTTTTTTTGAGCGTTTTGTGAGGCGTCTGGCTTATTATAATAAGCTTTTCACCGATAAACGGGATTTCTCAGGGTTCGCTGACGTAGCGGTGAAAATATATGTTTCCAATAAGTTTCTCCGTTGTAAATTTAAAAGTTGCCCATCAGCGCTTTTAAATTGTCAGAAAGTAATATGATATATCCAGAAATGCTGAACCTTGATTTCTGGACGTTTTTTAAGTATCGGTGCCGCTATCGCAGGCTCAAAAACGCGTTTTAACTGGATTTAACCCGCCCGTTGCTTACAGAAGTGCATTTTTTGCGTTTCAAAGTTGACTTAAAAAACGCTAATATGGGGCGAATAAGTTACCAGCAGCGTTATCCCTTTTTGAGGAGTGTTTTCCTTTGATCAACGTTCTTCTTGTTGATGACCACGAACTGGTGCGCGCAGGGATACGACGCATACTTGAAGATATGAAGGGCATTAAGGTGGCAGGCGAAGCCTACTGCGGCGAGGACGCCATCAAATGGTGTCGCATTCACCCGGTGGATGTGGTGCTGATGGATATGAATATGCCGGGCATTGGCGGCCTGGAGGCGACTCGCAAAATCGCCCGTTATTCTTCAGACATTAAAGTGATCATGCTTACCGTACATACGGAAAACCCGCTTCCGGCTAAAGTGATGCAGGCCGGAGCCGCAGGGTATCTGAGTAAAGGTGCCGCACCCGCCGAGGTGGTGAGCGCTATCCGCTCGGTTCACGCCGGACGGCGCTACATCGCTTCCGACATCGCACAGCAAATGGCGCTCAGTCAGATAGAGCCCGACCGCAGCGAATCCCCCTTCGCGAGTTTGTCGGAAAGGGAATTGCAGATTATGCTGATGATTACCAAAGGCCAGAAGGTCAATGAAATCTCTGAGCAGCTTAATCTCAGCCCTAAAACCGTCAACAGCTACCGCTATCGTATGTTTAGTAAGCTAAACATTCATGGCGATGTTGAGTTGACGCATCTGGCCATCCGCCATGGCCTGTGTAACGCGGAGACCTTATCAAGTCAGTGAGTGAAGTTTTTGATTCCAAATCGTTCCTGAAAACCGTCACCAGCCAGCCTGGCGTCTACCGTATGTATGACGCCAGCGGCACGGTTATCTACGTCGGCAAGGCCAAAGATCTCAAAAAGCGCCTTTCCAGCTATTTCCGAAGCAACCTCGCCAGCCGTAAAACCGAAGCGCTGGTGGCGCAAATCCATAATATCGACGTGACGGTGACTCACACCGAGACCGAAGCGCTGCTGCTGGAGCACAACTACATCAAGCTCTACCAGCCGCGCTATAACGTGCTGCTGCGCGATGACAAATCTTATCCGTATATCTTCCTGAGCGGCGATACGCATCCCCGGCTGGCTATCCACCGCGGCGCGAAACACGCCAAAGGCGAGTATTTCGGCCCGTTCCCGAACGGCTACGCGGTGCGGGAAACGCTCGCGCTGCTGCAAAAGATTTTCCCGATTCGCCAGTGCGAGAACAGCGTCTATCGCAACCGTTCGCGCCCGTGTCTGCAATATCAGATTGGCCGCTGCCTCGGGCCATGCGTCGAAGGGCTGGTGAGCGAAGAAGATTACGCGCAGCAGGTGGAGTACGTGCGACTGTTTCTCGCCGGTAAAGACGACCAGGTGATTAACCAGCTGGTCTCACGCATGGAGCAGGCCAGCCAGAATCTGGCGTTTGAGGAGGCCGCGCGCCTGCGCGACCAGATTCAGGCGGTGCGCCGCGTAACGGAAAAACAGTTTGTCTCCAATAACGGCGATGACCTGGATGTGATAGGCGTGGCGTTTGAATCCGGCATGGCGTGCCTGCACGTGCTGTTTATCCGTCAGGGGAAAGTGCTCGGCAGCCGCAGCTACTACCCGAAAGTGCCGAATGGCACCGAGCTTGCCGAAGTGGTGGAAACGTTTGTCGGGCAGTTCTATCTGCAGGGCAGCCAGATGCGCACGTTACCGGGCGAGATTTTGCTCGATTTCCCGCTCACCACGCCGGAACTGCTGGCCGAGACGCTGACAGAAATCGCCGGGCGTCGTGTGAATGTGCAGACGCGCCCGCGTGGCGATCGCGCCCGATACCTGAAGCTTGCGCGCACCAACGCGGCGACGGCGCTGACCACGCGGCTTTCTCAGCAGTCCACCATCAGCCAGCGTCTTACCGCGCTGGCGCAGGCGCTGCATCTGCCGGAAATAAAGCGCATGGAGTGTTTCGACATCAGCCATACGATGGGCGAGCAGACCGTGGCGTCCTGCGTGGTATTTGACGCGAACGGCCCGCTGCGCGCGGAGTATCGACGCTATAATATTACCGGCATCACACCGGGCGATGATTATGCGGCAATGAATCAGGTGTTGCGCCGTCGCTATGGCAAGGCCATCGAAGAGAGCAAAGTGCCGGATATTATTCTTATCGACGGCGGTAAAGGACAGCTTGGTCAGGCGAAATCCGTTTTTGCCGAGCTGGACGTGCCGTGGGATAAACACCATCCGCTGCTGCTTGGCGTGGCCAAAGGCAGCGATCGTAAAGCCGGGCTGGAAACGCTGTTCCTGGAGCCGGAAGGGGAGGGCTTCGCCTTACCGCCGGATTCTCCGGCGCTGCATGTTATTCAGCATATTCGCGATGAATCGCATAACCATGCGATTACCGGCCACCGTAAAAAACGCGCCAAAGTGAAGAACACCAGTACGCTTGAGACGATTGAAGGCATCGGGCCAAAACGCCGTCAGATGTTGCTCAAATATATGGGCGGATTGCAGCCGCTGTTGAACGCGTCGGTCGAAGAAATTGCGAAAGTGCCGGGTATCTCTCAGGCCCTTGCAGAAAAGATCTACTACTCGTTGAAACATTAAGGGCTATGTAGCAACATAGCGGTAATCTCAAATTATGACAGATAGTTACCTGCACTATGCGATTTAATATCCCTACATTGCTGACGCTGTTTCGAGTCATTCTGATCCCGTTTTTCGTGCTCGCGTTCTATCTGCCTTTTCACTGGGCGCCTTTCGTCTGCGCGTTGATCTTCTGTTTTGCAGCGGTGACCGACTGGTTTGACGGTTTTCTCGCCCGTCGCTGGAATCAAAGCACGCGCTTTGGTGCGTTCCTCGACCCGGTTGCGGATAAAGTGATGGTCGCTATCGCGATGGTGCTTGTCGCCGAGCACTATCATAGCTGGTGGATTACCCTGCCGGCGGCCACTATGATCGCGCGTGAAATTATTATCTCCGCGCTGCGTGAATGGATGGCGGAGCTGGGCAAACGCAGCAGCGTGGCCGTCTCCTGGATTGGGAAAGTGAAAACCACCGCGCAGATGATGGCGCTGGTCGGTTTGCTGTGGCGTCCGAATCAGTGGGTTGAGTACGCCGCGATTGCACTCTTTTTCGTCGCTGCAGTGCTGACGTTCTGGTCAATGTTCCAGTATTTGAACGCCGCGCGCGGTGATTTGCTCGAACGTTGATCTATACGGCGCAAAATTCAGCAAACGAATCGCGTTGCCTGAAAATTTCGTTGACTCATTGCGTCAGGTAAGTAGAATGCAACGCATCGAACGGCGGCACGGTTCGCCGGACGGTAAGTAAATCAAGTAATTAGATTAAGCGATTCGCTTTCAGTTACTTCGATAAGCGGGAATAGCTCAGTTGGTAGAGCACGACCTTGCCAAGGTCGGGGTCGCGAGTTCGAGTCTCGTTTCCCGCTCCAAATTTTGATATCAGCCTCTTTGCTGGTGTCAGCCTGAAAAGGCAAGCAATTCTGGCGCGTTAACAAAGCGGTTATGTAGCGGATTGCAAATCCGCCTAGTCCGGTTCGACTCCGGAACGCGCCTCCACTTTCTTCCCGAGCCCGGGTGGTGAAATCGGTAGACACAAGGGATTTAAAATCCCTCGGCGTTCGCGCTGTGCGGGTTCAAGTCCCGCCCCGGGCACCATGGGAAAAACAAGAATAATCAAAGCAATAAGCAGTGTCGTGCAAACCACCTTCGGGTGGTTTTTTATTTTGTAGTGACATTTCCTGACATCATTTCTCGTTTCGTCCTGATCTGCCACCGCATCATCACCCTGATTCTTAATGTATTTAGCTTAAGCGCACATCCTGCACACCATCACACTTCGCTAATAAATTCATCAATCACGATATATCATGTATCTGTTTTTCCATTCTGCTGCTACGTTTTAATAACACCCCATCATGGTGCTCTCTACTCGCTGCAATGAGTTTTCCAGGTCAGCGTTCAGCCCCACGGTTGAGCCATTCTGACGCTGACTCACACGGGGGAAAATCGTACCTTGCAGAATAAGGGCCAGGACGGCGCAAACCATAACAGACTGAGCCAGTCCATGAGGACTGGCTTCTTTTTCCTCCCTCCCCGCACACCAAACTCTTTCCAGAAATACCGCCTGCCGAAATTCGGGGGTTATGTCGTCTGCCAGAAACGCTTAAGGTCAGTAAAAGATAACGAGGAAAAGACGATGGAATATCAGTTAACGGGCACCGCGGATGAAGAACTCAAAGCACGCATAAAAAAACAGGTCGGGCTTTATAACGCAAAGCATATGACATCTGATCCGCTGGAGCTGATCATCAGCGTCACCGACGCGCAGGGCAATCTGATCGCCGGTCTGACCGGGCGTAGCTACTGGGGCTGCCTGCATATCGAATTTCTGTGGGTTGATGAAAGCCTGCGCGGGCAGGGTACCGGCGCGTCGCTCATGGCGATGGCCGAAGCAGAAGGGCGTAAGCGCGGTTGTAAACGGGTATTTGTGGATACCTTTAGCTTTCAGGCACCGGATTTTTACCGCAAACAGGGGTATGACCTCTACGGCGTGGCACCCGATTATCGCGATGGTCACTCCCGTTTTTACTTCAGCAAAGACCTGAGCGAAAAGTAAAAGCCCCGACAATGGGGCTTTAACCTGTTCAGCCAACCTCGCGCAATACGCCCGCGCTAATCAAAAACTGTATAGCCACAATGGCGATGCCGCAGGCAAAAACCAGTGCCAGCGTGAGACTGCCCCCCGCTACCTGCCAGCCTGCCGGGTGGCGTTTACGGCTCTGCCAGGCGAGCAGGGAAGGGAGCAGCAGCGCCAGCACCGCCAGCGCCACGCCCGCATAGCCGAGCGCCATGACAAACCCCTGCGGGTAGAAAAGCGAGAAAGCGAGCGGCGGCACAAAAGTCATCAGCCCACTCTGGGCGCGGCCCGCTACGGTGCGGGAGCGTTTAAACATATCCGCCAGATAATCAAAGAGCCCGAGCGACACGCCAAGAAACGAGGTGGCCAGCGCCAGATCGGCGAACAGATGCACCGCCAGCTCCACGTGCGGCGAGGCGACGACATCGCGCACCGCCTGCAACAGACCATTCAGGCCAGCATGGGTGGCGAGCAGGCCCATAAAGGTGTCTGACGGGATGGCACCCAGCGTGGCAAGCTGCCAGAACAGATATGCCACCAGCGGAATAGCGCTGCCGGTGATAAAAATCAGCTTAAGTTTGCGGACATCGCCCTTCATATAGCTGACGATACTTGGCACGCTGCCGTGAAAACCAAATGACGTAAAAATGACCGGCAGCGCGGAGAGCGCCAGGCCTTTTTCCACCGGCAGCGTCAGCAGATTCACCTGATGAATATGCGGCATCATCATCGCCAGCATCACGACCAGAAAAACCGTTTTGGCTGTAAACAGCAGACGATTGACCAGATCCACGCTGTGCGTACCGATGCTGACGATAAGCCCGCCCACAAGCGTAAACGCCAGCACGCCGACAGCAGGCGTAATGGCTACGCCCGTCCACTGGCTCAGGCTTGAGGCCAGCAGTTCGCCCGCGCCGCTGATATAGGCCGCCGTCAGCGCATACATCAAAAACAGCATGCTAAACCCGGCCAACCACTGGCCAGGTTTACCAAGATAATGCAACGCAAGCGTACCGAGCCCGGTCGATGCAGGCTGGTGCTGATAGACCTCTACCAACAACAGCGCGGTGTAGCACATCAGCCCCCAGAGTAAGAAAAGCAGCAGTGCGGTCACGCCAAAGCCAACGCCCGCCGCAGCCAGCGGCATCGCCAGCATCCCTGCGCCGATAGTCGTACCGGCGACGATAAAAATACTGCCAAAAGTGCGGTTCTTCACGCGGTGTACTGTCCTGCAATCATCAACTGGAAATTTATGCTGCGCAGGGTAAAGAATTTTGGTGGATTCGTCAAACTGGCGTTACGTTTAGTGTAATTATTTGTTTACGGCGGGGTGTGCAGGAAGATCTGCTCCAGCCGCTGTAAGCAGCGTCAAAAAATTGAGGAAATGAAAGGCGGAGAGAATTAAAAGGCGGGAATAAAAACCGGTAATGACAGCGCCATTACCGGAAAAATATCAGGGCTGAGCGTCGAGCGTTGCCAGCTCTTTATCGATGAAATAAAGCCCTTCGCCGCTTTTACCTGCGAGGCTCAGTTTATCCAGCACGGATTTAAACAGTTTTTCTTCTTCATGCTGTTCGGCAACATACCATTGCAGGAAATTAAAAGTGGGATAATCCTGCGTGGTCATCGCCACGTGCGCCAGTGCATTAATCTGGCGGGTGATCAGCTGCTCATGTTCGTACGTCGCCTGAAAGAGCGCATCGAGAGACGCATATTCAGCATACGGTGACGGCACGGCGTTAATGCGCGGGAAACTGCCGGTATCTGTCAGATAGTTAAAGAGACGCTGCATATGCGTCATCTCTTCCTGCGCATGGCGGCTTAAAAACGCCGCCGCCCCTTCAAAGCTATGATAGCTGCACCAGGCGCTCATCTGTTGGTAAAGCAGAGAAGAATAGAGTTCAAGATTCATCTGCTCATTGAGTTTTTCAATCATATCCGGCTTCAGCATATTATTCTCCGCGATAACAGGGGTAATTATCGCCGCACTATAATTTGTTATTAAACTGTTTGCAAAAGATAAAATTAAAAAAACCGTGGCGTTAATAATGCAAATAGGAATTAAAGTCATTCATTAATTAAATGAGAATTATTATTGCGAAAAAAAGAAATAAATAAGACGATAAGAATAAACGTAAGAAGGAAAATAACAGGGGAAGAAAAGTGATGCGTACGCACAGCCACCGCCAGGCGGCGGCAGCTGTAACGCCGGTTTACCAGCCGCTGACCGTGCGGTTATTAATGGTAAAGCCACGGCACTGATACTCCAGCACGATAGATTCCGTCATGCATTGCGTGCCGGTGATAACTGAACAGGTTTTGACTGGCGCACCGTAGGCTTCCGCCACGGCATAGCCCCAGTCCTGACACTGGCGGTTCGCCATAGACTGCGCGACGTAGTTATCGACTTTCGCATGTTGCAGCGGTTGTTCGCTGATACCGAGTCTCACGGTGCCGGTAACTTTACTGCCGCCAACTACTTCCGGCGTTTTAGTAATGGTGCAACCGCTCAGCGCGAGCAGCGCGGTAATGAAAATGACCTTGCGCATCGGTGTTCTCACAAAGTTTGCCTTCATAACATCATGCCACGCCATCGCCTGTCGCAATCGCCTGAAAAGCCCCCGGATCACCCCGTATCCCGCGCTTTAGCAAGACGCTCACGCACCGTGACTTTAAATAATCACTTAAGTTTATTGTTGCAATGCTTAAGTTCTGCGCGCGCAGGCCGACAACTACGATACGGTCAGTCTTTATCTGTGACGTAAAGAAATGCAGAAAAGGCAGGGATGGGTACCGTCATGTCTGCGCAGGGATGGCTTCTTCACACCAGGAATCAACATATGAATTTTATTCGCAATGTTAAAATCCGTGCGATGGTGGTATGGGTCTTGCTCTTATCCACAATCGCCTGGGTGGGGGTCTCCGGAGCGACGCTCTGGTTTCTTCATCACCTGGAAAATAGTCTTACGCTGAATGCTGAACAGGCGGGCTGGGTCAACACCGCGCAATGGCTGTTGAGTCTCTCCGTCGTGGGCAGTATTACCCTCACCATTCTGATGGAGCGCTACCTCTACTTCTGTCTGGTGCGCCCCGTTGAGATCATTCGCGGGCACCTGCACGTGCTGGCAGACGGTAACCTTGAGGTCAAACTTCAGGATCTTGGCCGCAACTGTGTCGGGCTGATGGTGCCGTATATCCAGCGCATGCAGGATAACTGGGAGAAAACCGTCAGCGCCATTCGCACCAGTGCGGAAACCATTCGCAGCCATTCGGGTGAGGTCTCGGGCGTGAATACCGAGCTTTCCACGCGTTCGGAAGAGCAGGCGGCGGCGCTGGAGCAAACCAGCTCAAGCATGCAGCAACTCAGCAGCACGGTAAAACTCAACGCCGAAAACGCGAGCCATGCCAGCAAGCTTTCCGGTAACGCCACGCGCACGGCGCAAGCCGGCGGAGACTCCGTGAAACAGGTGATGGAAACCATGTCGCGCATCTCCAGCAGCTCCAGCAAAATTGTCGATATCACCACCGTTATCAACAGCATCGCCTTCCAGACCAATATTCTGGCGCTCAACGCCGCCGTGGAAGCGGCGCGGGCGGGTGAACAGGGACGCGGTTTTGCTGTTGTCGCGGGCGAAGTGCGCAATCTCGCGAGCCGCAGCGCGCAGGCGGCGAAAGAGATAGAAACGCTGCTTAACGAATCGGTCAGCAATATTCAGACCGGCTCCGGCCAGGTGAAGAAAGCGGGCGAGGCGATGGATGAAATTCTGACTGCTGTGCGCCAGGTGAACGATATTATGGGTGAAATCGCCAGCGCGTCCGGCGAGCAGAGCGATGGTATCAGTCAGGTGGGCATCGCAGTAAAAGAGATGGATGCTGTCACCCAGCAGAACGTACAACTGGTGCAGCAGTCCGTGCTGGCGTCAAACGATCTGGAGCGCCAGGCCACGCACCTGACCGAAGTGGTTGGCCTGTTCCGCCTGCGCGGACAGACGGCACGCGCGACGCCTGCCGCTGCAGCGCCGCTCGTGCGGCCCGCGCTGGCCGGCAGCGCCGCGCCAAAGGCAACAGCCACAGAAACCAACTGGGAAACCTTCTGACAAAACGGGCATGAAAGAAAACTGTGAGCACCACTCTATTTTTTAAAACAATATTTCATTTAATTTGAAAGTTTGTTTGGTGAATAGTATGGTTGACTCACAGTTTGCTATTCATAGCCTTTTCAGGAGAGAACCCAATGAAAATTGCACTGATGATGGAAAACAGTCAGGCGGCCAAAAACGCGATCATCTATAAAGAGCTGAAAGCGGTGGCGGATGAAAAAGCGTTCCCGGTGTATAACGTCGGCATGAGTGATGAGAACGATCATCATCTCACCTACATTCACCTCGGGATTATGGCGAGCATCCTGCTGAATTCCAGAGCGGTGGATTTTGTGGTGACTGGCTGCGGCACCGGGCAGGGCGCGCTGATGTCCCTGAATATTCATCCGGGCGTGGTGTGCGGCTACTGCATCGATCCGGCGGACGCGTTCCTGTTCGCGCAAATTAACAACGGTAACGCGCTGGCGCTGCCGTTCGCGAAAGGTTTTGGCTGGGGCGCGGAACTCAACGTGCGCTTTATCTTTGAAAAAGCGTTTACCGGGCGCAAAGGCGAGGGCTATCCGCCGGAGCGTAAAGAGCCGCAGGTGCGCAACGCGGGCATTCTGAACCAGGTGAAAGCCGCCGTGGTGAAAGAGAACTATCTCGATACCCTGCGCGCCATCGATCCTGAACTGGTGAAAACCGCTGTTTCCGGCGAGCGCTTCCAGCAGTGCTTCTTTGATAACTGCCAGGATAAATCCATCGAAGGTTTCGTGCGTGAAATTCTCGGCTGATAAGTCCTGATGAAACAGCCAGCCCGCGGGCTGGCTTTTTTACGCCCGTTTGCCGGAGACGCTGTGTCCGGCATGCGCGGCGAGGCGCAGCGTATCAAACATCCCCGCCAGGCTTATCAGCGCAATCATTACAAACGCCAGCCGGTAACCCGCGCCCGGAATATCGGCGCTTAAAACAGACGTACTTATTACCTCGCCAAGCCGGATGCCGATAGCGCCCAGCGTCACGCCAAGCCCGACGGCGAGCTGCGTGGCGGTGCTGAACAGCGTATTGGCGTAACTCATTTCGCCCGAAGGCACATCTGCAAAGGCCAGCGTGCTGATGCCGGTAAACTGAATCGAGCGAAACACGCCGCCCAGAAAAAGAATCAGCAGAATCAGCCACACCGGGGTCTGCGGCGTCAGCAGCGCGCAGGCGAGCAGCGCCAGCACGTTCAGCAGGCCGTTAATCAGCAGCAGTTTTTTAAACCCGAGCCAGCGGATAAGCGGTGTTGTGGCAGGTTTTATCGTCAGGTTACCTGCGAAAACTGCCAGCACCAGCAGCCCGGAGTGAAACGCGTCCATGCCGAAGCCCACCTGAAACAGCAGCGGCAACAGAAATGGCACAGCGCTGATCGACGCACGAAACAGCGAACCGCCGTACATCGTGACGCGAAATGTCGGTACGGCCATCGCATCAAGGCGGATCATCGGGAACGGCGCGCGGCGAAAATGGCGCAGCGCGAAGACCAGCGCCCCGCAGCCCGCCAGCAGCAGCGCGCCTGCGAGCAGGCCGTTTGATTCGCGCGCGGCCAGCATCTCCATCGCGCACACCAGCGCCACCATCGCCAGCGCGGTGGCGAGAAAACCGGGTGTATCAAACGGGCGGCGAACGTCATCGTGATTATCAGGAATAAGACGCCAGGCGAGCGCCATCGCGATAAGCCCGGCGGGCAGGTTAATAAAGAAAATCCAGCGCCAGTTCGCATAACTGGTAATAAACCCGCCGAGCGGCGGCCCGATAATGGGCGCCACCAGCGCGGGCCAGGTCAGCGTGGCGATAGCCGTAATCAACTGGTGTTTGGGTGTGACGCGCAGCACCGCGAGACGACCGACCGGAACCATCAGCGCGCCGCCCGCGCCCTGCAATACGCGCATCAGCACAAACATTTCAAGCGAGTTAGCCAGCCCGCACAGCACCGACGCGCCGGTAAAAATCCCCAGCGCCAGCGTAAACACCTTACGCGCACCGAAACGGTCGGCAATCCAGCCACTTGCCGGGATCAAGACCGCGAGCGTCAGCAGATAAGCGCTGATGCCAATATTCAGCGCGACCGCTTCGACACCGAAGGTGTGCGCCATCGTCGGCAGGGCAGTCGCTATCACCGTACCGTCGAGGAACTCCATAAAGAACGCGCCCGCCACCAGCAGCGCGGCGGGAGAGACGCCGCCTGCGCTGGCTTTCGCCATGTTCTGCCCCATACCCGCTCCCTAAAATTTTTTTATAAAAATTAATCAAATTGCACAAGCGTTAAGTGCCGGAAATGAAAGCAATTTGTTAACATTCAGTTCATTTTCATTAACAGCGTGGCGTGATTTTAATCACAAAATGGTTGATTTTTGTGATGCGGGTCATATTATTGGCGGGTAGCAACACGCTAACCAGAATGAATAAAACCGGAGCACGCCATGAAACTGCGTAAAATCCTTAAAAGCATGTTTGAAAATTACTGCAAAACCTTCAAAGACGTTCCGCCAGCCGGGATGTTCTGATAAAAAACCTGCCGCTGGCAGGTTTTTTTATGTCCGCATTTCTTGTTATACCCGCCATTGCCTCGTTCTGAAACCCTTAGTGCTGATTTATGAAATGGTGGTTCATTTTGAAACCTTCAGCGTGCCAGGTTCGCAATTGCCGGGCTTTGCCGCTACTATGTGCGCCTTCACGCTAAGGAGAATGCAATGTCCCAATCCCTCACTGCCGAAGATGAACTGGTTTCCGACGTCGTCGCCTGCCAGTTGGTGATTAAACAGATCCTGGACGTTATCGACGTCATCGCGCCGGTAGAAGTGCGCGACAAAATGGCGAGCCAGCTGAAAAGCATCGATTTCTCCGGCCATCCTTCCGCCGATCCGGTGACGCTGCGCGCCATTCAGAAAGCGGTGGCGCTGATTGAGCTGCGCTTCACCCCGCAGAACGAAGCGCACTAAGCAAAACGGCCCCGCGGGGCCGTTTTCAGTTAAAAAATCCCATCCAGGCGCAGGCGAACAGCCACAGCGCCATCAGCCGTTGAAAGCGCACCAGCGATGCCGGGCTGCGAAACACCCGCTGCACGCCGCTGCCAAGCCAGGCCCAGGCGGCGAGGCACAGCAGCGAAATCACAAGAAAGCCCAGTGCCTGAAACGAAAGTGTGGTGAGCGCGCGGCCGCTGTGCGGCGCGAAGACCGTCACGACCGCCATCGCCATCATCCAGGTTTTCGGGTTAATCAGCTGTAATGCCGCCGCCGCGCCGGCGCCAAACGGTTTGCTCGCCTCGCCCGAGAGCGAGACCGCGGGTGAACGGAACAGCTGCCAGCTCATCCACGTCAGCCACAGCGCGCCAGCAAGCGCCATCAGACGCGCAAGCCAGGGGGCATGGCGCAGCGCTTCACCCGGCCCGACGCCGCACATCAGCACAATAGCGCTGGAGGCCAGGCACGCGCCGACAACCGCGGGCAGCGTCGCGCGGGTGCCGTAACGCTGGCTGTTGGAGAGAATCAGAATATTGGTCGGCCCCGGCGTAATCGAGGCCACAAAAGCGAAGAATAAAAAAGGCAGTTGTTGTGTAAGCAGGCTCATAGCATCTCCCGTTGTCTGAGCCTTTATCCTGCGTGACTCAGGCGCTGGCGTCTGGAAGATTCGTGCAGAGTTTGCGGTAGTGGGCGGGCGATAGCCGATAGGCGCGCTGGAACCAGCGCCCCAGATGGCTTTGATCGGCGAAACCGAGCGCCGCCGCCACGTCCACAGGCGTCATGCCGCGCGCAAGCATCGCTCTGGCGCGGGCGAGGCGCAGTTGCACCAGCCAGGCGTGGGGTGCCATACCAAAGGCGTGCTTGAACGTGCGCGACAGCGTAAAGCGGTCGGTGCCGAGCGCCTGTGCCAGTTCCGCCAGCCCGATATTCTCACCGAGATGCGCATACAGATAATCACGGGCGCGCTGCGCCATCTGCGCGTCGCGAATTTCACCTGGCAGCCGTTTGCGCCACTGGCACTGGTGCGTGAGCTGGCTTAACAGGTTATCCATCACGCCCTGCTGCACAATGCGCATTTCATCGTGATGCAGCGCGGTGAATGTCGAGGCAATCGCCTGTACCAGCGCGGGCTCACGGGCGATGGTGCGGGCGAAGTATAGCTCGTAGCTGTCCGGCACGGCGGCGTAGAGCCCGCCGAGCGTTTCCCGCAGCCAGCGTTCATCGAGATAAAACGTGAGATAGGTAAAGCCGCCCGCCAGCGGCGCGTCGCCGTCATGGGTTTCGCCAGGCTCCAGCAGAAACGCCGCACCCGGCGTGCTCTGGTGACGCTCACGGCGACAGTGAAACTGCTGGGTACCGGCGAGCGTCATGCCCACCAGATAGCTGTCGTGCCAGTGCGGATCGTAAGCGTGGCCTTCAAAATGGGCGCGGATGGTTTCGATGCCGGTGTCAGCGTGCTGACGTAATTCAATCCAGTCTTTAGCCATAGCGTCTCCTGTGAAAGGAAACTCTAGCATAACGAGTCTTTAACAAAAGTCTGGAAGATTTGTGCAGGCGGCCCGCAGACCGCCCTGTTTGAGACGCATCAGAAGAAGAGTTGCACCAGCAGATAGCTGGCAGCGCAGGCGCAGCTGACGCCAATCAGCCCCGGCAGGATAAAGCTGTGGTTTAAAATGAATTTGCCGATGCGCGTGGTGCCGGAGCGGTCAAAACCGATGCAGGCGAGGTCGCTTGGATAGGTCGGCAGCACGAAATAGCCGTAAGAGGCCGGGAAAAACGCCACCAGCATTTTCGGCTCGACGCCCAGCATCAGCCCCATCGGTGCGACCGCGGTCAGCGCCGCCGCCTGGCTGTTCACCAGTTTAGAAACCAGAAACAGCACGATCGCGTAGGTCCAGGGGTGGCTTTTCACCACGCCTTCCAGCGCCAGTTTCAGCTCGTTTAAATGCGCCTGGAAAAAGGTGTCGCTCATCCACGCCACGCCAAACACCGAGAAAATCGCCACCATCCCGGCTTTAAACACCGCACCGCTGGAAATGGACGCCGCGTTCACTTTGCAGACGACGAGCATCACCGCGCCTGCAATCAGCATCATCATCTGGATAACCAGATTCATGGAGAGCGGGGTGATGTTGCCTTTCACCTCAAATGCCGGACGCAGCGCGGGGATCGCGCCGAGCAGCACCACCAGCGCAATGGCGGCGAAGAAAATCCACGTGGACCACCAGGCGTGTTTGTCAAAGCGCTGATTCATCAGCGTTTCGCTGCCGCCATAGAGGTATTCACGCTGTTTCGGGTCGCGCAGACGCGCCTGGAACGCCTCGTCGTCTTTTAAATCTTTACCGCGCCGCAGGCTCCAGAGCGCGGCGACCAGCACGCCGAAGAGCGACGCCGGTACGGAAACCGCGAGAATTTCCAGAATGCTCCATGCCTCGCCAACGCCATGCTGCGCGCCGAGAATCGACACCAGTGATACCACGGCGACCGACACCGGCGAGGCGGTAATCGCCATTTGTGAGGCGACGGACGCCACGGCCATCGGGCGTTCCGGGCGTATGTCTTTCTTCAGCGCGATGTCGGCAATAATCGGGAACATGGTGTAGACCACATGCCCTGTGCCGCACAGAAACGTCAGCGTCCAGGTGGTGAGCGGTGCCAGCAGCGTGATGTGCTGTGGGTGACGGCGCAGCAGGCGTTCTGCGAACTGCATCATCACGTTCAGGCCGCCCGCGGTTTGCAGCGTGGCGGCGCAGCCTATCACCGCAAGGATGGTCAGCATCACGTCCACCGGCGGCTTGCCCGGCTCCAGCCCAAAGATAAAGGTTAAAAGAAACAGCCCGATGCCGCTGATGAGGCCAAGCCCCATCCCGCCGAAGCGGGTGCCTGCCAGCAAACACAAAATAATGACGATAAATTCGAGAGTAATCATAAGGCTCCTGCCACGTAACATGCGTTGAATCGCAGAAGCATTACAGAATGCAGGGTTAATCAACGGGAGCCAGATCGTATTTATAAAAACCTAACAAAAACAATACATTATTAACGTATCGATAACGTTGAGCGAAAAGAAAGGGAAGGAAAAGCGAAGGAAAACATAAGCGCCCTCAGGTGAGGGCGCGGGGGATAAAAATCAGGGGGTCTGTTCCATCATGACAAGCAGACGCTGGTCCGCTTCTTCGGCACACAAGCCAGCCTGACGGGCCTGAGTGAGTTCGTTAAGAATGGTCGCGAGCAGCGCTTCGTCCTGGCGCAGCTCCTGTTCAAACTCGCCAAGCATGGCGAGCATCGCGTCATCACGCGCCGCCTGCGCTTCGCTCATCAGACGCGCCAGCGCCGCATGGCGTCCGCCAAGCTCATCCTGCATCTGGTGGAAAATCGCTTCCAGGCTTGAGCAGTCGGGTTTCACCGATTTTAGCGCGCCGACCACCGGGTTCGCGCCGGTCTGTTTAAGGTAATCGAATAATCGCATCATCTGGGTTACGTTGTGCTGCGCCTGCTGGCGCAGTACCGTCGCGCTGCCGTTCAGGCTCTGCTGCGCGCACCAGTCGCTGTAATACAGGCACAGGTTGGATGCGTAAAATTCCTGATTCATTTGTGCATTGAGTTTCTGCACCACGCCGAGGGGAGCCATATAAATATCCTTATTGACAGGGTTAAAGAGAACGGTCGTTGACCGCGACGCGTGTACGCTTGCCCGTCAGGTCCTGGCGGGTGGCCACGTGTCAGCCGTTATAAAACGTAAGCATCATCGATCCCTGATGTATTAAGCCTGGTATAACTGTGGCTATTTGCCAGTCCAACCGATTCTTTCTTAAAACGTGACGCAGCGCTGGAATGCTTCCGGGGCGACCTTCGTTGTCGGTACGCCCGACGCAGCGGATACGTTTTATTCTCGTTTAAGCAAAAAGCAATGAAAAAGCGCGTTGTTGCTGACGACAGGGGGTGAGGGAAGCGCATTATGCCTGTCGATATATTATGGTGGCTAAACATTACGATGAATCGCGGCGCGCGAACACGCCGATCACATCGATTCCCCTGGTAAAGCGGGGGGATACGGCGGGCTATACTTACGCTTTGTTCGCGACAAGGAGGAGAGTATGACTAACGCGTGTGAAACGCTGTATCTGCGTGAGCCTTGCGGCGGCGTGCCGAATAACGTGCTGCCAGTGCTGCTTTATCGCCATGTGTTGCCTGACGACGCCGACGACGCGGCGGTCTGGTTTGAACAGCGCTTCGGGCAGCATCAATGGCCGGCACGCTGGCGCTACCCGGTTTTCACTTACACCCATTTTCATACCAACACGCATGAAGTGCTCGGTATCTATGCGGGCGAGGCGCAGATCCAGTTAGGCGGTGAAGCGGGGCCCGTTGTCACGCTTCGCACCGGCGACGCGGTGCTGATCCCGGCAGGTGTCGGGCATAAGCAAATCGACGCCAGCGCCGATTTCATGGCGGTGGGCGCGTACCCGGAAGGGCTGTCGCCCGATAAGTTCCTGGATGAACCCGCGCAACTGGCGCAAACGCGTAAAAATGTGGCGCAAGTGGCAACGCCCGGGCGCGATCCGCTCTATGGCACAGAAGGCGGTCTTGTCACCCTCTGGTAACGGTCAGGGATTCTCTGGCTGGGCTTATGGATATATCTGCTAAACCCTCGTTGAATCATCATACATATCGGGCCAGATTTATGCCCGATATTGCTGTATTTATGTACGCAATCACTGTAATTCTATGATGTGATTTCGCTCTCCTATGGAGAATTAATTTCCCGCTAAAACTATCTCCAGCGTTCGCCGCTTCCGGGAGGGAACGGCTAATACGTTGTTTTCTGTCCGATTAAAAGAACCTTTCAGGTTTTTACCCTGCATAAAAGAAAGCTAAAGCTGGAGATAACCATGCACAAATTTACTAAAGCGCTGGCGGCCATCGGGCTCGCCGCCGTTATGTCACAATCCGCTATCGCAGAAACCATGAAGCTCGGTTTTCTGGTGAAACAGCCTGAAGAGCCGTGGTTCCAGACCGAATGGAAATTCGCTGATAAAGCGGGCAAAGACCTGGGTTTTGAAGTCATCAAAATTGCGGTGCCGGATGGCGAGAAAACCCTCAACGCCATCGACAGCCTGGCGGCGAGCGGGGCGAAAGGCTTTGTTATCTGTACGCCAGACCCGAAACTCGGCTCGGCGATTGTCGCGAAAGCGCGCGGCTACGATATGAAAGTCATCGCCGTGGATGACCAGTTCGTGACCGCCAAAGGCAAACCGATGGAAACTGTGCCGCTGGTGATGATGGCCGCGACCAAAATCGGCGAGCGCCAGGGCCAGGAACTCTATAAAGAGATGCAAAAACGCGGCTGGGACGTGAAAGAAACGGCTGTGATGGCGATTACTGCCGACGAGCTCGACACCGCGCGTCGCCGCACCACCGGCTCCATGGACGCGCTGAAGGCGGCAGGCTTCCCGGAAAAACAGATCTATAAAGTCCCGACCAAATCCAACGACATCCCCGGCGCGTTTGACGCTGCCAACTCCATGCTGGTTCAGCATCCTGAAGTGAAACACTGGCTGGTGGTCGGCATGAATGATAACACCGTGCTGGGCGGCGTGCGCGCCACCGAAGGACAGGGCTTTAAAGCGGCTGACGTTATCGGCATCGGCATCAACGGCGTGGATGCGGTGAGCGAGCTGTCCAAAGCGCAGGCCACCGGTTTCTACGGTTCACTGCTGCCAAGCCCGGACGTACACGGCTATAAATCCAGCGAAATGCTCTACAACTGGGTGACCAAAGGGGCAGAGCCGCCGAAATTCACCGAAGTGACCGACGTGGTGCTCATCACCCGCGACAACTTCAAAGAAGAGCTGGCGAAGAAAGGTCTTGGCGGCAAGTAATGGGCGATTTATCGCGGTTCGGGCGCGCCTGCGCGCCCGCTTTTTGAGTGGCCCGGAGGTAACATGCAGACATCGTCACCTTATCTTTCGTTTCGCGGCATCGGGAAAACCTTTCCCGGTGTGAAGGCGCTTTCGGATATCAGCTTCGACTGCCACGCAGGCCAGGTTCATGCGCTGATGGGCGAAAACGGCGCCGGTAAATCGACACTGTTAAAAATTCTCAGCGGCAACTACGCGCCGACCACCGGCACTATTGCCATCAAAGGCGAAGACGTTACGTTTAGCGACACCACGGCAGCGCTCAACGCGGGCGTCGCCATCATCTACCAGGAGCTGCATCTGGTGCCGGAGATGAGCGTGGCGGAAAACATCTATCTGGGCCAGATCCCCCACAAGGCCGGGATAGTCAACCGCTCGCTGCTCAACTACGAAGCGAAGCTGCAACTGGAACATCTGGGGCTGGATATCGACCCGCAGACCCCGCTGAAATATCTCTCCATCGGCCAGTGGCAGATGGTGGAAATCGCCAAAGCGCTGGCGCGCAACGCCAAAATCATCGCCTTCGACGAGCCGACCAGTTCGCTGTCGGCGCGTGAGATTGAACACCTGTTCCGCGTTATCCGCGAGCTGCGCAAAGAAGGGCGCGTCGTTCTTTATGTGTCGCACCGTATGGAAGAGATCTTCGCGTTAAGCGATGCCATCACGGTGTTCAAAGATGGCCGCTATGTGCGCACCTTTAGCGACATGCAGCAGGTGAACCATGACAGCCTGGTGCAGGCGATGGTCGGGCGCGATCTCGGTGATATCTATGGCTGGCAGCCGCGCAGCTATGGCCCCGAGCGGCTGCGTCTTGAGGCGGTGAAAGCGCCGGGCGTGCGCACGCCGGTGAGCCTGAGCGTGAAGAGCGGCGAAATCGTCGGCCTGTTTGGGCTGGTGGGCGCCGGGCGCAGCGAATTAATGAAAGGCCTGTTCGGCGGCACGCGCATTACCAGTGGCCAGGTGCTGATCGACGGCGAGCCGGTCGCTATCCGCGCGCCGGGCGACGCCATTCGCGCGGGCATGATGCTCTGCCCGGAAGACCGCAAAGCCGACGGCATCATTCCGGTACATTCGGTGCAGGACAACATCAACATCAGCGCGCGGCGCAAGCACATCAGCGCGGGCTGTCTTATCAATAACGGCTGGGAGCAGGAGAACGCCCGCCATCATATCCGCTCGCTGAATATCAAAACCCCAGGCGCTGAGCAATTAATTATGAATCTCTCCGGCGGCAACCAGCAGAAGGCGATTCTCGGCCGCTGGCTGTCGGAAGAGATGAAAGTGATTCTGCTCGATGAGCCGACCCGCGGGATTGACGTTGGGGCGAAACATGAAATCTACAACGTGATCTACGCGCTGGCGGCGCAGGGGGTGGCGGTGCTCTTCGCCTCCAGCGATCTGCCGGAAGTCCTCGGCGTGGCCGACCGCATTGTTGTGATGCGTGAAGGCGAAATCGCCGGTGAATTACTGCACGAGGAGGCCAGCGAATCAACGGCGCTCAGCCTCGCTATGCCCAAAACCAGCCAGGCTGTCGCTTAAGTAAGGAGAAATTATGTCATCACTAACCACATCCGGTGCGCCGAAGTCCTCATTCTCCGTGGGTCGCATCTGGGATCAGTACGGCATGCTGGTGGTCTTCGCCGTGCTGTTCCTCGCCTGCGCTATCTTCGTGCCGAACTTCGCCACCTTTATCAATATGAAAGGCCTGGGGCTGGCTATCTCGATGTCCGGGATGGTGGCCTGCGGCATGTTGTTCTGCCTTGCCTCCGGGGATTTCGACCTCTCGGTGGCGTCTGTCATCGCCTGCGCGGGCGTTACCACGGCGGTGGTCATTAACATGACCGAAAGCCTGTGGCTCGGCGTCGCGGCGGGCCTGCTGCTCGGCATTGTGAGCGGGCTGGTCAACGGCTTTGTTATCGCGAAGCTTAAAATTAACGCGCTGATCACCACGCTTGCCACCATGCAGATTGTGCGCGGCCTCGCGTATATCATCTCCGACGGTAAAGCGGTAGGCATCGAAGACGAAAGCTTTTTCACCCTCGGTTATGCCAACTGGCTCGGCCTGCCGGCACCTATCTGGCTGACGGTCGCCTGTCTTATCGTGTTCGGCTTCCTGCTCAATAAAACCACCTTCGGGCGTAACACACTGGCGATTGGCGGTAACGAGGAGGCCGCGCGTCTGGCGGGTGTGCCGGTGGTGCGCACCAAGATTATTATCTTTGTGCTCTCAGGCCTGGTCTCCGCCGCAGCGGGTATCATCCTCGCCTCGCGCATGACCAGCGGCCAGCCGATGACCTCCATCGGTTATGAGCTGATCGTGATTTCCGCGTGCGTGCTGGGTGGCGTTTCTCTGAAAGGCGGCATAGGAAAAATCTCGTATGTGGTGGCGGGTATCCTCATCCTCGGCACCGTTGAAAACGCGATGAATTTATTGAATATCTCCCCGTTCGCACAGTACGTGGTGCGTGGCCTGATCCTGCTTGCGGCGGTGATTTTCGACCGTTACAAACAGAAAGCGAAACGCGTTGCGTAACGCATTTTCTCCCGCGTAATTCCCTCTAAAAACGCCTTCCGGCCTGTTTTTTCAGACAGGCGGAAGGCGTTGCCGAATGGCGACACTCGTCACACTGTCTATACTTACACGGTCATTAAAACTATCAGATAACCTCAGGGTTAGCTGTTTAACCCGTAAGGAAGGAGGAAACACTGGTGGCCGAAGTGTTAGCTGTACCGCCCGTAACCCGCGAAAATCTGGCCTTTTTTTTCGACCTTGACGGCACGCTTGCCGACATCAAGCCGCACCCCGATCAAGTGTTCATTCCCTCCGATGTTCGTCGCCTGCTGCAAAAACTCGCCGACATGAATGACGGAGCTCTGGCATTGATTTCAGGACGTTCCATGACGGAGCTGGACCAGCTTGCCGCGCCGCATCGCTTTCCGCTGGCCGGGGTCCACGGGGCAGAGCGTCGTGATATCCGTGGTCAGAACCATGTCGTGTCGCTGCCGGAATCGCTGGTCGCACATCTGCATCAGCAACTGGAAGCGGCGCTTGCACAGATGCCTGGCACGGAGCTTGAGGCGAAAGGCATGGCGTTCGCGCTGCACTATCGCGGCGCGCCGGAGTATGAAGACCAGATTTTGGCGCTGGCGGAAGGCATCGCCAGCGAGCATAAGCAGCTGGGGCTGCAACCGGGCAAATGCGTAGTGGAGTTAAAACCGCTGGGCATTAATAAAGGCGCGGCTATCGAGGCATTCATGAAAGAAGCGCCGTTCGCAGGCCGCGTACCGGTTTTTGTGGGTGACGATCTCACCGACGAAGCCGGATTTTACGCTGTAAACCAGCTCAATGGCATTAGCGTCAAGGTCGGGCAGGGGGATACCCAGGCGAAGTGGCAACTCGCCGATGTCCCGGCCGTCCACGCGTGGCTGGAGCAATTAGTTCAAGAACAAGAAAAAAAAACGTCAAATAAAAGGAGAGAAGGCTATGAGTCGCTTAGTCGTAGTATCTAATCGTATCGCCCCGCCGGATGATAAAAAAAGCAGCGCCGGGGGCCTCGCGGTAGGGATACTGGGAGCGCTGAAAGCAGCAGGCGGCCTGTGGTTTGGCTGGAGCGGTGAAATCGGCAATGAGGATGCCCCGCTTAAAAAAGTCACTCGTGACAATATCACCTGGGCGTCATTCAACTTAAGCGAGCAGGATCACGACCAGTATTACAACCAGTTCTCCAACGGCGTGCTGTGGCCCGCGTTCCACTACCGTCTGGATCTGGTGAACTTCCAGCGCGAAGCGTGGGAAGGCTATCTGCGCGTTAACAGCCTGCTGGCGGATAAACTCAAACCGCTGATTGAGCCAGACGATAATCTGTGGATCCACGATTACCACCTGCTGCCGTTCGCAAGCGAACTGCGTAAGCGCGGCGTGAATAACCGCATCGGTTTCTTCCTGCATATTCCGTTCCCGACGCCGGAAATCTTTAACGCGCTGCCTACCAACACCGAACTTCTGGAGCAGCTGTGCGATTACGATCTGCTGGGCTTCCAGACGGAAAACGACCGCACCGCGTTCCTGGACTGCCTGGCGATGCAGACGCATCTTTCTACCAGCAGCGACGGGGAGCATACCGCGTACGGTAAAACCTTCCGCACGGAAGTCTATCCGATTGGTATTGAGCCTGAAGAGATTGCGCAAGCCTCCGCAGGCCCGCTGCCGCCGAAACTGGCGCAGCTTAAGGCTGAGCTTGCCAGCGTGAAGAATATCTTCTCAGTGGAGCGCCTCGACTACTCCAAAGGGCTGCCGGAGCGTTTCCAGGCGTTCGAGACGCTGCTGGAGAAATACCCGGAGCACCACGGCAAAATTCGTTATACCCAGATAGCGCCGACGTCACGCGGCGATGTCCAGGCTTATCAGGATATACGTCATCAGCTGGAAACGGAGGCAGGGCGTATTAACGGGAAATATGGCCAGCTCGGCTGGACGCCGCTCTATTACCTCAACCAGCACTTCGACCGTAAGCTGCTGATGAAGGTCTTCCGCTACTCTGACGTGGGCCTGGTGACGCCGCTTCGCGACGGGATGAACCTGGTGGCGAAAGAGTATGTCGCCGCGCAGGACCCGAAAAACCCGGGCGTGCTGGTGCTTTCACAGTTTGCGGGCGCTGCCAATGAACTGACCGCCGCGCTGCTGGTTAACCCTTACGATCGCGACGATGTGGCGGCTGCCCTTGACCGGGCGCTGAAAATGCCGCTCGCGGAGCGTATCGCGCGCCACAGCGAGATGCTGGAGATTGTCCGTAAAAACGACATCAATCACTGGCAGGAGGCCTTTATTAAAGATCTAAAGCAGGTAACGCCACGCAGCCCTGAACGCGAGCTGCAAAACAAGGTGGCGACCTTCCCGAAACTGGCGTAATACGCCGTCTGCGCTTCCCGGGCGCCCGCCCGGGAACGTCATCCTAATCGAGCGCCACCAGCAGAAGATCGGTTTTGCTGGTGGCGACAATTTTTTTCGACAAACAGACCGCTTTACTGAACAGGTTGTGATTGTGATTGCCGCAGATCACGAGATCGATGTCATCTTTTTCACATATATCGCGAATATATTCTCCAGGCTCTCCGGTAGCGATTATGGTTTTATTAATCGGATATCCGGCCCGGCTTTTCAGGTCTTCCAGAAACGTTTTCGTCTCTTCAAACATGATGTCGCGCAAATTTTCTAGCATTGGCGCTGACATTTGATTAAAGAGTTCCGGATCCGTGGCGATAGTAATAAGAGAGATTTTGCCGTTGACGGGTTTAACGATAGAGACCGCGCGGGTGATAAGCCGGTAGCTTTCTGGTGTCACCGCCACGGCAACGAGTACATGGGAATAGCTCATAGTGATGTCCTTTCGCCAGAGAGAACTGCAGGAAGCAGCCATAATGAAATAGTACGACGTACACGCCCCGAAAGAATGTGAAGCCGCTTTAATAACGGTGAAACACGGCTTTTGAATACATTAGCTATTCTTATCAAAGGAATAATTTAACCATTATTTCCGTTCTGTAATATCTTGTAACATAAGTGCAGGATGCATCCTGACACCGCTTTATCCCCTTTTCGTTCAAAAATGCATCATTAGCATGCTTCTTATTATTTGACGTAACTCACTGTTTTAAATCGGTAAGTTGATTTAAGTACTCCCCGGATAGTACTGTTTCTTTTATAGTGACCACCCGTGATCACGTGATGTTAAATAGTTGCAAATGTAAAGTATGGCCGACTGCTACACCGTAGTTAAGGGTGAATGAATATTCGGAATTTTACGCATTGCCAGGCGTCTGTTTGGTTAATTTTTATACAAAAGAAAAGCAATCCTGATGGTTTTTTAGTGACTTTTTCCGAAAATATGTGATACTCGTCACACTTTTTCCAAAATCTTTTCACAAGCACGTTGTGTGAACGGTGTCCGCCGAGTACGATTTGCTCGATTTAGGAAAAATCTTAAGCAAGTGTAAGGAAATGATGAAAGGCGTGCACGGAGCCTGCCAGGGACAATCGAATTTGACGGGAACACTGTTCACCGACAAGTCTGGTTTCACCGATGCATTTTGGCCGTAACGATTTATTTTTTTACCGGGATTTGCCCGGCGACATCACGGGGTGCGGCTTCGCCGCGTTAAAATAATAGTTTGTTATTGGATGGGAAAAATGCATACATCCGAGTTGCTGAAACATATCTACGACATCAACCTGTCATATCTGTTACTTGCACAGCGTCTGATCAGTCAGGATAAAGCGTCTGCGATGTTTCGCCTGGGAATTAGCGAAGAGATGGCGTCCACACTGGGCGACCTGACTCTGCCGCAAATGGTGAAACTGGCTGAAACGAACCAGCTTGTCTGTCAGTTCCGTTTTCAGGATCATCAGTCGATCACGCGTTTAACACAAGAATCACGCGTTGACGATCTGCAACAGATCCACACCGGTATTCTGCTCTCTACGCGTCTGCTCAACGAAGCCAGCGGCACCGAAGACGTCGCCAGGAAGAAAAGGGCATAACGTATGACCGACAAGAGCATTGTTCAGGAAGCCCGTGATATCCAGCTCGCCATGGAACTCATTACCCTTGGCGCACGTTTACAGATGCTGGAAAGTGAAACGCAACTTAGCCGCGGTAGACTCATCAAACTTTATAAAGAGCTGCGGGGCAGCCCGCCGCCAAAAGGTATGTTGCCCTTTTCCACGGACTGGTTCATGACCTGGGAGCAGAACATCCACGCATCGATGTTCTGTAACGCCTGGCAGTATCTGCTACGCACCGGGTTGTGTTCAGGCGTTGACGCGGTTATCAAAGCGTACCGTCTGTACCTGGAGCAATGCCCGCAAGAAAACGAAGAAGGCCCGCTGCTGGCGCTGACTCGCGCCTGGACGCTGGTCCGTTTCGTGGACAGCGGAATGCTTGAATTATCGCGCTGCAACAGCTGCGGCGGTAATTTTGTTACTCATGCACACCAGCCGGTTGGCAGCTTCGCATGCAGCCTGTGCCAGCCACCGTCTCGCGCCGTAAAAAGACGTAAACTTTCGCGAGATGCTGCCGATATTATTCCACAACTGCTGGATGAACAGGTCGAACAGGCCGTTTAACCGGATAGGTGTGGAAAACCACTCCAGCAGCGGCCCAAAAGGCCGCTGCTTTTTTTTTCCTAACTGAAACCGGCAACGTTTTCTGCTCACCTGAACATCCTCGCCATAGCCAACAGCGGAAGGATGATGTCGTGCTGATTTTAATAGGTTACCTGGTCATTCTGGGAACGGTCTTCGGTGGTTACATGATTACCGGAGGAGAGCTTGGTGCACTCTATCAAC
The DNA here is from genome assembly GCF_053627815.1 of Cronobacter sp. 153480017-3. NCBI lineage: Bacteria > Pseudomonadati > Pseudomonadota > Gammaproteobacteria > Enterobacterales > Enterobacteriaceae > Cronobacter > Cronobacter sp. 153480017-3. The sequence goes on along the minus strand of NZ_JBSEYN010000001.1, from coordinate 623,825 downwards.
CTGCTGAATTAATCATTATCGGCGGGGCGGGTGTGGGTGCGTTTATCGTCGGTAACAACGGGAAAGCCATCAAAGGCACGCTGAAGGCGCTGCCGCTGCTGTTTCGCCGTTCGAAATACACCAAAAGTATGTACATGGATCTGATGGCACTGCTGTATCGCCTGATGACCAAATCGCGCCAGCAGGGCATGTTCTCGCTGGAGCGTGATATCGAGAACCCGAAAGAGAGCGAAATCTTCACCAGCTACCCGCGCATTCTGGCGGACAACACCATGCTGGAGTTCATCACCGATTATCTGCGTCTCATCATCAGCGGCAACATGAACACTTTTGAGATTGAAGCGCTGATGGACGAAGAGATCGAAACGCACGAAAGCGAGGCGGAAGTCCCGGCCAACAGCCTGGCGCTGATGGGCGACTCGCTCCCGGCGTTCGGGATCGTGGCGGCGGTAATGGGCGTGGTGCACGCGCTGGCGTCGGCTGACCGTCCGGCGGCAGAGCTCGGCGCGCTTATCGCGCACGCGATGGTGGGGACATTCCTCGGCATCCTGCTGGCTTACGGCTTCGTGTCGCCGCTTGCGACCGTGCTGCGCCAGAAGAGCGCCGAAACCACCAAAATGATGCAGTGCGTGAAAGTGACGCTGCTGTCGAGCCTTAACGGTTACGCGCCGCCTATCGCCGTAGAGTTTGGTCGTAAGACGCTCTACTCCAGCGAGCGTCCGTCCTTCACTGAGCTGGATGAACACGTTCGCGCGGTGAAATCGCCTAACCAGCAGCAGGTGACAGAAGACGCATGAAAAACAGCAACCACCCCGTCGTTATCGTAAAAAAGCGCAAGCATAAAGGCCACGGCGGCGGTTCGCACGGCTCGTGGAAAATCGCTTACGCCGACTTTATGACAGCCATGATGGCCTTCTTCCTGGTGATGTGGCTTATCTCCATCTCCAGCCCGAAGGAGCTGACGCAGATTGCGGAATATTTCCGCACGCCGCTGTCGGCCGCCATCACCGGCGGGCATCGCATCGCCGATAGCGAAAGCCCGATTCCGGGGGGTGGAGATGATGTCACGCAGTCGCAGGGCGAAGTGAAAAAACAAGAGCCGAATATCGACGAGCTGAAAAAACGCATGGAGCGTAACCGCCTGCAAAAACTGCGTGGCGATCTGGATCAGCTTATCGAAGCGGACCCGAAACTGCGTGCGCTGCGCCCGCATCTGCGCATCGATCTCGTGCAGGAAGGGCTGCGTATTCAGATTATCGACAGCCAGAATCGCCCGATGTTTAAAACCGGCAGTGCCGAAGTCGAGCCGTATATGCGCGACATTCTGCGCGCCATCGCGCCGGTGCTGAACGGGATACCGAATAAAGTGAGCCTGTCAGGCCACACCGATGATTTCCCGTACGCCAACGGCGAACGCGGCTACAGCAACTGGGAACTCTCGGCAGACCGCGCCAACGCGTCGCGTCGCGAGCTGGTTATCGGCGGGCTTGATGATGGCAAAGTTCTGCGCGTGGTGGGCATGGCCGCCACGATGCGCCTGGCGGAGAAAGGCGCGAATGAAGCCCTGAACCGCCGCATAAGTTTGCTGGTACTCAACAAGCAGTCGGAAGATGCCATCGTGCATGAAAACGCCGAAAGCGAAAATGAGTCACTGAGCGTATTACAACAACCGGGCGCCGTCCCCCCGGCCTCAAACCCAACACCGTCCCAACCGGTTACGAGGTGATAGCGTGAGTATGGATATTAGCGATTTTTATCAGACATTTTTCGATGAGGCTGACGAACTGTTGGCTGACATGGAGCAGCATTTGCTCGATCTGGTGCCCGAAGCGCCGGATGCCGAACAGCTAAATGCCATATTCCGCGCCGCGCACTCCATCAAGGGTGGCGCGGGAACCTTTGGCTTCACCATCCTGCAGGAAACCACCCATCTGATGGAAAACCTGCTGGATGAAGCACGTCGGGGTGAAATGCAACTCAACACCGACATTATCAACCTGTTTTTGGAAACCAAAGATATTATGCAGGAACAGCTTGACGCTTATAAAAGCTCTTCGGAGCCGGACGCAGCCAGCTTTGAATACATCTGTCAGGCACTGCGCCAACTGGCGCTCGAAGCCAAAGGCGAAGCGCCTGCGGCGGCGGCGAAACTCTCTGTTGTTGAAACAGAAACCGCGGCACCTGCGGCCAGTGCACCCACGGATGGCGGCAAGCTGCGCATAAAGCTTGGCAAACTCAAAGGCAATGAAATCGAACTCCTGCAGGAAGAGCTCGGTAATCTCGGCGCCTTAAGCCAGATTGAAAAGGGCGCCGATCACCTGATCGCCACTCTTGAAACCAGCGCCAGCGCAGATGACATCACCGCGGTGCTCTGCTTTGTCATCGAAGGCGATCAGATTGAGTTCCTGCCGCTGCCTGCCGCTGATGAAGCGCCTGCTGTCGCGGCCGCGCCAGTGGTTGAAGCCGCGCCTGCGCCTGTGGCCGCACCGGTCGCGAAAGCGCCTGCTGCCAGCGCCCCACGCGCCGAGCAGAACAAACCGGCCCGCGAAAAAGAAAACACCAGTATTCGTGTAGCGGTGGAGAAAGTTGACCAGCTGATAAACCTGGTGGGCGAGCTGGTTATTACCCAGTCGATGCTCCAGCAGCGCTCCAATGAGCTTGACCCGGTCACCCACGGCGACCTGATCACCAGCATGAGTCAGTTACAACGTAACGCCCGCGATCTGCAGGAATCGGTGATGTCCATCCGTATGATGCCGATGGAATACGTCTTCAGCCGCTTCCCGCGTCTGGTGCGCGATCTGGCGAGCAAACTTGGCAAGCAGGTTGAATTGACCCTGCAGGGCAGCTCCACCGAACTCGACAAGAGCCTGATTGAACGCATTATCGACCCGTTAACGCACCTGGTGCGTAACAGCCTCGACCACGGTATCGAATCGCCGGAAAAACGCGCCGCTGCGGGTAAATCCCCGGTGGGCAACCTGATCCTCTCCGCAGAACATCAGGGCGGCAACATTTGCATTGAAGTGACCGACGACGGCGCTGGCCTCAACCGCGAGCGTATCCTTGCGAAAGCGATGTCTCAGGGCATGGCCGTCAGTGAAAGCATGACCGATGACGAAGTGGGCATGCTCATCTTCGCGCCGGGCTTCTCCACGGCAGAGCAGGTGACCGATGTTTCCGGTCGCGGCGTCGGCATGGACGTGGTGAAACGTAACATTCAGGAGATGGGAGGCCATGTTGAAATCGCCTCCCGTCAGGGCCAGGGCACGACGATTCGTATCCTGCTGCCGCTGACGCTGGCTATCCTCGATGGCATGTCGGTTAAGGTAAACGAAGAAGTCTTTATTCTGCCGTTGAACGCGGTCATGGAGTCGCTGCAGCCGCGTGAAGAAGATCTGCATCCGCTGGCAGGCGGCGAGCGCGTACTGGAAGTGCGTGGCGAATATCTGCCGCTGGTGGAGTTGTGGAAAGTCTTTGATGTGCAAGGGGCGAAAACCGAAGCGACGCAGGGCATTGTCGTTATCCTGCAAAGCGCCGGTCGCCGTTATGCACTGCTGGTCGATCAGCTGATTGGTCAGCACCAGGTCGTCGTGAAAAACCTTGAGAGTAACTATCGCAAGGTGCCGGGTATTTCGGCCGCCACGATCCTGGGCGATGGTAGCGTGGCGCTGATTGTTGATGTATCCGCGCTGCAAAGTTTAAACCGTGAGCAACGTCTGGCGCCGACCGCCGCCTGAAGCCACTATCGTAGAAAAGGTAAGTAATATGACCGGTATGAGCAACGTCACTAAACTGGCCGGCGAGCCGTCTGGCCAGGAGTTCCTGGTATTCACTCTGGGCGACGAAGAATATGGTATCGATATTCTGAAAGTGCAGGAGATCCGCGGTTACGATCAGGTAACCCGTATCGCCAACACGCCGTCTTTCATTAAAGGCGTCACCAACCTGCGCGGTGTTATCGTGCCTATCGTTGACCTGCGCGTGAAGTTTGAGCAGGGCGATGTGGAATATAATGAAAACACCGTGGTTATCGTACTGAACTTCGGCCAGCGCGTGGTCGGTATCGTGGTGGATGGCGTCTCTGACGTGCTGTCTCTCACGGCCGAGCAGATCCGCCCGGCACCGGAATTCGCTGTGACGCTCTCCACAGAATACCTGACAGGCCTCGGCGCTATTGGCGAACGCATGCTGATTCTGGTACACATTGAGAAGCTGCTCAACAGCGAAGAGATGGAGCTGATTGACAGCGCAACCGCCCGCGTGGCGTGACAACAAGAAAAGCAGTGGCACGGGGCGCGAAAGCGCCCCTTTTTTTCGCCTGTTCACAGGCGAAGGAGGAGCCTGACGACATCGCACCGACAGAGAAAAGAGCCGCACTACCCGCTAAGCAGGGGGGCTTATAATGTGACGTAAATCACATACCAATTAATATATCATTTACCGTTTACATTCTGAAACGTTCAATAAAATCTAAATCTCTGTAATAAAAGGTTTTTCTCTTCTCCTCAGACGCCTCGTTGATGTTTTTAACAACTTTTGTGATGTTTTGAAACATAAACTAAATTTCAGATTAGCGTCTCGTCTGACGCGCTGCGCTTTATGGCTAAGGCCACTTGCCCGGCCTGCCAGCGCGTCACTTCCGTTTTGAGTTTGAGGGGATCCACGATGAAAACACGTCTGTTAGCGGTTATCTTCGGTGCCGGTGTCATGCTGAGCGCGCCGGCAAGTTATGCGGTCACCAGCAGCGGGACCATCGGCGCAACCTTAACGCTGACTAATGGTTGCCTGATCAACGGCTCCCCAAGCCAGAACGGGATCAACTTCGGTACGCTGAACTTCGGGACCAGCCCGGCGACATTCTCCACGCTGACCACCCAGTTAACGGGCGCGGGTGGCGGCAACACCTTCTCCATTCAGTGCACCACGCCGGAATACACCGTGCAGATAACCGGCAGTACCAACCAGGCACCGGGCACGGTTGTTGGCACGCCGGGCACGCCGGGGCGTTATCTGGTCAATACCACTAACACCGCGCAGGGCGTAGCGTACAGCCTCTACAGCGACAGCGCCTTCCAGAACGTGATCGCGAACAACGCCTCCATTCCGGCCGCGTCGACGACCGGTGGCGTGAGTAACTACACCATCTATGGCCGTATTCAGGGCGGCGGTAACAGCGTGACCGTCGTACCGGGCACCTACACCGACACCATTAACGTCAGCGTCACCTACTAAACGCCAGCAGGGCCGCGATGAGGATGAAGGGCAACCGGCAGCGGTTGCCCCTGGGGAGCGCTGTGCGGCGCATTCTGTGGGGGACGGCTGGCCTGTTAGCGGTGAGCGGCAACGCGCAGGCCGTCACGACGCAGTCGTTTCAGGTAAGCGCCACTGTCGCCGCCGGGTGTTCGGTCACGACCGGCACGGGCGGCGTCATGGGATCGCTCAACTTCGGCACCCATACCGGCGTCGAAAGCACGCGCGTCAGCACCAGTTTTGTGCCGTCTTCCTCGTTATTGCTCGCCTGTACGCCAGGCGTGGCGCTCAGCATGAGCATCAACGGCGGCCAGAACTACGGCTCATCGGTGCGCAACATGGTGCGCGGCGGCGGTACCGAACGGGTGCCGTATCGTCTCTATACGTCGAGCTCGCTCAATGCGGCGAGTGAAATCGGCGTCAACCAGGCGGTTTCCATCGCCTACAGCAACAGCAATAACATTTCGCTGCCTCTCTTTGGCGCAGCGCAGCTCACGGGCTTTAGCCCCGCCGGCAGCTATACCGACACGCTGACGGTGACATTATCATGGTGATACAGGGAGAGCAGACATGATGCAGTGCGCAACGTCTCTCAGGCGGCTCGGACTGGCCGCCGCGTTTTGGCTGACCACAGGCAGCGCCTGGTCGGCCGGCAATATGCTTATCTGGCCCATCGATCCTTACCTCGCGCCCGGCGACAACGCGGCGGAGTTGTGGATTCAAAATCAGGGCGCCACGCCGATGACCATGCAGGTGCGCATTGTGCGCTGGCGGCAGGAGGGCGGCAACGAGCGCTACCAGCAGCAGCAGGATGTGGTGGCAAGCCCACCGATTGTACGTATCGACGGCGGTAAAAAGCAGCTCATCCGCCTGATAAGCCAGGCGCAGATCCCGACGGGCGTCGAGCAGGCGTACCGTATCGTGGTGGATGAGATCCCACAGCCCACCGAGCCTGGCAAACCGCAGCTCGGCCTGAAACTGCAAATGCGCTATTCGATTCCGCTTTTCGCGTACGGCCAGGGCGTCGCCACCGAGCGCGCGGGCACGCATCACGCTTATTTACAGCCGGAAAATCTCTCCTGGCGGGTCGTCAGAGATAACGGCCAGCCCGCGATTGAAATTGCCAACCGGGATCAGATCCACGCGCGCATTAGCAAAGTGACGGTACAGCAGGGCGGCAAATCCCGTGTGCTGGCGGAAGGATTGCTGGGTTATGTGTTGCCAGGCCAGACGCGCATCTTTCCGCTGTCAGCGGGCGTGTCGCAGCCGACGCAGCTTAGCGCCTCCGTCAACGCCCGCGAGGGGACATGGCAGGCCGCCGCCCGGTGAGTCGTCGGGGGGTGATAATCAGCCTGCTGTGTGTCGTCTCTCCCGCCGTTTATGCGCTGGAAGGCGACGACGCGCTGCCGCCGCCGCCGGACGCGCAGGCCATTGACCGCCAGGCGGTGTTTCATCTGTCGGTGGTGGTCAACTATTACGATACCGGGCTGGTGGTGCCGGTAACGCGGCGCGGCGGCGCGATGTGGGTCTCGTCGGCCGATTTGCAGCGCGCCGGGCTGCCGGGCGATAAACTCCCGCAGGGCGAGGTTAACGTTGATGCGCTTCCGCAGGTGAAAAGCCGCTACGACAGCACGGGTCAGCGGCTGTTGCTGACGGTGCCCACCGACTGGGTGCCCGCGCGTACCGTGGCGCTCGGCGAGCAGGAGCGACGGGTGCGCCCGCGCGCCAGCAACGGGGCGGTGCTCAATTACGATTTTTACGCCAGCGACACCAATCACGGTCTGCGTCAGGCATCGCTCTGGCATGAGATGCGTCTGTTTGGCAATGCGGCCTCGTTTTCCACGACCGGGGCGTTACGGGAAGTGTTCCGCGGTTATCCGGGGCAGGATGAAGGCTATATGCGCTACGACACCGTGTTTAACAGCACCAACGATGACAGCGCCTGGAGCTGGTCGCTGGGCGATGTTATCAGCGACAGCCTGAGCTGGAGCAACAGCGTGCGCATGGGCGGCATTTCGGTCGGTCGCGATTTCTCGCTGCGTCCCGATCTCATTACCTATCCGCTGCCCGCATTCTCCGGCGAGGCGGCGGTGCCCACCACGGTAGACGTGTTTATCAACGGCTACCGCTCCGGCTCGACCGATCTCGCCCCCGGCCCCTTTACGCTCACCAATCTGCCTTATATTAACGGCTCGGGTGATGCGGTGCTGGTTACCACCGACGCCCTGGGCCGCCAGGTCTCCACTACGCTGCCGTTTTACGTGGCAAGCGAGCTGCTGAAACCAGGCTTAAGCGATGGCTCGTTCAGCGCGGGCGCGCTTCGCCGCAACTACGGCGTGAAAAATTTCGATTACGGCCCGGCGGCGGCAAGCGGCTCCTGGCGCTACGGGGTGACGGATTTCTGGACGCTGGAAACCCACGGCGAAGCGGCGGAAAAGCTTAAGCTCGGCGGCGTCGGGTCGCTGGTGAAGCTCGGCCGCTTCGGTGTGATCAACGGCGCGGGAAGCTGGAGCAAGATGCGCGATAACAGCGGCCAGCAGTGGAACTGGGGCTATCAGTACAACACGGCGGGTTTCAGCATTTCTACCCAGCAGACCCGCCGCACGCGCGGGTTCGGCAACCTGGCGCTCTACGATCAGCCCGTGCGCTACGATCAGTATCAGGAGCCTATCATCACCTTAAGCCGCTCCAGCGCCCAGTATGCGCTGACGCTTAATATGGGCGCGGCGGGCAGCGTCGGCGCGGCCTGGATTGACGTGCAGTCCTTTAACCGCGACCACACCCGGCTGCTGAACCTCTCGTGGAATAAAACGCTGTGGAATAGCAGCCTTTATCTGGCCGCGAGCCACGATTATGAAGAGCGCGACTGGACGTTCGCGCTCTCGCTGCAAATCCCGCTCGGCGAGCAGAGCTCGGTGGCGCTCAGTGCCGAGACCACGCCGGAGAGCGGCTCAACCCAGCGCGTTAACTTCAACCAGGCGATGCCAAGCGACGGCGGATTCAGCTGGAACCTCGCTTACGCCAGGCAGTCGCGCGATGACAACTATCAGCAGGCGACGCTCGGCTGGCGCAACAACCACATTGAGACGCAGGGCGGGATCTACGGCCAGACGAAAAACCTCACGCGCTGGGCCGAGGCCACCGGGTCTGTGGTGACGATGGACGGTGAACTGTTTGCGGCAAACCAGATCAACGACGCCTTCGCGGTGGTCAGCACTGACGGCCAGCCGGGTGTAACGGTGAACTTTGAAAACCAGCCGGTCGGGGAGACCGACGAGGAAGGCTATCTGCTGGTCAGCGGCGTAACGTCCTATTACCCGGCCACCTACAGCATCGACGCGCTGAATCTGCCTGCCGATACCCGCATCCGTGATACCGAACGACGCATCGCGCTGCGGCGTAACAGCGGTTATCTGGTGACCTTCCCGATGGAGCAGGAGCGGGTGGCGAGCGTGATTTTGCATGACGAAAACGACCAGCCGCTGCCGGTATCAAGCCAGGTGTTTCGTGATGATCGCCCCACAGCGGTGGTGGGGTACGACGGTATCGCCTGGCTTGAGGATATTGGCGGGGTGAATCCGCTGCGCGTCACGAAACCCGATGGCAGCACTTGCCGCGTCACGCTGACGGTGAGCTCGTCACGCTCGCATCGTCTGGAAACCTATGGTCCGCTCATTTGTCGCGAGGGTACGCCATGATTCGTCTGCTGCTGATGATTCTCCTTGTTGTGGCAAGCCTGCCTGCGCTGGCGGATTGTCGCGTCAGCGGCACCGGCGCAGCCTACGGCAGCCAGACGTCATTTGTGATTAACAGCACCGTCCAGACCACAACGGCGACGCTGACGCTGGACTGCGACTCGGTGTTGAACGTGCTCAATAATGACTTCGTGACCCTGACGCTGACCGGTGCCACCACAACCGCCGGCACCCGCGCCACGCTCGGGCGTAGCGGTGATACCACCGACCGCATTCCCGTTCAGGTTTGCGCCCAGAGCGGCTGCCCGTCCGGCAGTGAGCTTGCCATTAACGGCAGCTACCGCTGGACCGGGCAGTCGCTGCTGAATCTCTTAACCAGTAAACGTTACACCTTCCCGATCTATATCCGCACGTTACAAGGGCAGAACGTCGCGGCGGGTGCCTATCAGGTGACGCTCAATTTCAGCGTGAACTACAGCATCTGCGCGGTCGGCATTGCGGTCTGCCTGACGCCGCAGAACGGCACGTCAGCCTTCACAAGCCTGGTGACGCTCACCGTCACCAACGATTGCAGTACGATCACCGCGCCGAATCTGAATTTCGCCAGCGCGCCGCTGGTGAAAGACTTCGCGCCAGTCTCGCAAACCATCGCCATCACCTGCACCAAAGGCAGCACCTATACCGTTGGCATCAATAACGGCAACTATGCTGTCGGCAGCGTGCGCAATATGGCGAGCGGCACTAACCGTCTCAGCTATGAGATTTATAAAGGCAGCACCGCGAACCGCTGGGGCGTCAGCGGCACCGAACGCTGGGCCAGCGACACGCCCACGCAGGTCAGCAGCGATGGCCTGCTGAAATCCTATCAATACACGGCGCGTATCCTTGCGACCCAGAACACGCCGCCCGCAGGCAGTTACACCGATACGCTGGTGGTGGACGTGGCGTTCTGAGTCCGCCGCCGACTAACGCAAATTTCCTTTACACAACGATAAAGTTCCCCCAGGCCATGCCGATAACCCCTTCAGGAACCAGAAGGAAGGTGTCGCATGTTGAATCGTATCCGCGTTGTCTCACTGTTGATGATGGTGCTGGTGGTCTTCGCACTGCTGCAATTCATTTCCGGTGGGATGTTTTTTTCGTCACTGAATGAAAACCAGCAAAGTTTCGCCGCGTCGCACCAGCTGCGACTGCAACAGGCGCAGCTCAACCAGTCGTGGAACCTGCTGCTGCAGACCCGCATCAACTTAAGCCGCTCAGCGGCGCGGATGATGATGAATGCGAACAACCAGCAGAGCAGCGCGAAAACCGATCTGCTCAACACGGCGAAAAAAGTGCTGGCTGAAGCGGATACCCACTTTAACGCCTTTAAAGCCGTGACGGTGGATGTACCGGAGATTAACGCCGCCGCGGGCGACGTCGAGCAGAGCTATCGCGATTACTACCAGGCGCTGAGCGAACTGGTGCAGTACCTGGAAACCGGCAACATGGACGCCTACTTCGCGCAGGCGACGCAGGGCAAACAGAACGCGCTGGAAAAAGCCGTTATGCGCTATGACGACGTCAACGTGCGTCTGGCACAGCAGGCCTGGGACGAGAGCCGCAGCGATTTCCGTGTGGCCCAGTGGCAGACCGGCATTCTGGCGGTTCTGGTGGTGCTGGTTATCGCGCTGGTGTGGTACGGCATCCGTCACGTTCTGCTCAAACCGCTGGCAGGGGTTATCCACCATATTCGCGAGATTGCGGGCGGCAACCTGACCGAAACCATTACGGTTACCGGGCGTAACGAGATGACGGAGCTTTCCGCGAGCGTTCAGCATATGCAACAGGCGCTGATCCAGACGGTAAGCACCGTGCGTGAAGGCACCGATGCGATTTACAGCGGCACCAGCGAAATCGCCGCGGGCAATACCGATCTCTCTTCACGTACCGAAGAGCAGGCGTCCGCGCTGGAGCAGACCGCCGCCAGTATGGAAGAGCTGACCGCGACGGTGAAACAGAACGCCGAAAACGCCCGTCAGGCATCGCAGCTGGCACTGAGCGCGTCGGAAACCGCGCAGCGCGGCGGCAAAGTGGTGGATGGCGTGGTTAATACCATGCATGACATCGCCGCCAGCTCGAAAAAGATTTCAGACATTACCAGCGTCATTGATGGCATCGCCTTCCAGACCAACATTCTGGCGCTGAACGCCGCCGTGGAAGCGGCGCGGGCAGGGGAGCAGGGCCGCGGGTTCGCGGTGGTGGCAGGCGAAGTGCGCAACCTCGCGAGCCGCAGCGCTCAGGCGGCCAAAGAGATTAAGGCGCTGATTGAAGATTCCGTTTCGCGCGTCGATTCCGGCTCGGTGCTGGTGGAGAGCGCAGGTGAAACGATGCAGGAGATTGTCGGGGCGGTAACGCGCGTGACCGACATCATGGGCGAGATAGCCTCTGCGTCCGATGAACAGAGCCGCGGCATCGATCAGGTGGCGCTGGCGGTCTCCGAAATGGATCGCGTGACGCAGCAAAACGCCTCGCTGGTGCAGCAGTCCGCCGCTGCCGCGAGCGCGCTGGAAGACCAGGCAAGCCGCCTGTCACAGGCGGTCGCCGCCTTCCGTCTCGCGGCATCGCGTGCCAGCGCCCCGCGCAGCGTCCAGACGGCCGCGCCGGTGAGCGCCAGCCTGACGCCCGTAACGGCAAGTCAACCGGCCGTTGCAAGCCAGGACAACTGGGAAACGTTCTGAACAGGCTCCGGTCTTTGACCGGCTAAGGAAACAAGGATGGGGTACCGAAGGGCAACGCTGTCGGCCGTTTTTGGGGCAAGGGCGCATGGCGCTACAGCGTGGGATGCACCGCACAGTGCATCGGCACAACCGAACCGTATCGGCCGCGTGCAGCATGGCGCGTCCGATAAGAAAAACGTTTCAGTCTTAAACCTTGAACACGGCTTTTGTAAGCGTAACAAGATGGCCGCACCCCCGTAAGGGGTGCCAGTAACACTCTGACTGTGAAGAAGAAGGCAACATGACATCATCCATGCCTGCTGGGCAAACGTCATTATTAGTACAGATGACACAGCGCCTTGCGCTGTCCGACACCCACTTCCGTCGGATATGTCAATTGATATACCAGCGCGCCGGGATCGTGCTGGCCGAACATAAGCGGGACATGGTTTACAACCGTCTGGTTCGTCGTCTGCGCACGCTCGGGCTGGATGATTTCGGACGCTATCTCAGCATGCTGGAGGCCAATGCCAACAGCGCCGAGTGGCAGGCGTTTATCAACTCGCTGACCACCAACCTGACGGCGTTTTTCCGCGAGGCGCACCACTTCCCGGTGCTGGCGGAGCACGCGCGTAAGCGTTCGGGCGAGTACCGCGTCTGGAGCGCCGCGGCGTCGACGGGCGAGGAGCCTTACTCCATCGCCATTACGCTTGCCGATACGCTCGGCACCGCGCCTGGCCGCTGGAAAGTCTACGGCACGGATATCGATACCGAAGTGCTGCAAAAAGCACAGAGCGGAATTTACCGGCAGGAGGAGCTGAAAACCCTCTCGCCGCAGCAGATGCAACGCTATTTTATGCGCGGCACCGGGCCTCACCAGGGGCTGGTGCGCGTGCGTAACGAACTGGCGAACCAGATTGAGTTCGCCTCGCTGAACCTGCTTGATAAGCAGTACAACGTACCGGGGCCATTTGACGCGATTTTCTGCCGCAACGTGATGATTTATTTCGATAAAGAAACACAGCAGGAGATCCTCAAACGCTTTGTTCCGCTGCTGAAGCCAGGCGGTCTGCTGTTTGCAGGCCACTCGGAAAACTTCAGTAACCTCAGTCGGGAGTTCTCGCTGCGCGGTCAGACGGTGTATGCCCTGAGTAAGGAAAAAGAATGAGTAAAATCAGAGTGTTGTCAGTAGATGATTCGGCGCTGATGCGTCAAATCATGACCGAAATTATCAACAGCCACAGCGATATGGAGATGGTGGCGACGGCGCCGGACCCGCTGGTGGCGCGCGATCTGATTAAGCAGTTCAACCCGGATGTCTTAACGCTGGATGTTGAAATGCCGCGCATGGATGGCCTCGATTTCCTGGAAAAACTGATGCGTCTGCGTCCGATGCCGGTGGTCATGGTCTCTTCGCTGACGGGAAAAGGCTCTGAAGTGACGCTGCGCGCGCTGGAGCTGGGCGCGGTGGATTTCGTGACCAAGCCGCAGCTTGGCATTCGTGAAGGGATGCTGGCCTACAGCGAACTGATTGCCGATAAAGTGCGTACCGCCTCGCGTGCGCGGATTTCCGCCCGCCTGCCGGACGCGGTGCCGAAAACGCTGAAAGCAGGCCCGCTGTTGAGTTCGGAAAAACTGATTGCCATTGGTGCCTCCACGGGCGGCACCGAAGCGATTCGCCATGTGCTCCAGCCGCTGCCGCTCTCAAGCCCGGCGGTACTGATTACCCAGCACATGCCGCCTGGATTTACCCGTTCTTTCGCCGAGCGACTGAACAAGCTGTGCCAGATTAGCGTGAAAGAAGCCGAAGACGGCGAGCGCGTGCTGCCGGGCCATGCCTATATCGCGCCAGGCGATAAGCATATGGAGCTCGCGCGCAGCGGCGCTAACTACCAGATAAAAATCCACGACGGGCCGCCAGTTAACCGGCACCGTCCGGCCGTGGATGTGTTGTTTCACTCCGTAGCCAAACATGCGGGGCGCAACGCGGTGGGCGTGATCCTCACCGGGATGGGCAACGATGGCGCGGCGGGAATGCTGGCGATGCACCAGGCGGGCGCCTGGACCATCGCCCAAAACGAAGCGAGTTGTGTGGTGTTCGGCATGCCGCGTGAGGCCATCAATATGGGTGGCGTCAGCGAAGTCGTCGATCTAAGCCAGGTCAGCCAGCAGATGCTGGCGAAAATCAGTGCCGGACAGGCAATACGTATTTAACGAGGAGTACAGTTTTTATGGCGGATAAAGATCTCAAGTTTCTGGTTGTGGATGATTTCTCCACCATGCGCCGCATTGTACGTAACCTGCTCAAAGAGCTGGGTTTTAACAACGTAGAAGAAGCGGAAGATGGTGTGGATGCCCTCAACAAACTGCAGACCGGTGGTTTCGGTTTCGTGATTTCCGACTGGAACATGCCCAACATGGATGGTCTTGAGCTGCTCAAAACCATTCGCGCCGACGGTGCTATGGCGTCCATGCCGGTACTGATGGTGACGGCGGAAGCCAAGAAAGAGAACATCATCGCGGCAGCGCAGGCAGGCGCCAGCGGCTACGTGGTGAAACCGTTCACGGCGGCGACGCTTGAAGAAAAACTGAGCAAGATTTTCGAAAAACTCGGCATGTGAGGACAGGCAGATGACGGCATCGATAAAACCGACTGACGAGCATTCGACTGGCGACATTATTGTCCGTATCGGCAGTCTTACCCGCATGCTGCGTGACAGTCTGCGCGAGCTGGGGCTTGATCAGGCGATTGCGGAAGCGGCGGAAGCTATCCCGGACGCGCGCGACCGTCTGGATTACGTGGTGCAGATGACAGCGCAGGCCGCCGAACGCGCCCTGAACTGCGTCGAGGCTTCGCAGCCTCACCAGAACAAACTGGAAAGCGACGCGAAAGCGCTGAGCGGCCGCTGGGACGAATGGTTCGAAAACCCGATCGAACTGAGCGACGCGCGCGAACTCGTGACCGACACCCGCCAGTATCTGGCCGAGGTGCCGGACCATACGAGCTTCACCAACGCCCAGCTTCTGGAAATCATGATGGCACAGGATTTCCAGGATCTGACCGGTCAGGTGATCAAGCGCATGATGGATGTTATCCAGGAGATTGAGCGCCAGCTTCTGATGGTGCTGCTGGAGAACATGCCGGAGCCGAACGCGCGCGCCAAGCGCCCGAACGACAGCCTGCTCAACGGCCCGCAGCTGGACGCCACCGCCGCAGGCGTCGTGGCAAGCCAGGATCAGGTCGACGACCTGCTCGACAGTCTGGGGTTCTGATCCCCGCTAACCCTCCCTTCGGGGAGGGCAGTAAAGCGCGAAACAACCACCGGTTTTGCGCTTTTCTCTTCCCATTAGCTTTTCCCGCCTCTGGCATGCTAGCTGCGTAATAGTAGCTGCGAGAATCGAATCGTGTCAGACGATAGCGACGACAAAACAGAAGCCCCCACACCCCACCGACGAGAAAAGGCGCGAGAAGAAGGGCAGATCCCCCGTTCCCGTGAACTGACCTCCATGCTGATGCTGCTGGTCGGCGTCGCGGTGATTTGGGTAGGTGGTTCGCTGCTGGCACGTCAGCTGGCGGCCATGCTCTCTCACGGCCTCCATTTCGATCACAGCATTATTAACGACCCTAAACTTGTGGTCGGGCAGATCAGTTTTTTGATAAAGCAGGCGCTGATGGCGCTGGTTCCGCTGATTATGGGCGTGGTGATTGTGGCGCTGTTTGCCCCGATGCTGTTAGGTGGCCTGCTGTTTAACCCGAAAGCGGTGGCGTTTAAGCCAGAAAAACTGAACCCGCTGCCGGGCATCAAACGCATTTTTTCATCGCAGTCGCTGGCGGAGTTGCTGAAAGCCATTCTGAAGTCGGTCCTGGTGGGCATCGTGACGGGCTGTTTCCTCTGGTACAACTGGCCAGACATTATGCGTCTTATCAGCGAATCGCCGATAGCCGCCATGCGCAACGCCCTGAATCTGGTCGCGCTGTGCTGCATTCTTATCGTGATGGGCCTGGTGCCGATGGTGGGCTTTGACGTGTTCTGGCAGATAGTCAGCCACACCAAAAAATTACGCATGTCGCGCCAGGATATCCGCGATGAATTCAAGAACCAGGAAGGCGATCCGCACGTGAAAGGGCGCATTCGCCAGCAGCAGCGCGAAGCCGCCCGTCGCCGCATGATGGCGGACATACCGAAAGCCGACGTTATCGTCAACAACCCGACGCACTACTCGGTAGCGTTGCAGTATGACGAGAACAAGATGAGCGCCCCGAAAGTGGTGGCCAAAGGCGCAGGGCTGGTGGCGCTGCGTATTCGCGAAATTGGTAATGAACATCGAATTCCGATGCTGGAAGCGCCGCCGCTGGCGCGCGCGTTATACCGGCATGCGGAAATCGGTCAGCAGATCCCAGGGCAGCTTTACGCTGCCGTCGCGGAAGTGCTGGCATGGGTATGGCAACTCAAGCGCTGGCGTCTGGCTGGCGGCTTGATTCCGAAGAAACCTGAAAACCTTCCGGTGCCTGAGGCGCTGGATTTTTTGAACGAGAAGGACACTGATGGCTAATCTGGTGGCAATGCTGCGCCTGCCTGGCAATTTGAAATCGACCCAATGGCAGATACTCGCCGGGCCGGTTATCATCCTGATGATCCTGTCGATGATGGTGCTGCCATTACCGGCCTTCATCCTGGATTTGCTGTTCACCTTTAACATCGCGCTTTCCATTATGGTGCTGCTGGTGGCGATGTTCACCCAGCGCACGCTGGAGTTCGCGGCGTTCCCGACCATTCTGCTGTTTACCACGTTGCTGCGTCTGGCGCTGAACATTGCGTCCACGCGTATCATTCTGATGGACGGCCACACGGGTGCGGCGGCGGCGGGGAAAGTGGTGGAGGCGTTCGGCCACTTCCTGGTCGGCGGCAACTTCGCCATCGGTATCGTGGTGTTCATCATTCTCGTCATCATTAACTTCATGGTTATCACCAAGGGGGCGGGGCGTATCGCGGAAGTGGGCGCGCGCTTTGTCCTTGACGGGATGCCAGGCAAACAGATGGCTATCGACGCCGACCTTAACGCCGGGCTTATCGGTGAAGAGGAAGCGAAAAAACGCCGTACTGAAGTGACCCAGGAAGCCGACTTTTACGGCTCGATGGACGGTGCGAGTAAGTTCGTGCGCGGTGACGCCGTCGCGGGCTTGCTGATTATGGCTATCAACATTATCGGCGGCCTGCTGGTGGGTGTGGTGCAGCACGGTATGCCGGTCGGCCAGGCGGCGGAGAGCTATACGCTTTTGACCATCGGTGACGGCCTGGTGGCACAGATCCCGGCGCTGGTGATTTCGACCGCGGCGGGCGTTATCGTGACCCGCGTCGCCACCGATCAGGACGTTGGCGAGCAGATGGTCGGCCAGCTGTTCAATAACCCGCGCGTGATGGTGCTGAGCGCCGCCGTCCTCGGCCTGCTCGGTATGGTGCCGGGGATGCCTAACTTTGTGTTCCTGCTGTTTACCGCCGCGCTGCTGGGGCTCGCCTGGTGGATGCGCGGCCGCGAACAGCAGGCGCCAGCCGCGCCCGCGCCGGTTATCCAGCAGGATAATCCGCAGGCCGTGGAAGCGACCTGGAACGACGTGCAGCTGGAAGATTCGCTCGGGATGGAAGTGGGCTACCGCCTGATCCCGATGGTGGATATGCAGCAGGACGGCGAACTGCTGGGCCGCATCCGCAGTATCCGTAAGAAATTCGCGCAGGATCTCGGCTTTCTGCCGCCGGTGGTGCATATCCGCGACAACATGGATCTGCCGCCGGCTCGTTATCGTATTCTGATGAAAGGCGTGGAAATCGGCAGCGGTGAAGCCTATCCGGGCCGCTGGCTGGCGATTAACCCCGGCACCGCCGCAGGCTCTCTGCCGGGCGAGCCGACGGTCGATCCGGCGTTTGGTCTGGCCGCTATCTGGATTGAAAGCGCGCTGAAAGAGCAGGCGCAAATCCAGGGCTTTACAGTGGTTGAGGCCAGCACCGTGGTGGCAACGCACCTGAACCATCTGATCGCGCAATACTCCGCTGAGCTGTTTGGCCGTCAGGAAGCGCAGCAGCTTCTCGATCGCGTGAGCAAAGAGCTGCCGAAACTGACCGAAGATCTGGTGCCGGGCGTCGTGACGCTCACCACGCTGCATAAAGTGCTGCAAAACCTGCTTGCCGAGAAAGTGCCAATCCGCGACATGCGCACCATTCTGGAAACGCTTGCCGAGCACGCGCCGGTTCAGAACGATCCAAACGAACTGACCGCCGTGGTGCGTGTGGCGCTGGGCCGCGCGATTACCCAGCAGTGGTTCCCTGGCAACGACGAAGTGCAGGTGATTGGGCTTGATACGTCGCTTGAGCGTCTGCTGCTGCAGGCGTTGCAGGGCGGCGGTGGCCTGGAGCCTGGCCTTGCGGATCGCCTGCTTGAGCAGGCGCAAGAGGCGCTGTCGCGCCAGGAGATGCTCGGCGCGCCGCCGGTACTGCTGGTGAACCACGCGCTGCGTCCGTTGCTCGCGCGTTTCCTGCGCCGCAATCTGCCGCAGCTGGTGGTGCTCTCGAACCTTGAGCTCTCCGATAACCGCAATATCCGCATGACGTCCAGCATCGGAGGTAAATAATGCGCGCGCGCTTGTTAATGGCGTTGCTGACGCTGCCTGTGCTGGCGAACGCCGCAGGAGAGGGCGCCTGGCAGGCGAGCGCGATGGGGCCGGTAGTGAGCCAGCGCGGCATGGCGGCCTCGTCACCGCTGCTGGCACCGGATTCCCCGCCGCCGCAGGGCGTGATGACGGTCGTGGTCTGGCGCTATGAGCTGGCAGGCCCGACGCCCGCAGGCATGGTGGCGCGGCTCTGCTCGCAGACCCGCTGTGTGGACGTGGACGACCAGACCGGCACCACGCGCGCCTTTACCAACGTTTCCGCCGCCGAGCCGCTGCGCTTTATCTTTGAAGTGCCGGGCGGCGGCAGGCTGTGGCCTGCGCTGGAAGTGCGCAGCAGCCAGGTCATCGTCAATTACCGTTAACCATCTTCTGTAAAACGCGCCGCCGCGCGTTTTCTTTCTCCGGCCGTCCGATTTTTGGCGGCTGGCTCGCAGTTCTGAACTCCCGCTTTGAACACTTCGAAACGCTGTTTTATAAATCAGTGAAGCCGGTGGCGGCGCTCTTTGTATTTTTGCCAGTATTGCGTTTCAGGTGGCAGAAAAGGAAAGGTTTCCCACCCGCCATACTTTTACTTTAGCCCTGATAGCTCTGCGCCTGGCCGCAGGACTCCACATAAAAACACACAGGGTGACGGCGATGAAAACGCGTAAACCAGGACTGGCAAATTACCTTGCCTACGGGTCAGGAGACTTCCTCGGCGCAGGAACGACCGCCCTCACGGCAGCGTGGCTTCTCTATTTCTACACGACCTTCTGTGGCTTAAGCCCGATTGAGGCGACCTTCATTTTCGCGGCGGCGAGGGTCGCCGATGCGGTGGTCAGCCCGCTGATGGGCTTTCTTACTGACAACTTCGGCACCACCTGGCTCGGCCGCCGGTTTGGCCGCCGGAAATTCTTTATCCTGCTCGGCATTCCCTGTGTCTTTAGCTACTCGCTGATGTGGGTGGGAGATATGGGATTCTGGTACTACCTGCTCACCTACCTGCTGTTTGATATCGTCTACACCATGATTCTGGTGCCTTACGAGACGCTGGTGCCGGAAATGACCGATGATTTCAAACAGAAAACCAAATTCTCCGGCGCGCGTATTTCGATGGCCCAGATGTCCGCCATTCTGGCGTCGTTCCTGCCGGGCGTGCTGCTGACGCACTTCGGTAAAGACAATGCAGTCTCCTTCTTCTATGCAAGCCTGGTCTTCTCGGTGCTCTGCGCGATCATGCTGACGCTGGTGTGGATCTTCACCTGGGAGCGCCCGCGCGAAGAATGGTCACAGGCCGCGCTGCGCGCCGAAGAAGAGAAGAAACACCTGACGCTCGGCCAGAGCCTGCGCCGTCTGGTGGTTGAACTCTCCTCCACGCTGCGTATCCGTATTTTCCGCCAGCATCTTGGCATGTATCTCGGCGGCTATATCGCCCAGGACGTCTTCAACGCGGTGTTTACTTACTACGTGGTGTTTGTGCTGATGCAGGAAGCGTCTGTCGCCTCTAATCTGCTCGGCACGATGGCGGTATTCCAGTTTATCGCTGTTATCGCGATGATCCCGCTTTGCATCCGCTTCGGGCCTGCGCCGTCTTATCGCATGGTGGTGGTGCTGTTTGGCCTGAGCTCGCTCTCTTACGCGCTGCTCTATTATACCGGCATGAGCGATATTTACTCGCTGCTGTTGTTGGTCTCGGCGCTGGCGGGCCTCGGGCGCGGCGGCATTAACTATGTGCCGTGGAATACCTACACCTATATCGCCGATGTCGATGAAGTGGTTACCGGGCAGCGCCGCGAGGGCATTTTTGCGGGGATAATGACGCTCACCCGTAAAGCCTCGCAGGCGGGCGCGGTGATGCTGGTGGGAATTGTGATGCAGATGTCCGGGTTTGTCTCCGGCCAGAGCACCCAGGCACCCGCGGTGAGCCATACCATTCTGACCATTTTAAGCGTCGGCACGATAGCCGTGCTGGCCTGCGGTTTCCTGATTTCCCTGCGCTTTAAGCTCAACCTGAAAACCCACAGCATCCTGCGTGAAGAGACCGCGAAGATGCGCGCCAGCGGCCGTGTGATGCCGGAGAGCATCAGCCCCGCGAACCGCGCGACGGTCGAGATGCTGGCGGGCATGCCTTATGAAAGCCTGTGGGGGAATAACAACATTGGCTATCTGAACCGCAATAAGCCAGCGGCACCCCCGCTGAAAACGGTCACTCCCGAATTTGATACGACACAGAGGTTAAGTTAATGATTGTCTGGCCCGTAAAACACAGCCCGCTGCTGCGTCAGCCGGAGCGTTTCATTGCCCGTGATGAACTGAAGGCGATGATCCACAAAATTACCGACAACCTGATCAACATTAAAGATGAAACCGGGCAGTTCCTCCTGCGCCTCGATGACGGGCGCGTGATTGATACCAAAGGCTGGGCAGGCTGGGAGTGGACGCACGGGGTAGGGCTGTACGGCATTTATCAATATTACCGCCAGACCGGTGATGAGCGGATGCGCGCGGTGATTGACGACTGGTTCGCGGCGCGCTTTGCCGAAGGCGCCACCACCAAAAACGTCAACACGATGGCCCCGTTCCTGACGCTGGCGTACCGCTATGAAGAGACGCGCGACCCCGCGCTGTTACCCTGGCTTGAAACCTGGGCCGAATGGGCCATGTATGAAATGCCGCGCACCGACCAGGGCGGGATGCAGCACATCACGCTCGCTGAAGAGAATCATCAGCAGATGTGGGACGACACGCTGATGATGACGGTTCTGCCGCTCGCTAAAATCGGCAAGCTGCTCGGGCGTCAGGCGTACGTTGATGAGGCGATCTATCAGTTCCTGCTGCATATGCAGAACCTGATGGACCGGAAAACCGGGCTGTGGTTCCACGGCTGGAATTACGAAGGTTGCCATAATTTTGCGAACGCTCGCTGGGCGCGCGGCAATAGCTGGGTGACGATTGTTATCCCCGATTTTCTTGAGCTGATGGACTGGCCGGAGCAGCATCCGGTGCGCCGCTATCTGACGCAGGTATTGGCGCGCCAGGCGGCGGCGCTGGCAGAGTGTCAGGATGAGAGCGGGTTGTGGCACACCCTTCTTGACGATCCCAGTTCCTACCTGGAAGCGTCCGCCACGGCCGGGTTCGCCTGCGGCCTGCTGAAGGCGGTGCGCAAGCGCTATATCGGCAAGGAGTACGGCCTGGTGGCGGAGAAGGCTATCAAAGGCGTAGTGGCGAACGTTTCGCCGCAGGGCGAGCTGTTGCAGGTATCGTTCGGCACCGGCATGGGAAGCGATCTCGACTTTTACCGGCAGATCCCGCTTACGTCGATGCCTTATGGTCAGGCAATGGCTATTCTGTGTCTGACGGAATACCTGCGCACTTATCTGTAACGATATGCGCCGCGTGCCAAATCCCGTCACGCGGCGTACATTTGATTGTTCTTACACTGCTTAAAATGTTTAATTCCGCACCGTCCCGCTCATCACGCTTATCGTATTAGCCGGAAAGCATTTAAGCTATTAGTATTAGCTTATTTATACAGTATGCCTCTTGTTATGGCTCTGATAATATTAATACCGCGCTTATCCAGCTAATATTATATTTTCAATATTAAATTCCTCCAAAAAAGTAATTCATTGTATCTTGTTTCTTTGTTGTCAGTCTTTAAAATGCCAGCCGCACTGCCATTATTGTTGGTTTATTTTTTACAGTAACAATAACCAGGTAAATCCAGCAATGTCGCTGCTATGACGCCGTGATTCTTTGCTATGCGCAAAGAGTATTATTTCGGATGTATTTTATAAATGCATTACGCGACATGTCGTTCTGTCGCCTTAATGTCTCTAAGGTATTAATCAGACATGAAGGTACGGTTTCGTCTGGCTACGCGGTTGCACAATTGATAATGCATTCGCATATCTGCCTGAATTCCGGAGTGCTGCCGGCAGGGATCACCGATCTGCGAAGCCGTTAATTCTGATGGATCATATAAATGAACCACTATCCTTTACCCCCACGGCCGGACGCTCAGATTAATGCGCTGATTAACGCCTTTCATTGTCACGGTACGATTAAAGAATATCCGCGCGGCTCGTGCCTGGCGCAAAATGAAGAGTCTGTAAATATTCTGTTGTCAGGCAGCCTTGCTCTGACGCGGGATTGGGATAACCTCATTTTCTTTGAAACGAATCGGTCGAATATTTTTGGTATTTCATTGCAACCTAATAATGCCCGGTTTGAACATTTTCGATTAATAATAAAAGAAGACAGTCTTGTAAAAAGGATCAGCCGTGCTGATTTTCTTGCTGTTATTGAAGAGCAAAAACTCTGGAAGGAACTGAGTCATGTAATCTCGTTTTATTATTACGTTTTGCTCTGGAAAAATTACCATTTTTACGCCGCCGATTCGTATATGCTGGTGCGGAAATCACTCATTACGCTTGGCGAAATGCCGTTGGAGTCGCGCATCAATATAAACGCAAGCCAGTACATTACCAGTACCACCAATTTATCAAAAAGCTATGTGATGAAAGTCATTCAGGAGTTACGCAAAGGCGGGTATATCGAAATCCAGCGCGGCCGTTTGATCACCATCGGCAAGCTCCCGCAAAAATATTAAGCCGCCAGAGAATGCCAATAAAAAGGCCCGTCAGTGACGGGCCTTTTTTATGCCTGAGCGCAGCGTTTACATACGTTCGACGGTTTCGATACCGAGCGTATCCAGACCGAGCTTCAGCGTTTTCGCGGTCAGCAGCGCCAGCTTCAGGCGGCTCTGGCGCAGCGCCTCGGTTTCAGCGGTGAGAATAGGGCAGTGCTCGTAGAAGCCGGAGAACAGACCCGCCAGATCGTAGAGATACGCGCACATAACGTGTGGCGTACCGTCACGAGCCACCACGCCCAGCGTCTCTTCGAACTGCAACAGGCGCGCGGCGAGCTGTGCTTCGCGGTCGTCCTGAATCACCACCGGTGCCGTCAGTTCGCTCTCTTTAACGCCCGCTTTGCGGAACACCGACAGCACGCGGGTATAGGCGTACTGCATATACGGCGCAGTGTTGCCTTCGAAGGCCAGCATGTTATCCCAGTCGAAAATGTAATCGGTGGTGCGGCTCTTCGAGAGATCCGCATATTTCACCGCGCCGATGCCGACGGCGTTCGCCAGTTTCTCAAGCTCGTCGGCCGGCATATCCGGGTTTTTGCCGGCAACCAGGCGACGTGCGCGATCCAGCGCTTCGTCCAGCAGTTCGGACAGCTTAATGGTGCCGCCCGCGCGGGTTTTAAACGGTTTGCCATCTTTGCCAAGCATCATGCCGAACATGTGGTGTTCCAGCGGGACGGATTCCGGCACGTAGCCCGCTTTACGCACGATGGTCCACGCCTGCATCAGATGCTGGTGCTGACGGGAGTCGATGTAGTAGAGCACGCGGTCGGCATGCAGCGTTTCGTAGCGGTACTTCGCGCAGGCGATATCGGTTGTGGTGTAGAGGTAGCCGCCATCCTTTTTCTGGATGATGACGCCCATCGGCTCGCCTTCTTTATTTTTGAACTCGTCCAGGAAGACCACGGTAGCGCCTTCGCTCTCCACCGCCAGACCTTTGGCTTTCAGATCGGCGACAATGCCAGGCAGCATCGGGTTGTAAAGACTTTCGCCCATCACGTCGTCGCGCGTCAGGGTGACATTAAGACGCTGATAGGTTATCTGATTCTGCGTCATGGTGATGTCAACGAGCTTGCGCCACATCTCGCGGCAATATTCATCGCCGCCCTGCAGTTTCACCACGTAGCTGCGCGCGCGCTCGGCGAACGCTTCATCTTCGTCGTAATGCTTTTTGGCTTCGCGATAGAACCCTTCGAGATCCGAGAGCGCCATCTCGCCGGCGTTTTCCTGCTGCTGTTTCTCAAGATAAGCAATCAGCATACCGAACTGGGTGCCCCAGTCACCGACGTGGTTGGCGCGAATAACTTTGTGGCCGAGAAACTCCAGGGTACGAACGGACGCATCGCCGATAATGGTGGAGCGAACGTGGCCCACGTGCATCTCTTTAGCAACGTTTGGGGCGGAGTAATCCACCACGATGGTCTGCGGCGCGCTGACTTTTTCCACGCCCGCGCGATCGGAGGCGACAGCCGCCTCGATGTTTTTCGCAAGGAATGCCGGATCGAGGAAAATATTGATAAAGCCAGGGCCTGCGATTTCGGTCTTCGCGGCGATCCCGGTGAGATCCAGATGGGCCAGTGCCTGCTCGGCGAATTGTCGCGGCGGCATGCCCAGTTTTTTCGCGATAGCCATCACGCCGTTAGCCTGATAGTCGCCGAACTGCGCTTTGGCTGACTGACGAACCTGCGGTTCGCAATCCGCAGGCGCACCTGCGGCAATCAGCGCCTGACTGACTTTTTCTGAGAGAAGAGCCTGAATATTCACCGGGATACCTTACGTTAATAACGCTGCCAGTCGAAGGCGGCAGCGTGCGGTCTTAAGAAAAAAGAGGGCAAAAGTATACTGCATTTAGGCGGCGGCGTCAGCACCGGCGGGCAGGGTGGTACGTGCTGGAGCGCGGGCTTCAAACAGGGTAGATTAGCGCCTTTGTCACCGTACGGGAAAAGCCAATGACCCACTGGCACACACCAGAAGAACTCCAGGATATCCGCGCGGATCTGCCGCGTTTTGAAGCGGCGTTACAGACGCTCGCCGGGCGTCTTGCGCTCAATATTAACGGCCTGCACGCCGATCATATTTCGCTGCGCTGCCACCAGAACGCCACCGCCGAGCGCTGGCGTAAAGGGTTTGAGCAGTGCGGCACGCTGCTTAGCGAAAACATCATTAATGGCCGCCCCATTTGCCTTTTTCGCCTTGATGAGCCGGTCTGCGTCGGACCATGGCGCTTTACGATTGTCGAACTGCCGTGGCCTGGCGAAAAACGCTACCCGCATGAAGGCTGGGAACATATTGAAATCGTGCTGCCCGGCGCGCCGGAATCGCTCAACCAGCGCGCGCTGGCGCTGCTGGGCGACGAAGGGCTGATGGCACCGGATATTTCGGTGAAAACCAGTTCACCTGCAGGTGAGCATGAGCGGTTGCCGAACCCGACGCTCGCCGTCACCGACCGCATCGTCACCATCAAATTTCACCCGTATTCCATCGAAGAGATCGTCGCGAGCGAACAGCAATAGCGGTTCGCCTGACGCTGCGGGGCCAGACTGGCGCAAAGTCTGGCCCTTTTTTTGTCTATAGTATTCAGGGGACCATTTCCCGCACGCCCCCGCATGAAAAGAGTAAGGAGAGACCCGACGCCTGTTTTCGACCCGATGGGAGAGACTCATGCAACAAACCGTAAAACGTACCGATCTCTGGATTAACCGCGATGAGCCGGGGCTGCGCCGCTCCCTGCTTATCCATCGCTCCGCCGAGGAGCTGTTTGATTTATGGCGCGCGCCGTCCACCCTGCCACGCATCATGGGACATTTCGCCCACATTACCATTCTCAGCAACACCGCGTCCCACTGGGCCGTGCGAATGCCGCTTGGCAAAACCGTTGAGTGGGATGCCTATATCACCGATGAAGAGCGCGGCCACTACATCAGCTGGGCGTCTGAGAAAAAGGCCACGGTGCCTAACGCCGGCAGGCTGACGTTTCGTCATATTTCGGAGGAGCGCGGCACGGAAGTGACGCTTTCGCTGCACTTCGATCCTCCCGGCGGCTTTTTTGGCGAGTGGCTGTCGAAAAAAATCGATCTGGTGCCGGAGGCGATGCTAAGCCAGGCGCTGCGGCGTTTTAAAAGCCTCGCCGAGACGGGCGAAATCGCGACCAATAAACCGCAACCGGCGGGCCGTCACGACGGTATGGACAAGGTGGAGGAATAACCGATGCGAGCACTCTGCTGGAACGGCGTCAACGATCTGCGCGTCGAGACCGTGGGCGATCCGACAATCGTCAATCCGCATGATGTCATCCTTAAAGTGGGCCTGACCACGACCTGCGGCTCCGATTTACACGTCATCGACGGACTTATTCCGAGCATGGAAGAGGGCGATATCCTCGGCCATGAATTTATGGGCGAAGTGGTGGAAGTGGGCCCGGAGGTCAAAAACATCCGCCGCGGCGACCGCGTCGTGGTGCCGTCGTTTATCTCGTGCGGCTCCTGCTGGTACTGCAATCACGGCCTGACTTCGTGTTGCGATAACACCAACCCGAACGCGCATCTGCAGGAAAAAATCCTCGGCTACCCGACGGCAGGAATTTACGCCTACAGCCATGCGTTCGGCGGCTATGCCGGGTCGCATGCCGAATATGTGCGTGTGCCGTTCGCCGATAACGACTGCTTTATCGTGCCGGAAAATGTCTCTGACGAGCAGGCACTGTTTCTCTCTGACGCCGCGCCGACAGGCTATATGGGCGCGGATTTTTGCAATATTCACCCCGGCGACACGGTGGCGGTATGGGGCTGCGGCGGTGTCGGGCTGATGGCGGCCCAGAGCGCGTTCCTGCTGGGCGCTGAAAGAGTCATTGCCATTGACCGTTTCCCGGAGCGGCTGGCGATGGCGCGCGACATCGTGGGTGCTATTCCGCTGGATTACACGAACGTGGATATTTACGAAGCGTTGCTTGAGATAACCGGCGGTCGCGGCCCGGACAGCTGCATTGACGCTGTTGGGATGGAGGCGCACGGCGAAGGGCTGGAATATGCCTATGACCGCACCAAACAGGCGCTCAAAATGCATACTGATATTGGCGCCGCGCTGCGTCAGGCGATCCGCGCCTGCCGTAAAGGCGGCACGCTCGCCATTCTCGGCGTTTACGGCATGATGGATAAATTCCCGCTCGGCGTGGCGATGAATAAAGGCTTAACCATTCGCACCGCCCAGCAGCACGGCCAGGCCTATATGAAACGCCTGCTGGATCACGCCTCGCGCGGCGAACTGCGCACCGATTTCCTCGCCACGCACCGCTTCTCGCTGGAAGACGCGCCGCGTGGCTATGAAATGTTTAAAAACAAAGAGGACGGCTGCGTGCGGGCAGTGTTTAAGCCCTGACGTTCGCCGCACTGACCGCCTGTGTCAGACGCGTAATGGCCGTCTCCAGCGTGGCGGCGGTACATCCGAAATTAATCCGCACGTGTTGCGGCGCGCCGAAATCCGCGCCGGGGGAGAAGCCGAGCCCCTGGCGCTTAAAGAAGCGCGTCGGGTTCTCAACGCCAAGCCCGGACGCATCCACCCACGCCAGATACGTCGCCTCCGGCACTACCATCTCAAGCCCCGACAGCCCGCTAATGGCGGCGTATAACCGGTCGCGGTTGCGGCGCAGATACGCAATTTGCTCAGTAAGCCACGGCTCACCGCCGCGCCATGCCGCTTCGGCGGCCGTCAGCGCCAGTACGTCCACATGCGGCACAATGCCTTCACGCGCGGCGCAAAAACGCTGGCGCAGCGCGGCATCCGGGATCACCGCCACCGACGCGCCAAGCCCGGCGATATTAAACGTTTTCGACGGCGACATGAGCGTAATGGAGCGCCGCGCGGCGTCCTCGCTGAGCGAGGCGAACGGAATGTGTTGTACGCCGGGCGTGAGGATCAGATCGCAGTGGATCTCATCAGAACAGACGATAAGGTCATGCTCCTGCGCAAACGCGAGCTGCGCTTCGAGTTCGTCACGGCGGTATGCGGTGCCGCCAGGATTTTGCGGGTTACAGAGCATCAGGAGTTTTTCGCGCCCGGTAAGCTGCGCACGAAGGCTTTCCAGATCCAGCACCAGTCGTTCGCCGCGCGGCTGCAACGGCGCGTTAAGTTGCGCGCGTCCGGCAAGGGCGGCGGATTTGCGAAACGGCGGGTAGATGGGCGTCGGCGCAAGCGTGGTTTCTTCCGGCGAGGTAAACGCGCGCACCGAGAGATTCAGCCCCGCCACAATCCCTGGCAAAAAGACCAGCCACTCCGGTTCAACGCGCCACTGGTAACGGCGCAGGCACCATTCAATAAAGGCTTCAGCCAGCCCCTGCGGATGCGCGCCGTAGCCAAACACGCCGTGCTGCACGCGCGCTATCAGCGCATCCGTAATACAGGCGGGCGAGCGGAAATCGGTGTCGGCCACCCACATCGGCAATACCGATTCGTCATGGGCGTTCCACTTAATGCTGTCGCTGTGACGGCGGTTGATCTCTTCGTCGAAATTGAATGCCATGATACGTTGTCCTGCGGCTAAGGGGTTTTCAGACTAAGACGTTTGCCCACAGCTGACCACTACTTTCATTTACAGGGAGTTACCCATGGCGTTACTGGAAATCTGCTGTTACAGCCAGGCCTGCGCAATGACCGCACAGGCGGCGGGCGCTGACCGCATTGAGCTGTGTTCGGCGGTTAACGAGGGCGGCCTGACGCCGTCAGCGGGCGTGCTCAAAGGCGTGCGTGCGCAGATAACGATCCCCATTCATCCTATCGTGCGTCCGCGCGGCGGCGATTTTTGCTACAACGAGAGCGAGTTTGCGGCAATGCTGGACGATATCACGTTTATCCGTGAACTGGGCTTTCCGGGGCTTGTGACCGGCGTGCTGAATGAGGACGGTGGGGTGGATCTCGCCCGAATGCGTAAAATAATGCGCGCCGCCGACGGTATGGCGGTGACGTTTCACCGGGCCTTCGACATGTGCGCCAGCCCGTTGAAAGCGCTGGAAGAATTAACCGATCTCGGCGTGGCGCGCATTCTGACTTCCGGCCAGCAGGCGAGCGCGGAAAAAGGAATTTCATTAATTACGGAACTAAAACAGAAATCCCGTGCTCCAATCATTATGGCCGGTGCAGGGGTACGGCTTAGCAACCTTAACCTGTTCCTGGCGCAGGGGATAGACGAGCTTCACAGCTCGGCGGGCATCCATGTAGCCTCTCCCATGCGTTATCGCAATACCGGCGTCTCGATGTCCTCGGACGCAAGCGTTGACGAATATTCCCGTTACCAGGTGGATGGCGACGCGGTAGCCGCCATGAAGGCGGCGCTTACGTCAGTGCAATGATTTTTGCCCTCAGTTTTTACCGCGCATCATGTCGCCCAATATGATGCTTGCTCGTACCAGGCCCCGGTCTTTTGCCGGGGCTTTTTTTATGCCCACGCGCTCCTACCAAATCTGGTCACTGTCTTGTCTTTACCGGGCCGCTCAGAGAAGATGCCACGCATCGTCAGCGTCTTTCGCAGACCTGTAAAGGGAGAGCAGGATGATTGTCGGCATCGATCTCGGTACCACCAATAGCCTCGCCGCCGTCTGGCAGGAGGGCAATCCGCGGCTTATCGCTAACGCGCTGGGCGAATGTCTCACGCCGAGCGTCGTCGGCCTGGATGACGAAGGGCGCGTGCTGGTCGGCAAAGCCGCCCGCGAGCGTCTGCACACGCATCCGCATCTCACCACCGCACTTTTCAAACGCCATATGGGCACCGCCTGGACCGTCCGGCTCGGGGGCAAACTGTTTCGCGCTGAAGAACTCTCGGCGCTGGTTTTAAAAAGCCTGAAAGAAGATATCGAGCGCGCCTGCGGCGAGACGGTCACCGAAGCGGTGATAAGCGTGCCGGCGTATTTCAGCGATGCCCAGCGTAAAGCCACGCGTGTCGCGGGCGAACTGGCCGGGCTTCACGTTGAAAAACTGATTAACGAACCGACCGCGGCGGCGCTGGCTTACGGCCTGCATCGCGGCGCAGAAGAGGGCACCTTTCTGGTGTTCGATCTCGGCGGCGGCACGTTTGACGTTTCGGTGCTGGAGCTGTTCGAAGGCGTGATGGAAGTACGCGCCAGCGCTGGCGATAACTTTCTCGGCGGCGAAGATTTCGATCAGGCGCTGATTGACGCCTTCGTGGCGCGCCAGATGGCGGCAGGCGGCATGCCCGACCCGGCGGCGCACACGCATGCCCTGCGCCGCGAGGCCGAGCGGGTGCGCCATGCGCTTGGCGATCGCCCTGTCGCTACCTTTACGCTGCGTGCCGAAAACCAGACCTGGAGCCAGGATTTTCATCAGGGCGAGCTGAACGATATTTTCGCGCCGCTCCTTACCCGCCTGCGCCTGCCCATTGAGCGCGCGCTGCGCGATGCCCGCATTCGCGTTGCGGATCTCGACGAGATCCTGCTGGTCGGCGGTGCGAGCCGTATGCCTCTGGTTCGCCGCCTGGCCGCCGGGCTGTTTGGCCGCTTCCCGTCGGTGTCGATAAATCCTGACGAGGCGGTCGCGCTTGGTGCGGCCGTGCAGGCGGCGCTGAAAAAACGCGACGCGGCGCTGGAAGAAGTGGTGCTGACGGATGTCTGCCCTTATACGCTTGGCATTGAAACCGTCAAAGCCTTTGGCCGCCATCTTGACGACGGTCACTATCTGCCGGTGATTGAGCGTAACGTGGTGGTGCCGGTGAGCCGGGTAAAAACAGTCTGTACGCTTGCCGATAATCAGACGATGGTAGAGTTTACGCTTTACCAGGGCGAAAGCCGTCTGGTGAAAGACAACATTGCGCTTGGCAAAATGCGCGTGCCGGTGCCGCCGAGACCGGCGGGCGAGGTGTCGCTGGATGTGCGGTTCACCTATGACATCAACGGTATTCTTGAAGCCGAAGTCACGGTGCCGCTCACCGGCGAGCGCCATCAGCTCATTATTGAAAACAACCCTGGCATGCTAACGCCGCAAGAGATTGCCGAACGGCTGGCGCAACTGAGCGCGCTGAAAATTCATCCGCGCGAACGCCAGCCCAACACGCATCTGATGGCGCGTCTCGACCGACTGTATCAGGAGACTACCGGCGAGATGCGCGAGGAGATTAGCTATCTCGGGGCGCGCTTCCAGCAGGCGCTGGAGAGCCAGGACGACGCGCGCATCGATAAAGCCCGTCAGGAAATAACGCAGCAGGCGGACGCAATCGAAGCCGGGATGTGGCTTTTCTGATGCGCGCACTGGAGATCCTCGGGCTTGAGCCCGGCGCGGACGAACGCGCCATCAAACGTGCCTACGCCAGGCTTCTGAAAGAGTGTCGCCCGGATGACGATCCGCAAGGCTTTCAGCAACTGCGAGATGCCTACGAAACGGCGCTGGAAGAGGCGCGTCGCGGCGTGGCGGACGGCGATGACGACGCATTCGGCGATGACGATGAGCACGATGACGACAACGACATGGCGGCAGTCGCGCCAGACGTGTACAGGCAAATTGATGACCCGCTACTGGCGCAGCCTGTAAACGAGCCCGAACCTGCCCCGGCGGAAAGCGCGCCAGCGCCTCCCGCACCGTTGTACACGCCGCCACGCACGACGGCGTTGCTCGACGGGTTAAACGAGGAAAATCTCAACGTCCGCTGGCTGGAGGCGCGCGCGATGGGGGAGTCGCGCGAGTTTGAAGAGGCGGTACTGACGCGCTGCCTGTGGCATCTCGCGCCTGACGAATACGCCTTCGTCGCACAGGCGCAGGCGTGCTTTGAGTGGCTGACGCCGGGCCAGCGCGTGGCGACTGACGAATCGCAGCAGAACCGGTTACGCCATGTGCTGCTCACCCCTTACG
This sequence comes from Cronobacter sp. 153480017-3, assembly GCF_053627815.1. Lineage (NCBI taxonomy): Bacteria > Pseudomonadati > Pseudomonadota > Gammaproteobacteria > Enterobacterales > Enterobacteriaceae > Cronobacter > Cronobacter sp. 153480017-3. The sequence goes on along the minus strand of NZ_JBSEYN010000001.1, from coordinate 592,040 downwards.
CCGAAGAGATGCGGGCGGCGCTGGAAGAGGGGAACGATGCCCGCTATCTGGCCTGCCTGCGCGCGCTGGCGAATTCCCCGTGGCTGCAAAGCTATGACGGACAGCGCCAGTTGCAGCGCCTTGCGCTGTCGCTGCTGGACGCGCAGCCTGAGTGGTCGCCAGAGCGCTTTGCCGCACTTTGCAGGCTGTTTCACTGGGATGAGACGCGCGGCGAGCGGCCGGATCTGCCGGAGCTGTGGGCGCAGGTTATCGCCCGCGACGAAGACGAAGCGCTTTTTGCGCAGCTTACTGCGCAGCGCGACGCACCAGGCGATTCCCCTGCGCTCCGGGCGGCGCACATGGTATTGCGCGTGCAGGATGAAGACGCCCGCATGCTGGCTGGCCTCGATTACACCGATGAAGACTGGCAGGCCTGCGGCAGGCTCACCGACCAGCTGGCGATTGGCCATCCTGCGCTTATTCCGCGCTTTGCGGGCGCGGATATCCACGCGTGGCAACAGACGTACCACAAACTTAATGAAGCGCACGGACCGATGATGCGTAGCCTCTGGCTGGTCGGCATGATGATGGCGACGTTTGGCTGGATGCTGCCCGCGGTGTATGACGGCACCATCACCCCGTTGGGCGTGGTGCTCCGTGTGCTGGTGGCGCCCGTGGTGGCGATGGTGGTGGGTATTTTCCCGCTGGTTTTATGGCGGGGACTGGCCCGGCCCTTTCTGAACAGAGACGCAGCGCTGAGCGAGCGGCTGCTGCCGCGGTTTATCTACTCCCGGCGGCGCAAGCGCTGGCGGCTGTTCGCGCATGTGATCCCATTTTGCGTGGTCAGCGTCGTTATCGCGCTGGTCTGCGGCAGGCTGGCGATGTGGATTTTCGTGGCCGTGACGCTGTTGCTGGCCTGGACCGATCTCTGGCGTTATCCCGGCGCGCTGCGGCGGTTTCGCCAGCAACGTGCGCCTCTGCGCGGCGGACGCCTGAAGTTTGTCCTGCTGGCGCTGCTGTTTTTCACCCTCATTACCGGCGTGCGCGCGTTGTTGCAAGCGTGACACTCAAAACGACCCGCGCTGCGATAGCCCGGCCTCGCCGGGCTGTTCGCTTTTCAGGCAACCGGCGCGCTGCCGCCTGGCTTATTTCTTGATTTGTTTGCCAGACTTCTCAGGTGACTTTTTTTGAGGAGGAACTATGGGCTTACTGAATTTTGTAAAAGAAGCGGGCGAGAAAATCTGGGACAGCGTTTCCGGGCATAACGACGCGGCGGCACAGAACGCCAAAGTGCAGGAACACCTCAAGAAAACCGGTATCCCGGACGCCGATAAAGTACAGGTGCAGGTGGATGACGGCAAAGCGACCGTGACCGGTCAGGGCTTAAGCCAGGAAGCGAAAGAGAAAATTCTGGTGGCTGTTGGCAACATCGCGGGCATCGGACATGTCGATGACAACGTCGCGGTGGCGACCCCGGCACCGGAAAGCCAGTTCTACACGGTGAAAAAAGGCGACACCCTCAGCGCTATCTCGAAAGAAGTTTATGGCGACGCGAACCAATATCCTAAAATCTTTGAAGCCAATAAACCGATGCTGACCAGCCCGGAAAAAATCTATCCGGGCCAGGTGTTGCGTATTCCGAAGTAAAAAACGTCTCCCGCACGTCAGGTGCGGGAGAACACATCAGGGTTTGCGTGCGATAAGCACGGCGCGCAGCGGGGCGGGGTAGCCTTCGCGGGTTTTGGTGGCGTCATGCGGATCGAGGAAATCCGCCAGCGACTCCGTTTCCATCCAGGCGGTGCGGCGCTGCTCTTCCACGGTCGTGACCGAGAAATCAGCGATTTTCACATCCACAAAACCGCACTTCTCCAGCCAGTTTTTCAGCGCGGGCGCGGAGGGAATAAAGTAGACGTTGCGCATCTGCGCGTAGCGCTCGCCCGGCACCAGCACGGTGTTTTCATCGCCTTCCACCACCAGCGTTTCCAGCACCAGTTCGCCGTCTTTCACCAGCTGATCTTTAAGCTGCCAGAGGTGCTCCAGTGGCGAGCGGCGGTGGTAAAGCACGCCCATCGAAAAGACGGTGTCAAACGCATTCAGCGCGGGCATCTGCTCAATGCCAAGCGGCAGCACGTGGGCGCGATTGTCACCGCCTAAAAGCTTACGCACCGCCTCAAACTGGCACAGGAAAAGCTGCGTCGGGTCGATGCCGACCGCGAGCTGCGCGCCCGCACCGACCATACGCCACAGGTGATAACCGCTGCCGCAGCCGACATCCAGAATGGTGCGCCCGGCAAGCGGCGTGATGTGCGGCAGCACGCGGTCCCATTTGAGATCGGAGCGCCACTCGGTGTCGATGTCGATACCGTAGAGCGAGAACGGCCCTTTACGCCACGGCATCAGCGTGCGCAGCAGCTGTTCGATGCGCTTGCGCTGGCCGTCGCTGAGCGGCTCAGTGCTCTGCGCGCTAACGCTGTGCAGCAGATCAAGCTGGTCCGGCACCAGCGCAGGCAGATTATCGAGGGAATTTTTCCACTGTTTAAACTGGCCGTGCAGGGCGTCGCGCTGCCAGGCGGCAACCTGAGCGGGCAGCGTTTCCAGCCAGTGGGCAAGCGGCCCGCAGGCGATCTGCTGATAAAATTTACCGAAATCGATCATGCCGCGCTCCCGCCTTTTACCGCCACCAGCGAGCCGAAGTTAAAGCACTGGAACCACAGCTCGCTGTGTTCAAACCCGGCCTTGCGCAGGCGCGCTTTGTGGGTTTCCACGGAGTCGGTAAGCATCACGTTTTCCAGCATGCTGCGTTTCTGGCTGATCTCCAGCTCGCTGTAGCCGTTGGCGCGCTTGAAGTCGTGATGCATATTGAACAGCAGTTCGCCCACCACGCTGTCTTCAAAGCTGAATTTCTCCGACAGCACCAGCGCGCCGCCAGGATTCAGGCCCTGATAGATCTTATTGAGCAGCAGCTGGCGATCGTCCGGGTTCAGGAACTGGAGCGTGAAGTTCAGCACCACCATAGAGGCGTTCTCAATGGTGATATTGCGGATATCGTCCTCAATCACCTCGACCGGCGTCTGCGCTTTGAACGCGTCAATATGGCGGCGGCAGCGCTCCACCATGGCGGGCGAATTATCCACCGCGATGATTTTGCAGCCGTCGTGATGCACGTTGCGGCGCACCGAGAGCGTGGCGGCACCGAGCGAACAGCCGAGGTCGTAAACCTGGCTTGCGGGCTGGACAAAGCGCTCCGCCAGCATGCCAATCATAGAGATGATATTGGAGTAGCCCGGCACGGAACGCTGGATCATATCGGGGAAGACTTCAGCCACCCGCTCATCGAAAGTCCAGTCGCCCAGACGGGCGATGGGCGCGGAGAACAGCGTGTCGCGATTTGACATAGCGTAAATCCTGGGGAAAACGAAAGGGGCGTATTTTGCGCTAATGAAACGAGAAAACCAACTCCCAGGGCATATACCAGATGTTGGCCAGTACCATCATCAGCAGGGCGATATAGGTCGCGCTCATGCCGCTACGCCGCCAGCGCAGCAGGCGATGATGATAGCCGTAGTAATGCATCAGACGACCAACCAGCAGCAACAGGCCGCAGACGTGCAGCATCCAGTTCTGCGCGCCGTTCATCTCCATAAACAGCAGCAGTAACAGGCCGATGGGCAGATACTCCACCGCGTTGCCGTGAATGCGGATAGCGCTTTGCAGCTCGCTGAAACCGCCATCGCCATAGGCGACGCGGTACTGCATACGCAGACGAACCACATCGAAAGAGAACTTCATCAACAACAACGCACCCAGAACCGCATAAAGCGCGCTTACCATAGAAACTCCGTTTAACGCTGTTAATGGCGCCTTTATGATAGCGTGGCGCGGCCCGGTTGTCGCTGCTCTAAAAGAGGGTGTCCTGGTGCGGGATAGCGGGTTCGTCGCCAAGCGTCGGCAGCGCCTCGCGAAGCGCGGGCCAGAGCGTGTGTACCAGCTCCGGCGCATGTTCGATATCCGGCGTGTGAAGAAAGAGGTAAGGCGTCGTGGTCTGCTGCCACTGCGCGAGTTTGGCAAGCCAGACCGCGAAAAATTCTGCGTTTTGCGCCATATCGTCGCTGCCGATAAACCGCACCATTGGATGCTGCGCCGTGACGAGCGCATGCACCGGCACTTTGGGTTTTTTCCGCTGCGCGTCGATGACCGCCGGGCTGTGCGGAAGGGCGGCATGTACCGGACGGCTGTCGAGCATCACGCGGTTAACGCCGCGCGCGATAAGCCCGCGGTTGAGCGAAAGCTCCGCCTCGCCTTTAGCGAAGAAATCGGGGTGGCGTACTTCTACGCCATACGTAAAGTTACCCGGCAGGGTATCGAGAAACGCCCATAACGCAGGCAGATCGCGCGGGCCGAACGCCGCGGGCAGTTGCAGCCAGTACTGGCCGATACGGCCTTCCAGCGGCGCCATGCGCGCGAAAAACTCGGCGGTTAAATCGTCGCAGTGGCGCAGCGCGGCGTTATGCGAAATGGTGGCCGGGAATTTAAAACAGAAGCGGAAATCATCGTGGGTCTGCGCGTGCCAGCGCTCGACGATCTCCGCTTTCGGCAGCGCGTACAGCGTGGTGTTGCCTTCGACACAGTTAAAGTGGCGGGCGTAATCCTCAAGCGATGTAATGCCAAGCCGCACCCATTTCGGGTGCGACCATTGCGGCAGACCAAGATAAATCATAGGGCTGCGAGGATCTCCTCAGTGGAACGCACCCGTCCGAGGCGCGGGAAAATATGCGTCATGCTGCCGTTGTGCTGGTCGGCGTCGGCGGCGGAGCAGGCGTCTTCGGCGACCACCAGCTCAAAGCCCATCTCCCAGGCGTTGCGCGCGGTGGATTCCACGCCGATGTTGGTGGAGATGCCGCACAGAATAATCGTCGTGATGCCGCGACGACGTAATTGTAGCTCCAGATCGGTGCCGTAGAAGGCGCCCCACTGGCGTTTGGTCACTTCGATGTCGGTGTCGCGTTTGCCAAGCGCCACCGGATAGTGCCACCACTCGTCCGGCAACGTATGCCCGGCAATCGGCGCGTCGACAGGCTGCTTCAACGCTTCGCTGAAATCTTTCGACCAGCCGACACGCACCATGACGACCGGCGCGCCGACCGCGCGGCATTTCTCGGCAAGCCTTGCGGCGCGGGCCACAACGTCGTCGGCGCTGTGCGGGCCGCCGGCAAAGGGCAGGATCCCTTCCTGTAAATCAATGACCACCAGCGCGGTCGTCGCGGGATTAAGCGTTAACATAGAGACTCCCCTTGATTGTTGGTTTTGGATGAGTACCTTACTGGCGTCGTGAGCCGGACGGTTGTCTATTTTTGTTAAATTTTGTGAGAAGCGCCAGTTTACGCACAGCAATCGCGCGGGCGCGCGGCTTCGGGCTTATCGCGGCGCGGAATTTCCAGTATAATAGCCCCCTTTTTTCATCCAGTAGTGACATTCAGCCAAAGCTGCGACAGTGGTGCCTGCAGGGCAGGCGACAAACGGCCTGCGGCTAAATTAAGGGATATCTCATGCGTACAGAATATTGCGGGCAGCTCAATCTGTCCCACGTCGGACAGCAAGTGACTCTGTGTGGTTGGGTCAACCGTCGTCGCGATCTCGGCAGTCTGATTTTTATCGACATGCGCGATCGTGAAGGCATCGTTCAGGTGTTTTTCGACCCGGATCGCGCCGACGCCTTCAGCCTCGCCTCTGAACTGCGTAATGAGTTCTGCATTCAAATCACCGGCGCCGTGCGCGCGCGCGACGAGAAAAACGTCAACCGCGATATGGCGACCGGCGAAGTGGAAGTGTTCGCCACCGAACTGACCATCATCAACCGCGCCGAGCCGCTGCCGCTCGACTCCAATCAGGTCAACAGCGAAGAAGCGCGTCTGAAATACCGCTATCTCGACCTGCGTCGCCCGGAAATGGCCCAGCGCCTGAAAACCCGCGCGAAAATCACAAGCTTCGTGCGCCGCTTTATGGATGACCACGGCTTCCTCGACATCGAAACCCCGATGCTGACCAAAGCCACGCCGGAAGGCGCGCGCGACTATCTCGTGCCGTCTCGCGTGCATAAAGGCAAGTTCTACGCGCTGCCGCAGTCTCCGCAGCTTTTCAAACAGCTGCTGATGATGTCCGGCTTCGATCGCTACTATCAGATCGTTAAATGCTTCCGCGACGAAGACCTGCGCGCTGACCGTCAGCCTGAATTTACCCAGATCGACGTCGAAACCTCCTTCATGACCGCGCCGCAGGTGCGTGAAGTGATGGAGAAACTGATTCGTCAGCTGTGGCTTGATGTGAAAGGCGTGGATCTGGGCGAGTTCCCTGTCATGACCTTCGCCGAAGCCGAGCGCCGCTACGGCTCCGATAAACCGGACCTGCGTAACCCGATGGAGCTGGTGGACGTGGCCGATCTGCTGAAAAGCGTAGAGTTCGCGGTCTTCGCGGGCCCGGCTAACGATCCGAAAGGCCGCGTCGCCGCGCTGCGCGTACCGGGCGGTGCCCAGCTCAGCCGCAAGCAGATTGACGACTACGGCAACTTCGTCAAAATTTACGGGGCTAAAGGGCTTGCGTATATCAAAGTCAACGAGCGCGCGAAGGGCCTCGACGGCATTAACAGCCCGGTCGCTAAATTCCTGAACGCGGAGATCGTTGAAGCCATTCTTGAGCGCACCGGTGCGCAGGACGGCGACATGATTTTCTTCGGTGCCGACAACAAAAAAGTGGTGGCCGACGCGCTGGGCGCGCTGCGCCTGAAGCTTGGTAAAGACCTGAGCCTGACCGACGAAGCCAAATGGGCACCGCTGTGGGTTATCGACTTCCCGATGTTTGAAGACGACGGCGAAGGCGGCCTGAGCGCGATGCACCATCCGTTTACCGCGCCGAAAGACATGACAGCGGAAGAGCTTAAAGCGGCACCGGAAGACGCGGTGGCGAACGCCTACGATATGGTTATCAACGGTTATGAAGTAGGCGGCGGCTCGGTGCGTATCCACCGTGGCGAAATGCAGCAGACCGTGTTTGGCATTCTGGGCATCAACGAGCATGAGCAGCGCGAGAAATTCGGCTTCCTGCTGGACGCGCTGAAATTCGGTACGCCGCCGCACGCGGGCCTGGCGTTCGGCCTTGACCGTCTGACCATGCTGCTGACCGGCACGGATAACATCCGCGATGTCATCGCCTTCCCGAAAACCACGGCGGCGGCCTGTCTGATGACCGAAGCGCCGAGCTTCGCAAACCCGACAGCGCTGGCTGAACTGGGCATCGAAGTCGTGAAAAAAGCGTCGCCGGAGAATAAGTAATATGCATTATAAGCGCCCTGTTTCTGTACTGGTGGTGATCTACGCCCTGGACACGAAACGGGTGCTCATGTTGCAGCGGCGCGACGATCCTGATTTCTGGCAGTCGGTCACCGGCAGCCTGGAAGAGGGGGAAACCGCGCCGCAGGCCGCCACGCGCGAAGTAAAGGAAGAGGTCTCCATTGACGTTGCTTCTGAGCAACTGACCTTGATGGACTGTCAGCGCACGGTGGAGTTTGAAATTTTCAGTCATTTACGTCATCGCTATGCGCCGGGGATTATGCGTAATACGGAGTCCTGGTTCTGTCTGGCGCTGCCGACGGAGCGGGAGATCGTGTTCACTGAACACCTGACCTACCGCTGGGTGGACGCCCCCGAGGCGGCCGCGCTCACCAAGTCCTGGAGCAACCGGCAGGCGATTGAAGAATTTGTTATTAACGCCGCCTGAAAAGGCGCGCTTTCTGGAGATATTTTTATGGCAGGTCATAGTAAATGGGCCAACACCAAACACCGCAAAGCGGCACAGGATGCCAAGCGCGGTAAAATCTTCACTAAAATTATTCGCGAGCTGGTGACCGCGGCGCGTCTGGGCGGCGGCGATCCGGGCTCTAACCCGCGTCTGCGTGCGGCTATCGATAAAGCGCTGTCCAATAACATGACGCGCGACACCCTGAACCGCGCTATCGCGCGCGGCGTTGGCGGTGACGAAGACGCGAACATGGAAACCATCATTTATGAAGGTTACGGCCCTGGCGGCACCGCGGTGATGGTGGAATGTCTCTCTGATAACCGTAACCGTACCGTTGCCGAAGTGCGTCACGCCTTCAGCAAATGCGGCGGCAACCTCGGCACCGATGGTTCCGTGGCGTACCTGTTCAGCAAAAAAGGCGTTATCTCCTTCGAAGCGGGCGATGAAGACACCATTATGGAAGCCGCGCTGGAAGCGGGCGCTGAAGATGTCGTGACCTATGACGACGGCGCTATCGACGTCTACACCGCCTGGGAAGAGATGGGCGCGGTACGTGACGCGCTGGAAGCGGCGGGCCTGAAGGCCGACAACGCGGAAGTCTCTATGATCCCGTCCACCAAAGCGGATATGGACGCGGAAACCGCGCCGAAACTGCTGCGTCTTATCGACATGCTGGAAGACTGCGACGACGTGCAGGAGGTTTACCACAACGGTGAGATCTCCGACGAGGTTGCGGCGACCCTGTGATACCCGCCATGTTTCAGACTGCGGGCGGCCACGTCCGCAGCCTGATATCTTCTTGTATTCCCGCAGGCTTTTTCTCAGGAGACGCGCCATGAGTATTATTCTGGGCATCGACCCGGGGTCGCGCGTTACCGGTTACGGCGTGATTCGCCAGACCGGACGTCAGCTGACCTATCTTGGCAGCGGCTGTATCCGCACCAGCGTCACGGATTTGCCTTCCCGCCTGAAGCTTATCTACGCGGGCGTCAGCGAAATCATCACGCAGTTTCGTCCTGACTATTTCGCCATCGAACAGGTCTTTATGGCGAAAAACGCCGATTCGGCGTTAAAACTCGGGCAGGCCCGCGGCGCGGCGATTGTCGCGGCGGTGAATCACGATCTGCCGGTGTTTGAGTACGCGGCGCGACAGGTGAAGCAAACGGTGGTGGGCATCGGCAGCGCTGAAAAAAGCCAGGTGCAGCATATGGTGCGCACGCTGCTGAAACTCTCCGCCAACCCGCAGGCGGATGCGGCGGATGCGCTCGCTATCGCTATTACCCATTGTCACGTCAGCCAGAACGCGACGCAGGTCAGCGAATCGCGCCTGAACCTGGCGCGCGGGCGGCTTCGTTAACGGTAACTGACGTTACCGTTCCTTTGCGAGACGTCTCGCAACTGTCAGTTCTCTCATTGCCACGGCGATTTCTCGACTGGATATCTGTCCAGCTTTTTTTATATTATAGCCAGCAACTTTCTTAAGCCCCACGCAGGAGCGCAACGTGATAGGCAGACTCAGAGGCATCGTACTGGAAAAACAGCCCCCGCTGGTGTTACTGGAGGCGGGCGGCGTCGGTTATGAAGTCCATATGCCGATGACCTGCTTTTATGAATTGCCGGAAACCGGCAAAGAGGCGGTGGTCTTCACCCATTTTGTCGTGCGTGAAGACGCGCAATTACTGTTCGGCTTTAATAACAAACAAGAGCGCACGCTGTTTCGCGAGCTGATCAAAGTGAACGGCGTCGGCCCGAAGCTGGCGCTGGCGATCCTCTCCGGTATGTCGGCCCAGCAGTTCGTGAACGCGGTTGAGCGCGAAGAGCCTGCCGCGCTGGTCAAACTGCCGGGCATCGGCAAGAAAACCGCCGAACGTCTGGTGGTGGAGATGAAAGACCGCTTCAAAGGCCTGCATGGCGATCTCTTCACGCCAGCGGCGGATCTGGTGCTGACGTCGCCTGCAAGCCCAGCGGTGGATGACGCTGAGGCGGAAGCCGTTGCCGCGCTGGTGTCGCTGGGTTATAAACCTCAGGAAGCCAGCCGTATGGTCAGTAAAGTCGCACAGGCGGATGCGAGCAGCGAAACGCTGATTCGCGAAGCGCTGCGCGCGGCATTGTGAGGTAGAGGATGATTGAAGCAGACCGCCTGGTGGCGCCGGGCAGCATCGTGGCGGAAGAGGTGGCCGATCGCGCCATTCGCCCCAAATTACTCGAAGAGTACATCGGCCAGCCGCAGGTGCGTTCCCAGATGGAGATTTTTATCCAGGCGGCGAAGCTGCGTGGCGATGCGCTCGATCATCTGCTGATTTTCGGCCCGCCCGGGCTTGGGAAAACCACGCTCGCCAATATCGTCGCCAACGAAATGGGCGTCAACCTGCGCACCACCTCCGGGCCGGTGCTGGAAAAGGCGGGCGATCTGGCGGCGATGCTCACTAACCTTGAGCCGCACGACGTTCTGTTTATCGATGAAATCCATCGTCTCTCGCCCGTGGTTGAAGAGGTGCTCTATCCGGCGATGGAAGATTACCAGCTCGATATCATGATTGGCGAAGGCCCGGCGGCGCGCTCGATCAAAATCGATTTGCCGCCGTTTACGCTGATTGGGGCCACGACACGCGCCGGCTCGCTTACCTCGCCGCTGCGCGACCGCTTCGGGATCGTGCAGCGCCTGGAGTTCTATCAGGTCGCCGATTTGCAGCATATTGTGAGCCGCAGCGCGCGTCATATGGGGCTTGAGATGAATGACGAAGCCTCGCTGGAAGTGGCGAAGCGTTCGCGCGGCACGCCGCGTATCGCCAACCGCCTGCTGCGTCGCGTGCGCGATTTCGCCGAGGTGCGCCACGATGGCGTTATCAACCAGCACGTGGCGTCTCAGGCGCTGGATATGCTTAACGTCGATGCGGAAGGCTTTGACTATATGGACCGCAAGCTGCTGCTGGCGGTGATCGACAAATTCTTTGGTGGCCCGGTGGGACTCGACAACCTGGCGGCAGCCATCGGCGAAGAGCGCGAAACTATCGAAGACGTACTGGAGCCGTTCCTCATCCAACAGGGCTTTTTGCAGCGCACGCCGCGCGGAAGAATGGCGACGACCCGCGCCTGGAACCATTTCGGCATTACGCCGCCGCAGATGCCGTGACATCGCTGATGTGAGTGAACGCCGTGCATAAAAAAAGCGCCCTCAGGGCGCTTTTTTGTTAACCGGTTCACCGGGCAGCCCGAGTCAGGCTGGCGGTCGCTTCGCCATACTGAAAATAAACAGCAGCGCGGCGCACAGCACCACCGAAGGGCCGGCAGGCGTGTCGTAAAACGCGGAGAACGTCAGGCCGCCCGTGACCGCCACCATGCCAAGCACGACGGCAATGCCCGCCATCTGCTCCGGCGTGCGGGCAAAGCGACGTGCCGTGGCAGCCGGGATAATCAGCAGCGACGTAATAATCAGCGCGCCGACAAACTTCATCGCCACGCCAATGGTCAGCGCCGTTACCATCATCAGCAGGATTTTGACGCGCTGTAACGGCACGCCGTCCACAAACGCGAGATCGGGACTGATAGTCATCGAGAGCAAATTGCGCCACTGCCAGCACAGCACGCCGAGCACGACGGCGACACCCAGCCCGACGGAGACCAGATCGGCAGGCGTCACCGCCAGCAGATCGCCGAACAGATACGCCATTAAATCGACGCGGATATTACCCATCAGGCTCACCACGACAAGACCGAGCGACAGCGCGCTGTGCGCCATAATGCCGAGCAGCGTGTCTATCGCCAGATGCGGGCGTTTCTCAAGCCATACCAGACCGCCTGCCAGCAGCAGCGTGACCACAATAACCGCGTAAAACGGGTTTACATCCAGCAGAAGCCCGAACGCCACGCCAAGCAGCGAGGCGTGCGCCAGCGTATCGCCAAAATAAGACATCCGACGCCAGACCACGAACGAGCCCAGCGGGCCTGCGGCACAGGCCAGCAGCATACCGGCCATCCAGCCGGGAAGCAGAAGTTCAATCATAACGAGCCATTTCCCTTGCGCAGAATAATCCGTCCCTGCAAATCGTGACGGTGGTTATGGTGATGACGGTAAATTCCCAGTTGTTCTGCGCCGCGCGGGCCAAACATCGAGATAAATTCGGGGTGCATGGAAACCACTTCCGGCGTGCCGGAGCAGCAAATGTGATGATTCAGACACAACACTTCGTCTGTTTTGGCCATCACCAGATGCAAATCGTGCGACACCATCAGCACGCCGCAATTGAGTTCATTACGCAACTGGTTGATTAAATCATACAGCGCCACCTGGCCGTTGACGTCCACGCCCTGGGTGGGTTCATCAAGCACCAGCAATTGTGGCGCATTCAGCAGCGCGCGCGCCAGCAGCACGCGCTGGGTTTCACCGCCGGAGAGTTTTTGCATCGGCGCGTCGATAAGATGCCCGGCCTGGACGCGCTTGAGCGCAGGCAGGATATCCGCTTTACGTGTGCCGGGGCGCAGACGCATGAAACGACTGACCGTGAGCGGCAGCGTGGCGTCGAGATGCAACTTTTGCGGCACATAACCGATGCGCAGCTGGCGCTCGCGCTTGATAACCCCTTCATCGGGTGCTACCAGCCCGAGAACCACTCTGACCAGCGTCGATTTTCCGGCACCATTCGGGCCAAGCAGCGTCAGGATGCGCCCGCCGGTAAGGGTTAAAGAAATGTCAGATAAAACGCGGCGTTGCCCGAAGGAGACGCTAACATTCTGAAGCGATACAAGATTAGTCATGGCAATTTAGTGATTGCAGAAGTTTTCGAATGTTATAATATCACACTTCCAACATTCATAACGATGATAAGTCGCATTATGTTACATAAAAATACGCTTCTTTGCGCTGCACTCAGTGCAGCAATCCTGGGTGGTGCAGCCAGCAGCGCTCAGGCCGCCGTAGTCGCTTCGCTTAAGCCGGTAGGCTTTATCGCTTCCGCCATCGCAGATGGCGTTACGCCCACCGAAGTTCTGCTGCCAGACGGTGCTTCAGAGCATGATTATGCGCTGCGTCCTTCCGATGTTAAACGCTTACAGAAAGCGGATTTAGTGGTCTGGATCGGGCCCGATATGGAAGCCTTTATGGATAAATCCGTGAAGGCGTTGCCGGCGCAAAAAAATCTGGCGCTAAGCGAGCTTGCGTCTGTGAAACCGCTTCTGATGAAAGGCGCTGATGATGACGATGATGATCATGACGAACATGCGCATCATGGCGCAGAAAGTGACGAACATCACCATCATGGCGATTATAACATGCACATCTGGCTGTCGCCGGAAATCGCCCGGGCGTCGGCGGTTGCAATCCACGAAAAATTAGTGGAACTTATGCCGCAAAGCAAAGCCAAACTGGACGCCAACCTCCAGCGCTTCGAGGCCGAACTGGCCCGGACAGACAAACAGGTGGCGAACGAGCTGGCACCGCTGAAAGGGAAAGGATACTTCGTTTTTCATGACGCTTACGGCTATTACGAAAAACATTACGGCCTGACATCGCTCGGCCATTTTACCGTGAATCCCGAAATCCAGCCCGGTGCGCAGCGTTTACATGAAATAAGAACAGAGTTGGTTGAGCAAAAAGCCGAGTGCGTTTTTGCTGAGCCACAGTTCAGGCCGGCGGTGATTGAAGCCGTTGCCAGGGGTACGAAAGTTCGAATGGGAACGCTCGACCCGCTGGGAACGTCTGTCAGCCTGGGTAAGGACAGCTACATGCAGTTTCTGACTCAGTTATCTAACCAATATGCCAGCTGCCTGAAAGGAGATTAACGAGGAAGTGGATACGTGCAACAGATAGCCCGCTCTGTCGCCCTGGCATTTAACAACCTGCCACGACCCCATCGCGTTATGCTGGGGTCTCTTACAGTTCTCACACTCGCGGTCGCCGTCTGGCGGCCGTACATTTATCACCCCGAATCGGAATCAGCGCCCGTCGTAAAAACCATCGAGCTGCGCAAGAGCGAGATCCGCTCTCTGCTGCCGGAGGCGAGCGAGCCTATCGATCAGGCAGCGCCAGAAGATGACGAAGCTATCCCGCAGGATGAGCTTGACGATAAAACCGCCGGTGAAGCCGGGGTGCATGAATATGTGGTTTCCACTGGCGATACCTTAAGCAGCGTACTGAACCAGTACGGTATCGATATGGGGGATATCAGCCAGCTCGCATCGGTCGATAAAGACCTGCGTAATCTGAAAATCGGCCAGCAGATCTCCTGGACGCTCACCGACAGCGGTGAGTTACAGCGCCTGACCTGGGAGATGTCGCGCCGCGAAACCCGCACCTATGACCGCACGCCTGCAGGCGGCTTCAAAATGAGTAGCGAAGTGCAGCAGGGCGACTGGGTGAACAACGTGCTGAAAGGCACCGTGGGCGGCAGCTTTGTTGCCAGCGCCAAAGAGGCGGGCCTCACCAGCGCGGAAATCAGCGCCGTCATCAAAGCGATGCAGTGGCAGATGGACTTCCGTAAGCTGAAAAAAGGCGATGAGTTCTCGGTGCTGATGTCGCGCGAAATGCTCGACGGCAAGCGTGAGCAGAGCCAGTTGCTCGGCGTTCGCCTGCGTTCCTCCGGCAAAGATTATTATGCGATCCGCGCTGAAGACGGCAAATTCTACGACCGCAACGGCTCCGGGCTTGCCAAAGGCTTTATGCGCTTCCCGACGTCGCGTCAGTTCCGTGTTTCATCGAACTTCAACCCGCGTCGTCTGAACCCGGTAACGGGGCGCGTGGCACCGCATAAAGGTGTCGATTTCGCGATGCCGCAGGGTACGCCGGTACTGGCGGTGGGCGATGGCGAAGTGGTGATGGCCAAGCGTAGCGGGGCGGCGGGCTATTATGTCGCTATCCGTCACGGCCGCACCTATACCACCCGCTATATGCACCTGAAAAAGCTGCTGGTGAAACCGGGCCAGAAAGTGAAACGCGGCGATCGCATCGCGCTTTCCGGTAACACCGGGCGTTCCACCGGCCCGCATCTCCATTATGAAATCTGGATCAACCAGCAGGCCGTTAACCCGCTGACCGCCAAGCTGCCGCGCTCTGAAGGCCTGACTGGCTCCGATCGCAGCGACTTCCTGGCGAAGGTCAAAGAAGTGGTGCCGCAACTGACGCTTGATTAAAAGCGCGGCAATTAACAGCCGGTGCCTTCGCGCGCCGGCTTTTTATTTTGTCTGGCGGTCCTGCCGCCGCTAAACTCCTTCATTATTTTCTCTTTTGATTACCTGGCTCTGGCCTGAGAACCGTCATGGACACAAAAAAAACAAAAAGTGAATACATTCCCGAATTCGAGCGCGCCTTCCTGCACCCGCGCTACTGGGGCGCCTGGCTCGGAATTGGCGCCTGTGCGGCACTCGCTCTGACGCCGCCGTCTTTTCGCGATCCGCTGCTCGGTAAACTCGGTCGGCTGGCGGGAAAATTCGGTAAAAGTGCCCGTCGTCGTGCGCGCATCAACCTGTTTTACTGCTTCCCTGAGCTCTCCGAGGCGCAGCGCGAAGCGATTATTGATAACATGTTCGCCACCGCGCCGCAGGCGATGGTGTTTATGGCAGAGCTGGCGCTGCGTGGCCCGGAAAAAGTCTTAAACCGCGTTGACTGGCACGGTGAAGCCATTCTTAACGAGCTGTTGGCGCACAAAGAAAATGTCATTTTGCTCGTCCCTCACGGTTGGGGCGTTGATATTCCGGCGATGCTGCTGGCCTCGCGCGGCGTGCGCATGGCGGCGATGTTCCATCATCAGGGTAACCGGCTGTTAGATTATGTCTGGAACACCGTGCGCAGGCGTTTTGGCGGGCGTTTACATCCCCGCCAGGACGGCATCAAACCGTTTATTAAATCGGTCCGCGAAGGCTACTGGGGTTACTATCTGCCGGATGAAGATCACGGCCCGGAGCAGAGCGAATTTGTTGATTTCTTCGCAACCTATAAAGCAACGCTCCCGGCAGTGGGTCGCCTGATGAAAGTCTGTAACGCGCGAGTGATCCCGCTCTTCCCGGTTTATAACGCCAAAACGCACCGTCTTGATGTGTTGATACGTCCGCCAATGGATGATCTCGCAAACGCCAATGACGTGACGCTGGCGCGCCGTATGAACGAAGAGGTGGAACATTTCGTCGGCCCGCACCCTGAGCAATACACCTGGATCCTTAAGCTTCTGAAAACGCGTAAAGCAGGTGAGACTGAGCCGTATCGCCGCAAGGATCTCTACCCGAAATAAAAAAGCCGCTCAGAGCGAGCGGCTTAAATAGTGAGAAAAGGGGCACCGGCCCCTTTTTTTACGGCGTTTAGTCAACCGTCAGCACGCGTGTGGTGTTGGTGCTGCCGGTGGTGCCCATCATGTCACCCTGGGTAACGATAACCAGATCGCCAGTCACCAGATAGCCTTTGTCACGCAGCAGGTTAACGGCATCTTGCGCCGCCGCCACGCCGTCGTTGGCGCTGTCGAAATAAACCGGCGTCACGCCGCGATAAAGCGCGGTCAGGTTCAGGGTGCGTTCATGGCGGGACATCGCGAAAATCGGCAGGCCGGAGCTGATACGCGAGGTCATCAGTGCGGTGCGACCTGATTCAGTCATGGTGATAATCGCGCTTACGCCTTTCAGGTGGTTGGCCGCGTACATGGCCGACATCGCAATCGCTTCTTCAACGTTATCAAACTCCACATCCAGGCGGTGTTTAGAAACGTTGATGCTCGGGATTTTCTCCGCCCCGAGGCAGACGCGCGCCATCGCGGAAACGGTTTCTGCCGGGTACTGGCCTGCGGCGGTTTCCGCAGACAGCATCACGGCGTCGGTGCCATCCAGCACGGCGTTCGCCACGTCCATGACTTCAGCACGGGTTGGCATCGGGTTGGTAATCATCGACTCCATCATCTGGGTCGCGGTGATGACGGCACGATTCAGCTTACGGGCACGACGAATAAGGGTTTTCTGGATGCCGACCAGCTCCGGATCGCCGATTTCAACGCCCAGGTCGCCACGCGCAACCATCACGACGTCAGACGCCAGAATAATGTCATCCATCGCTTCGTTGCTGCATACCGCTTCGGCGCGCTCGACCTTGGCGCAAATTTTCGCGTCACAGCCCGCGTCGCGTGCGAGACGGCGAGCGTAGTTCAGATCTTCGCCGCAGCGCGGGAAGGAGACGGCCAGGTAATCCACGCCGATTTTCGCCGCGGTGATGATGTCGGCTTTATCTTTTTCGGTCAGCGCTTCAGCGGAAAGCCCGCCACCCAGCTTGTTGATACCTTTGTTGTTCGACAACGGGCCGCCGACGGTGACTTCGGTGAAGACTTTCATGCCCTGGACTTCAAGGACTTTCAGCTGTACGCGGCCGTCGTCCAGCAGGAGGATATCGCCTGGCACCACGTCCGCCGGCAGGCCTTTATAGTCGATACCGACTTTTTCTTTATCGCCTTCGCCTTTGCCGAGGTTGGCGTCGAGCAGGAATTTATCGCCAATGTTGAGGAAAACTTTGCCTTCTTTAAAGGTAGAGACGCGAATTTTCGGCCCCTGTAAGTCGCCGAGAATAGCGACGTGACGTCCCAGTTTGGCCGCGATCTCGCGGACTTTATCAGCGCGAAGCTGATGATCTTCCGGCGTCCCGTGCGAGAAGTTCATACGCACTACGTTCGCGCCAGCGGCGATAATTTTTTCGAGGTTATTATCGCGGTCAGTAGCCGGGCCTAACGTGGTCACGATTTTGGTTCTGCGAAGCCGTCTGGACATGTATTACTCCGTTGACTGAAACAACTTTGGTGTTGCGTGAACATAAATTCGGCGCGGTGGCCTGTTTCGAATAGAGACACAAACCATAACCGAATGGCTTTGTAAGTTACAACTTTGTTATAAAAATGATTACTGGTCGTCAGAAACCAGTAAGCTCTTATCAAAACGCGATTCCTTGAGCGCTTCTTTGACTCGCTTCAAGTTATCCCGGAATTTTGCCCCGCGACGCAGCGTAAACCCCGTCGCCAGCACATCGATGACGGTCAGCTGCGCAAGCCGTGAAACCATCGGCATATAGATGTCGGTATCTTCCGGCACGTCCAGCAGCAGAGCGAGACTCGCTTCCCGGGCAAGCGGCGACCCACGAGAAGTGATGGCCAGCACCAGCGCGTCGTTGTCGCGGGCAAGACGCGCCAGCTCCACCAGACTTTTGGTACGCCCGGTGTGAGAAATCAGCACCACCACGTCATCGGCGCCGCCATTCATGCAGCTCATACGCTGCACGACAATATCGTCGGAATAGACGACAGGCACATTAAAACGGAAGAACTTATTCATCGCGTCATGCGCCACGGCCGCCGACGATCCCAGACCAAAAAACGCGATTTTCTTCGCCTGGGTGAGCATATCCACGGCCCGGTTCACCGTCGCCATATCGAGCGACTGGCGCACGTGATCGAGGCTTGCCATCGCGGATTCAAAAATTTTCGTGGTATAGGCTTCGACACTGTCATCTTCATCGACGTTGCGATTCACATACGGCGTGCCGTTGGCGAGACTCTGGGCCAGATGCAGTTTAAAATCAGGAAAGCCTTTGGTCTCAAGGCTCCGGCAGAAGCGGTTGACGGTCGGCTCGCTGACGCCCGCTTCGCTTGCAAGCGTCGCGATACTCGAATGCATCGCCTGTGCAGGCGATTCCAGAATCACTTCAGCGACTTTGCGTTCAGATTTACTCAGATGTTCCAGTTGCGACTGGATCTTTTCCAGCATGTTCATTGCTAACATGAGACCCGCAGAGAGCGTCATTTCACACGATTGGGAAACGACGATGAGTTTTATCGAGAATATACTCCTGATAGTACAGGTGCAGGCTGGCTGAAAAAGACAATGTTGTTGTTTTTTTTCATAACATGATCGCGGTCTGATTTTGTTATGGCATCGGTGGCGGAAAAAGCGCCAGCCGGGCGCAGTGGGCCACTTTCAGAGCGATCGCCGGGTTGCATGATGCTTTAGTCATCAACGCCAGACGCTTAGGAGTATCCTGAAAGACCTAAAAGCAGTAGAGTGCAGTGTAAGAAAATTACAATGATGACCTGTCCCGACAGGGATTCCGAAACGAGGAGAAAGACATGGCGGTAACGCAAACAGCGCAGGCGTGCGACTTAGTGATTTTCGGCGCCAAAGGCGATCTGGCGCGCCGAAAACTGTTGCCTTCCCTGTATCAGCTGGAAAAAGCGGGCCAAATCCATCCGGATACCCGCATTCTGGGGGTAGGCCGCGCGGACTGGGATAAAGCAGCCTATACCAAAGTCGTCCGTGAAGCGCTTGAAACCTTCATGAAAGAAAAAATCGACGAAGCCCTGTGGGACACCTTAAGCGGCCGTCTCGATTTTTGTAATCTGGATGTCAACGACACCGCCGCGTTTACTCGTCTCGGCAAAATGCTGGATCAGAAAAACCGCGTCACCATTAACTACTTCGCCATGCCACCAAGCACTTTTGGCGCGATTTGCGAAGGCCTGGGGGCGGCGAAACTTAACGCCAAACCGGCGCGTGTGGTAATGGAAAAACCGCTCGGCACCTCGCTTGAAACCTCCCGCGAGATCAACGACCAGGTCGGTAAATTCTTCGAAGAGTGCCAGGTCTACCGTATCGACCACTACCTCGGTAAAGAGACGGTGCTGAACCTGCTGGCGCTGCGCTTCGCCAACTCGCTGTTCGTCAATAACTGGGACAACCGCACTATCGATCACGTGGAAATCACCGTGGCCGAAGAAGTGGGCATCGAAGGCCGCTGGGGCTATTTCGATCAGGCGGGCCAGATGCGCGACATGATCCAGAACCACCTGCTGCAAATCCTCTGCATGATTGCGATGTCGCCGCCGTCTGACCTGACTGCCGACAGCATTCGCGACGAAAAAGTGAAAGTGCTGCGCTCGCTGCGCCGTATCGACCGCTCCAACGTGCGTGAGAAAACCGTGCGTGGCCAGTACACCGCGGGTTTCGCGCAGGGCAAAAAAGTGCCGGGTTATCTGGAAGAAGAGGGCGCTAACAAAACCAGCCATACGGAAACGTTTGTGGCTATCCGCGTGGATATTGACAACTGGCGCTGGGCGGGCGTGCCGTTCTACCTGCGTACCGGTAAACGTCTTCCGACCAAATGCTCTGAAGTCGTGGTCTATTTCAAAACGCCGGAGCTGAACCTGTTTAAAGACTCCTGGCAGGATCTTCCGCAGAACAAGCTGACTATCCGTCTGCAGCCGGACGAAGGCGTGGATATCCAGGTGCTGAACAAAGTGCCGGGGCTTGATCACAAGCACAACCTGCAAACCACCAAGCTGGATCTGAGCTACTCCGAGACCTTTAACGAAAGCCACCTGGCCGATGCCTACGAGCGTCTGCTGCTCGAAACCATGCGCGGTATTCAGGCGCTGTTCGTGCGTCGCGATGAAGTGGAAGAGGCCTGGAAATGGGTCGACTCCATCACCGAAGCCTGGGCGGCGGACAACGACGCGCCAAAACCGTATCAGGCCGGCACCTGGGGCCCTGTCGCCTCGGTCGCGATGATTACCCGCGACGGTCGTTCCTGGAACGAGTTCGAGTAATCGACCGGTACGGAGGAGTGTTACTTTACCGGTAACATGATCCGAAACAGGTGTTGTGTAAAAAATTCTTTTTTAAAGCCCCGTCTGGATTCACCAGCGGGGCTTTTTTTATTACACTGGCTGAAGCGATTTTGCTCTTGTGAGGCGCGGCTGGCGCGTATACGTGATAACCCCGCGGCGTTGCGCAACGCCTGAAAAGGCGGCCTCAGGCAGACATAACAGAGAGGACTTTTTATGCATCCTGAATTGTTACGGGTAACAAAACGTATTGCCGAACGCTCTCGTGCCACGCGAGAAGCTTATCTTGCCCGCATTGAGCAGGCGAAGAGCCAGACGGTCCATCGTGCGAGCCTCGCCTGCGGTAATCTGGCGCACGGCTTCGCCGCCTGCCAGCCGGATGACAAAGCGGCGCTGAAAAGCATGCTGCGTAACAATATCGGCATCATTACCTCCTATAACGACATGCTCTCCGCGCATCAGCCTTACGAAAATTATCCGCAGCAGATCCGCGAGGCGCTGCACAGCGTCGGCGCGGTGGCGCAGGTGGCGGGCGGCGTGCCTGCCATGTGCGATGGCGTGACGCAGGGGCAGGACGGTATGGAGCTGTCGCTGCTGAGCCGTGAAGTCATCGCGATGTCGGCGGCGGTGGGGCTCTCGCATAACATGTTCGACGGCGCGCTCTATCTCGGCGTGTGCGACAAAATCGTGCCGGGGCTGGTGATGGCGGCGCTCTCTTTCGGACATCTGCCCGCCGTGTTTATCCCGTCCGGACCGATGTCGAGCGGTCTGCCGAACAAAGAGAAAGTGCGCATTCGCCAGCTTTATGCCGAAGGCAAAGTAGACCGCGCGGCGCTGCTGGAATCCGAAGCCGCGTCCTATCATGAGCCGGGCACCTGCACATTTTACGGCACCGCCAACACCAACCAGATGGTCATTGAATTTATGGGGATGCAACTGCCGGGCTCCTCGTTTGTTCACCCGGACGCGCCGCTGCGCCACGCACTGACCGCCGCGGCCGCGCGCCAGGTGACGCGCCTTACCGGCAACGGTAACGAGTGGATGCCGCTTGGCAAACTGGTGGATGAAAAAGTGGTGGTCAACGGTATCGTGGCGCTACTCGCCACCGGCGGTTCCACTAACCATACGATGCATCTGGTGGCGATGGCGCGCGCGGCGGGCATCATCATCAACTGGGATGACTTCTCCGAGATCTCAGACGTCGTGCCGCTGCTGGCGCGTCTCTACCCGAATGGCCCGGCGGATATCAACCATTTCCAGGCCGCGGGCGGCGTACCGGTGCTGATGCGCGAGCTGCTGAAAGGCGGTCTGCTGCATGAAGATGTCAACACCGTAGCGGGCTTTGGCCTTACGCGCTACACCCAGGAGCCGTGGCTTGATAACGGCGAACTCGCGTGGCGCGACGGGGCACAGGCTTCGCTGGATGACGCCATCATCGCCACTATCGATAAACCGTTCTCGAAGCATGGCGGCACCAAAGTGCTGAGCGGCAATCTGGGCCGCGCGGTGATGAAAACCTCTGCGGTGCCGGTGGAAAACCAGGTGGTGGAAGCGCCCGCCGTGGTGTTCGAAAGCCAGCACGACGTGCTCCCTGCCTTTGAAGCCGGTCTGCTGGATCGTGACTGCGTGATAGTCGTGCGCCACCAGGGGCCAAAAGCGAACGGTATGCCAGAATTACATAAACTTATGCCGCCGCTTGGTGTATTATTGGACCGCTGTTTCAAAATTGCATTGGTCACGGACGGTCGCCTTTCCGGCGCGTCGGGGAAAGTGCCTTCGGCCATCCACGTGACGCCCGAAGCATACGATGGCGGGCTGCTCGCGAAAGTGCGCGACGGCGACCTTATTCGCGTCAACGGCCAGACCGGCGAACTGACGCTGCTGGTGGATGACGCCGAACTGGCGCAGCGTGAGCCGCACCATCCGGATCTCAGCGCCCAGCGCGTGGGAACGGGGCGCGAGCTGTTCGGCGCGCTGCGTGAAAACCTGTCCGGGGCCGAGCAGGGCGCGACCTGCATCGAATTTTAACTGTCAGGTGCGCACAGTCGCACCACACCTTTTTAAAAATGGCGGGAGAGATCCACAGATGAAAAACTGGAAAACGAGTGCCGAACAGATCCTGAAAAGCGGTCCGGTTGTGCCGGTGATTGTGATTAACAAGCTGGAGCACGCGGTCCCGATGGCGAAGGCGCTGCTGGCGGGCGGCGTGCGCGTGCTGGAAGTGACCCTGCGCACGCCGTGCGCGCTGGATGCTATCCGCGCTATCGCTAAAGAAGTGCCGGACGCCATCATCGGCGCGGGCACCGTACTGAACGCGCAGCAGCTCAAAGACGTCACCGAGGCTGGCGCGCAGTTTGCCATCAGTCCGGGCCTCACCGAGCCGCTGCTGAAGGCCGCGACCGAAGGCACTATCCCGCTCATCCCGGGCATCAGCACCGTGTCTGAACTGATGCTGGGCATGGATTACGGCCTGAAAGAGTTCAAATTCTTCCCGGCGGAAGCCAATGGCGGCACCAAAGCGTTGCAGGCCATCGCAGGGCCGTTCTCCCAGGTGCGTTTCTGCCCGACCGGCGGCATTTCGCCTGCCAACTACCGTGACTACCTGGCGCTGAAAAGCGTGCTGTGCATCGGCGGCTCCTGGCTGGTACCGGCGGACGCGATGGAAGCGGGCGACTGGGATCGCATTACCGAACTTGCCCGCGAAGCGGTGGAAGGCGCGCAGTAATTTTTGCGCGAGATAAAACGCAGCGCGCCGCCTTCACGGGCGGCGCGTTTTTTTTAGCCTTTAACGCTCACGGCCGCGGCGGATGCTTTCGCGCGCGCGATGGCGTCATCGGCCGTTTCGCCGGTGGCGAGCGCCACGCCGAGGCGGCGCGAACCGTCGATTTCCGGCTTGCCGAACAGCCGCAGTTGCAAACCCGCGCCCAGCGCCCCGGAGAGCTCGCCAAATTTGACGTCATCACTTGTTAGCGTTGGCAGGATCACCGCCGAGGCGGCCGGGCCGTACTGGCGAATGCCCCCGACCGGCAGGCCGAGAAACGCGCGCGCATGCAGCGCAAACTCTGAAAGATCCTGCGAGATGAGCGTCACCATCCCGGTGTCGTGCGGGCGCGGCGACACTTCACTGAATATCACTTCATCGCCGCGGACAAACAGCTCCACGCCAAACAGGCCGTAACCGCCGAGCGCTTCTACCACCTTCTGCGCAATCTCCTGCGCGCGAGAGAGTGCCACATCGCTCATCTGCTGCGGCTGCCAGGATTCGCGGTAATCGCCATCTTCCTGGCGATGGCCGATGGGCGCGCAGAAATGCACGCCATCCACGGCGCTGATGGTCAGCAGGGTGATCTCAAAATCAAACTTCACCACGCCTTCAACGATGACTTTCCCCGCGCCTGCGCGTCCGCCCTGTTGCGCGTACTGCCAGGCGCTCTCCAGCATCTCTTCGCTGCGGATAAAGCTCTGGCCCTTGCCGGAAGAGCTCATGACCGGTTTGACGATGCACGGCAGACCAATTTTCGCCACCGCCTCGCCAAATTCCGCTTCGTTTTCGGCGAAGCGATAGGCGGAGGTCGGCAGGCCAAGCTCTTCAGCGGCGAGACGGCGAATACCTTCACGGTTCATCGTGAGACGCGCGGCGCGGGCGGTGGGCACCACGCGCTGGCCTTGTTGTTCAAGCTCCACAAGCGCGTCGGTCGCGATGGCTTCAATCTCCGGCACGATGAAATCCGGCATCTCCTGCGCCACCAGTTTTTTCAGCGCCGCGCCATCGAGCATATTGATGACGTGGCTGCGGTGCGCCACCTGCATGGCGGGCGCATCGGCGTAGCGGTCGACGGCGATCACTTCAATGCCCAGACGCTGGCATTCGATCGCCACTTCTTTTCCGAGTTCTCCTGAGCCAAGCAGCATCACGCGGGTTGCTGACGGGCGTAGTGCGGTTCCTAACATAGCCATAGCGGTATTCCTGCTGTGTGAAATTCTGGCGGCAGTATATACGAAAACGTTTGCCTTGCGCAGCGCGCGCCGTTTGCATTTCCCGTTTCACAGCGTTATACTGTATATAAATACAGTAACGGGAGTTGCAACATGGCGGTAGAAATCAAATACGTCGTAATCCGTGAGGGTGTGGAAAAAATGTCATTTGCCAGTAAGAAGGAAGCCGACGCCTGGGACAAAATGCTGGATTTAGCCGAAGCGCTGGAAGGCTGGTTGGGTCAGGCGCCTGTCGGTTTTGCGGAAGGTCAGGTTGAGCAACTGGCGTTGTGGATGGCGGAGCAGAAAGACAACCTCAGCACCATCGTGCGCACCGGTCGTCTGCCGCAGGAAACCAGCGAGCAGACTGACGGCACAGCCGAGGCTTCGACTGAAGAATCAGCTGAAAGCGAAGAGGGCACCGTCGCGCTGCACAGCGCGCGTAAACGCACCAAAGCGGCCTGATAGCTTTCTCTCTGTGTCGCTGGCGGGTTTACCTCGCCAGCGGTGCGGTTTCCTGCGGTTTCCTGCGGTGCCGCTTTGGCGCACCAGTGGCGTATGCTGCGTTCGCAAAATGCGGGCGCTGTGGCTACAGGCGAATTCCTCTCTGTTATATTTTCCTGCGGTCTGCGGTCTGCGGTCTGCGGTCTGCGGTCTGCGGTCTGCGGTCTGCGGTCTGCGGTCTGCGGTCTGCGGTCTGCGGTCCAGGATATATAACGCAACGCTTTTTGCTCTTCTGCTGATATTCCCCTTCGTTTAATCCCTTCCTTTTGTGTGGTTCGCTTGCGCTTCGCTGGTTTTGTACCAGGCTTTTTTCATCACCCGTCTTCGGAGAAGTACGATGAAAAAAGCAGCAGGAGCCCTGATTTCTTTTTTGTTACTCACCGCGGCAAGCGCCGTACACGCTGACGATCCGCGTAAGGTGCATTTCCCTAAATGCGAAGCGATGACGGCGGAAGGCATTGCCGCGAGCGTGAAGCGCGACTATCTGCAAAACCGTATCGTGAAATGGGCGGACGACCAGAAAACGTTAGGGCAGGCCGATCCGGTCGCCTGGATCAACAGTAAAGAGATCGTCGGCAAAGACGATAAATGGACTGTTCCGCTGACCGTGCGCGGTAAAAATACCGACATTCACTATAAAGTGATGGTCGACTGCGCGGCAGGCGAGGCGCATTACCAGCACTGATCCTCTGCGGCCCTTTCCGGGGCCGCGTCTTTTCCCTTCCTTGCGGTTCCCCGACACATCTTGACGTCCGCTCGCTTACGCTTGGGTTATGACTCATCAGCGCAGAGGAACATAATGAGCAACTGGTTAACACAGCTTCAGTCGATGCTGGGGCAGAGCGGCGGCATGTCATCCGGTAAACCGGGTATTCAGGACGCGTTGCGCTCTAAAGGGTTGAGCAGCCTGATAACCCCTGGCGCGCTCGGCGGTCTCGCGGGCTTACTGGTCGCCAGTAAATCGTCGCGCAAGCTGCTCGCGAAATATGGCGGCGGCGCGCTGCTGGTGGGCGGCGGAGCCGTGGCGGGCACGGTGCTGTGGAACAAGTACAAAGATAAAATCCGCGCGGCGCACCAGGATGAGCCGCAATACGGGCAACAGCAGACGCCGCTGGATCGCCGCGCCGAGCGTCTTGTGCTGGCGCTGGTCTTCGCCGCCAAAAGCGACGGGCATATCGATGACAGTGAGCGTGCGGCCATTGAGCGTCAGCTACGCGAAGCGGGCATCGAAGAGCAGGGGCGCGTGCTGGTGGAACAGGCGATTAATCAGCCGCTCGACCCGATGCGCCTTGCCGCCGACGTGAAAAACGAAGAAGAAGCGCTGGAGCTCTATTTCCTGAGCTGTGCCGCAATAGACATCGATCACTTTATGGAGCGCAGCTATCTGCAGGCGCTTGGCGACGCTCTTAAAATCCCGCAGGAGGTGCGTGAGGAGATTGAGCGCGACATCCAGCAGGAGAAAAAAGCGCTGCCGGGATAAGCAGATAATGTCATAA
Organism: Cronobacter sp. 153480017-3; assembly: GCF_053627815.1. Classification (NCBI taxonomy): domain Bacteria; kingdom Pseudomonadati; phylum Pseudomonadota; class Gammaproteobacteria; order Enterobacterales; family Enterobacteriaceae; genus Cronobacter; species Cronobacter sp. 153480017-3. The sequence continues at coordinate 565,723 of NZ_JBSEYN010000001.1, read as the reverse complement.
ACACGCATGTTTCGCTTGCAACGCGCGCGGGTTTTGCCACCCTTACAGGGTGTTAAACAAAAAGAACAGCGACATGCCACCGAAAGCGAAACAGATCCCCTACGCCATCACACAGCATGGCGACACCCGCATCGACAACTATTACTGGCTGCGGGACGACACGCGCTCGCAGCCGGACGTGCTGGATTATTTACGCCAGGAGAATGACTACGGGCGACGCGTGATGTCCACGCAGAGCGCGCTGGAAGAGCGGCTGCTCTCTGAAATGGTCAGCCGTATTCCGCCGCGTGACGTCTCGGCACCTTACGTCAAAAATGGCTATCGCTACCGGCAGATTTACGACACCGGCTGCGAATACGCCATCTACCAGCGCCAGTCGGTTGTCCTTAGCGAGTGGGAAGCCTGGGAAGAACTGCTGGATGGCAATAAACGCGCCGCCCGCAGCGAATTCTATACGCTTGGTGGGATGGATATTGCGCCAGATAACACCGTGATGGCGGTGGCGGAGGATTTTCTCTCACGCCGCCAGTACGGGCTGCGCTTTCGCAATCTCGAAACCGGGCAGTGGTACCCGGAAGTACTGGAGAATGTCTCCGCGAGTTTCGTCTGGGCCAACGACTCCCGCACGCTCTATTACGTGCGTAAACATCCGGTGACGCTGCTGCCGTACCAGATCTGGCGGCACACCCTCGACACCGCCGCCGATCAGGATGAGCTGGTTTATGAAGAAAAAGACGAGACGTTTTACGTCAGCCTCTACAAAACCACCTCGCAGAATTTCATTCTGATTTTCCTCGGCAGCGCCACCACGACAGAAGTGCTGCTGGTGAACGCCGATCTCCCGGACGCGCCGCCGCTAAGCTTTCTGCCGCGCCGTAAAGATCACGAATACAGCGTCGATCACTTCCAGCATATGTTTTACATCCGCTCCAACCGCGCCGGGAAAAACTTCGGCCTGTACCGCAGCCGCGTGCGCGACGAAGCGCGCTGGGAAGAGATAATCCCGGCACGCGAGAACGTAATGCTGGAGGGCTTTACGCTGTTTGCCGACTGGCTGGTGGTAGAGGAGCGCCAGCGCGGCCTCACCAGCCTGCGGCAAATCAACCGCAAAACGCATGAATCTACGGGCATCGCTTTTGACGATCCGGCATATGTCACCTGGGTTGCCTACAACCCGGAGCCGGAAACCTGCAAGCTGCGTTACGGCTACTCGTCAATGACGATGCCGGACACGCTCTTTGAACTGAACATGGAAACCGGCGAGCGCCGTGTGCTGAAGCAAACGGAAGTGGCGGGGTTTGACGCAGCCAACTACCGGAGCGAACACCTGTGGATCACCGCGCGCGACGGCGTCGAAGTGCCGGTGTCGCTTGTTTATCACAAAGACCATTTCCGCGAAGGGAAAAACCCGCTGCTGGTGTACGGTTACGGCTCTTATGGCACCTGTATCGATGCCGATTTCAGCGCCAGCCGTTTGAGTCTGCTGGATCGCGGCTTCGTCTATGCTATCGCCCATGTGCGCGGCGGCGGCGAACTTGGCCAGCAGTGGTATGAAGAAGGCAAATTTCTGAAGAAGAAAAATACCTTCAACGATTATCTCGACGTGTGCGACGCGCTGCTGGCGCAGGGCTATGGCGATCCGGCGTACCTGTTCGGCATGGGCGGCAGCGCAGGCGGGATGCTGATGGGCACGGCGATTAACGAGCGTCCGGAGCTCTTTCGCGGCGTGATTGCGCAGGTGCCGTTTGTCGATGTTGTCACCACCATGCTCGACGAATCCATTCCGCTGACCACCGGTGAATTTGAAGAGTGGGGCAACCCGGCGGACAAGGAATACTATTTCTACATGAAAAGCTACAGTCCTTATGACTGCGTGAGCGCGCAGCGTTATCCGCACCTGCTGGTGACCACCGGCCTGCACGATTCGCAGGTGCAATACTGGGAACCGGCAAAATGGGTGGCGAAACTGCGTGAGCTTAAAACCGATGACAATTTGCTGCTGCTTTGTACCGATATGGATTCCGGTCACGGCGGGAAATCGGGGCGTTTTAAATCGTACGAGGGCGTGGCGATGGAATACGCGTTTCTGATTGGACTGGCCCAGGGCACGCTGCCGCCAGACCAGCTCGCGGATTAATCGTTATCGAGGTAGTGCTTTAACGTCAGACGTAAATCGGGGTTGAGCTGTTTGACGTTATTGAGCATCCAGCGCAGATACCCCGGATCGCGCCCGGCGATATCGGCCACCGGCTCGCCGCGGTATTTGCCAAACGGCAGCGTGGCGATAAGCTGCGGGCGGCCGGTGATATTGACCATCTCTTCCGGCGTCCATCCGGAGACTTTCATTATCTCCAGCAGCAGCGCCGCGGTGATGTAGCAGTCGAACAGCGCGCGGTGATGATGCAGTCCTTCAGGCGTTTCCACCTGTAGCTTAAGCGATTTATACAGCCCCATATTGCTGTAGCGAATGCCTGGCCACAGGCGGCGCGCCAGCTTGACGGTGCAGATCCACTCGCCCGGCATTTCGGGCAGTACTTTGCGGTCAAAGCTGGCGTTATGCGCCACATACCATTGGCTGCCGTGGTAGCGCGGGATCACCTCTTCGATATAGGGTTTATCCGCGACCATCGCCTCGGTAATTTTATGTATCGCCATCGCCTGATGGCTGATAGGGCGGTCCGGGCGCACCAGATCGCTCATCGGGTTGACTATCGCGCCGTCGATGATGTCCACCGACGCCACTTCGACAACGCCGCCCTGCAGTCCGCAGGTTTCGGTATCAATAATCCGTAGCATATGCGCTCCGCCGGAAGGAAAAACAGACGCCCGCCGTTGTCAGATGGACCGGCGGGCAAGGCAGAAAGCCATTATTTCATTTTAGGCTCGTAAGGCAGGCGGGAGAGATTCACCGACGCCAGACGATGCGCGATAAGACGCTCGCGAAACCAGTCGCGCAGATGCTCAGGCTGTTCGCGCTCTACGGCTTCGGCGATAACCGGCATGTTGTAGCGCTCTTTAAACGCCACGCCGGACGCCGCCAGATCGACGTTCACTTTATCCATCTCTTCCTGCGGAAGAAGGGCAAGGTTCTGGTTCATGGTGTGCTCCTGTTAATCGCCGTGAAGGTACTGCGCCGCGCGCCGGATGACAAGCCTTATGTGGCGGGATGTGCCTTCCCGGCTCGACTTGCCATCAGCGCGAAGGTATTCTTGCGCCTGATTTATAATAAAAAGGAATGACTGATATGGCACTGTTTACCGCACGTTTTTGCCGTGCGCTGGCGCTGGTCGCCGCCGTCATGACCACGCCTGCCGTCTGGGCGCATGCGCATCTGAAAGCCCAGCAGCCTGCCGCGAACGCGACGGTTGACGCCTCGCCCGAAGCGCTGACCTTAACCTTTTCCGAAGGCATTGAGCCTGCGTTCAGCGGCGTGACGCTGACCGGCCCGAACGGCAAAAAAATGGCTACCAGCGCGGTCAAACGCGCGCCGAATGATGATAAACAGCTGGTGGCACCGCTTGCTGCACCCCTTGCGAGCGGTGAGTACCAGGTACAGTGGCACGTGGTGTCGGTGGATGGCCATAAAACCAAAGGCAGCTACCGGTTTAGCGTGAAGTAACGTCGTGCTGGAAAGCGTTTATGTCGCGCTGCGTTTTGTCCATGTCGCCGCGCTGATGCTCGGCGCGGGCGGCGCGCTGTTCTGCACGTGGCTGGCACCTCCCGCGCTCGCAGAACCGCTGGCGCAGCGTCTGCGTACGCTCTGGCGCTGCGCTGCGCTGGCGACGGCTATTAGCGCCGTGGCGATTTTCGCGGTGCAGGCGGGGCTAATGGGCGATGGCGCGGCCGACAGCCTGCGCCCGGCTGTCTGGCAGGCGATGTTATCGACGCGCTTTGGCGCGGTGTGGCTCTGGCAAATCCTGCTGGCGCTGGTGACGCTGCCGTGTCTCGGGCTGGCATTACGGCGCGGCGGCCTGTTACTGCTACTGTTTTGCGTGCAGCTCGTGTTGCTCGCGGGCGTCGGGCATGGCGCGATGCACGAAGGGCTGACCGGCGCGCTCCAGCGGATTGGCTATGCGCTGCATGTGCTGTGTGCGGCCTGGTGGTTCGGCGGTCTCGTACCGCTCTTGATGCTGATGCGCATGGCGAAAGAGGTCACATGGCGCGCCGACGCCATTACCGCCATGATGCGCTTTTCGCGCTACGGACACATCGCGGTAGCCGGTGTCATCGCGACAGGCATCGTTAACAGCGTACTGATCCTCGGCATAGCATGGCCGTTACATAGCGGGTATGTGCGTCTGCTGGCGCTGAAAATCGCGCTGGTGGCGGTGATGGTGGTCATCGCGCTGATTAACCGTTATGTTCTGGTGCCGAAATTTTCACGTCAGGCGACGGCGCAGCGCCGGTTTATCCTGATGACAAAACTGGAAGTGGCGCTCGGTGCGCTGGTGTTGTTAAGCGTCAGCCTGTTCGCCACCTGGGAACCTTTCTAACTGGTGAGAAAATAATGAAGAAATCGCTGCTTGCGCTGCTGATGCTCTCCTGTTCCGGCATGGCTCTCGCCGCGCCGCAGATTATTACGGTAAGCCGTTATGAAATCGGCAAAGACAAATGGGCGTTCAACCGTGAAGAAGTGATGCTCGCGTGCCGTCCGGGCGATGCGCTGTTTGCGATTAACCCCAGCACGCTGATGCAGTATCCGCTCAATGACGTGGCTGAAAAACAGCTGGCGCAGGGCAAAGTCACCGGCCAGCCGATCTCGGTCATCCAGATTGATGACCCGGCGCATCCGGGGCAGAAGATGAGCCTGGCGCCGTTTATCGAGCGCGCACAAAAACTCTGCTAATTTCCCGTCACGCATAAAAAAACCGCAACAGCCCGCCAGGGCGCGTTGCGGTTTTTCTTTTTTATGACGTTCTGACCGCTTTTTGCTGCGACTTTAGCCGCAAACTGGAAAAGCTGGTGTCGTCATCTATTCTTAAAAGGCAAGGCGACTGAGCCTGCATTAATGCCAACTTTTAGCGCACGGCTCTCTCCCAAGAGCCATTTCCCTGGACCGAATACAGGAATCGTATTCGGTCTTTTTTTATCCTTCGTTTATAAGTAATAAACTAAATCATCCTTAATAAATACCCTTTTATTTAAATATTATTGATTCAGACAGGTCTGAAGGGATCGAAAGTGGTTTTCAAGTCTTTTTGATCCAATAGGTTGTACTATTTTTAGGGGGGGTGAGTCGCTGTTCATTTCTGGGGGATTTAATTAGCATATACTGCCTTCTTTTATCAGAGGGGTGCCAAAAAAGGAGAATGAAATGAAGGAGTTAAGCGGAGCAGCTTGGGTTAATAAATTTCAGGGTAGTGCTTCCACTGAAACGTTAAGCTATCCATTCAGAACCAATGTTGAACAATTTTTGGCCGCCTTGCGGCAAGCTGGAGCAGTAGTAACTATAGCCGCTACGCTTCGCCCACCAGAAAGAGCTTATCTGATGCACTGGTGCTGGAAAATTAGCCGGGGACTGGTCAAAGCTTCCGATGTACCCCCAATGGCTGGCGTTGATATTGAATGGGATCATGGCAATGACGCTAAGAGTTTGCGTGAAGCGAATGCGATGGTCGCGGCCTATGGTATGAGTGGGTTGCATGTGGCTCCGGCGTTACAAAGCCGTCATACTGAGGGGAATGCGATTGATATGAACATTTCGTGGTCAGGCGATCTGCATATCATCGATAAAAATAATAACGCTGTCATTATCAGGACACCGCCGCGAGATGGAATGAATACAGAACTCCATCAGGTAGGCAGAAATTATAACGTGATAAAATATCATGGTGGTGCTCGGGACAAGCCTCACTGGTCATCTGATGGGAGATAACATGAAAAAAATAATGATGATGGTCGTCGCTTTTTTGCTGATAGAAGGATGTACCGCAGTACAGGCTGAACCCGTACAGCCTGATGTGAAAGCTTTTCAGGATAACGCTGATGAATGCCAGCACTTTGCTGGTGAGTGGGACAGCACGTTACCTAAAAGCCGCCAAAAGGAAATTGAGGCAGGCGTAGATAAATATTGTACAGCGGCGCGTCAGCAACAAGAGCAACTAAAGAAAAAATATAAGGGAAATCATCAGGTAGAACAAATAATTGCTGAGTACGATCTCTGAATGAGCGTACTCGCATCGTATTATTCGACGGGGTTTCTGAGGCGACATCCTATAACCGGGTGCCGCCAGTTAATGACTTCGCGTCAAGCCTTCAGCATAACGTTTATTCACGCTCTGGTTATGCTTGTTATTTTCTGCTCTCTTCTCAATATCAGTCAGGATTATCTCTGGATCATGAATTCATGATGATTAAGGTCATACCGTTCTTTCGCGAACGAACCGACCATCCCTTCCTTATGTGAACAGAAATTCCGCCCACTAAATCTGGTGGATTTGTAAAGGCGAACCGGTAGCAGGCTAAGGGATGAAGTATAGTAAAAGCAGGAAAACAAGGAGTTAATCCCGATGAATCCGTTTATCTATGTTTTTGGTCTCCTGCTGACGCTCGACGCGCTGCGTGAACTGGCCGGCGCCTCTTCCGTTATAGGGCTGTGGTAAACCGGCCTGCGCAAACATGCCTATTTATCGTGTTTGCGGCCAAACAACCAGAGCATAAAAATAGCCGCCACAACACAGCCGATAAAACTGACGATAGCTTCGTGAGTAAAAATGGTCACAGGACACCTCCCGACGTTGCTTGCTTTAAGCATAGAACATCCTTAGCCGGGTAAGCGTCTCTTTACGCATTAACGAGATAAACGCTGCCATTCATCTCTTTTTTAGTTACAACATACTTATGCTTGACACAATGGTTGCTGACAAACACCCACGCGAGCGCATCGCCTGGCAAGGCGCACTGCGCATTACACTATGCCATGCAGCGCTATACTTGGCTGATAACCAGAGGGGCAGGCGATGTATCAGCGAATCGACGGCGCGGCGTGGCGGCATATCTTTATTGTGGGCGATCTGCACGGTTGTCTGGAGGCGCTGGTCAGCGCCCTGAAGCGCGAGCGTTTCGACCCGCGCGTCGACGCGTTGATTTCTGTCGGTGATTTAATCGATCGCGGCCCGGATAGCCTGGGCTGCCTGCGGCTTATCGGCAAACGCTGGTTTTTCGCGGTGCGCGGCAATCATGAGGCGATGGCAGTCGAGGCGCTGGAATCCGGCGACAACGCGTTATGGGCAATGAACGGCGGAAGCTGGTATTTCGGGCTTTCTGAAAAGGAGAAGCACGAGGCGCAGGCGCAATTTGTCAGAGTGAGTGAACTGCCGCTGGTCATTGAGGTACAAAGTCATGACAGGGTGATAGTGGTGGCGCACGCCGATTATCCGGCGTCGCGCTACGTTTGGGGTCAGCCGCTCGATGAACAGGCGGTGGTGTGGAGCCGGGCGAGAGTAAACCGGGTATCGGCAGGTAAAGCGGAGCACATTGAGGGCGCGGACGCGTGCTATTTTGGCCACACGCCGCTGCGCGAGCCGCTCACGTGCGGGAACCTGCATTACATCGATACCGGCGCGGTCTTTGGTCATACGCTTACGCTGGTACGCGTGCAGTGATCAGAAATCGCTGTACTCCCGCGCCGGGCGCCAGAAGCCATCGATAAAGTCTTCAACGGGGTAGCAGCCCCCGTGGCGCATCCGCTGTTCATCCATCACTTTCAGACATTGCTGTTCCGTATTAAACACATCCACGACGATGTCATCGCAACCGCCATCCAGATAACAAACAAATAAAACCAGAGCGAACATGGCGTCCTCTGTGTGACAACGTTTGTCATAAGTGTAGGAGAAGCGAGGGGGAAGGGAAAACCGAAGGTTCTGAATCGGGACGTGTAAATAAATAACCCGCCTTCAGCGACGGGTTCTTTTTGAATCAGGCAAGGCGCATGATCCAGGCATCAGCTTGTTGGTCGTAATGTTCGCGGTAGAGCACGGAGTGTTCGCCGTTGAGCACGGCAGGAATGCTGGTTTCGGCGTCCCAGGCATCAAGCTGCATGCAGAGATCCGGATCTGATTTGCAGGGAATGCTCAGCTTACGCTCGCCAGGTGAGTCGCCGTGCAGCTCTGCATCATCTATCTCGAAAGTGCCGATTTTTACGCTGGTTTTTGACATAACGTTCTCCCTCAGACAGTACACAGGTGGTATGACCAGTCAGGCCCCACCGTTAAGCGTAGTCAAAAGCGCAAGAAATGCCAAAAAATGCGTTGGTGTTTTTTTGCGCGCCTTAAACCGGCGCGCTGAACAGAACCCCGTCGCGCACCAGCTCGCGCGGATAACTGTTCTTCAGTCGGCTGCCTACTTTTTTCGCCAGACCCAGCGGCTGATGCTGGAAAGTGACAATCACGTCATCGACATCCGGCACCGTCTGCGGCCAGACATCGCGTCCGCGATACCACTCCTGAGCCTCTTCGGCAGACAACTCAAAGCCGAGCGGATTATCGCTTCCGGCCAGCGCGACGACGGCTTCGTGCTGCCAGCGGTACCCTTTATTATGGATCTCAGCCAGACGAATGCCAGTGCGGGAGAACCGCACCTTGCCGATGAACGGCGTAAAAGCCTGTGGGAAAAGCCAGATCTCTTTATCGCGTTGCCATAGCTCAAGCGTCTCGTCCCATTCGAGGCCGACTTTTCTGGCGGCGGCGATGACGGCCTGCGCTTCGCGGGTTTTCAGCGGCGTAAACGGGAATGCGCCTACCTTGTAGGTCGGCGCGGGCAGCGGCTCGACGCTCGCGGTTTTACGCAGACGCGCGACAAAAAAGCCTTCGCAGTCGTAAATCTGCGGAAAGACATGCAGAAAGCCTTCTTTGGTCAGCGCCGCATCGGCACCGGGGAAGAGGGCTTCAAGCGAGAGCACTTCCACCGCCTGCGGGTAGCGCGCCAGCAGCCAGCGCACCGTCTCCTGGTTCTCTTCGCGGTTCAGCGTGCACGTGGAGTACACCAGCGTGCCGCCAGGAGCGAGCGCATGAAAAGCGCTGTCGATAAGTTCGCGCTGGGTGGCGGCGATTTCCTGATTGCTCTGCGGCGACCAGTTGCGCAGCGCGTCCGGATCTTTTCTCACCACGCCTTCGCCGGAGCAGGGCGCATCCAGCAAAATGGCGTCAAACTGCTCCGGCAGCGCGGCACCAAAAACGCGACCGTCAAAATGAGTCAGGCCGACGTTGTGAATGCCGCAGCGGCTGATATTCGCGTGCAATACCTTGACGCGGCTGGCGGAATATTCGTTGGCGAGAATAAAGCCCTGGTTTTGCATCAGCGCGGCTATCTGGGTCGTTTTTGAGCCGGGTGCCGCCGCAACATCCATCACGCGCGCAGGCGTGTTGCCATCGGCGAACAGCGCCGCTACCGGCAGCATGGAGCTCGCTTCCTGAATATAAAACTGGCCGCTTAAGTGCTCGGCGGTGCTGCCAAGCGGCAACGCGTCTTCGTCATCGCGCTCGATCCAGAAACCTTCCGGGCACCACGGCACGGGCGTTAACTGCCAGCCGTAGGGCGCGACCTGCGCAAGGAAGTCTGCAACGCTGATTTTCAGCGTGTTGACGCGAATGCTGCGACGCAGCGGGCGCTGGCAGGCGGCGATGAAATCGTCCATCGCAAGCCCGGCGGGCATCGCTTCACGCATAACATCAAGAAAAGCTTCAGGAAGGCAGACAGAACCGAATTGCGCCACGGCGACACCTCAGCGGGCAGAAAAAGAGGGCGCGAAGTGTAACACAAACGCCCCGGCGTGACACCGGGGCGCAGGCGTTAACGGGGAAGGGCAGTGCCCCACTGACGCCACTCTTTCGGCTCACTGTCCTGCAACAGGAAGTGCTTGCCGGGCTGCGCTTTCGGCGCGAGCGGCGTTTCCGGTGGCGTGGCGAACGCAATACCGCCGCGGATGAACTGGTTAAACGTACCGGTTTTCACCACGCCGCCCACCAGGCCGAAGTTCAGGCTGTAGCCCGAGGCGAGCCAGAAGACCGAGTTCTCGCGCACCAGATGCTGATAGCGCTTACTGATGCGCATCGCGACCATCACGCGATCGGACATGCTGCCAAGCGACATCCCCGTCACTGTGCCCACTTCGATGCCGCGGAAGAGCACCGGCGTGCCGATATTCAGCGACCCGGCCTCCGGCGCTTCAACAATAATGCTCAGGCCGTCGAGGTAGCGGGAATCGGTGATAGTTGCTTCCTGTAGCTCAAAGCTGCGACGCCCCGGTCCGCGCCCCGGCTCCACGTTGATATAGGGTTGCAGGATGGTATCGAGATTCTCAACGCCTGCCGCCGAAATTTGCGGCGTCACCACGGAGAACCGCGAACCCGCGCGCGCAAAAGTATTCACATATTCCGGATAGAGCACCGCCGTCGCCTGCACTTCGTTGCGATCGGTGATGAGTTTGAGCGATTCGATCTGGCCGATATTGATGCCGAGATAGCGAATCGGCATGTCCGGCGCCAGCTTGCCGGCATCAAACGCGTGCAGCGTGATCTGGCTGCCCACCGCGCGGGCGGCGGTTTCTGATGGATAGAGCGTGCGCTTGTCTTTTTCGCCAAGACCGGCACCCGCACCGTTGAGATTATCGAAACTGATGGCACCTTTCAGCGCGCGGGAGAGCGGGGAGGCCTGCACCGTCAGCCCGCTACCGTTGAGCTGCACTTTCGCGCCGCCTTCGGCCCAAAAGACGCTGTTTGGCGTAAGCAGCTTGCGATACTCCGGCTTGATATGCACTTCGATGTCAAACGCGTTGGCGCGTGGCCGAACGGTGATGACTTCACCCACTTCAAATTTACGGTACAGCACCACGGAACCGGCCTGAACGTCCGGCAGGCTTTCGGCGGTCAGCGTCAGCGTCGTGGTCGGCATGTCGCTTAAGCTGTTTTCCACCGCTTTTTCCAGATTGGCGTACAGCGGGTATTCGTTTTTCATCTCGCCTTTATCGCCCGGCAGCACGCGGATGCCGCCGCTCAGCCATTCGCTGGCGCTGGCACCGAGAAACTCAACGCCATCGAGACCGACCTTCACATCCACGCGGCTGTTGACGACGAATTTGCTGTCGCCTTTGAGCAGCTCGCGGTACTGCGGGTCAATCGCCACGGCGAAACTGACGCCTTTGGCGTTAAGCGAGCGCTCCAGCACCTGGCCTATCTGAATGCCGTGCAGAATGACCGGCTGGCCGGCGTCGATGCCGTAGCTCTCCGGCGCGTTCAGCGTCAGCGTCAGCACGCCCGGCTTTTGCAGCGGCGTTTTGTCATCCGGCAGGACAACGAAATGGTTGCGCGGCTGGCCTTCGCCCGGCACCAGCTCAAGCGTACTGCCGGTCAGCAGCGTGCTGATTTCAGGGTTATTGAGCGAGAGTTTCGGGCTGTGCATCTCAATGCGCGTACCGTCACGCAGCAGATTCACGACGCTCGGGTCGACCGTCAGCTCGCCGGTGACGGCGCCGCCAGGATTGAGATTAAGTTTGGTGAGCGTACCCACCTCAAGCCCCTGATACATGAGCGGCGTGGAGTTCTCTTTGAGCCCCTGACCGCCGGGGAGATCGAGCTTCACCAGTACGCCGCGCTGGCTGTGGGCGAGATCTTCATACAGGCCGAAGGTGTCGTTCTGGTCGGCATGTGCGGAATCCGCGGGCGAGTCAAAGGCGATAGCCCCGTTGACCAGCGCCGCCAGGCTCTCCAGCTCCACTTTGGCACCGCTCAGCCCAATGTTGGTTTTCACGCCGGAGACGTTCCAGAAGCGGCTGCCTTTTTTCACCAGATTGGTGAAACGCCGCTCAATGATAACGTCGATAGTGACGCCCTGTTTATCGGTGTTAATGGAGTAGTCATACACCCGGCCAACCGGGATTTTGCGGTAATAGACCAGCGACCCGCTGTTCAGCGAACCAAGATCCGGGGCGTGCAGATGAATCATCAGCTCGCCGGTATTGAGGCGGTATTTCGGCTGTGTATCAAGCGCCCGAAAGTGGTCGCGCGGCTCGCCTTCGCCCGGCATCATGCCGATATAGTTACCGCCCACCAGCGCGTCCAGCCCGGAAACGCCTGCCAGCGAGGCTTTCGGCGTCACGAGCCAGAACTGCGTCTGGTCGCGCAGGGCGTCTTTCATGTCATTCTTGATACTGACCGTCACCTCGATTTTATTCAGATCTTCGCTCAGGCGAATATCCTGTACGGTGCCGACTTCGACGCCCTGATAGCGCACCGGCGTGCGCCCGGCGACGATCCCGTCGGCGGACATAAAGTCGATAGTGACGGTGGTGCCTCGCTCTTCATACGTGGTCCAGATAAGCCAGCCCGCTATCAGCAATGCGATAACGGGCAGGATCCAGAACGGAGAGATGCGACGTTTTGTTTTAATTCGCGCTTCAGTCTGTGAAGCGGGCGTTTCCTGACTCATGTGCGTCCCAAAGTAAGCGGCTGTCCAGCCATTCAACAGCAAGAATAGTCAAAATCACCGACGCGCCGAAATAAAACGCCGCCGGCCCCATGACAAACGACAACAGCTGGTCACGGTTGACCAGCGACATCGTAAGAGAAATCACAAACAGATCGAGCATTGACCAGCGGCCAATCCAGGCCACCAGACGTAACATCAGAATGCGCGCGCGCAGCCCCTGCTGACATTTAAAATGAATACTGACCAGCAGCGTCAGCAGCACCAGCACTTTGGTGAACGGCACCAGAATACTTGCAACGAACACGACGCCCGCCACCAGGATATTGCTCTGCGCCAGTGAGATTATCCCTGACATGATCGTATCTTCCTGGCGCGAACCGTTGATATAGATAATCGAGATAGGCAGCAGGTTGGCAGGCAGCAGAAACACCATTGAGGCGATGAGCGCCGCCCAGCATTTTTGCAAGCTCTGCCGACGGCGGCGGCGTAGCGGAATATGGCAGCGCGAACAGCGCCCGCGGTTATCCGGCACGCCGGTGTAGTGACAGCCGAGACAGACGCGCAGATCCTCGTGATAGCGCGTGGCAGGGCGTTGGGGATAAAAGCGCTCCCACAGCTCTTCAACATTGAGATGGATCAGCGTCAGTACGCTTAACACCACCAGCGCCACAAATGCCAGAAGCCCGATGCCCGGCTCAAGCCAGGCGTATTCGCGTACTTTGATGGACGCGACGCCGATGCCCACCAGATAGATATCGAGCATCACCCATTCGCGCAGCCGCTCCAGCATCAGCAACACCGGACGCAGGTTCATACCCAGAATATTGCCAAACCAGAGATAGGCGATGGCGGCGACCAGCGTCGCGGGCGCACCTACCGAGCAAAACAGCACCATAGCGGCGGTGATCGTATCGCCCTGGCGCGTCATCTGCCAAATGCCCTGGAAAAGGTTGGCGTCGATGCGTGTGCCAAGCAGGTACAGGCGCAGCAGCGGTTCGCTATAGGCGAACGGCATCAGCAGCAGCATGGTGATGGCCATCGCCGCCAGCCGGGTAAGCGACCAGTCGCGACCGTCGCGAATTTTCGCGTCGCAGCGCGGGCAGTGCGCGGTCTGGTTAGACTTCACCACAGGCAGCATAAAAAGGATATCGCATTGCGGACAACGCTGATAATGTGCCATCGGCAACGGCTCGCCGATGGCGTGAATGTTCAGTTTTTTGCCAGGAGAAATCTGTTGAGTTTTGAGTGCCATGTGCGAAGCATGTTTTTATATGATTCTGTTATCGTAACTCATGAAATGATTAATCTTGAGCATGAGCGCATTTAATGCTTATTTTAGTAGGCTGGCAGAGTAAGTAAGACAACAAAGCGATCGGATTAATGAACAAAACACAATTTTACGCGGAACTCAATCGCGATTTTCACTCCCTTATGGCAGGGGAAACCAGTTTTCTCGCGACGCTCGCGAATACCAGCGCGCTGCTGTTCGAGCGCCTTGAAGGCGTGAACTGGGCAGGTTTCTACCTGCTGGAAGACAAAACGCTGGTGCTTGGGCCGTTCCAGGGCAAAATCGCCTGCGTGCGTATTCCTTACGGCCGCGGCGTCTGCGGTACGGCGGTCGCGACTGGCGAAGTGCAGCGCGTGGATGATGTGCATGCGTTCGACGGCCACATCGCCTGCGATGCGTCCAGCAACGCCGAAATCGTACTGCCGCTGCGCGCGGACGGCGAAATTATCGGCGTGCTGGACATCGACAGTACCGTCTTTAACCGCTTCGATGCCGACGACGAGCAGGGGCTGCGTACCCTCGTGGAACAGCTTGAAGCCGTTATCGCCGCCACCGACTTTAAAAAATTCTTTGCGCCAGTCGCATGATAAGCAACGGATAACGTGGCATTTACCGATGGCGTCATTATAATGACGCCTGTTCATGCCTGCGGCTTGTTGGCAACATCCGTTGTAATCAGGAAATTTCATGGAAAATCAACCTAAGTTGAATAGCAGTAAAGAAGTTATCGCCTTTCTGGCCGAACGTTTTCCGCAGTGTTTCAGTGCTGAAGGCGAAGCGCGTCCTCTGAAGATCGGCATTTTTCAGGATCTGGTAGAGCGTGTTGAGGGCGAAATGAACCTCAGCAAAACGCAACTTCGTTCCGCATTACGTCTTTATACGTCGAGCTGGCGCTATCTTTACGGCATCAAACCCGGTGCCACGCGTGTCGATCTCGACGGCAACCCGTGCGGCGTTCTGGAAGAACAGCACGTAGAACACGCCCGCAAGCAGCTTGAAGAAGCGAAAGCCCGCGTTCAGGCGCAGCGCGCCGAACAGCAGGCGAAAAAACGCGAAGCAGCTGGCGCTGAAGGCGAAGAGAGCGGCGCAGAGCGTCGCGAACGTAAGCCGCGTCCGGCTCCGCGCCGCAAGGACAACGCCGAGCGTAAACCGCGCGCTGCGAAACCTGCCGCTGCCGCCAAACCATCGCGCCCTGCGCGCGAAGAGCGCCATACTCCGGTGTCTGACATTACGGCGCTCAGCGTCGGCCAAGCCATCAAGGTCAAAGCAGGCAATAACGCGATGGACGCCACCGTGCAGGAAATTACCAAAGATGGCGTCCGTGTACAGCTGACTTCTGGTATGTCGATGATTGTACGCGCAGAACATTTAGTGTTCTGAAACGGAGGTCAACCAGGGCATGAACACTTTTTTTAAGCTTACCGCCGTCGCCGGCCTGCTGCTGATGGCGGGTCAGGCGTTGGCCGTGGATGACATTACCCGTCCTGACCAGATCCCGGTTCTCAAAGAAGAACCGCAGCATGCCACCGTTAGCGAGCGGGTGACCTCACGGTTCACCCGTTCTCACTATCGTCAGTTCGATCTTAACGAAGCCTTCTCCGCCAAAATCTTCGATCGCTACCTCAATCTGCTCGATTACAGCCATAACGTGCTGCTGGCGAGCGACATCGAAAAATTCGCGAAGAAAAAAGGGGAGATTGGCGATGAACTGCGTAGCGGCAAGCTCGATGTGTTTTACGATCTCTATAATCTGGCACAGCAGCGCCGTTTCGAGCGTTATCAGTACGCGCTGAAAGTGCTGGAAAGACCGATGGATTTTACCGGTAACGATACGTTTGATATCGATCGCAGCAAGGCGCCCTGGCCTTCCAGCGAGGCGGAGCTGAATAAGCTCTGGGATGGCAAAGTCAAATATGACGAGCTGAGCCTGAAGCTGACCGGTAAAACCGACGCGGAAATCCGCGAAACGCTGACCAAGCGTTATAAATTCGCGATTCGCCGCCTGGCGCAAACCAACAGCGAAGATGTGTTCTCGCTGGCGATGACCGCCTTCGCGCACGAAATCGACCCGCATACCAACTATCTCTCACCGCGCAGCACCGAGCAGTTCAACACCGAAATGAGCCTCTCGCTTGAGGGCATTGGTGCCGTTCTGCAAATGGATGATGACTATACCGTCATTAATTCTATGGTGGCGGGCGGCCCGGCGGCCAAAAGCAAGGCGATTAGCGTTGGCGATCGCATCGTCGGTGTAGGCCAGGTGGGCCAGCAGATGCAGGATGTGATCGGCTGGCGTCTTGATGACGTCGTCGCGCTCATCAAAGGGCCGAAGGGCAGCAAAGTGCGTCTTGAAATTTTGCCTGCCGGTAAAGGTACCAAAACCCGCATCGTGACGCTGACGCGCGAGCGCATTCGTCTTGAAGATCGCGCCGTGAAGATGTCGGTGAAAAATGTCGGTAAAGAAAAAATCGGCGTGCTGGATATACCTGGCTTCTACGTTGGCCTGACCGATGACGTGAAAGTGCAGCTCCAGAAGCTTGAGAAGCAGAACGTCGCGGGCGTTATCATCGATCTGCGTTCCAATGGCGGCGGTGCGTTGACGGAAGCGGTATCGCTCTCCGGTCTGTTTATTCCGTCCGGCCCGGTCGTGCAGGTGCGTGATAACAACGGCAAGGTCCGTGAAGATCGCGATACCGACGGTGTGGTCTATTACAAAGGCCCGCTGGTGGTGATGGTCGACCGTTTCAGCGCCTCGGCGTCTGAGATTTTCGCTGCCGCCATGCAGGATTACGGCCGTGCGCTGATTGTCGGCGAGCCAACCTTCGGGAAAGGCACCGTGCAGCAGTACCGTTCACTGAACCGTATTTACGATCAGATGCTGCGCCCGGAATGGCCAGCGCTGGGTTCCGTGCAGTACACCATCCAGAAATTCTACCGCGTCAATGGCGGCAGTACCCAGCGTAAAGGGGTCACGCCAGATATCATCATGCCAACCGGCAATGAAGAGACGGAAACCGGCGAGAAATTCGAGGATAACGCGCTGCCGTGGGATAGCATCAACGCCGCCACGTATGAAAAATCTGGCGACCTGAAGCCGTTCGGCCCTGAGCTTTTGAAAGATCACAACGACCGTATCGCGAAAGATCCGGAGTTCCAGTACATCATCAAGGATATTGCTCGTTATAACGCGATGAAAGATAAGCGCAACATTGTGTCGCTTAACCTTGCTCAGCGTGAAAAAGAGAACCATGAGGATGACGCAACCCGACTGGCGCGTATTAACGACCGTCTGAAGCGTGCCGGCAAACCGCCGCTGGCGAAGCTTGAGGATCTGCCGAAGGATTATCAGGAGCCCGATCCGTATCTTGATGAAACGGTGCATATCGCTCTTGACCTGGCGAAGATGACCAAAGAGAAAACGGCGCAGCCCGCTGACTCTCAGAAATAAAATCCCCAACCGGCGTCCTCTGAGGCGCCGGTTTTTTATGTCGTGTTAATCCCCCGTCAGTGAAATGCTACAAAATGTAAAGTTTCGTATTTTTAGGGACTTGCCAGCCGTTGATGCTTGAAAACGGCGCGCGCGCCCCTACGATGTGTGTAATCGCATAATGCGTATTGTGAAACCGAGGTAAAAAGAAAATTATGATGCGAATTGCGCTTTTCCTGTTGACTAACCTGGCCGTTATGGTGGTGTTCGGTCTGGTGCTCAGCCTGACAGGGATCCAGTCAAGCAGCGTGACGGGCCTTCTGATCATGGCGCTGCTGTTTGGTTTTGGCGGCTCGATCGTTTCGCTGCTGATGTCCAAATGGATGGCGCTGAAATCGGTGGGTGGTGAAGTTATCGAAGCGCCGCGTAATGAAACAGAACGCTGGCTGATGGATACCGTGGCGCAGCAGTCGCGCCAGGCGGGTATCGCGATGCCGCAGGTGGCTATCTATCACGCGCCGGATATCAACGCCTTCGCAACAGGCGCGCGCCGCGATGCCTCGCTGGTAGCGGTAAGTACCGGCCTGTTGCAGAACATGAGCCGTGATGAAGCGGAAGCGGTTATCGCGCACGAGATTAGCCATATCGCCAACGGCGACATGGTCACCATGACCTTGATTCAGGGCGTGGTAAACACCTTCGTGATTTTTATTTCGCGCATCATTGCGCAGGTGGCGGCCGGTTTCCTCGGCGGCAACCGCGATGAAGGCGAAGAGAGCAACGGTAACCCGCTGATTTATTTCGCTGTTGCAACCGTGCTGGAACTGGTCTTCGGTATCCTCGCGAGCATTATTACCATGTGGTTCTCGCGCTACCGTGAATTCCACGCTGACGCAGGCTCCGCGAAACTGGTAGGCCGCGAGAAAATGATCGCCGCACTCCAGCGCCTGAAAACCAGCTATGAGCCGCAGGAAGCGAGCAGCATGATGGCGTTCTGCATCAATGGTAAATCAAAATCGCTGAGTGAACTGTTCATGACGCACCCGCCGCTCGATAAACGTATCGAAGCGCTGCGTAGCGGCGAATACCTGAAATAATTGCGTAAGCGATAAAGACGAAAGCGCGCCTCGTGGCGCGCTTTTTTTTGGCCGTGCGGGCAGGGCGCTTGCGAGTGGTACATTCATCTTAAGCGTTTGATCTGGTGCGAAAGATATATCCTGCGGCCCAATGCGGTTGGATGTCGCAGATTTATCATGTGCGCACATAGATTCATTGCGGCACCGGCGCGCGGAATTTATAATAAAAACCGGTTCTGATTTTTATAAAACAAATGCGATCGAGGTGATCAATGGCAATCGCAGAATTAGATAAACAGCCTGACTCCGTCTCTTCGGTGCTCAAGGTCTTTGGTATCTTGCAGGCGTTGGGTGAAGAGCGCGAAATTGGTATCACCGAATTGTCGCAGCGCGTCATGATGTCAAAAAGCACCGTTTACCGCTTTTTGCAGACGATGAAATCACTGGGTTATGTGGCTCAGGAAGGCGAGTCGGAAAAATATTCTCTGACACTCAAGCTCTTTGAGCTTGGCGCGCGCGCATTGCAGAATGTCGATCTTATCCGTAGCGCAGATATCCAGATGCGCGAACTGTCGCGCCTGACAAAAGAGACCATTCACCTGGGCGCGCTGGATGAAGACAGCATTGTCTACATCCATAAAATCGACTCGATGTATAACCTGCGCATGTATTCGCGCATCGGCCGTCGTAACCCGCTCTACAGTACCGCTATCGGTAAAGTGCTGCTGGCCTGGCGCGACCGCGATGAAGTTCGACAGATCCTCGAAGGCGTCGAGTATAAGCGTAGTACCGATCGCACTATTGTCTCTACCGACGCGCTGCTGCCGGTACTGGATCAGGTTCGCGAGCAGGGATACGGCGAAGATAACGAAGAGCAGGAAGAAGGGCTGCGCTGCATCGCGGTGCCTGTATTCGACCGCTTTGGCGTGGTTATCGCGGGGCTGAGTATCTCTTTCCCGACGCTGCGTTTCTCCGAAGAACGCCTGCACGAGTATGTTGAGATCCTGCATACCGCCGCGCGGAAAATTTCCGCACAGATGGGGTATAACAATTATCCGTTCTGACAGACTCGTTCTGATGAAAAAGCCGCAGCGAGCCTGCGGCTTTTTACTGCATCTGATTAACCGTTGTCCACGACGGTTTCGCTTTTGCGCAGTACCGGACAGGCGGTAATGCCGATAAGTCCGCTGTCAGAATGAATGAACTGTGTGCTCACTACCTGTCTTGCCGTCAGGTAGCGACACTGTAATCCCAGTCCTGCAGCGTTCTCGTGGCTACCAATTAATATCCCATAACCGCTGAAAAGCAGCGCAACCCAGGCCACCACTAAAAGTGCGGCAATACGAATCAAATAGCGCATTACGGCTCCGTTTGTTAACGTTCAGGCGTACAGCCTGCCGTGGCTGCCGCTGCGTTACAAGGAGAGGATTCCGTATTCCGTGAGTTAACGTTACAGTGATATTTGGTTTAAGGTTTCCGTGATAATTTGGCCCCGTAGATGCCGTAACGGAGAAGGTAGTGAAAAAATTCAGATGGGCTATTTTGCTGGCCGTGCTGGTGGCCTGTTTATTGTTGTGGATGCAGACGCTCAATGTGATGTGCGATCAGGACGTTCAGTTTTTCAGCGGCATTTGTACCATCAATAAGTTCATTCCCTGGTAACGCGTCACTCAGGCGATGCCCTTGCGCCGCCGCGGTGGTAAGATAGCGCGTTTCCCTGAGGTGGTTAGCATGAACGACATTATCAATTCTGGTGCTTTAAATTTCGCCTCCCTGGCGATTTCTCTCTTTGGTGCCATCGTGGCGCTGGTGGCTTGGTTCTTTATCAATCGCGCAAGCGTGCGCGCAAACCAGCAGGTCGAACTGCTGGAAGCGCTGCTTGAACAGGAAAAGCGTCAGACCGCACTGTTGCGTCGCCTGTGTGAGGCGAACGAGCCGGAGGCGCAGACGCCTGCCGCATCTGCTGACGCAACGCAGGATGACGATGACGGTTTCGTCCGCCTTGTGGCTGAACGTTAACCATCAACGCCCCGGAGGTGATGGGCATGGTCTGGAAGAACCCGTGGTACGACCCTACAAAAGCGCATCACCGCCCGGACGGGTTTTGCAACACGCGTGAAGTCGGGCATCAGCCCGGCGATTTGCGCCGCTGGCAGAACGAACGTAAAGCGCAGGGGCTGCCGCATCCGCCTGCAGGCGGGTACGACGCGTTTATCCGCCAGTGGTGGCAACCTGCAGTTATTGACGGCGACGAAGACGGCGTCTGGTGGCTCGGCCATGCCACGCTGCTGCTGCGTCTTAACGGTCGCTATTTGCTCACCGATCCGCTTTTCTCCCGCCGGGCTTCGCCAGTGAATTTCTATGGCCCCGTTCGTAAAACGCCGCTACCGCTGGAGCTTGCCCGCCTGCCGCGCATCGACGCGGTGCTAATTTCCCATAATCATTACGATCATCTGGACAACAGCACGGTCCGCCGCCTTGCGAAACGTTTTCCTGATGCGGCGTTTTTTGTGCCATTGGGGCTGAAGGCGTGGTTTGTGAAACGCGGCATCCGCAACGTCACAGAACTTGACTGGTGGGGCACTCAGTCGCTGGAAGGGCTGAACATCACTGCCGTTCCGGCACAGCACTGGAGCATGCGCACACCGTGGGACCGAAACCGCTCGCTATGGTGCGGCTGGGTGATTGAAAGCGCTACGCAGCGTTTCTGGTTTAGCGGTGACAGCGGTTATACGCCTGAACTGCTTGAAATCCCGCGCCGCCTCGGGCCGCTCACGGGCGCGGCCATTCCCATTGGTGCCTACGCGCCGCGCTGGTTTATGGCGCCGCATCATATGGATCCGCAACAGGCGGTCGGACTCTGGCAGGATACAGGTCGCCCTCTTGCCATTCCTATACATTGGGGCGTTTTTGAACTGGCTGATGAATCGCTGGATACGCCGCCTGCCGAGCTGATAAACGCGCTTGCTGAACGTGGCGAACAAGCGGATATGTTTGCGCCGCGCCGTATTGGGCAATATTTATCGCTGGCTGCAAATAAACGCTGATTAAGAATATATCTGACTGGTTATATTTGCTTCTGTCAGGATGATTTATTAAACGCTTTGCTTATTCCCGCTGCCTCTTTTTGAGGCAACTTTCATTAAAATGTCATTATTTTGGTGCAGGGGAAAATTGGCTTGTACAATTTCTTTTGATTTGTACATTATTTACTGCCTTCAGGCTGTAATAAAGCCTCGTTAAAATGAAGTTTAACCACATTTATGAATAAGCTTTTGCAGAAATAATAACAGCGCGAAAAATAATGCCTGTGCTTTCCCGCGTCGCCTGGACGAACCGAAGTTATTGAGCTACTGTTAAAAAGTGCATTCTGGCTTTATACCAGAACCGGGCGGCGAGTTAACCCTTACAGGGCTTCGCGGGTCCATTCTGTGCTTTATTGTCAGGGACATAGCGTTCTGTTGAGGAATCTGTGCGGCAGATCGTGCAGCGTATAAAAATGGCTTGCCATTGTTTACGTTGTGTGTGATAACAAGTTTTGGGTTAAACGAGGTACAGTTCTGTTTATGTGTGGCATTTTCAGTAAAGAAGTCCTGAGTAAACACGTTGTCGTTGAATACCGCTTCTCTGCCGAACCTTATTTTAGTGCCTCAAGCAGTAATGTCTCAGTTTTATCTAAGTCAGCGCCCGCGGGCGAACAAAACAATTGAAGGAATTTGCGAAATGGCAAAGATTAAAGGTCAAGTTAAGTGGTTCAACGAATCTAAAGGTTTTGGCTTCATTACTCCTGCTGACGGCAGCAAAGATGTGTTCGTACACTTCTCTGCAATCCAGGGTAATGGTTTCAAAACTCTGGCCGAAGGCCAGAACGTTGAGTTCGAGATTCAGGACGGCCAGAAAGGTCCGGCAGCTGTTAACGTAGTTGCTATCTAATCGCACTTAAACTGACCCGGTGCCTTGTTTCACCGGCCAGCTATTTTAAAGCCCCGCCCACTGGCGGGGCTTTTTCATGTCTGAGGCGCATCAGCGTTTCCCCGACTGCCGATTCACGTTACACTTCGCGTTTTGCGCTGTTTCGGAGTCCGCATGTCTTTTATCTGCCCCCTTTGCCATTTGCCGCTGGAGCCGCAGGCCAACAGCTTTCGCTGTGCCAGTCATCATCAGTTCGATATTGCAAAGGAAGGGTACGTGAATCTTCTTGCGGTGCAGCATAAGCGCTCGCGGGATCCGGGCGACAGTATCGAAATGATGCAGGCGCGCCGCGCGTTTCTCGATGCCGGTCACTACGCGCCGCTTCGCGAGAGAACCACACAATTGTTGAATGAGCGCCTGCCGAAAAGCGGTGCCACGCTGCTGGATATTGGCTGCGGAGAAGGGTATTACACCAGCGCGTTTGCCGCGCTCACGACCACCCACGGCGGGCAGAGTTTTGGGCTTGATGTATCAAAAAGCGCCATCCGTTTTGCCGCGAAGCGTTATACGGATATCTCGTTT
The DNA here is from genome assembly GCF_053627815.1 of Cronobacter sp. 153480017-3. Taxonomy (NCBI): domain Bacteria; kingdom Pseudomonadati; phylum Pseudomonadota; class Gammaproteobacteria; order Enterobacterales; family Enterobacteriaceae; genus Cronobacter; species Cronobacter sp. 153480017-3. The sequence goes on along the minus strand of NZ_JBSEYN010000001.1, from coordinate 543,012 downwards.
TGCGTCGCCTCCAGCCACCGGTTGCCGTTTGCGGATGCCTTTTTCGATGCGGTGGTACGCATTTACGCGCCCTGCAAGGCCGAAGAGCTGGCGCGTGTGGTCAAACCCGGTGGCGTGGTGGTGACCGTCACGCCTGGCCCGCGTCATCTTATCCAGCTCAAAGGGCTTATTTATGATGAAGTGCGGCTGCATGCGCCGAATGAAGAATCGCTGCCCGGCTTTACGCTCGCCGAAGAACAGGCATTACGTTATGAGATGTGCCTGAATGGCGAAGAGGCGACGACGCTTTTACAGATGACGCCTTTCGCCTGGCGCGCCCGCCCGGAAGTATGGGCGGCGCTAAAAGAACAAACGGCGTTTGACTGTGAAACCGATTTTTGCCTGCGCGTCTGGCAGCGCGAGGCTTAACCCGCGAAATGGCTCCAGAGGATCTGGCAGCCGATACCGATAAGCACGACACCGCCCAGAATTTCCGCCCGCTTGCCAAGCAGCGGGCCGATAAAGCGGCCTACCATCATACCGAGCGTTGACATGATCAGCGTGGCGCAGCCGATGGCGAGCGCGGTTTTAATAATATCTACCTGCAGAAAGGCGAGTCCGACGCCAACTGCCATCGCGTCAAGGCTGGTGGCAAATGCGGTAGTCACCAGCAACCAGAAGCTGTGACGGCGAATTTTCTCGGATGCTTCCTCACAGCCGCGCACGCCTTCAATAATCATTCTGCCCCCAAGAAACACCAGCAGTACAAACGCTATCCAGTGGTTCCAGGTCAGCACAAACTGTGTAGCGAGAAGGCCGAGCAACCAGCCAACCAGTGGTGTAATCGCTTCGATAACGCCAAAGATCAGCCCCGTGCGCAGCGCTTCAGAAAATTTGGGTTTATGGAGTGTGGCGCCTTTGCCGATGGAAGCCGCGAATGCGTCCATGGACATGCCGAAGGCGAGAAGCAGAGTTGCGGAAAGATTCATTGCACAGTCCTGACCGGGATCACCATATACACGCCGTCCGCCCCCAGTAAAAAGCGGCCGCGTGCCTATGGTCTCGCCTGACTGAAAGGGCTTCAGTCCGTACGCACCACGTTTTGCAACGAGTATGTTGATGCGTACATTTCCTTAAGGAAATTGGCTACTCCCCAATGACGGGCGCAACCTTACCATATTCCAGACGGCAAAGACAATAACTGGAGAATAACCTTTTGGTTATAAATGAGAATGGTTTTCGCTTAATGGCAGGACGTGAAGATCTTGTTAAGAATTAAGGAAAGGAACCGGGCAAAAATATAGCACGGGCTATAAGCATGGTTGTTTTTTATTCGCAAAAATAGCCTGTGCTATATTTTTAATTTATTGATTATTAACAATAAAATGATAGATTCTCTCCAGATCGTCGATATTCTTTACCCGGATAAGCAAGCGACGTTTATCTAATTGCATCACCAGCACGCCGTCTTCCGATAAATTCATCGCTTTAATGTGGTTATATTTCACCCAGCCGCCAGCAAAGAAAAAGCCTTCACGCTTGAAGCGTATTTGCGGCTCTCTGATCCAGAAAAGATAAATGGCGAGTAATCCCAGCGCGCCCAACAGCCAGGTCGTGAGCAGGGCACCGTGCGATGCCACATTCTGCCAGATAAGGATGGCGACCAGACCGGTGAAAATCAGGCTGTCAGCACGTCCGCGTTTGAGCAAGGGCACACGCAGCAGCGTTTTCCCGTGTCGACGTTCAGTGCCCCACTGGTCATAAATGGCCCATCCCAGCAGCGCGATAATAAAAATGATCAGAACTCCATCATTCAACGTCATGCCGTCTCCCTTAAATAAAAAAGCCGGGAGCCGCTGGCCCCCGGCGCATGATATTAACCGTTACTGGCCGAGCAGACCGACCGCGTAACCGGCGATACCAATCACAAAGAACCCCACGATAATCCACAACGGGTTCACTTTTTTACGCAGCAACCACATGCAGGCGAAGGTCAGCAGCAGCGGCACCAGGCCCGGCATCAGCTGATCAAGGATCGTCTGCACCGTCGTGACTTTTTCCGTGCCGTTCTGGTCGGTAATGCGCGACACCACTAACGGAATGTTTACGTGCGTCCATTTGTTAACCAGCGCCCCCATCACAAACAGGCCGAGAATGGACGCCCCCTCGGTCAGTTTTTGCAGGAAGCCGCCGCCCATATCTTTCACGATATCGACGCCTTTGCGGTAGCCATACGCCACGCCGTAGTAACGTGTGGCAAGACGCACCAGGTTAAACAGCACAAAGAACAGCAGCGGGCCGAGCAGGCTGCCGCTCATGGCGATGCCCGCGCCAAGCGCCGCGAACACCGGACGCACCGTGCCCCAGAAAATCGGGTCGCCGACGCCCGCGAGCGGCCCCATCAGGCCCACTTTGATACCGTTAATCGCGCCGTCGTCGATCTCCGCGCCGTTCGCGCGTTGCTCTTCCATCGCCAGCGTCACGCCGAGCACTGGCGCTGCCACATAGGGATGCGTGTTAAAAAACTCCAGATGGCGTTTAATCGCCTGGCGACGCGCTTCGTTATTCTCCGGATAAAGGCGACGGATCGCCGGCACCATTGAGAAGCAGAAGCCAAGCGCCTGCATACGTTCAAAGTTCCACGATCCCTGGAAGAGGTTAGAGCGGATAAACACGCCGCGAACATCGCCCGGGGTCAGTTTTTTCTCACCAGTTGTTTTCGTCATATCAACCATGTCGCTCACCTGTTAATCCAGTTCGTTATCAAGATCGTTCGCGCCAGCAGTTTGCGCGGGTGCCGCTGCGGAGCGGTTATATTTCGGGCTCAGCTGGATATAGAGCACCGCCATAACAGCCCCGATAACGCCCAGCGCCACGAGGTTGAAGTTGGTGAACGCGGCGGTAACGAAACCGAGGTAGAAGAACGGCATCAGGTAGCCCGCGCGCATCATGTTGATGACCATCGCGTAACCGACCACCACAATCATGCCGCCCGCGATGTTAAGGCCGCCGGTCACGACTTCCGGGATAGCGCTAAGCATACTCTGCACTTCGCTGGTGCCGACGGAAATCGCCACGATGACGGCCGGAATAGCGATACGCATTGCCTGTAAGAACAACGACGAGACGTGGATCCAGGATAGCGCGGTGAGGTTGCCGTTTTGCGCCGCCTTATCCGCCGCGTGCTGGAAGCCGACGGTAATAGTACGCACGATAATGGTCAGTACCTGGCCTGCCGCAGCCAGCGGGATAGCCAGCGCAATACCGGCGCCAATGCTCTGGTGCCCGGCGATAACCAGAATGGTTGAGATAATCGACGCCAGCGCGGCGTCAGGCGCCACGGCGGCACCGATGTTCATCCAGCCGAGCGCTATCATTTCCAGCGTACCGCCGATGATAATACCGGTTTTCATATCCCCCAGTACGGCCCCGACCAGGGTACAGGCTACCAGCGGGCGGTGGAACTGAAATTCATCGAGCACCGATTCCATACCCGCGATACAGGCGACGATGAACACCAGCACAATCTGAAGAGTGGTAATCTCCATTGTACTTCTCCTGTGATATCAAACTTACGTGTAAAAACTGAGTAATCGTTAAGCTGCAATGCCGTTATTTCGTGGCTTTGCTGATTAAATCCATCATTTTTAAACGGGGATCGTTTGAGACTTTACGCACTTCCAGCTCAATACCGCGCGCGTTAAGTTTCTTAAAGGCCTCAATATCTTTCTCATCGACAGACACCGCGTTGTTCACCTGGGTTTTGCCCTGGCGATAGGCCATCCCACCAATATTGACAGAGGTGATTTTGACGCCGCCTTCCACGATGCGCTCAACATCGGTTGGGTTGGTAAACAGCAGCATCACACGTTCGCCCGCATATTTCGGGTTGTTGTAAACGCGGATCATTTTGGCGACATCCACCACATGCGCGGTGACGCCAGGCGGAGCCACCTGAGTGAGCAGCGTTTTGCGCACGTTGTCGGCGGCGACTTCATCGCTCACCACGATAATGCGCGAAACGTTGGTCTCTTTGGTCCAGCGGGTGGCGACCTGGCCGTGGATCAGACGGTCGTCGATACGGGCAAGGCCGATGACCATATAGTCGTTCGGGCCCATGGGTTTAACAGGCGCCGCCGCTTTCGGGGCAGGTGCGGCGGGAGCCGCTTTTTCGGCGGGTTTGGCTTTCAGGGCTTTTACGCCTTCGCGGCCCGTTTCAACGGCAATCGCGACCAGCTCATCGAAAGCAGGATCGTCATCGCGCGCCATTAAGGTTTCGACAAGCATCGGGATGTTCACCCCGGCGACGACTTCATAGTGGGGCTTATCCACGACAATGCGGCTCGCCGCGTTGAACGGACTGCCGCCCCAGGTATCAACCAGAAAGACAACGCCTTTGCTGGTGTCCAGTTTTTCGAGCTGTGCGTTATATTTTTCGATCAAGGTTTCCGCATTTTCGCCGGGAACGAAATCGATCCAACCGACATTCTCCTGCTCACCCAACAGCATTTCCGCTGTTTTGAGCAGTTGTTCGGCCGCCCAGCCATGCGTGCCTATGACAATAGCAATGGTCACTTGCTACCTCCGTGGTTATTGTCAATGCCCTTACAGGCACCGCTAACAGTGATTCGCTTATCGAATCGATTCAGATAAGGATTTGTAAGCTTTCAGAACCTAAGCACGATTTATTTTAGGAGGCGAAAAAATAATGTATGTGATGAGCGTCAGTAATTTTGCCTTCAAAACAAGGCATTCGGTGTATGCGCAAAATATGCGCGTTTTTTATGTCACATCGATTGCAAATTCTGGTAAATCTTTGCCAAAGCCTGATACGCTTTGTTAATGTAGATTTCCGATTAACTAACAGGAGTAGCGGGCAGCAGCCCACCGTATGGACCGTCACCGACGTCTTTTCTTTACCAGGCTTTCATCAGCCGTCATCTCACAAGGCTTTCGCCTTAACTCTCTGATAAATCATGTCAAAGCGCCCGACATCGTTGGGGTGCCGTTTAGTCATTCCTTGCGCAGGAGCCTGTTATGGAATTCTTAATGGACCCCTCGATTTGGGTGGGCTTAGCAACGCTTGTGGTGCTGGAGATTGTTCTTGGCATCGACAACCTGGTGTTTATCGCCATCCTCGCGGACAAACTGCCGCCGAAGCAGCGCGATAAAGCGCGTCTGATTGGTTTATCCCTGGCGCTGGTAATGCGTCTGGGGCTGTTGTCGTTGATCTCGTGGATGGTGACGCTCACCCGTCCGCTTTTCAGCGTGTGGGAGTTAAGTTTCTCCGGCCGCGATCTGATCATGCTGTTTGGTGGTCTGTTCCTGCTGTTCAAGGCCACGACAGAACTCCATGAGCGGCTGGAAAACCGCCAGCACAATGACAGTCATGGCAAAGGCTACGCCAGCTTCTGGGTCGTGGTGGCGCAGATTGTGGTGCTGGATGCCGTCTTCTCGCTGGATGCCGTGATCACGGCGGTAGGCATGGTGAACCATCTGCCAGTGATGATGGCCGCGGTGGTGATTGCCATGGGCGTGATGCTCCTCGCCTCGAAGCCGCTGACCAACTTCGTTAACGCGCATCCGACGGTTGTGGTGCTCTGTCTGAGCTTCCTGCTGATGATCGGCCTGAGTCTGGTGGCGGAAGGCTTCGGTTTCCATATTCCGAAAGGCTACCTCTACGCGGCGATTGGCTTCTCTATCATCATTGAGTTCTTCAACCAGGTGGCGCGCCGCAACTTCCTGAAGCACCAGTCGAATCTGCCGCTGCGTGCGCGCACGGCGGAGGCGATTCTGCGTCTGATGGGCAACCGTCGTCGCCCGGCCCCGGTCAGCGAAACCGAGCATCACACCGTGGTGCCGGTGCATGACGAGGCGTTTGCCGAAGAAGAGCGGTACATGATTAACGGCGTGCTGACGCTGGCGTCCCGCTCGCTTCGCAGCATCATGACGCCGCGTGGCGAGATAAGCTGGGTGGATGCCAACCGCAGCGTGGATGAAATTCGCGAGCAGTTATTGTCGTCGCCGCACAGCCTGTTTCCGGTGTGTCGCGGTGAGCTTGATGAAATCATCGGCGTGGTGCGCGCGAAGGAACTGCTGATGGCGCTGGAAGAGGGCGTTGACGTCGCGGCTATCGCCTCGGCGACGCCGGTGATTGTGGTGCCAGAAACGCTGGATCCTATCAACCTGCTCGGCGTGCTGCGCCGTGCTCGCGGCAGCTTTGTTATCGTCAATAACGAGTTTGGCGTGGTGCAGGGGCTGGTCACGCCGCTGGACGTGCTGGAGGCGATTGCCGGAGAATTCCCGGACGCCGACGAAACGCCGGAAATCGTTCACGACGGCGACGGCTGGCTGGTGAAAGGCTCGACCGATCTCCACGCGCTGCAACAGACGCTGGACCTTCCGTCGCTCGTCAATGACGAAGAGGACATCGCGACGGTCGCCGGGCTGGTCATCGCCATTAACGGGCAGATCCCGCGCGTGGGCGACGAGCTGGCGGTGCCGCCGCTGCGTATCACGATTGTTGAGGCGAACGCCTACCGTGTCGATCTCGTGCGCGTGGTGAAAGACACGCCAGCGCACGACGAAGAAGAGTAACGGTCAGACCATCGGCGCCGGATGTTGACGGCGCCAGAACGGCGTACCCGGATGGGTGCGCCGTTGTTCCAGCCACTGCGGTAACGCGCTGAGCGGCATCGGATGTGCGAACAAATATCCCTGCAACACCGGTACGCCGAGGCGGTATAAATACGCGGCCTGTTCTTCGGTTTCCACGCCTTCCGCCACCAGTTCAATTTTCAGCCTTCTCGCCATCGCGATAATAATGTCCGTTACGGTCGAATTAACCGCGTCGGTACCGATAGCGGCGGTGAAGCGTTTGTCCATTTTCAGCACGTCCGGGCTGAGTGTTTCGAGATAAGAGAGCGAGCTCTGGCCCGTGCCAAAATCATCAATCGCCAGCCTGACGCCGAGTTTGCGCAAATCATGCGCCACGCGGTAATCCACCTCCGGCAGCGCATCGCGCTCCGTGAGCTCCAGAAAGAGCGTCTGTACTGGGATATGCGGATACCAGTAGCGCTTCAGATCGTCAATAATGACGCCGTCATGAAAGTGGCTGGCGGCAATATTCACCCCGATATGAAAATCCGCAGATGCCGGAAAATAGTGGCGCTGCGCGATAGTTTTTATCAGCACATAGCGCGTCAGCGCGTTAATCATCCTGAGCTGTTCGGCAAGCGGAATAAACACGTCCGGTGCAATGGGCCCAAGGCGTGGATTGTTCCAGCGCAGCAGCAGTTCCACGCCCGTACACTCGCCGGTTTTGCCGCTTACCAGCGGCTGGCAGTAAACCTCAAACTCATTGTTGGCGATGCCGAGATTAATTTCCCAGGAGAAGCTCATACGTCTGGCGGTCGCAAGCCAGGCGATATAGCCGATCAGCAGGCTCAGTAGCACCGCGAGCGGTAACTGCACGGGGATATTTTTCAGCGCCAGTGCGTTTGCCGAAGGGCCAAGCAGTGTCACTGAGAACGGGTACTGACTGGACGTTTGCTGGTATTGCGTCAGCCCGTCGAGGGCAGGCGGCATTGCCGTCAGACCGCGCCCGTACTCCAGATGCGCGCCTGCGACATCAAATAGCACATGCTCAATGACGGGCGGATCCGGTGCCAGCAGAAGGCTGGCGATAAATTCAATATTAACCGACTGCAAGACGCCAGACTGGCCGTTGTCGATGGAGGGCGTCCAAAGCAAAAGTATTGGACTTCCCTTAATCAACGAGCTGTCACGAGAGAGCCGCATCAGGGGTTTTGCCGCAGGTAAATGGGGTTGCAACTGATGCACCGGCACGTTGCGTTCGCCAAAAATGCTGGAGCAATAGAGCGTGCCGTCGCTCACCAGCGCAATGGTCCGCACCGTCTGGAGGCTGGCGGCCATTTCGCGCAACTGGCGATGCACCTGCTGACACGGCATGCCGATGAGCGGCAACAGCGCGGTGCGTGCGGCATCCAGCGGCACCAGCAACTCTTCCAGGGTTTCCACCGCATGGGCGGCGTAGCGCGTGGTTTCGTGCTGGTACTGTTTACGATCGGACAGATAGCGTATTCCCAGCGTGACGATTAACGCCAGCAGGGCGAGGGCAATACAGAGAATCAGCCGCCGACGGCGGTAAGCCCGGATAATACGCTGCGCTTTTTGCATAGGCTCTATCTCTCAGACTCATCTGAGTTATTAAGACGGAATGTTAAGAGTGTAGTGGGCGTTGACGCGACGGGAGGAATAAAAGGCGAGCGGGGATAAAAAAAGCGCCGCGGATGCGGCGCTTTTGGGCATTAATCGCACTGAACCTTGATGGCCAGGCCGCCACGTGACGTTTCACGGTATTTGGCGTTCATATCTTTGCCGGTTTCATACATCGTCTCGATGACTTTATCGAGCGAGACGCGCGGCTCGCTGGTCCGGCGCATCGCCATACGCGCGGCGTTAATCGCCTTCACGGAGGCAATCGCGTTACGCTCGATGCACGGCACCTGTACCTGACCCGCGACCGGATCGCAGGTCAGGCCAAGGTTATGCTCCATACCGATTTCGGCTGCCACGCAGACCTGTTCCGGGCTCGCGCCCAGCAGCTCTGCAAGCCCTGCCGCCGCCATGGAGCAAGCGACGCCCACTTCGCCCTGGCAACCCACTTCGGCACCAGAGATTGAGGCGTTCATTTTATACAGCGCGCCGATAGCGCCCGCGGCAAGGAAGTAGCGGATGTAGATATCCGGACTGACCGATTCAATAAAGTGATCATAGTAGGCCAGAACTGCCGGTACGATGCCGCATGCGCCGTTAGTCGGCGCGGTGACAACACGGCCGCCCGCCGCGTTCTCTTCGTTGACGGCGAGCGCAAACATATTCACCCAGTCGACCACGATCATCGGATCGTTGGAGAGTTTATCGCTGGAAACCAGCATACGGCGCAGCGCAGAGGCGCGACGCGGCACGCGCAGCGGGCCAGGGAGCACGCCTTCGGTATTCATACCACGATCGATACAGGCGCGCATGGTCTGCCAGACGTCTGCAAAATAGTCTTCAATCTCTTTTTTGCTGTGCAGCGCCAGTTCGTTTTTCATCACCAGGCCGGAGAGCGACAGGCCGGTTTCTTTGCAATGCGCCAGCAGATCTTTAGCAGAGTGGAACGGATACGGCACGCTCACTTCGTTGCTGGCGGTTTTGCCGAAATGCTCTTCATCGACGATAAAGCCGCCGCCGATGGAGTAATAAGTTTTGCTGTAGATCTCTTTCTCGCCGCTGTAAGCGTGGATGGTCATGCCGTTTTCATGCAGCGGCAGGTTATCGCTCTGAAAACGCATCCCGTTATCTTTCGGGAAATCCACTTCGTGAGCGCCCTGCGCGAGCAGCAGGCGACCGCGGGTTTCAACATCACGGATAAATGCAGGTATGGCGTCGATATCCACCGTGGCGGGCTCATTACCTGCCAGACCCATAATAATGGCGATATCGGTATGGTGGCCTTTGCCGGTCAATGAGAGCGATCCGTAGACGTCCACCGCGACGCGGGTCACGTCCTGCAATAATCCTTTTTCGACCAGGTCATCGACGAACTGCTTCCCGGCCTTCATCGGACCTACGGTATGGGAAGAGGAGGGGCCAATGCCCACCTTAAACATGTCGAATATACTAATCACGTGGTAACTCCTGACAGAGTCATTTGCCCTGCAAATGACGGTGTGAAAACAGCGCATAGTGTAAAAGGTTATTGTGCTGCGCAGTTAACTATTCACATGAATTAAACTAATGAATAAGGCGAGGCCGCCTAATAAAGTGCTGCGGATCGCACTTTTCACCCACAATAATAGTCAGGGTTTCTCGCCGATTTGTAGCGCCAGCTCACGAATAATGCCTGCGGTCATGCCCCAGACAAAATAGTGCTGATACCAGGAGAGCCAGACGCGGTGATGATTGCCGCGCCGGTGGATGTCGAGCGGGTGATAGCGTCCGAGTCGTAGCGCTTCGGCAAGCGGCATCTCAAAGACCGCCGCCACTTCATCTTCACTGGCGTGATACGGCAGATCTGGCGGGATAATGCCCACCACGGGCGTCACCTGAAAACCGGTCACGCTGTCGACCGGCGGCAGTACGCCGATAACTTCCACCGCCTCGGGCGGGATAGCCACTTCTTCCTGCGCTTCGCGCAGCGCCGCCGCGATTAGCGAGGCGTCGGTGTCATCCACCGCACCGCCGGGGAAGGCTACCTGGCCCGCGTGTTTGCGAAGGGTGGCGGCGCGCTTCGTTAACAGCAGGCCCGGCTCCGGGCGGCGCACCACCGGCACCAGCACGGCGGCCTGGCGCTGATTCAGGCTGGATCTGCTCATCTGCGGGCGCAGGAGCTGGAAACGCGATAAAAACCGGTCGAGCGTCAGCGGGCTATTCTCCATCGTCACCTCTCTAATGCGTGCAGGATACGGTTAACTTTATCAAAAGTTTCCTGATATTCCGCCGCTTCTTCGCTGTCAGCCACGATGCCGCCGCCCGCTGAGCAGTAAAGCGCGCCGTTTTCCGCCGTCAGCGTGCGGATGGTAATGCTGGTGTCCATCGCGCCGCAGAAGCTGAGATAACCAATGCTCCCGCACCAGGCGTTGCGCCGCTGCGGCTCCAGCTCTTCGATAATTTCCATCGCCCGCACTTTGGGCGCACCGGTGATAGAGCCGCCAGGGAAACTCGCGCGCAGCAGATCGGTGGCGTGAAGCGATGGCGGCAGCGTCGCGGTAATGGTGCTGACGAGATGATGCACCGCCGGAAACGGCTCAACGACAAACAGCTCCGGCACTTTGACGCTGCCGGGTGTCGCCACGCGGCCAATGTCGTTACGCAGCAGATCGACAATCATCAGGTTTTCGGCGCGATCTTTGGGTGATTGCGCGAGCCGTAAAGCCTGGCGCGCATCTTCCTCAGGATCGGACAAACGCGGCAGCGTGCCTTTAATGGGGCGCGTCTCGATGGCGCTGTCGTGCAGACGGATAAACCGCTCCGGCGACAGGCTTAAAATCGCCTGTTCCGGCAGGCGCAGAAAAGCGCTGAACGGCGCGCGGTTAGCGGCATTCAGCGTTAAAAATGCCTGCCATTCGCTGCCTTCATAGTGCGCGCGAAACCGTTGCGCCAGATTGACCTGATAGCAGTCGCCGCTTCGCAAATACGCCTGCACCTGGCGGAATTTCTCGCCATATTCTTCGCGCGTCATGTTTGAGCGCCACGGCGTGGTTAAGCGAAACGGCTCGGTTTCTGTGGGCTGCTGTGCGTCAAGCCAGACGAGACGCGCGTTCGCATCACCGTAGCAGAGCAGCGTCAGGCGCTCGCGATGGTGATCGGCTATCAGCGCCCAGTCATAGATGCCGACCGCCATATCCGGCGTGTTGAGATCGGCGCTGGCCTGTGAGGGCAGCCGCTCGAAGCGCCGCCCGAGATCGTAGCCAAACAGCCCGAGCGCGCCGCCCTGGAAGGGAAAATCCTCATCTGGTGCGGGTGAAAATGCAAAACGCGCCAGCGCCGCATGCAGCAGACGCAGCGGATCGTCGTCGCTCTGCTGGCAACCCTCTGCGTCTTGCGTCATAGTGAGCGCCCCCCGCGTGGTCAGCGTGACGCGCGGGTCGGCCACCAGAATGTCGAAGCGGTTGTGGGCGTGCTCGGCAAAACCCGAGTGCAGCAGCATCGCCCACGGCTGATGTTGTAGCGCAGAAAAGGTCTGTTGCAGCGCATCGGCGCGCCAGGGCAGGGAGATCAGTTCAGGAGTCAGGTTCGTATTCATCAGGACGACAATTAACAACGGCGCAGGGCGTCTGGCGCCCGCACGCACGGCGTGGAATAATTGAACGCATCAATGTAACAGGAGTCAGCGATGTTTGCAGGTTTACCTTCTCTCACCCATGAACAGCAGCAGCAAGCGGTTGAACGTATTCAGGAGCTGATGTCGCAGGGCATGAGCAGCGGCGAAGCCATCGCACAGGTGGCGCAGGAGATCCGCGCCACCCATCAGGGCGATCGCATCGTCGCGCGTTTTGAAGACGACGAAGAGGAATAAACGCACCACACCAGGAAAAGGTAGCGACAATTTTTTTGTCCCTGCTGACGTGTTATCGTGCGCAGCACGCATAATAACGTCAGATATCATCATACTTTGCGTCCCTGTCCGGCAGGGACGTTAAGCTTAGGGACAGAGCTTTATGGCCTTTACACCTCACACCCCACCTGCTTCACGGCTGAAACTCATCGCGACCGGCAAGGCGCTGCCGGAACACCTTATTACGTCCGCCGAACTTGATAGCCGCCTCGGCAAGCGCGAGGGGTATGTGGAGCGCCGCTCAGGCATTCTGCACCGCTACCATGCCGCAAATGATGACAGCCAGGCTGCGCTCGCCGCCGCCGCGCTGCATGACGCCTGCCAGCGTCACGCGATTAACCCCGACTCCATCGATCTGCTGATCTCCGCCTCGGCCATTGCCGTTCAGGCGCTGCCCTGTTCAGCGGTACACGTGATGAAAGCCGCAGGCTTACCGGCAGGCATGGCGGGGTTTGACATCAACAGCAGTTGCGTGAGTTTTATCAGTGCCATGCAGGTGGCGTCGGCGCTGTTAACGAACGGCGCTTATCGCCGTATCGCGATTGTGTCGGCGGATATCGCCTCGCGCGGGATCGACTGGCAGCATGAAGAGTCGTCGCTTATTTTCGGCGACGGGGCCGCCTGCGCCATTGTCGAGGCGGGTGATGGTCGCTCTGGCATTCTGGCGATGAAAGCGGAAACTTACCCGCAGGGCAGTGAGCTGTGCGAGATCCGCGCCGGCGGCACGCGTAAAAACCCCCGCGCCGGGATGGAGGAGAGCGACTTTCTGTTCCATATGCAGGGCAAAGCGCTGTTCCGCCAGGCCTCGCTGCTGATCGATGGCTTCTGGCAGCGGCTGCTTGACGCCGCCGGACTAACGCTTGATGACATCGCCACCGTGGTGCCGCACCAGGCGAGCCATTTGTCGCTCGAGCATATGCGCAAACGCCTGAAAGTGAAGCCGCAGGGGCTGGTGGATATTTACCGCCAGCACGGCAACCAGGTGGCGGCGTCGATTCCCACCGCGCTCCACGAGGCGTTTACCACCGGGCGCGTAAAAACGGGCGAGCCGATAATGCTGGTCGGCACGGCTGCGGGATTAACGCTCGCCGGTATGGTGCTGCTGCCATGAAGTACCTGGTGACGGGCGCCACCAGCGGGCTTGGGCGCAACGCGGTTGAGGCGTTGCTCGCGCAGGGCTGTGACGTGCGCGCGACCGGGCGTGACGAAAACGCGGGCGCTGAGCTTACCGAGCTCGGCGCGCAATTCGTACCGCTGGAGCTTGCGCAGGCCGATGACGCCCGCTGCGATGCATTGATACAGGGCTGTGATGTGGTCTGGCACTGCGCGGCCAAATCGTCGCCGTGGGGCAGCGCGCAGGCGTTTCACGCGGTGAATGTCGCCGCCACCGAACGGCTTGCCCACGCTGCCGCGCATGCAGGCGTCACGCGTTTCATTCATATCTCCACGCCCGCTATCTATTTCGATTTCCGCCATCACCACAATGTGGATGAGCACTACCGGGCTGCCCGTTTCGCCTGCCATTACGCCAGCAGTAAATATGCGGCGGAGCAGGTCATTCAGGCGGCGGCAAGGCAATTTACGCACGTCACGTTTATTATTCTGCGCCCGCGCGGGCTGTTCGGCGCGCACGATCGCGTGATAATCCCGCGCCTGCTGCGCCAGCTTGAGGCCGACCGCGGCGTGCTGCGTCTGCCGCGCGGCGGCGAGGCGCTGCTCGATTTAACCTGGGTTGGCAATGTGGTGCATGCGATGCGTCTTGCCACCGACACGCCGGGGCTCATCTCCGGTGAAACATTCAATATTACCAATCATGAACCGCAGCGGCTGGTGGAGATGCTGGGCAGCCTGCTCGGCGATGAGCTGCAGATCCGGTATCGGGTGGCGTCGGTGCCCTGGCCGCTGCTCTCGCTCGTGGCGCAGGGTATGGAAATCCACGGGCATCTCACCGGCACGGAACCGCGCCTGACGCGCTACAGCGCGGGCACCGTCAGTTTCGATATGACGTTAAGCCAGCAGAAGGCAATAACCCGGCTCGGCTATCGCCCGCCGGTGTCGCTTGCGCAAGGCGTGCGGCTTACCGGCGCCTGGCTGCGTGAAAGGAGAGGCTGAATGGCCACGATTACGACGTTTGAAATCGGCTACTGCACCCATTTAGGCTGCATCGCGCTGAAGGGCGCGGCATGGAAAACCTGTAAATTTCCGGCCCGCGCGAGCCTTATCGAAGCAGCCGGCAAACGCTGGCTGTGGGATACCGGCTACGCCTCGTGGTTTGACGACTACACCCGCCGCGGGATCTATCAAATTTATCGCCGCGTAACGCCGGTTTACTTTTCCCCGGAACAGTCGCTGGTGCGCCAGCTTGCGGCGAATGGTTATGGCCCCGGTGACATCAACGCGCTGATCCTCTCGCACTTTCACGCCGACCATATCGCCGGGCTGCGTGACTTCGCGGATAACCGCTTTATCTGCTCTGGCGAAGGCTGGGCGCAGACCCGCACGCTGCGTGGGTTTGCCGCGCTGCGTCAGGCGTTCGTGCCAGGGCTCATCCCGGAAAAGTTTGAAAGCGCGGTCAGATTTATCGAGAGCTTTGAGCGCGTGGCGCTGCCCGCCGCACTCGCGCCGTTTGATACCGGCTTCCTGCTGCCAGGCAGCAACGGCGAGGTGTTGCTGGTGCCGCTGCCGGGCCACGCCGCCGGGCATATCGGCGCGTTTGTGCTGACGGATAACGGTTGGGTGCTGCTCGCCGCCGACGCCGCCTGGTCGCCGGTCAGCTACCGTGAACAGCGCGGCCCGTCGCGGCTCGCGAATCTGGTGATTGCCGATCCGGCGGCCGCCACGCGCACGCTCGATTTACTGCATCGGCTCTGGCGCGATGGCGGCGCGGAGATCCGTCTCGCGCACGAGGGCGATTTGTGAATAAGCTCGCCATGCTCTGGCACTATTTCCGTGTGAAGCGTCTGCGTTTTCAAAATCGCGCGGCGCTTGAGCGCTACCAGCAAAAACAGCTTGGGCGGTTTGCCGCGCGCGTGCTGTCGAAAAGCCCGTGGTTCAGGCGCTACCGTACGCTGCCGTTTGGCGAATGGCCGCTAATGGACAAAGCGCTGATGATGGCGCATTTCGATGAGATGAACACCGGCGGCCTGAAAGCGGCAGACGTGATGGCGTGCGCGCTCAAAAGTGAAAACGACCGCAATTTTACGCCGACGGTTGGGCGCTACAGCGTGGGGCTGTCGAGCGGCACATCCGGGCGGCGCGGGATTTTCACGGTCAGCCCGCAGGAACAGGCGCTGTGGGCAGGCGCCATGCTCGCAAAAATGCTGCCAGACGGCCTCTTTGCAGGCGAGCGGGTGGCACTCTTTTTGCGCGCCGACAATAACCTCTACCAGAGCGTCAACAGCCGCTGGCTGAGCCTCGGTTTTTACGATCTCTTTGAGCCCTTCGACGCCCTGCTTACACGGCTTGAAGCCGAATCGCCATCGATTATCGTTGCACCTGCGCAGGTACTGCGCGCGCTCGCGCTGGCAGTCCAGGCAGGCGCTCTGAAGATTGCGCCAAAGAAAGTCATTTCCGTGGCAGAAGTGCTCGACGCGCAGGACAGCGCGCTGCTGAAAAGTATTTTTCCTGACGTCGGCGAAGTGTATCAGGCGACCGAAGGCTTTCTCGCCGCCACCTGTTCGCATGGCGTGCTGCACCTGAACGAAGCATTTATCCATGTTGAAAAGGAGTGGCTGGATGCGCGTCGTTTTGTTCCGGTCATCACCGATTTTACCCGTACCACGCAGCCCATCGTGCGTTACCGGCTGGACGATGTGCTGGCGGTGCGCGATACGCCATGCGCCTGTGGCGATCCGTCGCTGGCGCTGGCGCATATCGAAGGGCGGCAGGACGATCAACTCCTGTTGCCGGACGGGCAGGGCGGCGAGCGGGTCATCTTTGGCGATCTCTGCAACCGCGCGCTGGCGCGCGTTCTGCCCTTCACGGCGGATTACCGGCTAATTCAGCACGGCGCGGAGCGCCTGACGCTTATCGTCGAGGCCGACGACGCACAGCGCGCGCAGGCGCAGGAAGCGCTAATGGCGCTTTTTGAACAACAGGGCGTGGCGTGCGATGTTCTTCGCTGGACGCTTTTAGCGCAGATCCCGCAAGCGGCCGCCGGGGCCAAGCGGCGGCGTATCGTGCGTGTAAGGGAGCGCGCATGAACGAAACGGCTTATCGCCTGAAATCTCTGCTGCTGGGGTGGGGAAGCGTTGGCATAGTCTATTCCACGACCGATCTGCTTCAGCGCGCCGGGCACAAACTACCGCCGTTGTGGTTCGACACGCTGCTGGATTTTACGCCCTCGGCCATCTGGCTCTATATGTCGTTTTTCCTGCTCGTTCCTGCGGGCTACTGGCTGACCCCGAGGGCAGAAGTGAAATGGCTGATGCGCGCCACGCAACTGGCGGCGCTGTTTGCTGGGGCAGTCTATCTGGCGTGGCCGACGACGATGGCTTATCCCGCCGTCACCGGCGAGGGCATCAGCGCTGACGCGCTGCGTATTCTGCTGGCGGTGGATTCGCCGCAGAACTGTTTCCCGTCACTGCATATGGCGCTGACCCTGCTGATGGTCTGGGGCATCAGCAAACGCGGGCAGTGGGGCTATACCCTTGCCGCGGTGCTCTGGGGCGCGGCGATTAGCGTGTCGATTTTGCAGCTGCGACGCCATCTGTTTGTCGATTTGGTCGGCGGCGTCGCGCTTACGCTGCTGGCAGGCATGCTGGCGCGAAAAATGTTGTCTTACTGGATGATACAAAAGGAATTGAATCATGAATGAATTAACGTTACCCATCGTAGTGATGCTGGGGCTGGTCTTTGGTGAGGCGCTTCTTTTGAAATGGCGCGCACGTGCGCCGGTGAACTGGCGTGACATAGTGTTTAATGTCAACTCCGGGCAGATGATGCTGTGGCTGTTCCGGGGGCTGGAAGTGCTGTGCTACAGCATCATCTCCCGCAACGTAAACCTTGAGCTTTTTCAGGGAGCACCTGCGGTTGTGGTGTGGGGCTTTGCCTTTATCGCCTGGGATTTTGGGTTTTACTGGCTGCACCGGTTGCATCATGAATGGCCCTTACTCTGGGCCGTTCACAGCGTACACCATCACGGTGAACACTATAATCTCTCGCTCGGCGTGCGCAATTCCTGGTACTCATCGCTGACCTCAATCCCCTTTTTTATGCTGCTGGCCGTGGCGGGTGTGCCGCTGTCAGTGTTTCTTGCGGTCTCTGTGATTCACTACAGTATCCAGTTTTTTAACCACAACGCGTTCACCGGGCGACTCGGCTTTCTGGAGCGGTTGCTGGTCACGCCGTCGCATCATCGGGTTCACCACCTGTGCGAGCGCCGTTTTGCTGACACCAACTACGGCGGTACGTTGATCCTCTGGGATAAACTTTTCGGATCGTTTTGTCATACGCCACCGGCGCGGGATGAACATCAGTATGGTGTAAAAGGCTATCGCGCCTCTGCCAATCCGCTGCGGGAAAGTAACGCGCCTTTTGCCCGCCTGCTTGGCTTTCGCCCTGCGCCGCACACGAAAGGCAGCGTCTGTCCTGCGCCATACATTATCGTTAGCGGTACGCTGCTGCTGTTTATTCCGGTTATCGGTTATATCCAGCGTTATGGCTATGGTTATGACGATATCGGCCGGGAACAAATGACGCTGTTTTTGCTGCTGGTGGCCGCGTCAGTGATGATGGGACTGATGAATGACGGGCATCGTGCAAGCCGCATCGGCTGGGCCGTCGTGACCGGCTTGATGCCGCTGTGTTGTCTGCATCTTTTTGGCTGGCAGGGGCTTATCTGGCAGCTAAGCCTGCCTGCACTGGCGCTGCACGGTCTGATAGTTCTGACCATGCCTGTGATGCAAAAGAGGGCGCTACGCCATGACTAAAGCGCTTATCCCGTTACGCTTCAGCCCGGCAGCCGAAGGGGCGTTTCATCGCGCGCTCCAGCAAGAGGCATATGCTTATCTTCACGATCGTAACGACCACCGTTTTGCTGACCGTCCGGCGCGCATCAAAGCGCTTCTGATCCTGCTGGCAAGCATTGCATGCTATGCGCTGGCTCTGCAGGCCTCTGACGCGGTGTGGTTCATCGCCTGCTATGCGTCATTCGCCGTTTTGATGATGTGGCTGAATATTGATGTTAATCATGACGCCTCACATCTGACATTTACTCGCCGCCGTTTCTGGAACGCGCTCATCAGCCGCGCGGTGACGCTTTCAACCGGTATTGAGCCTGTTTACTGGCGCACGCGACACGTCAGTTATCATCATCGCTACGCGAATATCGAACACTACGATCTGGATACCGAAGAGAACGGGATTTTCCGCCAGACGCCGTTTCAGCGCTGGCGCAGGTGGATGCACTTTCAGCATCTCTACTGGCCGCTGGTGGCAGCGTTATCCCTGAGCTGGATAGGCCTTGTGTTTGACTGGGCCGACAGGCTGGGCCGCACGCCGCTGCATGCGGACCGGCTGCTGCCTGGCGTGAAAGGATGGAGCGCTTTTATCTTTAGTAAAATAGCGCATATCACGCTGATGCTGGGTGTACCGATCATCGCGGGGCATAACGTCTGGATGGTGGCGGGCATTTATCTGCTGACCCAGATGTGTACGTCGCTGCTGGTGGTCTTTTTGCTTCTCGGCACCCACTGGGCCGGAGCCACGTTTTATCAGGCTCCTCAGGACGGGGAGAAGCGAATGGCGCATGGCTGGTATCACCACAACTTCACCACCGCCTGCGACTGGCACACGCCACGGCGCTGGCTGGAGACATTTACCGGCGGGCTGAATTATCACCTGACGCACCATCTGTTCCCAGGCTGGCACCATCGCCACTATCCGGCGCTCGCGCGGATAGTGGCGCGGCTGGCACAGGAACATGGGTTGCCGTATCGCTGCATCAGCTATCGCGAACTCCGTGCCGCGCAGCGGGTATTTTTGGTTCAGATGGGCAACCCGCATGACGCGTAATTTGCCACCGCTGCGAGTGGAACGCCACGATCCCGCGCTGCATAAAGCGTTCCGCACGGCCTGTCAGCACTATCTGACGACGCAGCAGGAGCATCGCTTCGCCGATAAGGGCATGTGGGCGAAACTCGTTTTTCTCGCGCTCTGCTGCGCGGCCTGTTACCTGCTGAGCCTGACGTCATCGCATCTCACCGGTTTTGCGCTCTGGTATTTCGGTTTTATCTTTTTCGCCATGATGCTGGTGGTCAATGTGTTGCATGATGCCAGTCACAATGCATACTGCCGTTCCGGTGCGGCGAACGCCTGGCTTGGCCGGCTGGTGAGCGTTCCTCTGGGGCTTGATGCTGACAACTGGCAAGTACGGCATGTGCAGTTTCATCACCCCTATACCAATATTCAGGGGTACGACCCCGATATCGATGAAAACGGCGTCCTGTGCCAGACGCCGTTCCAGCGCCGCAAGCCTTTTATGCGCGCACAGCATCTTTACTGGCCGCTGGTGGCCGCGCTGACCTTTCCCTGGTATGCGTGGTGGATGGACTGGCGCGACCGGTTGGGCGAAACGCCTTTTACGCGCCATTTACCTCACCCGGGCGCAGGTGGCGCACTCCTGTTTTTACTGCTGAAAGCCGCACACTTTTGGCTGGCGCTGGGGCTTCCGATGCTGCTTTTGGACGAAGCCATCACGTTTCCAGCTGTCCTTGCCGTTTACCTCATCAGCCAGATGCTGGTTTCGGCGCTGTTTGTGTCGCTGCTTATCGGAACGCACTGGGCGAAGGGCCATTTCTATCCTGCGCCGGCCGATAACGTGATGCCGCAGAGCGTCTATCACCATGCGTTTGCGACAACGTTTGACTGGCACATGCGGCCACGCCTGATGGGATACTGGCTCGGCGGTTTAAATCTCCACCTGACGCATCATCTCTTTCCTGACTGGAGCCACCGCCACTTTCCGGCGCTGAGCGCTATCATCGCCCAGGTCGCGAAAACACATGGGTTGTCATACCAGATACTCACGGTGAAAGATCTGCTGCGGCTGCAACGGCGGCATTTACTCAGAATGGGAAGAAAACCCGAAGAAAACGCCACCGGCGAACGGTGACGGCGGGGCTCAAACTGCGGCGATAATTTTGATTTCTACTTTATAGCGCGGGTTCATCAGGCGGGCCTGCACGGTGCAGCGTACCGGTGCGGAGCCTGCCACCACCCACTCATCCCAGGCTTTATTCATCAGCGCGAAGTCGTCGCCGTCGGCCAGAAAGATGGTGGCGTCGAGAATACGGGATTTATCGCTGCCCTGCGCGGTTAACAGCGTGTCGATTTGCGCCAGTGTATTGGCGGTTTGTTCGTAAGCGTCGCCGTCGAGATTTTCCGGCACGCCGGTGTAGTAAATCGTCTGGTTGTGAATCACCGCGTCAGACCAACGATCTGCGGGATCGATACGCACGATTGTCATCGCTTTTTCCTTTTCCTGTTCTGTTTAGCAGGGTGCAAGCCTGCCATAAAGCGCGAGCGCCGTCATCTGTTCGGCTGGCGTAAGCGTGGCCGCCCTGACATAATCACTGGCAATTTAACCAGGGGGCAGTGTGACAGACGATTTTGCAGCAGATGGCCAACTGGCCAACGCGATTCCCGGCTTTAAACCGCGCGAGCCGCAGCGTCAGATGGCGCAGGCGGTCAGCGCCGCCATTGAGGCCGCGACGCCGCTGGTGGTCGAGGCGGGTACCGGGACCGGGAAAACTTATGCTTATCTGGCGCCCGCGCTGCGTGCCGGTAAGAAAGTGATTATTTCCACCGGTTCGAAAGCGCTGCAGGATCAGCTCTACAGCCGCGATCTGCCGACCGTCGCCAAAGCGCTGGAATTCAAAGGCCGTCTGGCGCTCTTAAAAGGGCGCTCGAACTATTTATGCCTGGAGCGCCTGGAGCAACAGGCGCTGGCGGGCGGCGATCTGCCGGTTCAAACCTTAAGCGACGTTATCCAGCTGCGCGGCTGGGCCAACGAAACCGTCGATGGCGATATCAGCACCTGCGGGCGCGTGGCGGAAGACGCCCCCGTCTGGCCGCTTGTCACCAGCACCAACGATAACTGCCTTGGCACCGACTGCCCGCTCTACAAAGACTGCTTTGTGGTGAAAGCGCGCAAAAAGGCGATGGAAGCCGATGTGGTGGTGGTGAACCATCACCTGTTTCTCGCCGATATGGTGGTCAAAGAGAGCGGCTTTGCGGAGCTTATCCCGGAGGCAGAGGTGATTGTTTTCGACGAAGCCCATCAGCTTCCCGATATCGCCAGCCAGTATTTCGGCCAGTCGCTCTCCAGCCGCCAGCTGCTTGACCTCGCAAGAGACATTATCATCGCCTATCGCACCGAGGTGAAAGATACCCAGCAGCTACAAAAGTGCGCCGACCGGCTGGCGCAAAGCACCCAGGATTTCAGGCTGCAGTTGGGCGACCCTGGCTTTCGCGGCAACCTGCGCGAACTGTTGGCGGACGCCTCCATCAGCCGCGCGTTGCTGCTGCTCGATGACGCGCTGGAGCTCTGCTACGACGTGGCGAAGCTGTCGCTTGGCCGCTCGGCGCTGCTGGACGCCGCTTTTGAGCGCGCCACGCTCTATCGCGCGCGTCTCAAACGCTTAAAAGAGATTAACCAGCCAGGCTACAGCTACTGGTATGAGTGCAACTCGCGCCACTTTACGCTGGCGCTCACGCCGCTGACCGTCGCGGATAAATTCCAGGACGTGATCGCCGAAAAGGGCGGCAGCTGGATTTTCACCTCCGCCACGCTCTCGGTAAATGACGATCTTCATCACTTCACGGAGCGGCTCGGCATTCACGAGGCAAAAACTCTGCTGCTGCCCAGTCCGTTCGACTATGCCCGCCAGGCGCTGCTCTGCGTGCCGCGAGGTCTGCCGCAGACTAACCAGCCGCAGGCCGGGAAAGCGCTGGCGCGGATGTTACAACCGCTGATTGAGGCTAACCAGGGCCGCTGTTTTATGCTTTGCACATCACACGCCATGATGCGTGAGCTGGCCGAGCAATTCCGCGCCACAATGACGCTGCCGGTGCTTTTGCAGGGTGAAACCAGTAAAAGCCAGCTGCTGGAGCAGTTTATCAGCGCGGGTAACGCGCTGCTGGTAGCGACAAGCAGCTTCTGGGAAGGGGTGGACGTTCGCGGCGACGCGCTGTCGCTGGTGATTATCGACAAACTGCCGTTCACCTCGCCGGACGATCCGCTGCTGAAAGCGCGGATGGAAGATTGTCGCCTGCGCGGCGGCGATCCGTTTGATGAAGTCCAGCTGCCGGAGGCGGTCATCACGCTCAAGCAGGGCGTCGGGCGGCTTATCCGCGACGTCGACGACCGCGGCGTGCTGGTGATTTGCGACAACCGCCTGGTAATGCGTCCCTACGGCGCGGTCTTTCTGAAAAGCCTGCCGCCGACGCCGCGCACCCGCGATATCGGCGAGGCGGCGCGCTTTCTCACCGACGCGGCGCGGCAGTAATTTGCGCCAGACTGTGATAAGATGCGCCCCTTTTTGAACCACCACGACGCGTAAGAGTGTTATAGATCCATGCGAATTCTGGCTATTGATACCGCCACTGAGGCCTGTTCCGTCGCCTTGTGGGACAACGGTAAAACGTCCGCCCTTTTTGAACTCTGCCCGCGCGAGCACACCCAGCGTATTCTGCCGATGGTCAGTGAGATCCTCACCGAAAGCGGCGTTGCGCTGTCGGCGATGGACGCGCTGGCCTTTGGCCGCGGGCCGGGAAGCTTTACCGGCGTGCGAATCGGCATCGGCATCGCGCAGGGGCTGGCGCTTGGCGCAGAACTGCCGATGGTCGGCGTGTCGACGCTAATGACGATGGCGCAGGGCGCATGGCGCGTCAGCGGCGCGACCCGCGTGCTGGCGGCGATCGACGCCCGCATGGGCGAAGTCTACTGGGCCGAGTACCAGCGCGATGAGCAGGGCGTCTGGCACGGCGAAGAGACTGAAGCGGTACTCAAGCCCGACGCCGTCACGGAGCGCCTGAAGGCGCTTGACGGCGAGTGGGCGACGGTCGGCACCGGCTGGCAGGCGTGGCCGGATATGGCGAACGGCAGCGGGCTTACGCTCACCGACGGGCAGATGACGCTGCCGGCGGCGGAAGATATGTTGCCGTTAGCGTGCCGGTTGTTCGAACAACAGCGCGTTGTTGCGGTCGAACATGCAGAACCGGTCTATCTGCGCAACGAAGTGGCGTGGAAAAAACTGCCAGGCCGGGAATAACATCCCGACGCAAACCGCGGGCGGGTTTAAGGAGTCGCTTATGGTGGGTCAACAATCAATGGTGCGCAGTGGGCTTCTGGCGCTGAGCGTTTTGCTGCTTAGCGGGTGCGTCAGCATTCCCGACGCGATTAAAGGCACCAGCCCGACGCCGCAGCAGGATCTAGTGCGCGTAATGAACGCGCCGGAGCTCTACATCGGCCAGGAGGCGCGCTTCGGCGGGCGAGTGGTCAATGTCGATAACGAGAAGGGCAAAACCCGCCTTGAGATAGCCACGCTGCCGCTCGACAGCGCGGCGCGGCCGCTGCTCGGCCAGCCGTCGCGCGGACGCATCTTTGCCGACGTTGGCGGCTTTCTCGACCCGGTGGACTTCCGCAATCAGCTCGTGACGGTGGTTGGCCCTATCACCGGCACGGCAGAAGGGAAAATCGGTGCGAGCCCGTACAAATTCATGGTAATGCAGGTGAACGGCTTCAAGCGCTGGCGCGTGACGCAGCAGGTGGTGATGCCGCCACAGCCTATCGATCCGTGGATGTGGGGACCGCGCCCCGGCTGGGGATATGGCTATGGCCCGTGGGGCTGGTATAATCCCGGCCCGGCTCAGGTTCAGACCGTAGTAACCGAGTAATTCATTGATTTAGTGAATAAAATAAACAGCGGCCCGTCCGCTGTTTATTTGTTTTATCGGTATAACAAAAATAATTAGTGACGCGCTTCGCAACCTTAAATCAGGCGAATTAATAAACTGGTACAATGAGTTAATATTATGTTAATGCCGTGTTTATTGTTTTGGGGTTGTGATGACGACGAATAATACATTCAGAGGTGACGCATTGAAGAAGGTTTGGCTTAACCGTTATCCGGCGGATGTTCCGGCGGAGATAAACCCGGACCGTTATCACTCCCTGGTGGATCTGTTTGAGCAATCCTGCACACGCTACGCGGATCAGCCCGCCTTCACCAACATGGGTGAGGTGATGACCTTCCGCAAGCTGGAAGAGCGCAGCCGCGCCTTCGCCGCCTGGCTGCAACAGGGCCTGGGCCTGCAAAAAGGCGATCGCGTGGCGCTGATGATGCCAAATCTCCTGCAATATCCGGTGGCGCTGTTCGGCATTCTGCGCGCCGGAATGATCGTCGTGAACGTCAACCCGCTCTACACGCCGCGCGAGCTGGAGCATCAGCTGAACGACAGCGGTGCCAGCGCCATCGTCATCGTTTCTAACTTTGCCCACACGCTGGAAAAAGTGGTCGATAAGACCCAGGTGAAACACGTCATTTTGACCCGCATGGGCGATCAGCTCTCCACCGCCAAAGGCACCCTGGTGAATTTTGTGGTGAAGTACGTGAAACGCCTGGTGCCGAAGTATCACCTGCCGGACGCTATTTCGTTTCGCAGCGCGCTGCATAACGGCTACCGCATGCAGTACATCAAGCCGGAAGTGACGCCAGACGATCTCGCTTTCCTGCAATATACCGGCGGTACTACGGGCGTGGCGAAAGGTGCGATGCTGACCCATCGCAACATGCTTGCTAACCTCGAACAAGTGCTCGGCACGTACGGCCCGCTGCTGCATCGCGGCAAAGAGCTGGTGATCACCGCGCTGCCGCTGTATCACATTTTCGCGCTCACCATGAACTGTCTGCTGTTTATTGAACTCGGCGGGCAGAACGTGCTGATTACCAACCCGCGCGATATTCCGGGGCTGGTCAAAGAGCTTGGCAAATATCCATTTACCGCGATGACCGGCGTGAACACGCTGTTTAACGCGCTGCTGAATAACAAAGATTTCCATAAGCTCGATTTCTCCTCGCTTCACCTCTCGGCGGGCGGCGGGATGCCGGTGCATCAGGCGGTCGCGGAGCGCTGGGAAAAACTCACCGGTCAGTTCCTGCTGGAAGGCTATGGGCTTACCGAATGCTCGCCGCTGGTGAGCGTTAACCCGCACGATATCGACTACCACAGCGGCAGCATTGGCCTGCCGGTGCCGTCCACCGAAGTCAAACTGATTGACGACGGAGGCAATGAAGTGGCAGCCGGTGAGCCTGGCGAGCTGTGCATTAAAGGCCCGCAGGTGATGCTGGGCTACTGGCAGCGTCCGGACGCCACCGATGAGATCCTTCAGGACGGCTGGCTGCGCACCGGTGATATCGCGGTGATGGACGAAGAGGGTTTCCTGCGTATCGTCGATCGCAAAAAAGATATGATTCTGGTCTCCGGTTTTAACGTCTATCCGAATGAAATTGAAGATGTGGTAATGCAGCACAGTGGCGTGCAGGAAGTCGCGGCGGTGGGCATCCCGTCGGAAGCCAGCGGCGAACTGGTGAAAATCTTCGTGGTGAAGAAAGAAGCGTCGCTTACGGAAGAAGCGCTGATCACCTTCTGTCGCCGTCACCTGACGGGCTATAAAGTGCCGAAGCAGGTTGAATTTCGCACCGAGCTGCCAAAATCCAACGTCGGGAAAATTTTACGACGAGAACTACGTGACGAAGCGCGCCGGGCGGGCGACAATACCGCCTGAGCTGCAATCACGTCGCCCTGACGCCGGTTCTACCGGCGTTTTTTATGGGCGCAGACAAAGAGAGAGCGATTTGAATTACCAGATGATTACCACCAATGACGCGCTGGCGACGCTGTGCGAGACCGCACGCACGCAGCGCGCCCTGGCGCTGGACACCGAATTTGTCCGTACCCGTACTTACTACCCACAGCTGGGGCTTATCCAGCTGTATGACGGCGAAAACGTCGCGCTTATCGATCCGCTGACCATCACCGACTGGGCGCCGTTTCAGGCGCTGTTGCAGGATCAAAACGTTACCAAGTTTCTCCACGCGGGCAGCGAAGATCTGGAAGTGTTCCAGAACGCGTTCGGCATGATGCCCGATCCGTTTATCGACACTCAGGTGCTGGCTTCGTTCGTTGGTCATCCGCTCTCCTGCGGTTTTGCTACGCTTGTGGAACATCACACCGGCGTGGTGCTGGATAAAAGCGAGTCGCGCACCGACTGGCTGGCGCGTCCGCTGACCGAGCGCCAGTGCGATTACGCGGCGGCGGATGTCTGGTATCTGCTGCCGATCGCCCACAAACTGATGGAACAGGTGCGCGAAGCCGGCTGGCTGACCGCCGCCATCAACGAATGCCGCTTGATGACCCAGCGCCGCGGCGAGGTGCTCGATCCTGATGAAGCCTGGCGTGAAATCACCAACGCCTGGCAACTGCGTCCGCGTCAGCTTGCGTGCCTGAAACTGCTGGCGGGCTGGCGTCTGCGCAAAGCGCGCGAGCGCGATATGGCGGTGAATTTCGTGGTGCGTGAAGAAAACCTCTGGAAAGTGGCGCGCCATATGCCAGGCTCGCTTGGCGAGCTTGACGGCATGGGGCTTTCCGGCAGTGAAATCCGCTTCCACGGCAAGACGCTGCTGGCGCTGGTCGCGCAGGCGCAGGCGCTGCCGGAAGAGGCGCTGCCGGAGCCGCTCTCGAATCTGGTCGACATGCCGGGCTATCGCAAAGTATTTAAAGAGATCAAAGCGCTGGTGCAGGCGACGAGCGAGGCGCACAAGATCAGCGCCGAGCTGATGGCCTCACGCCGCCAGATTAACCAGCTACTGAACTGGCACTGGAAGCTGAAACCGCAGAATCAGCTGCCGGAATTAACCAGCGGCTGGCGCGGCGAGCTATTAAATGAATCATTAAAAACGCTGCTGGAAAATTATTAACGGCGTGACCTGTAATTATTTACAGGAAATGTGAAGTTTACTGAAAATATATACAGTGAATTGACTGAAAAAATACCCCGGCATGCCGGGGTATTTTTTAGTGTTATTTTGTCTCTTCCGCTTCCGGTAAGGTGACATTAAGTTCGAGAATCGAAATATCGTCGCCTTTTTGTTCCAGCTGAACGGTGACCATTTCCGGATCAATCTGAACGTATTTGCAAATCACTTCCAGAATATCCCGCTTCAGCTGCGGTAAATAATGCGGTTCAGCATCGCTACGACGACGCTCAGCAACAATAATTTGTAAGCGCTCTTTGGCGATACTGGCGGTGTTCTTTTTTCTGGAGAGAAAAAAGTCGAGTAATGCCATAACTTATCCTCCGAACAGGCGTTTGAGGAAACCTTTCTTCTCTTCTTCAATGAAGCGGAAAGGACGTTCTTCTCCCATCAGGCGATCAACGGTATCGGCGTAGGCTTTGCCTGCGTCGGATGTGGCGTCAAGAATGACCGGCTCGCCCTGGTTGGAGGCGCGAAGCACAGACTGATCTTCCGGGATGACGCCCACCAGAGGAATACGCAGGATCTCCAGCACATCTTCCATGCTGAGCATATCGCCTTTGCTGACGCGGCCCGGGTTGTAGCGGGTCAGCAGCAGGTGCTCTTTAATCGGCTCTTCGCCATTTTCGGCGCGGCGCGATTTGGAAGAGAGGATGCCCAGGATACGGTCGGAGTCGCGCACGGAGGAGACTTCCGGGTTAGTGGTAATGATGGCTTCGTCAGCAAAATAGAGTGCCATCAGCGCACCGGTTTCGATACCGGCAGGGGAGTCACAGACAATGAAGTCGAACTCCATCTTTTTCAGCTCATCCAGCACCTTTTCCACGCCTTCGCGGGTCAGCGCGTCTTTGTCGCGGGTCTGCGAGGCAGGCAGGATATAGAGGCTTTCGGTGCGTTTATCGCGGATAAGCGCCTGATTCAGCGTGGCATCGCCCTGAATCACGTTCACAAAATCGTATACGACACGGCGTTCACAACCCATGATGAGATCAAGGTTACGCAGGCCGATATCAAAATCGATAACTACGGTCTTCTTTCCCTTCTGGGCCAGACCCGTAGCGATGGCCGCGCTGGAGGTGGTTTTGCCAACGCCCCCTTTACCTGATGTAACTACAATAATGCGTGCCATAAAGGAATTCCTTGTTAAAAGGGCTTAATTTAATGGTTGAACCGTCAGCGCGCCGTCGGCCAGTCGCAGGCGTGCCGCTTTGTTGTAAAACTCGGCCGGGATTTGATCGCTCAGCCAGTAAACCCCGGCGATGGAAACCAGCTCCGCCGCGAGATTCGTTGAAAATATTTGTGCTTCTTTATCGCCGCCGGCACCGGCGAGGGCGCGCCCGCGCATGGTGCCGTAGACGTGAATATTGCCATCGGCGATAAGCTCCGCGCCCGCGCTGACGTGACTTGTGACCACCAGATCAGCACCCGGCGCGTAGATCCGCTGGCCGGAACGCACCGGCAGATCGATTAACCGGGTACGCAGCGCCGCCGCTGGCGGCGCGGACGTTTCAGCAGGCTTTGCAGCGCGTGGTGCGCTGGATTTTCCCTCAGTGAGCAGCGCCAGTCCCGCACGCGAAATTTCCGCTTTCAGCGCGTCATCCTGACAGCCGCTGATGCCGACCAGATGCAGTCCGCTGTCGATAAACGTCTGGTGCAGTTGCTGCCAGTTTATCGACCCATCAAGTCCCGCAACATTCACAACCACTGGCGCATTTTTGAGAAAGGCCGGCGCCTGAGCAATTTTTTCTTCAAGCGCCTTGCGAATAACCTCAGGGTGAGCATCATGCAAATGAACCACTGATAAAGTGAAACTACTGCCTTTTAGCTCGATGGGCGTGTTTGACATCCTGGCCTTACTCAATTCAGTTTAAATCCCCACCGCAGTGGGATGATATTCCGAAGCACATCAGGCATGTTATAGTCAGCCTTATATTCAGGCAAGTAACCATCTGGCTAAATTAGAGTAAAAACATGTTTTGTGTGATCTATCGAAGCGCGCGTCGCGAACAAACTTATCTTTATGTTGAAAAAAAAGACGATTTTTCGCGAGTGCCGGAAGAATTGCTGGCCGGTTTCGGGCAGCCAATTATGACCATGATGCTGCCGCTGGATGGTCGTAAAAAATTAGCCAACGCCGATCTCGAAAAAGTGAAACAGGCGCTTAAAGACCAGGGCTATTATTTACAGCTCCCCCCGCCGCCGGAAAATTTGCTTAAACAGCATCTCGAATCGATCGGTAAAAAATAGTCCTGCGCGCCGTTTTTATACGGCGCTTTTTTTGCGCCAATGCGCGCGGTTTGACTTTTCGCACTGGCGGGGCAAATAGTTACGTACTGTCTTATCATCGAACACAGAGGGACGCTATGTACCAACATCATCACTGGCAGGGCGCGCTGCTTGATTATCCGGTCAGCAAAGTGGTTTGTGTGGGCAGTAACTACGCAAAGCATATTCAGGAGATGGGCAGCGCTACGCCGGAAGAGCCGGTGCTTTTTATTAAGCCGGAAACTGCGTTGTGCGATCTGCGCCAGCCGCTTGTGCTGCCGCAGGGGCTCGGCTCGGTGCATCATGAAGTGGAGCTGGCGGTGCTGATTGGCGCAACGCTGCGTCAGGCGAGTGAAGAGCATGTCGCCAAAGCGATCGCCGGTTATGGCGTCGCGCTCGATCTGACGCTTCGCGATATCCAGGGCAAAATGAAAAAGGCCGGACAGCCGTGGGAGAAGGCGAAAGCGTTTGATAATTCATGCCCAATCTCCGGGTTTATCCCGGCAGGGGAGTTTACCGGCGATCCGCAAAACACGCCGCTCAGCCTGCGCGTGAACGGCGAGGTACGCCAGAGCGGCAATACCGCCGATATGATCCATAAGATCGTGCCGCTTATCGCCTACATGAGCCGTTTCTTCACGCTACGCGCAGGCGATGTGATCCTGACCGGCACGCCGGAGGGCGTCGGTCCGCTTAACAGCGGCGACGCGCTTGACATTACCTTCGACAACCACTCGCTCTCGACGCGCGTTCTGTAAAGATGCCGCCCACAGGGCGGCAAAACTTGCATCCTGGCGTCAGAGTGTTTATAAGGTGCAGCTTAATTTTTGATGCGCGGACACCGTTATGACCGAAACGCCTTTCTGGCAGCGTAAAACACTGGATGAGATGAGCGACGCCGAGTGGGAATCGCTCTGCGACGGGTGCGGTCAGTGCTGCCTGCATAAGCTGATGGATGAAGACACCGACGAAATCTATTTCACCAACGTCGCCTGCCGTCAGCTTAATATCAAAACCTGTCAGTGCCGCAACTATGAACGGCGCTTCGAGTATGAGCCGGACTGTATCAAGCTGACCCGTGAAAACCTGCCTACGTTTGAGTGGCTGCCGCCGACCTGCGCGTATCGGCTGCTGGCCGAAGGGAAAAACCTGCCGCTGTGGCATCCGCTGCGCACCGGCTCAAAAGCCGCGATGCACGCCGAGCGTATTTCGGTGCGTCATATTGCCGTTAAAGAATCCGAAGTGCGCGACTGGCAAGACCATATTTTAAACAAACCGGACTGGGCAGAATAAACGCATATTCTTTTTTCGAAGACCTTGAACCGTGCATCTGCTAATTAAAGAAATATAAAAAGCCGCTAACGAAGAGCGGCTTTTTTTTATCCGGAAGGTAAGCGTTGCGGTTTTTCTCACCCGTCATAGCGGGAAGAACATCGCGTGGCAAGAGGGTTTGCTGTCGGCCCCGAGACGCAGGGCGGCTCAGATCCAGCCAAACCTGACGGATAAGGAAAGGAGTAGACCAGCAAAGGCGAACAGGTTAAGTAAAACCGCAGTTCTGCTTGAAATCTCCATACAATACTCCGGGCTTCTTGTTTACGACACAGGGAGTATAGCTACTGTTTATTCCGGTGCATCTGTAATTTTAAAAAATCAGACTTTTCGCTTAGTGCGATCTGAGATATTTCTTAAGCAAGTCTGAATAATTGCATTTTCATTAATTAAAGCGTAATGACGGCTTATTCTGGTTCGCAGAATTGCGCGAGGAACTGATGCAGCGTAGCGTGCTCATCAGTAGTGAGGGATAAAAAACGAGCAACCTGTTCTTCAAGATGGCTGCAGGGTTGCGCGATGATGGTTATCAGATTTTCATTATCCGAAAGTCGGATAATCGATACGCCGCGCAGCGTACCGGACGCCGTGAGCACGGCTTTAATGCAAATATCGTCACGAAAAATCAGTGGGTTCATAAGGCTGAGAAGGCTTAGCAAAATCATCTGACCACACAAATAGCACATCTCTTGCCTTGATACAATTCACCTTTTTATAGTGATTGAACTGATAGTCTATATCTATTGTAGTGATAATTAAGGCTCTGTTTTTAATCGTAAAGTTAAGTAAAGAGCCTTATTGTCTAATAAACCAGCGATTGTAAAAAATACGATAAAAAAGGCCGCCTCAGCGACCTTCTACTTACTTCTGATTCGGGCTCGGCCTTTTATCGCCAGATTCCGGTGCTTCGTTCGGATCGTCTTTTTCGACGTTAAGTAAATACTTATTCATCACGTCCTCCTGTCGTTAATCAAACACACAATTAAGTATAGGCAGGTGAACTCAGAACAAGCCAGGCGGTAAAGGCAATGCGTATGTTGAGCCAATAAAAACGCCCACCGGCCGGAGCGCGGTGGGCGTGGTGCAGCGCAACTGAGAAGCACTCAGTAGCGGCCGAAAAGATCGCGTTTTTTCGGTTTGAACGCCTGCGCCAGCAGCACCAGCAGGGCAACCACCAGATAAGCGGCGAAAATGCCGATTAACCACTGCGGCATCTCAAGCGTCAGGAAGGACCACTGGCGCTCGGCGCAGTCACCGCTGGCGACAAACACCTGCGGCAGCCATTTATCGAGCGGCAGCCAGGTCGGGAAACGCGCTGCGAAATCGCAGGTCACAAACGGTGAAGGGTGCAACTGGATGTTTGTGTGCTCAATGGCGAGCATCAGGCCTTTCCAGGCGCTGTAAATCCAGATACCCATCGCCACAAAACGTAACGGGGTTTTCGGTGCAATGGCTCCCACCAGCCCTGCGCCCATTACGCCAAACAGCGCGCAACGTTCATAAATACACAACACGCACGGCTTCAGCATCATGACATGCTGGAACCACAGCGCCACCATTTCCAGCGCAAAAGCGGTAAGCGCCAGCAAAAGCCATGCGCCGCGGCCACCCGAACACTGGTTTAAATATCGCAACATAATGATTATCTCTGCAATCTGCGTTGAACCGGCAGTGTAAACGAAAACGGGTTTGACGCCACTAGCCACATCAAAAATAACGCATTAAACCTCTGCCCATAAAAAGAAAATCGGGCTGCGGGAGCCCGATTTGCGATTAATGCAGCAGCGCCGTCGTGGCAGGCGTACTCACCCAGCCGCTTTGCAGTAGCCAGTCGGTGAACGGCACCAGCGTAAACTGTACACAGGCGAGTCCCACCAGCGTCAGTACGATTGTATACGGCAGCGCCATCCAGACCATGCGGCCATAGGAGAGACGGATTAGCGGCGCCAGGGCTGAGGTCAGAAGGAACAGAAACGCCGCCTGGCCGTTTGGCGTGGCGACGGACGGAAGGTTGGTGCCGGTATTGATCGCCACCGCCAGCATCTCAAACTGTTTCGCGTCGATAACCCCCTGTTGGAGCGCGCTTTTCGCTTCGTTGATATACACCGTGCCAACAAACACATTATCGGAGATAGACGACAGCAGGCCGTTGAAGAGATAGAACAGCGACAGTTGGTTATGCGGCGAGGCTTCGAGCACATAAGCGATAATCGGCGCGAAGAGATGCTGGTCGATGATAACGGCCACCACGGCGAAGAACACAGTCAGCAGGGCGGTAAACGGCAGCGCCTCGGTAAACGCTTTGCCGATAGCGTGCTCATCGGTGACGCCGCACAGCGACGAGGCGAGAATAATGACCGAAAGACCAATCAGGCCCACTTCCGCCAGATGCAGCGCCAGCGCCGTAATCAGCCACACGCCGATAAGCCCCTGGGTTATCAGCTTCATGGTGTCCTGACGGGTACGCTTCTGGCGGCTCTTGTCATCGTATTCGCGCAGGATCTTACGTACCGGCTCCGGCAGCGGTTCGCCATAGCCGAACGATTTGGTTTTCTCCACGAGAATGCAGGTGACGATGCCGCAGATAAAGACCGGCACGCTCACGGGCGCGACGCGCAGCAGGAAGTCGCCGAAGCTCCAGCCCGCCGCGTGCGCGATAATCAGGTTTTGCGGTTCGCCGACCATCGTCATCACGCCGCCAAGCGCGGTGCCGACGCCCGCGTGCATCATCAGGCTGCGCAGAAACGCGCGAAAGCGCTCAAGCGTGGCGCGGCGCTCGTCGTCCAGCTGGGCATCATCCACCAGCTCCTGCCCCTCATCACGATTTGACGCGACGCGATGGTAGATACCGTAAAAGCCCACCGCCACGCTGATAACCACAGCGACGACCGTCAGCGCGTCGAGGAATGCGGAAAGAAACGCCGCCGCAAAGCAGAATGCCAGTGAGAGCAGGGTCTTGGAGCGAATGCCCAGCAGCAGGCGGGTGAAAATCAGCAGCAGCAACTGCTTCATAAAGTAAATGCCCGCCACCATGAAAATCAGCAGCAGTACCACGGCGAGGTTATTCGCCACCTCTTCACGCACGTGTTCGGCGCTGGTCATCCCGATAAACAGCGCCTCGACGGCCAGCAACCCACCCGGCAGCAGAGGGTAACACTTCAGCGCCATCGCCAGCGTGAAGATAAACTCAATCACCAGTAGCCAGCCGGCGGTGAAGGGGCTTACCCAGAAAACCAGAGGATTAAGAATCAAAAAGCCAAGTAAACAAAGCTTGTACCAGTCCGGAGATTGTCCTAAAAAGTTACGATACAACGCCCGGCCATATGAAATTTCCATGCCATGATCCTTTACGGTTATTTTTCGTTAACATGTCAGGGTACCCGGCAGTGGTGCGGCAATCAAGCCGCAGGCGCGTATGGCGGGCCGGTGGGGATTGTTAAAAACCGAACCACGATCCCTTTTTTTACATTTCGTCATGCTATCTGCGCCCCGGCGCGTCTGGTATGATGAGTGAATTTTGCATCTCAGGTGTATTGGAAAGCTCATTATGGTGATTAAGGCGCAGAGCCCGGCGGGTTTCGCGGAAGAGTACATTATTGAAAGCATCTGGAATAACCGCTTCCCTCCGGGATCTATTCTGCCTGCTGAACGCGAACTCTCTGAACTGATTGGCGTGACGCGCACCACCCTGCGCGAAGTGTTACAGCGCCTGGCGCGCGACGGCTGGCTGACTATCCAGCACGGTAAGCCAACGAAAGTAAACAACTTCTGGGAAACCTCAGGCCTCAATATTCTCGAAACGCTGGCGCGTCTCGACCACGAAAGCGTCCCGCAACTTATCGACAACCTGCTTTCCGTGCGCACCAACATCGCGACGATTTTTATTCGTACCGCGTTGCGTATGCACCCGGAGCGCGCGCGTGAAGTGCTCGCGACGGCGGATGAAGTGGAAGATCACGCAGACGCTTTCGCGGAGCTCGATTACAACATTTTCCGCGGTCTGGCGTTCGCCTCCGGCAACCCTATCTACGGGCTGATTCTCAACGGCATGAAAGGGCTCTATACCCGCATTGGCCGTCACTATTTCTCCAACCCGGAAGCGCGCAGCCTGGCGCTGGGCTTCTACCATAAGCTCGGCACGCTCTCGCGCGAAGGGCTGCACGATCAGGTCTACGACGTGGTGCGTACTTACGGCCGTGAAAGTGGCGAGATCTGGCACCGGATGCAGAAAAACCTGCCGGGCGATCTGGCGATGCACAGCCGTTAAGGCATGACGCAAACATAAAAAAGGCTTCCTTCGGGAAGCCTTTTTTGTTGAACGCAGGGGTCAGAGCGTATTGATGCGCGGCGGGCAGCGCTCCAGCAGTTCTACGCTGCCGTCTTCGTTCTGCTGCTCCAGCAGCACGTCGAAGCCCCACAGGCGATGCACATGTTTCAGCACTTCGCGGCGGCCTTTGTCGAGCGGCGCGCGATGCTGGGGAATGTAGCGCAGCGTCAGCGCGCGATCGCCGCGCAGGTTAACGTTCCACACCTGAATATTCGGCTCCAGGTTACTGAGATTGTACTGGGCCGACAGCTCATTACGAATCGACCGGTAGCCCTCTTCATTGTGAATCGCCTCAATTTCCAGATAGTTGTTGCGATCGTCATCCAGCACCGTAAAAAAGCGGAAATCGCGCATCACTTTCGGCGACAGGAACTGGCTGATAAAGCTCTCATCTTTGAAGTCGCGCATCGCGAAATGCAGGGTTTCCAGCCAGTCGGAGCCGGCGATATCCGGGAACCAGTGCCGGTCTTCGTCGGTCGGGTTCTGGCAGATACGCTTGATGTCCTGGAACATAGCGAAGCCGAGCGCATACGGGTTAATACCGCTGTACCACTGGCTGTTATAGGGCGGCTGGAATACCACGTTGGTGTGGCTGTGTAAAAATTCCAGCATAAAGCGCTCGGTCACTTTTCCTTCATCATAGAGATGGTTCAGGATGGTGTAGTGCCAGAACGTCGCCCAGCCTTCGTTCATCACCTGCGTCTGTTTCTGCGGGTAAAAATACTGGCTCACCTTCCGCACGATGCGCAGGATCTCGCGCTGCCACGGCTCCAGCAGCGGGGCGTTCTTCTCCATAAAGTAGAGCAGGTTTTCCTGCGGCTCGGCCGGGAAGCGGTGGTGCGCCTCGACGGCTTTCTCCTCTTCACGCCGCGGCAACGTGCGCCACAGCATATTGACCTGGCTTTGCAGATACTCTTCGCGGCTTTTCTGGCGCGCTTTCTCTTCCTGGAGCGAGATCTTCTGCGGGCGTTTATAACGATCCACGCCGTAATTCATCAGCGCGTGGCACGAATCCAGCAGCTTCTCGACTTCATCAACGCCGTAGCGCTCTTCACACTCGGTGATGTAGTGACGGGCGAAAATCAGGTAATCGACAATCGAGCTGGCGTCGGTCCAGCTGCGGAACAGATAATTATTTTTGAAAAACGAGTTGTGGCCGTAACAGGCGTGCGCCATCACCAGCGCCTGCATGGTAATGGTGTTCTCTTCCATCAGATACGCGATACACGGATTGGAGTTAATCACGATTTCATAAGCCAGCCCTTGCTGACCATGCTTATAGAGCCGCTCGGTCTCGATGAATTTCTTACCAAACGACCAGTGCGGGTAGTTAATCGGCATCCCGACGCTGGAGTATGCATCCATCATCTGTTCGGAGGTGATTATCTCAATCTGATGCGGGTAAGTGTCCAGCCGGTAGAGTTTCGCCACGCGATCGATTTCAGCGAGATAGACATCCAGCAGCTCAAATGTCCAGTCCGGCCCGTCGCTCAGACGTTGGGTATCCTTTTTCAGGGAATCAGTTACGGTAGCCATCAGCGCGCCCTCATTGTTAGCGGCTCTCATCCGGGGAGAGCCTTAATTTCAAGCATAGATCACCCCCGACTTATCAGCGCCACGGCAAAAATTTTTTCTGCGCGATTTCCTGAGCCCACCTGTCGGTAAATGACAGGCCTGGCAGCATTTTATTTTGCCGGAAGGGGAAGGGAAGCAGGAGATCCTGAAAGCGCTATCCCTGCTGTGGCGGGGAAAGTTGTGAGTCGGTTCACCATAAAAAAGCCATATGTTGAATAATATTTTCTTCTGGGTTATCAATTTGTAATCAGTTAATTATTCTTTAGCCTGAGAAGGAAGAGGACATGCATGTAGTCGTGCTGGGGAGTGGAGTTGTCGGCGTCGCCAGCGCCTGGTATTTACGCCAGGCGGGGCACGAAGTGACGGTGATCGATCGCGAGCCGGGCCCGGCGCTGGAAACCAGCGCCGCCAACGCCGGCCAGATCTCGCCCGGTTATGCAGCGCCCTGGGCTGCGCCCGGCGTGCCGCTGAAAGCCATCAAGTGGATGTTCCAGCGTCACGCGCCGCTGGCTATCAGCCTTGACGGCACGCACTTTCAGCTTAAGTGGATGTGGCAGATGCTGCGTAACTGCGACACCCGCCACTACATGCAGAATAAAGGCCGTATGGTGCGTCTCGCGGAATACAGCCGCGACTGCTTAAAAGCGCTGCGCGAATCCACCGGTATTCAGTATGAAGGCCGTCAGGGCGGGACGCTGCAACTGTTCCGCACCGAGCAGCAGTATGAAAACGCCTCGCGCGATATCGCGGTGCTGGAAAGCGAAGGCGTGCCGTTCCGCCTGCTGAAAGCCGCTGAACTTGCGCAGGTTGAACCGGCACTGGCTGAAGTAGCGCATAAACTCACCGGCGGGCTGCAGCTGCCGAACGACGAAACCGGCGACTGCCAGCTTTTCACCACGCGCCTCGCGCAGATGGCGGAAGCGGCAGGCGTGGTGTTCCGTTACAACACGCCGGTGGACAGACTGCTCTCGGAAGGCCAGCGCATTTACGGCGTGAAGTGCGGCGATGAAGTCATCAAAGCCGATGGCTATGTGATGGCGTTCGGATCCTATTCCACCGCTATGCTCAAAGGCATCGTGGATATTCCGGTCTACCCGCTGAAGGGCTATTCGCTCACCATTCCGATTGCCGATGAAAGCGGCGCGCCGGTCTCCACTGTGCTCGATGAAACCTACAAAATCGCCATTACGCGCTTTGATAACCGCATCCGCGTTGGCGGTATGGCCGAGATTGTCGGCTTTAATACCGAGCTTTTGAAACCGCGTCAGGAGACGCTGGAAATGGTCGTGCGCGATCTCTACCCGCGCGGCGGCCATATCGAACAGGCGAAATTCTGGACCGGCCTGCGCCCGATGACGCCGGACGGCACGCCGGTGGTCGGGCGCACCGAATTTAAAAACCTGTGGCTCAATACCGGCCACGGTACGCTCGGCTGGACGATGGCCTGCGGCTCCGGCCAGCTTCTGAGCGATATTATCTC
Organism: Cronobacter sp. 153480017-3; assembly: GCF_053627815.1. Lineage (NCBI taxonomy): Bacteria > Pseudomonadati > Pseudomonadota > Gammaproteobacteria > Enterobacterales > Enterobacteriaceae > Cronobacter > Cronobacter sp. 153480017-3. Next base: position 504,895 of record NZ_JBSEYN010000001.1, on the reverse strand, counting down.
CGGCCGCACGCCTGCGATCCCGTTTGAAGATCTGTCGGTCGCTCGTTACGCGCCAGGCTTTACGCCGTCGTCCTCCCACCGCCTGCACGGCGCGCACCCCTGATAAGGAACCCGCATGTCTCGTCCGATACAGGCGAGCCTGGATTTGCAGGCTCTGCGTCACAACCTGGAGGTAGTGCGCCGCGCGGCACCCCGGTCGCGTGTCTGGTCAGTGGTCAAGGCGAACGCCTACGGCCACGGGCTTGACCGCGTCTGGTCGGCGCTCGGTGCCACCGACGGGTTTGCCATGCTCAATCTGGAAGAGGCCATTCTGCTGCGCGAGCGCGGCTGGAAAGGCCCGATCCTGATGCTGGAAGGTTTTTTCCACGCCGATGAGCTGCCGCTGTTTGATAAATACCGGCTCACCACCAGCGTGCACAGCAACTGGCAGTTAAAGGCGCTGGCGGAGGCGAAGCTGAACGCGCCGCTGGATGTTTATCTCAAAATCAACAGCGGCATGAACCGTCTCGGTTTTGTACCGGAGCGGGTGCACACCATCTGGCAGCAGCTGAAAGCGATTGCCAATGTGGGGCAGATAACGCTGATGGCGCACTTCGCCGATGCCGACCACCCGGACGGTATCGATGCGGCGATGGTGCGCATTGAGCAGGCGGCGGAAGGCATCGACGCGCCGCGTTCGCTCGCGAACTCCGCCGCCGCGCTCTGGCACCCGCAGGCGCACTTTGACTGGGTTCGTCCTGGCATCGTGCTCTACGGCGCGTCGCCGAGCGGGCAGTGGCGCGATATCGCCACCAGCGGCCTGCAGCCGGTGATGACGCTGAAAAGCGAAATTATCGGCGTGCAGACGCTCAAACCGGGCGATACCGTGGGTTACGGCAGCCGTTACCGCGCCGCTCGCGAACAGCGTATCGGCATTGTAGCGGGCGGTTACGCTGACGGGTATCCGCGTCATGCGCCGGACGGCACGCCAGTGCTGGTGGATGGCGTGCGTACCGGCATTGTCGGTACTGTCTCGATGGATATGCTGGCAGTCGATCTCACGCCTTGCCCGCAGGCAGGCATCGGCAGCCCGGTGGAGCTGTGGGGCAACGAGATTAAAATTGACGATGTCGCCGCGGCCTGCGGCACTATCGGCTATGAGCTGATGTGCGCGCTGGCGCCGCGCGTGCCGGTCAGCACGCGCTAAACGCGTCATACCGGCGATAAAAAAGGGAAACCCGCGGGTTTCCCTTTTTCTTTTCTACCACGCGATAACGTCTTACTCGTCGCTGTCCTCGGCGACTTTCAGACCGATGCGGCGGATCTGGTTATTCTCTTTCTCCGCCACCGTCCACGTCATGCCTGCAAAATCCACCTGGTCGCCCACGACAGGCGCGGCACCAATCAGCGCCAGCACCACTTCACCAATGGTGCGGTTTTGATCCACCGCCGACTGGTCATCCAGCCCGTAGATAAACGCCACGTCGGAGAATTTCGCGTCCGCTTCGAGGATAAAATCGCCGAAGAAACGCTGGTCGAGCGCCACCGGCGGCGACTGGCTGAACAGCTTGCCAAGCGCAGGCAGGTCACGCTCGCGGCCAATCACGCACAGCACGTCGCCTTCACGCAGCCGGGTACTGCCGGTCGGGTGCATCAGCTGGTTTTCACGAAACAGCGCCGCGATGCGCGTCTCTTTCGGCATGTGGAGGTCGCGTAGCGCCGCGCCGACGCACCATTTATCGGCGCTCAACTGATAAACAAACTGCTCCCACGGGTTTTCCGGGTGAATATCAAGCCCCACGCGCGACTGCGGGCGGCCCACTTCCGGCACCACCACTTTGGCCTTTTTCGCGGCCCAGCCGAGCGTCGTTCCCTGGAAGAGCAGCGACACCAGCACCACGAAAAATGCCACATCGAAAAACAGATTCGCGCGCGGCAGCCCGGCCATCATCGGGAAGACCGCAAGGATAATCGGCACCGCGCCGCGCAGGCCCACCCAGCTGATAAACACGCGCTCACGCAGCGTAAACCCGCGAAACGGCAGCAGTCCGGTAAAAATAGAGAGCGGGCGGGCGACGAAAATCATCCACAGCGACAGCAGCAGCGCCGGAATGGCGATGGGCAGCAGATGTGACGGTGTCACCAGCAGGCCGAGCACCAGGAACATGCCAATCTGCGCAAGCCAGGCGAGGCCGTCGAACGTTTGCTGAATGCCGTAGCGGTTGCGAATAGGCTTATTACCCAGCACAAAACCGCACAGATAGACTGCGAGAATGCCGCTGCCATCCAGCGCGGTGGTCACGGAGAACACCATGATGCCGCCGCTTAACGCCAGTAGCGGGTAGAGCCCGGAGGGCAGCGGAATACGGTTAATGGTTTTCAAAAGCAGCCAGCCGCCGCCAAGGCCAATAAGTATCCCGAGCCCGAACTGCTGAATGATATGCACCAGGAACAGCCAGCTCAGCGCGGTCTGATGCTCCTGTATCATCGAAATCAGCGTGATGGTGAGAAACACCGCCATCGGATCGTTACTGCCGGACTCAATCTCAAGCGTTGAGCTGACACGCTCGTTCAGGCCTTTGCCGCCGAGCAGCGAGAAAACCGCTGCGGCGTCGGTAGAGCCGACTATCGCGCCAATCAGCAGCCCTTCCATGATGTCCAGATGGAACAGCCATGCGGCGGCCATGCCGGTCAGCCCGGAGGTGATCAGCACCCCGACCGTCGCGAGCGACAGCGCAGGGCCGAGGGCGACTTTAAAGGAGCTGGCCTGGGTGCGCATCCCGCCATCCAGCAGGATGACGGCCAGCGCCAGGTTACTTATCAGATACGCGAAAGGGTAGTTGTCAAACGGAATTCCGCCCACGCCATCCACGCCCGCAAGCATGCCGATAGCCAGGAAAATCACCAGGATGGGGATACCAAGACGTGACGAGAATGAACTTAACAGGATACTGCAGGTGACCAGTACCGAACCCAGAATAAAAAGACTAATTATCGTCCCGGCGTCCAACGTGCGCGATCTCCTCTGCTGATGGGTTTTCTAAAAACTTAACATACTAATTATGAATCAATCGGTTTAATTAGCATGGTGAATGACATTTTCCCGATGTTTGCGTAGCGTAACTGTCAATCAGGGTAGCAGATCGCAGGGGCCATCCGGTTACCCATTCGCAACATCTTTGCCTTCAGGGCGCTGTTTCGCAGGCGGTTCGGGATTTATCTTACGTCTCACTGGCAGCCAAATGCGTGTCTCGCTGTCGCTAATGCTCGTATCAGGCAAAGGACGGTTGCAGGATCTGCACCCAGCCCGTGAAGCAGCTGACGCGCTGCGATATTCCTGTGTCGATTATTCCTCTTTCAGGTAACAGTGTGTTCTGTTTTTGCGTATTTATAACCCTCTCTGTACCTAATAGACTGCCTCTAATCGCGTAACCGCATGAGGCTGCCGCGCGCCGGACACCTGCTTGCATTGATACAGAAAATAATTTACCCGTCTCGCGCCCGCTCAGTCTCTCGCCAGCGCGAGCATAAAACCCACTGCTATTAAAGGAAGAGAAAATGAAGAAAGGCTATCTGGTGGCTCACGTGACCATCACCGATCCGGCTGCTTACGCGGAATATGCTGAGGCCGCCGCACAGGCCATGCAGCCTTTTAATCCGAAAATCGTGGCATGGTCAGGGCAGTATGAAAATCTTGAAGGCGAGGTCCACGGAAAGCACCTCGTTCTGGAATTTGATTCGTTCGACGACGCGAAGCGCTTTTACGAAAGCCCAGCGTATCAGGCCGCCAAAGCCATGCGTTTAAAAGCCGCGACCGGCACGCTGGTGTTAGTGGAAGGGCCGGAAGTGTGATGCGTTAAAACCGCAACGTCCGCTCGTGAGGGAGCGGACGTTGCGAATATTGTACGATGGTAGATTGATGTCTCAATACACCATTCTTATGAAACAGATACTCATACTCTGGCCTTAATCAAATAACATTGATCAGCATAATCAAATTATCTCTGGCTGAATAGATTACTGAATAAACGTCAGGCAGTTTCTTTAGCGTATAGCGAGCTTTTTGTAACGCTCTTTATCTCCAGCTATAGCTGCGCCAGGGAACGGAATAATAACCCTCTGGAAACTCCAGAACGCCACTACGAAAAACCCTGGAAACACAATGAGGGAAATATTATCTTTACTGATGTCTGGAATAGACGACAATGGCCTAATGAGGTGAGTGTATGGATACTACTGAATGGACTTCATTCTGATGACTATTACTGATGAAATTCTGGCGCTTTTTCGTGAAGAAATACCGGGTTATCTTGATCGAAACTGGAAAGAAGTACCGTTAGAACTGGATTCGGATTTATATGATTGCCCGCGTGACGATTTGGAAGATGCAATCAGGAAGTATAAGGAAAGATTTAATATTAGCCTTGAAGATTTAAATTGGTCTTTATATTTTCCGTGGGAATATAAATCATGTTTACAACGCTGGTTTAAGCTGAATAAACAAGAGGTTGAGCTGACCCGTCGGCCTCTGACGATAAGAATGTTTGCAGCATCAGCGCAAGCAGGTAAATGGTTGTATGATTAAGCCGAGCCAGGAAGCGGTATTTAAAAAAATATAATTTCCGCACCGTGCGTATTCTGTATAAAGTCCTCTGTGTCTGAGCAGCCACGCTGCTCAGACACATCTTTCACTCACTTCCCTTGCTTAAACCCCGTCCCTGCCGCAGCAGGCAGCACCGGATGACCGCTCAGGCGAAGCTGCGCACGTTCGCCGTCATGGCGCAGTTCGCCGTGCGCGCCAAGCGGTAGCGTAACGGTCTCCTGCTCATGGCCGAAGGCAAGGCCGGTCAGCACCGGGATCCCGAGCCGCTCGCGCAGCAGGGCGACGACGCTTTCAAGGTTATAGCCGTCGTCGTAGTCGTTCACGGCGGCGGCGGTGAAGCTCCCGAGGATAAGCGCCTTCTGACGCGCCAGAATCCCGGCCGCATGCAGTTGCAGCAGCATACGCTCAACGCGGAACGGGTGTTCGTTGATGTCTTCGACCACCAGAATGCCGTCGTCGATGACCGGCATCCACGGCGTGCCGGTGATGGACGCCAGCATGGCCAGGTTCCCGCCCCAGACGGTGCCTGCGGTTTCGCAGGGCGCGCCGTCGCTGCGCCACGCAAGCGTGAATTGCGGTTCGGTCAGCGCCTGCCAGAAGTGGCGCCAGGTAAAATCGTTCATCTCCGGCGCGCCGAAATTCCCGGCCAGCATCGGGCCGCTGAACGTTATCGTCTTGCCACGCGCCAGCAGCAGCATCTGCAGCGCCGTGAAATCGCTGTGGCCGCAAATCAGCAGCGGGTTTTCCTGCTGGCGGGCAATCAAGGGCTTCGGATCAAAGCGCTCCAGCAGGCGCGTCATCCCGTAGCCGCCGCGTACCGGCATCACGATCGCGCCATTTTCAGACAATGCGCTTAACGCCTGTAAATCGCCGAGACGCTCGTCGTCGCGCCCGGCGAAACGCTGCATCCGGCGCGTAATAACATGCTGATTTTTTACGGTTATTCCGGCCTCTTCGAGACGGCGTACGCCGCGCCAGGCAGCGTCCTGATTAATGCAGTAGCCCGACGGGGCGATGAGATGAACAGAGACCATGACAAATCCTTGCTGACATACCAGGCGAAACCGCTATCATGCCGCTAACCTTAGCGGTTGTCATCCGGATGCCCGCGCGGCCATCCGGGGTGATGCGTCGTTTGGCACTGATATGGAAAGGAAAGTTGCGTGAAATTAAGATGGTTGATGTGGTTAGTGGTGTTCCTCGCCGGGTGTTCTTCCACGCCGGATTATAAAAACCCGCCCTGGAACCCTGAGGTGCCGGTGAAACGCGCAATGCAGTGGATGCCGATTACCGAAAAAGCCGGCAATGCCTGGGGCGTCAGCCCGCGTCTGGTCACGGCGATTATCGCAGTGGAATCGGGCGGTAATCCGACGCTCGTCAGTAAATCTAACGCGGTCGGGCTGATGCAGATTAAAGCGTCCACCGCCGGGCGCGAAGTCTACCGCTATATGGGCTGGAGCGGCCAGCCGTCGTCCAGCGAGCTGAAAAACCCGGAGCGCAATATTTCGATTGGCACGGCGTATTTAAGCATTCTTGAGCATGGCGTCCTGAAGGGCATTGAAGCGCCGGAAACGATGCAGTACGCGCTGGTGGTCTCTTATGTGAATGGCGCGGGCGCGCTGCTGCGCACGTTCTCTTCAGACCGCAAAGCGGCGATTGAAAAGATAAACGATCTCAGTCCGGATGAGTTTGTCGAACATGTCGCGAAAAATCATCCGGCACCGCAGGCCCCGCGTTATATCTGGAAAGTGCAGCAGGCGATGAACGCCATGTGATTAGCGCACCCGGCTGGCTTTTTCCCGGGCGATACGCTCCAGCGCGAAGATAATGCGCTGGAGTTCGCGCTCGGTGCCCGGGCTTACGTTCATAAAGCGAAAGCTCAGGCGCGGCGTGGCGATAGTCTCGTTTTTACTGTCCACGACTTTGCGCTCGCTGATGTTTAAAAGCTGCGCGTCGACACGAAATTTTCCCCACTCCAGCAGGTCAAGCTCCAGCGGCGAGAACTGCATTCCTGCTTCCAGCCCTTCCGGCATCGCGCCTTCCAGCAGCGTGCCCATGCCGCCAAGCGACAAATCCTGCAGGCGACCGCGAAACAGCTTGCCATCAGGCATACGCGCCAGGCTGTAGAACTGCGGCTGCACCGGCGCGGTAATACGAAAATGCTCGCGGCGCTGCACAAACCACACGGCTTCCGGCAGCGGGGCGACAAAGGCAGGCAGATTCTGAAACTCCCCGACGTTCAGCGCAGGCAGGTTAAATTCCACCTTTGCGCCCTGGGCTTCAGCGCTGAACTGGATATTTTTCGCTTTTTGCACGGCCTGGTTTTCGCTCGCCTGGCTGCCGAAATCCAGCACCAGCTGTTCCGGCGAGGCGTCAAGAATACGGCTGATAAACTGCCAGCCGCCCCAGGAGAGGCGGATCGGCGCCTGGCTTTTTTGCAAGTCGCGTAAAATCCCCAGTACGGCCAGCGGATTTTGCTTCAGAAACTGCTCACTGTAATTGCTCACGTCGCGTGATTCCTCAAATGACTGACAGAGAGATGTGAACGGTTATCGGCCCGTCCGCCAGAAACTTAAGATTTATCCTAAAATAAATCATTTTCTGTATAAGGATAATCTGAGCTTACCGGAAGAATCTTTTTTTATTACCTATACTTGAACCACTTCGGTTTGTCGCGCCTTGTGGCGAACCATTCAATGAGACTTAACCAAGAGGGTGGAGACTATGGGTATTTTGTCCTGGATCGTATTTGGCCTTATCGCGGGTATTATTGCCAAACTGATTATGCCGGGCCGTGACGGCGGCGGCTTTATTCTGACCTGTGTGCTCGGGATCGTGGGTGCGGTGGTCGGCGGCTGGCTGGCGACATTCTTTGGCGTGGGCGGTAGCGTGACGGGCTTTAACCTGCCGAGCTTCCTGGTGGCGGTCGTCGGTGCCATTGTGGTGCTGCTGATCTTCCGTATGCTGCGCAGGGATTAAAAAACGGTCCGTAAGGACCGTCTGAATGGTCAGTAAAAACGGCCCCTTGGGGCCGTTTTTTTTCGTCAGGATCAGAAATCGTAGCCGACGGTTGCGGTCACGCTGCGCTCCGCGCCCCAGTAACAGTAGCCGGTGCCGTAGCAGCCCGCCACGTAGTCACGTCCGGTCAGGTTATTCGCATTAACCTGAACAAACGCCCCTTTCAGCGCGCTGTTCCACGCGCCCAGATCGGCTTTCACCATCGCATCCACCAGCGTGACGGAAGGCACGCGGCGCGTATTTTCGTTATCCGCCCACTGTTTGCCGATGTAGCGCACACCCGCGCCCGCGCTTAAGCCGTAATCAAACTGATAATGGCCCCACAGGTTCGCCATCTGATCCGGCGTTACGTATGGCGTGTTCTTGTTGTTGCCGTCAATGGCGTCTTCAAAGCGCACATGGTTCCAGGTGTAGTTGGCGATAGCCGAGAAACGCGAAGTCAGCTGCGTGTGCGCTTCCAGCTCTACGCCCTGCGAATGCACTTTGCCTGCCGGTTCGAAATAGCTGCCGACCACGACGCGGTTACCGACATCTTTCTGCATCAGATCGTAAACGGCGATGCTGTAGAGATCGGACGTACCCGGCGGCTGATATTTCAGGCCGCCTTCATACTGCTCGCTGGTGGTGGGCTTGAGCAGCTTGCCGCGGGCGTCGGTCAGCACCTGCGGCGTCACCGCCGTGCTGTAACTCAGGTACGGCGACAGGCCGTTTTCAAACGCGTAAAGCAGCGAGGCGCGACCGCTGAAATGATCATCCTTGCGGTGATCGGTGGTATCGGTGCCCGCCGACGGCGTGATCACGCGGTTTTTGGTTTCCAGGTGGTCGAAACGCCCGGAAAGATCCATATGCCAGCGGTTCCAGACCATCTCATCCTGCAGATAAACGCCGGTTTGCTCATAGACGCGCTTCATGTCCTTGCGTTGCAGACCCTGCAGACGGGTGGCGTAGGTCGGGTCGAGCGGGTCGTAATACCAGAAGCCGCCCGCGCCGCCGGAGACGCCGGTCCACGGGTTGAGATTGGTGGTGTAGCCCGCGTCGTCGGAAAGATTGTTGGTGAATTTATGGTATTCGCCGCCTAACACTACGGTATGCGCGAGGTCACCAGTGTTAAAGCGCGCCTCTAACTGATTGTCCATAGCCCAGGCGTTCAGCGAAGAGTGTTCGCCACTGTAGTAGCGGGTCAGCTCGTTCTTCGATGCATCGGCCCAGCCAATCTGGTAAGCCTGCTTGAGATCCAGATTCGAGTGCGTGTAGCTGCCGTTCGAGCGGAACGACCAAGTGTCATTGAAGTCATGCGAAAACGCGTAGCTGTAGAGCTGCTGGTAGCGTTTGAATTCGTCGTTGCCCGGCTCCACGTCCGAGAAGCCCGTGTCGAGCTTGCCGTGCGAGGTGGCATCGAGGCTGCCGCTTGCCGGTACCGAGCCGTGATAACCACCGGACGGATCTTTTTCAAGATACGCGCGCAGCAGCAGCGACGTGGATTCGCCCGGCTGCCACAGCAACTGCGGAGAAATCGCGTAGCGTTCGTCACGCGTTTTTTCATACTGCGTGTCGGTGTATTTCGTCAGGCCGGTAATGCGGTAAGCCCACTCGTCGTTAATGGCGTCGGTGTAATCAAACGCGGTGTTGCGAGTGTTGTGATTGCCGACCGAGGCGCGCAGATGGCCTTCCGGGCTGAAGAGCGGGCGCTTCGAGCTTTCCATCACCACGCCGCCGGGAATGGTCTGGCCGTAAAGCGCGGAAGAGGGGCCTTTAATCACATCGATACGTTCAAGGAACCACGGGTCGACCTGTAAAACGTTATAGCTGCCGCCGTCGCTCATCAGACGCAGACCGTCTAAAAACGTGTTATTGACGTCGCCGCCGTGGAAGCCGCGCAATGAAATGGTGTCGTAACGGGTTGCCCCGCCGGAGAACCCGGTAAATGCGCCTGCGGTGTAATTCAGCGCGCTGTTAACCGACAGCGCCCCCTGATCTTCCATCTGCTGACGCGTGACGACGGAAACCGACTGCGCGGTGGTGATAAGCGGCTGATCGGTTTTTGTCGCACCTGTGCTGGTTTTCACCGTGTAGCCTTCGGTAGGCGAGGCGGCCGTTTGCGCGGGGGCGGCGCTAACGGTGATGGTCTCCTCGGCGAGCGAGACGTGCGGTGCCGCCAGCGCCAGCGCGCACATCACGGCGGAGCGTTTCAGGGTTAAAGCGATTGTCATTGTTGTCTTCTCTGGTTGCCATCTGCTCCCTGCGTGACAGGGGCGTAACGATATCTAATAAAGAATGCGAATTATTATCGTTATCAACGCGCGGGGCAACTAACAGAATTGGCGGGGAAAATATATCGGGCGCAGGAAAGCAAAAAAAACTGCCCTCCGCAGAGGGCAGTGGTGTAGCGCGTGTGAATTACTGTGCCGGCGCGGGTTGCGCAGCGGCGTTATCCTGCGCGTTGCTGTTCGGCGCGGCCGGTGCGTTTTCAGCAGGCGCGCTATTGCTCGCGGGCGCAGCGGTGTCGGTTTTCGCCGGGGCTGGCGTTTGCGTTGTTGCCGGGGCAGACGTTTCCGTTTGCGCCGGCGCCGGTGCTTCTGTTTTCGCTGGTGCTGACGTTTCGGCTTTTGCTGGCGCAGAGGATTGTGCCGGTTGGCTCAGCATTTTGCCTTCCTGCTTCGGCTGCGGCGCAGGAACGCTGCCTGGACGGGTCTGCGGCACATCGTCACACGGTTTTTCGGTGCCGCACAGCAGGTCGAGCATTTTCAGCGTCACGCCGTTGGTCCAGCCAAAGCCGTCCTGAAGCGGGTATTCACCACCGCCGCCGCCCGTACCGGTCGAAGAAACGTCATATTTCTCCACCAGTTTCTGCTCGCGGTTGTAGGTGTGCTGAACGTTGGTCAGGAATCGCCAGGTGACGTCCATCGCCAGATCTTTCTGCCCGTAATTCATCAGACCTTCGGTCGCCACCCACTGCAGCGGTGCCCAGCCGTTTGGCGCATCCCACTGCTGGCCGGTTTTGACCGTCGTGGTCACAATACCGCCCGGTTTCAGCAGTTGCGCACGCGTTGCCGCCGCCACTTTCTCGGCGCGATCCTGCGCGGCCGCTTTGACATACAGCGGGAACAGCGCGGCGGCGGTCAGCTGATCGCGCACCTTGTTGGTTTTCAGATCGTAATCCGCGTACCAGCCATGTTTCGCATTCCACAGATGGGTTTCGATCGCCTGCTGACGCTGGCTGGCGAGCGATTCATAGCGGGCGGCACCCGCGCTGTCGCCTGCGGCTTTGCTGGCGCGCGCGAGGGTTTTTTCCATCTGGAACAGCAGGGCGTTGAGATCGACAGGCACGATACTGGTGGTGCGGATAGAGCCAAGCTGCTGCGGATTATCCATCCAGCGCGAGCTGAAATCCCAGCCGGACGCCGCGCCCGCGCGCAGATCGCGGTAGATGTCAGTTGCCGGGCGATCCGGGTTATTTTTGGCGGTGGTTACGTCATCAAGCCAGGATTCGGTACGCGGCGCGTCGCGATCGTCCCAGTAGCGGTTCAGCACTGCGCCATCTTTCAGTTTCACCACGCGCTCGTGGGCATCGCCCGGTGCCAGATTTTCGCTGCCTTCCATCCAGTAGGCGTACTCTTTCTGCAACTGCGGCAGATATTTCTTCAGCGTCTCGTCGCCGCCTTCATGGCTCGCCAGCAGTTCAACCATAAACGCGAAGAAGGGCGGCTGAGAGCGGCTTAAATAGTAGCTGCGGTTGCCGTTCGGAATATGGCCCCAGGCGTCGATTTCATGGGCGAAGTTATCGACCATATCCTGCACTTTATCCCAGTGGTTGCTCTCCGCGAGCCCCAGCATGGTGAAGTAGGTGTCCCAGTAATAGACCTCGCGGAAACGCCCACCCGGTACCACGTAAGGCTTCGGCAGCGGCAGCAGAGAATCCCATTTGCTGGCGGAATCGGTCGAGCGCGTCAGCACCGGCCACAGGCCGTCGATATGCTCGCGCAGGCTTTGTCCGGCTGGCGGAACATAGGCTTCGCCTTTTTGCGGCAGGGTAAAGTTCAGCTCAACGAAATGGCGCAGGTCAAAGCCCGACTGGTTACGCTGCATGCGGTAATCGGCCAGGATCATCAAAGGATCGCTGTTCGGCACCGCGTCGGCGAACGTTTTCTGATCGGGGAACAGTTTGGCGCTCTGTACATCCGTAAACAGCGGGCCGAGAAGCTGGTCCGGTGATTGCGGCGCGGGGCGCTCTGCGCCAGACGGCTCTTCTGCGCTGGCGGGCAGGGTGGAGAACGCCAGCAGCGCGCCGCTAAGGGCGACCTGAATGGCGAAAAACAGCGTCCGGGGACGGCGCGTGACGGGTTGTGACATCAATGAATTCTCCTTAAGGGGCGCAGCGCACACCACTGCGAATCAACCATATGAAAACCTTAGACGAATATTCCCGTTTCGAGCGCACGTAAACGGGAAATTTCTGTTTTTCGCGTTCGGTTAAGCTGCCGTTTACGTCATCCATTAAGCAGCGCCAGCGTCGCCGGTTGCGCGCGGGCCAGCAGGGCAACGGCCTCTTCTGCCGAGCGAAGATTGGCGTAGCCGATAATCAGGCCGTAGCGCTTGTCGGGCCGCCGGTACCAGGGCGACAGCGCGCTGACCTGCAACTGGTGCTGGTGCCAGAAGCGGGCAAGCGCCTCATCGCAGGTTGCGGTTTTCAGATACGCCACCACGTGCATCCCGCCATCTTCCAGCGGCGTTTCGAACACGTCGGGGTAAACCGCGTGCAGCGCCGCGATAGCCATCGTGCGCCGCTGCTGGTAGAGCGCGCGCATTTTCCGCAGATGAGTGTAAAACTCGCCGCCAGTCAGAAACGCGGCGAGGATCTTCTGTATCAGCAGCGGCTGCCCGCCTGTCAGCAGCACGCCGTGTTCAAGAAAGGCGTGGCGCGCCGCGCGCGGCATCACCAGATAACCGATACGCACCGACGGCATAATCGTTTTACTGAAGGTGCCGAAGTAAACGACCCGGTCATCGGTGTCCAGGCTTTTAAGCGATGGCAGCACGTTGCGGGTGAAGTGAAACTCGCCGTCATAATCATCTTCCACAATCCATGCGTTTTGGCGGGACGCCCACGCCAGCAATTGCTGTTTTCGCGGCAGCGACAGCGACACGCCAAGCGGGCTGTGGTGTGTCGGCGTGACAAACGCGAGCCGGGCGTCCGGGTGGTGATGTTGCAGGTAGTCCACATCTATGCCTTCGTTATCCACCGGTATGGCGTGCAGATTCGGCGTGAGCGTTTTCAGCAGCCGCTGACCGAGAAAATAGGCAGGATCTTCCATTGCCACGCTCTCACCCGCGCCGAGCAATGCCTGGACGGTGAGCAGCAGATTGCCGCGATAGCCATTGGTGATAAAAACATCGTCAGCGGTACACGTCACGCCGCGTGACAGCGTCAGATAGCTTGCGATCGCCGCGCGCAGCGGCGCGTAGCCTGCAACTGGCGGGTTCACCATCTCTTTGGGGCGCATGGCGCGCGTCGCTCTTGCGCTCAGGAGCAGCCACTTTTTATAAGGAAACTGATCCAGCGACGGCAGACCGGGGCGCAGAAACCCTTCGTGCTCGTTAAGCGCCAGCAGATCGTTGTTATCGCCCGGGCGGACAGGCGCTGGCTCTGCCACGCGCGGCGGCACCGTGAGCGCCGGATTCACCAGCGTACCCTGCGGGCCGCGGCTCACCAGATACCCTTCACCCACCAGCACCGCGTAGGCCGCCTCCACCGTTTTCTTCGCCACCTGGAGTTCCTGCGCCAGCACGCGGATGGACGGTACCCGGTCGCCGGGCTTCAGAAGCCCGGCGTGGATATTCTGGCGATAGCGCTGATAAATTTCACGATAACCCGGTTTCATGTCCTGCCTTATTTCACGTTTTATGACCCTTTTGACTATGTCATGGCACCGTATGATAGACGAGAAGAATTTGACACGCTCCGCACCGCGCGGGGTGATTTCTCTTGTGATGTAAGGAGTTTCCATGAGTACGCGCGTGAACCATTATCAGACCATTCCGGCGCTGGTTAACACTCTGATGAACGCCAGCGCGGCGCTGAAAAAAAGCAGCCTGACGCCAACGCTTAAACAACTGATCGACATGCGCGCTTCGCAGCTCAACGGCTGCGCGTTTTGCGTCGATATGCACGCGAAGGAAGCAAAGATGGCGGGCGAGCGTGAACTGCGCCTGTACCATCTGCCGGTATGGCGCGAATCGCCGCTGTTCAGCGCGAAGGAGAAAGCGGCGCTGACCTTAACGGAAGCGATAACGCATATCAGAGAAGAAGGGATCAGCGATGCGATCTATCAACAGGCGCGTGAGCATTTCTCTGAAACGGAAATTGCAGAGATCGCGTTTGCCGTTGCCATCATCAATAGCTGGAACCGTCTCCAACTGGTGTCGCAAATGGCACCCGGCAGCCAGGACGCGGCGTTTGGTCTGGCTCGCGCCGGGCTTGAATAACCTTGTTTTTAACCTTTTGAAAAGCCCGCCTGCGCGGGCTTTTTTTATGAGCGCGGTGGGCAGATAGCGCAGGAGGCAGCGAAAAGGGATTGATTTTTAATCACATAGCGGACCACTCATCGCAGGCCGCGTCTCGCCTGCAACTTAAGTAAAACCGATTAAAAAATCTACTGGATATTTAAACAGGTACCTGTATACTATTTCTACAAAGCACCAGGTGTTGTTGTAATTGAGTTAGTGAATGAGTGGTGAAACCTATGATGATTCCGCTGGAAAATCTTAATGCTCAGGATCAATCGGTCACAATGAGCAGCCGTGAAATCGCGACGTTAACAGGGATTGCCCACAGTGAAGTGAAGCGCATGATTAAAAGCCTGGAAACGGCGCAGCGCCTGTCCCAGCCTATCGGCATTAATCTGTACGAACGGGAAGGGGAGATGCGTCAGGAGTTCTTACTGAATAAACGCGACTCGCTGCTGACGGTGGCGCGCATTTCGCCCGCCTTTACCGCCGAAATGCTCGATCGCTGGCAGGAACGCGAACGTAACGCCAGCCTGCCGGACTTTACCAACCCGGCCGCCGCCGCGCGCGCCTGGGCCGAGCAGTATGAAAAGCGTCAGCGGGCGGAGCAGCAGCTGGCTCTCTTCGCCCCTAAAGCCGAGTTCTTCGATCGTTTCGTGCAGGTCGACGAGTCGCTTGGCTTTCGCCAGCTGTGCAAAATGCTGAAGGTGAAGGAGCCGGAATTCCGCCAGTTTCTGCTGGAGCGCAACATTATGCAGCGCGCCAACGGTACGCTGGTGCCGCAGCACCACCACCTGCAGGCGGGTTACTTTACGCTGCGCTCCGGTGTGGGCGAAAACCTGCACACCTTCGCCCAACCGCGTTTTACCGCGCGCGGCGTGAAATGGGTGGCAAGCCTGTGGGCCGCGCACCTCGCCGCACAGACCAACGGCGCCGCGGCCTGACGGCCCGGCGCACCGTGAGCGTCCGGCTGCGTCTTGATTCGCTTTTCACCTGCGGTTATTTGCGGGGTTTAGCGGATAAGAGAGACGCGCCGGATGGCTGTTTCCTCCGCGTTTATTCCCGTTATCTCTCTGTAACCCCTTCTCTGGCTGACGCGCTTATGCTGACGTGGTAAATATTTTCGCGCCCAGCACGCGTGCGCATTCCAGGGCGTCGTCAGGCGTACTGAGATCCGGCAGAAACAGCGTTTCGTTGGTGATAACCGGCGCGCCGCAGTAATCGAAAATCCCGTGGGCGATTTGCGTGTCCCAGGCCTGGTGATAACCGTGTTTATCGAACGTTTTTCTGTCCGCGCCGCCGATACTCACCAGATGCACCGGCAGATGCCCCAGTTTTTTGACTACTTTCCCTTCCGGGCTTTCTTCATACGCCCAGCCGTTTGAAAAAACGCGATCGATCCAGCCTTTCAACAGCCCCGGCATCGACCACCAGTACACCGGAAACACCAGTACCAGCGCGTCGGCGTGATTGATACGCGCCTGCTCGCGGGCGACGTCTGGCGGCACCGGTGCAGTTTTCATAAACGCGGCGTAATCGTGCTCGTTAAAGACCGGGTCGAAGCCTTCGCGTGTGAGATCGGCAATGTCGGCGGTATGACCGCTACCGTCACGGGTAATGCCTTCGGCCAGCGCGTGCGCGACGCGGTGGGTCAGAGATGACGCTAACGGATGGGAAACGACGATTAATGCGTGCATATTCACTCCTCCTGCGTTGCCATCGGGTGACGACAGACGTAATCTGATATACTAAAAGTAACCTACCATTGGTAAGTTACTTTTAGTAGGTAATTCTGTCAAGGAGAAACGCCGTGTCTGAAATTCGCACGCGCCAGCGGCTAAGCCGCGATGCGCGCCACACCCAGCTTATTGAAATGGCCTGGCAGATTATTCGTGAAAAGGGCACCGAGGCGCTGACGCTTGGCAGGCTCGCGGAACGGGCGGGCGTCACAAAGCCGGTGGTCTACGATCATTTCACCAGCCGCTCCGGCCTGCTGGCGGCGCTTTACCACGAATATGAAGTGCGCCAGAACCGCAAAATGGATGAGGCGATCGCACGCGCTCAACCTGAACTGTTGCCGCTGGCAGCGGTGATCGCCGATGCGTATATCGAATGCGTGCTGTTGCAGGGGCGTGAAATGCCAAATGTGATGGCGGCGCTCACCGGCACGCCGGAGCTTGAAAAGCTGCGTCAGGATTACGCGGTGGAATTCATCAGTAAATGCCGCACGCTGTTTGCGCCGCTGCGTTCGGATAACGCCCTGCGTGACGCCGCGCTGTGGGCGATGTTTGGCGCTGCCGAAGGGCTTTCCTGGGCCGTCACGATGGGCGCGATTGATGCCGCACAGGCAAAAGCAGAATTACGCGATGCGATTGTCGGAATGGTAGAGAAGAGATAAGCCGCAAGTGGTGAGCATAACGCTGGCTTTCTCAAAAGCGCATGACATGCCTGTTCGAGGCATGTCGCGATATTCGTAGCACAAAACGAACTTTGCTGGATATAAATACAGCGTTAGGATGGTGTCATTGTGATCTATTTTTAACCACACCTGGCCCCGCATGTTCCTGATTAAAATGCTGTTACTGAGTTTTCTTTGTATCACTCTGCTGTCACTTGCCGCGAGCGTCGGCCAGAAGATGTATCACCATGAGCCACTTTCGCAGCGTGGCTGGTGGGCTGCCCGCAGCGACTCCGCGGGGCTCGCACCGGATCCGAGAAAAAACGCCCGGCTGGCATTGGTGCAGGTTTACGCCGCGCCGACATGGGGCTGGAAAGGCGTGGTCGCGGTCCATCCCTGGATAATCTATAAGCGCGCCGGAGAAACCCATTACACCCGCTATGAAGTGATTAGCTGGGGCGCAGGTAAGAAAGTGCGGCGCAACCAAAACGTGCCGGACGGTTACTGGTATGGCTCGAAACCCCGCCTGCTGGTTGAGCATCGTGGCAAGGAAGCCGAAGCCATGATCCCTCAAATTGAAGCGGCTATCGCCTCCTGGCCGTGGCCAGAGACTTATCGCGTCTGGCCTGGCCCAAACAGCAACACGTTCATCGCCCATATCGGGCGGGAAGTTCCTGCGCTGAAGCTGGATATGCCCGCCAATGCTATCGGCAAAGATTTTCGCTCGCTGCGCCATTTCGTTGGCTTACCGCCGTCAGGACGCGGCGTTCAGGTCTCTGTTTTGGGCGTGGCGGGATTTACGCTGGGCGCGGAAGAGGGGCTTGAAATTAACATTCTGGGGCTGAATATGGGACTGGATCTCTCGCCACTTAAACTCAGGCTGCCCTTTATTGGCGGAGTGGGAAGCGATAATTTGCAGAAAAACAGGGAAGGCGGCGAGGGATAAACTGTCGTTTACGTATTGATGAACACGTTCCGGTGATATTTTGTCCCGGCTTTCTGTCCTGCCGCCGCCAAAAAAATGCGCCCGCAGGCGCATCGTGTTTAGTGCAGGCAGCAGTGCTTATACTTTTTACCGCTGCCGCAAAAGCAGGGATCGTTTCGCCCAGGCTTTTGTTCGGCCACCACCGGCTGCTGCGGCTCAGGCACCGCTTCCGGCTGGGCTATCCAGTAATCATGCAGCGCCAGCGCGGCGGGGCGGATAGCAGCGAAACTCGCTTCGAGTGCTTCCTGGGAGAGCGATTCCAGCTGTGGGAAGTTCTCTTCCTTGCCGTGCAGGGCGATGGCGTCCAGCGCGGGCTGCAGCGATTCCGGCAGTGATGACCAGTCGCCGAGTGCCACGCCGCGCAGATAGCCAAAGCACCACTCTTCCACCACGGTAAATTCCTGGCCTTCGGTCTCGCGCATGCCAAACAGCGGATCGAACTGATCGGGGAATTCCGCGAGACGATCGGCGATATCGTTCATATGCTGGAAGCACAGATCCATAAAGCGGTTCATCTCACGCTCGTTGCTCCAGCGGGGAATGCGGTTTTGACCGCCCCACAGCGCGACCAGCCATTGGCTCGGCTCAATCGTTTTTGGGCCGGAAAGCACGGCGGTCAGCAGGCCATCGAGCTCAGCGACATCGACAATCGAATCCTCGCTGCCATACTTTTCCAGCATCTCGTCAAGCCATTCCAGCTCTTTCTCGGTCAGCGGGCCTTCTTTCATCATGTTGCCTCCTCGGCGCTTAGGTCCAGGACCGGCAGTGTAAACACTTACCCTGTCCCTTTAGTCATCAATCTGTTAACCGCGGCGTTATCCGCTAAAGATACGACGCGCTTAAAACGGGTATTCAGGACGAAAAGAAAAATCCACGCCAGAGCGTGGATTTTACATTCTCAGTCAGCTTTATGAGATGAAAAACCATCCCACACGCGAAAAGAAATGGTCAGACGTTGAACAGGAAGTTCATGATATCGCCATCTTTGACGATGTAATCTTTGCCTTCGGCACGCATTTTACCGGCTTCTTTCGCGCCCTGTTCGCCTTTGTAAGCGATGAAATCGTCATAAGCGATGGTTTGCGCGCGGATAAAGCCTTTTTCGAAATCGGTGTGGATTTTACCCGCCGCCTGCGGGGCGGTGGCACCGACAGGAATGGTCCAGGCGCGCACTTCTTTCACGCCAGCGGTGAAATACGTCTGCAGGTTCAGCAGCGCGTAACCGGCGCGGATCACGCGGTTCAGACCCGGCTCTTCGAGGCCCAGCTCCTGCATAAACTCATCGCGCTCTTCATCGTCAAGCTCAGCGATATCCGCTTCCACGGCGGCGCACACCGGCACAACCACAGAGCCTTCTTTCGCGGCGATTTCACGCACCTGATCCAGGAACGGGTTGTTCTCGAAACCGTCTTCGTTGACGTTCGCGATGTACATGGTCGGCTTGAGCGTCAGGAAGCTCAGGTATTTGATGAGATCTTTCTCTTCTTTGCTCAGATCCAGCGCGCGCAGCATACCGGCGTTCTCAAGCTGCGGCAGGCATTTTTCCAGTACGGCCAGCTCGGCTTTGGCGTCTTTATCGCCGCCTTTGGCTTTCTTGGAGATACGATGAATCGCACGCTCGCAGGTATCGAGGTCAGAAAGCGCCAGCTCGGTATTGATGGTATCAATATCTTCCGCCGGATTTACTTTGCCCGCGACGTGGATGATGTTGTCGTTTTCAAAGCAGCGCACCACGTGGCCGATAGCTTCGGTTTCGCGGATGTTGGTCAGGAACTGGTTGCCCAGACCTTCGCCTTTGGACGCGCCCTTCACCAGACCGGCGATATCCACAAATTCCATCGTGGTCGGCAGAATACGTTGCGGCTTCACGATCTCGGCGATTTTGTCCAGACGCGGATCGGGCATAGGCACGACGCCGGTGTTCGGCTCAATGGTACAGAACGGGAAGTTCGCCGCCTCAATACCTGCTTTGGTCAGCGCATTGAACAGAGTGGATTTACCGACGTTCGGCAAGCCGACGATACCGCATTTGAATCCCATGGTTTACATTACCTTAATTGCTTGTTTATCAGAGGGTTAAAATTAACCCGATGATGAGAAATGGTGTTATTTGGCTATTATACACGTAACGGGCGCGCAACGGGGGAGAAATCGCCCTTATGCCGCGCCGGCGCGCGGTTTATTGCGCTTTAAAACTGTGCAGACGGTTAGTGGCTTTGGTTAAGCCGTCCTGCAGCCAGATTTCGGTGCAGCGTGCCGCTTCGTCCACGGCCTCGTCAATCAGCTTTTGCTCGCTCACTGGCGGTTTGCCAAGCACAAAGCCGACAACTTTGTTTTTATCGCCCGGATGACCAATGCCCAGCCGTAAGCGGTGAAAATTAGGGTTATTCCCCAGCTTGCTGATGATGTCTTTCAGGCCGTTATGACCGCCATGACCGCCGCCTAATTTGAACTTCGCCACGCCTGGCGGCAGATCGAGTTCATCGTGCGCCACCAGAATTTCATCCGGCGCGATACGGTAAAACGTGGCCATCGCCGCCACGGCTTTGCCGCTCAGGTTCATAAAAGTGGTCGGCACCAGCAGGCGCACATCGTTGCCGTTCACGTTGATGCGTGAGGTATAGCCGAAAAATTTAGCCTCTTCTTTCAGCGGGGCGCGAAAGCGATCCGCCAGCAGATCCACATACCATGCGCCCGCGTTATGACGGGTGGCGGCATATTCCGCGCCGGGGTTCGCAAGCCCGACTATCAGTTTAATCGTCACGTTACTGTTCCTGAAAACCTCTGTTTGCGGCGTAGTTTACTGTGCTGTCGCGCAGATCACAAAACCGCGTCGCACCGATGAATGGAAATCAATAATCACAATCATGAATAATTAGATTTTCATGTAATTCATTGGCTTATTTGTAAAGTTTCGTCCAGAGAAAGTTCATAATTGTGATCCCCGGCGCAACCCGCATTTATAAGCGTTGCCTATACTTTACACATAAATAACAGGGATACTTTCCCGCCCATTCTTCCGGAGGTGACTATGAAACGCAAAAACGCGTCGTTGCTCGGCAATTTCTTGATGGGGCTGGGGTTAGTGGTCATGGTTGGCGGGGTCGGTTACTCCATTCTCAACCAGCTGCCGCAGCTAAACCTGCCGCAGTTTTTCGCGCATGGCGCGGTATTAAGTATCTTCGTCGGGGCCGTGTTATGGCTGGCAGGCGCCCGCGTTGGTGGTCATGAACAAGTGTGCGATCGTTACTGGTGGGTGCGCCATTATGACAAACGCTGCAAGCGCAACCATCACTCCAGTTCATAATGATTACTCTCGTTAATACGTAAACGCTGTAAAAGCTCCCGCCGGTCGGGAGCTTTTTTTATGATACGCTCTTGACCCTTACGTTACGTCAGGGCTCACAGTGGGCTTCGAAAGGGAAGAGGAGAGGCGTTATGTTGCTACAGGTTGGTGAACTCGCAAAGCGCGCCGGGCTGACGGTCCGCACGCTGCATCACTACGAAAGCCTCGGTCTGCTCATTCCCTCCGGCCGCACGGCCGCCGGTTACCGTCTCTATAACCGCGATGATATTCAGCGCCTGCATCATATTCAGGCACTGACGCGAATGGGGTTGAGTCTGGCGCAGGTGCGGGAGTGTCTGGAGAGCGGCAGCATGACGCTGCCGGAAGTCATTGACACGCAAATCACCCAGCTGAATGCACAGCTTACGCGTACCGCGATACTGCGCGACCGGCTGGTGGTGCTGCGTGACGGGCTTCTGGCCGGTTGTGAGCCGGATCTTCAGGAATGGCTGAAAACACTGGAGTTAATGACGATGTATGAGAAATGGTTTTCGCACGACGAACTGAAACAGCTGCCGTTTGCGCAGGAAAACGCCGAGCGCGAAGCGCAGTGGGCGGCGCTGGTGAATGAGGTTAAGGCAGCGGTTTCTCAGGGCGTACCGGTCAGCAGTCCGGCTGCGCAGGCGCTCGCCACGCGCTGGATGGAAACGCTGGAGCGGGATACCGCGGGCAACCCTGCGTTCCTGACTCGCCTCAACGACATGCATGCCGCCGAGCCTGCGATGCGCGATAAAACTGGTATTACACCGGAGATAGTCGACTGGATCACGCATGCCTTTGCCGAAAGCAAGCTTGCTATCTACGAGCGTTATCTGACGCCCGAAGAGTACGCGTTCACCCGTGAGCACTATTTTGATCGCATGATGGAGTGGCCGCCGCTGGTGGCGAAACTTCATGCGGCAGTGGACGCGCAGCTCTCCCCGCAAAGCGAAGAAGCGCGCGAAATTGCGGCGCACTGGCTGACCCTGTTTTCTTCGTTCGCTGGCGATAACCCGCAGACGCAGCAGAAATTTCGGGAGGCGATGATGCGCGAACCGCATCTTTCTAAAGGCACCTGGATGACGCCGGAAACGCTCGCCTGGCTGCAACAGGCATTCGGCGCGTTGATGCAGGCGCAGGGGGCTGCGCCTGCACGTTGATTCACGGCGCGGCTAAGGCTGCGTCGCTCCCCGGGAAGAAAGCAAGACGCCCAGGGATGGGCTGAACGCCTGCGCGCGCCAGCGTGCGCAGCGGCTGGAATTCGAGATGACAGATACGCAGCTCGCAGCCATCCGGCAGGCGTTCAATAAAGCGTTGCAGGGCATCCAGGCCACCCGCGTCCAGCACCGGCACCGCGTCCCATTGCATCACGATAACGCGTTTGCCTGCCGCCTGCGCCAGCAGCGGCGTAAAGACGCCTTCGGCCGCGGCGAAGAACAGCGGCCCGGTCACCCGCACGGCCAGGACATCCTCTGGTACGGAAACATTCAGCGGCGCGAGCCGCGTCATGCGCGCCACCCGGCGCATAAACAGTAGCGAGGCCAGCACCACGCCGACGCTGATGGCTATCACCATATCAAACAGCACCGTCAGCGACATGCAGATAAGCATCACGACGATGTCATCCTTCGGCGCGCGGCGCAGCAGGCCAATCACCTTATGCGCTTCGCTCATATTCCACGCCACCATCAGCAGCAGGGCGGCCATCGCCGAGAGCGGAAGCCAGGAGAGCAGCGGGGCGAGCGCCAGCAGCGCTAACAGCACCAGTAGCGCATGGAACACCGCGGCGACAGGCGAAGTAGCACCCGCGCGGACGTTGGCCGCCGAACGGGCTATCGCGGCGGTGGCGGTGATGCCGCCAAAGAACGGCGCGACCAGATTACCAAGCCCCTGGCCGATTAGCTCACTGTTGGCGTTATGGCGCGTACCGGTCATGCCGTCCAGCACGACCGCACACAGCAGGGATTCGATAGCGCCCAGCACCGCCATAGAAAACGCGGCGGGCAGCAGCGCGCGCAGCGAATCCAGACTTAACGTAAATGACGACCCCGGCAGATCCCACGGCAGCACCAGTTGTGGCAGGAGCGGCGGAATACCGCTGCCCTGGGTGCCGTCTGCCAGCAGGTAGTGAAAGCGCGAACCAATGGTTGCGACATCGCCGCCCAGCAGATGAACGACGCCCATCACCGCGCAGCCCGCCAGCAGCGCCGGTAAATGCCCCGGCAGGCGGATGCCGAGACGCGGCCAGAACACCAGCACACCCAGCGTGACGATACCAATCGCCGCATCGCCAGGATTCAGCCCAGGCAGCGCCACCGCCAGCGCGGCCACTTTCGGCAGGTAATGTTCCGGCATATGCGCGATGTCGAGGCCAAAGAAATCTTTGATCTGCATGGTCGCGATGGTAATGCCGATGCCGGAGGTAAAGCCCAGCGTGACCGGCAGCGGAATATACTCAATCAGTCGCCCGAAACGCGCCAGACCGAACAGAATTAAAAAGATACCCGAGAGCAGCGTCGCCACCAGCAGCCCGGAAAGCCCAAATTGCTGCGCGACAGGGTAGAGAATGACCACAAACGCGGCGGTCGGCCCCGAGACGCTGTAGCGCGAACCGCCGCTCAGCGCGATAACAATGCCCGCGATGGCGGAAGTATAGAGGCCGTATTGTGGCGGCACGCCGCTGCCAATAGCCAGCGCCATGGCGAGCGGAATGGCGATAATGCCGACGGTGATACCAGCAATCAGATCGCGGCTCAGCCGTGAGACGGTATATTTTTCACGCCAGCAGGCTTCCACCAGCGCACGGAAAGGAAGGATTTGCGAGAGATATTGGGTGTTCACGATATTTCATCCATGCGTTCACCACCATGTAAAAAAATATACGATGATGAATACATAAATCATACAAATAAAACAAAAGAATAAAAAAACCCGCCGGGGCGGGTTTTTACGCTCAGTCCGATTAATGCTCGAACATGGCGGAGATAGATTCTTCGTTGCTGATACGACGAATCGCTTCGGCCAGCATACCGGAGAGGGTCAGCGTGCGCACATTCGGCAGCGCTTTGATCTCTTCAGACAGCGGGATAGTGTCGCAGACGACCACTTCATCAATCACGGAGTTGCGCAGATTATTCAGCGCGTTGCCGGAGAAAATCGGGTGGGTGGCGTAGGCGAAAACGCGTTTAGCGCCGCGCTCTTTCAGCGCTTCAGCCGCTTTGCACAGGGTGCCGCCGGTGTCGATCATGTCATCTACCAGTACGCAGTCACGACCTGCCACGTCACCAATGATATGCATCACCTGAGAGACGTTAGCGCGCGGACGACGTTTGTCGATGATAGCCATGTCGGTATCGTTGAGCAGTTTTGCGATGGCGCGAGCGCGCACCACGCCGCCGATGTCCGGAGAAACCACAATCGGGTTATCCAGGTTCTGCTGCAGCATATCTTCCAGCAGAATCGGGCTGCCGAAGACGTTATCTACCGGCACATCGAAGAAGCCCTGAATCTGTTCTGCGTGCAGGTCCACAGTGAGAACGCGGTCAACCCCTACGCTGGACAGGAAATCCGCCACCACTTTCGCGGTGATAGGCACACGCGCGGAACGCACGCGACGGTCCTGACGGGCATAACCAAAATAAGGGATAACGGCGGTAATACGACCTGCGGAAGCGCGGCGCAGGGCGTCGACCATGACAACCAGTTCCATCAGGTTGTCGTTGGTGGGGGCACAAGTGGACTGGATGATGAAAATATCACCACCGCGTACATTTTCATTAATTTGTACGCTGACTTCGCCGTCGCTAAAGCGACCGACAGCAGCGTCGCCGAGGGAAGTGTACAGGCGGTTGGCAATACGTTGTGCTAGTTCCGGGGTGGCGTTACCAGCAAAAAGCTTCATATCAGGCACGAGAAGAACCTCAGGCATGCGTCCAGTGGTGGATGGCGGCGCCGCAAAACGCGACAGGAAGCAGGTTCGCCATCCAGGCGGTGTATTTAAAGAGCATGGCGCAACGTCTGGAACAGAGGTGACGTTGTCACCACGACTCAGTTTGCCCGGCGATGGCTTGCTGTAACGGGGAGTGGTTGACGCCTCGCGCAACAAAACCCTTCAGCCATTCCGGGGCTTTCTCAAGCACCCGGCGGGCCTCGGATTCGGTGTTAAATTCAGCAAACACACAAGCTCCGGTGCCGGTCAGGCGCGACGGCGCGTATTCTAACAGCCAGGAAAGCGCGGCATCAACCTCACGAAAACGTTTTCTTGCGATATGCTCGCAATCGTTGTGAAATTCACATTTCAGCAACGTTTCCATTGACCGGACGGGCGTATCGCGCGTGAGCTCCGGATCCCCGAAAATCACGGGTGTGGGAATGCTCACGCCCGGGTGCGCCACCAGATACCATTTCTCCGCAGGGCTTGCAGGCGTCAGCAGTTCGCCAACCCCTTCGGCGAAGGCCGCACGGCCTCGCACGAACACCGGCACGTCGGCACCAAGTTGCACGCCAGGTTGCGCCAGTTCATCTTCGCTAAAGCCGGTCTGCCAGAGATGATTGAGCGCCACCAGAACCGTCGCGGCGTTGGACGAACCGCCGCCGAGCCCGCCGCCCATCGGTAAACGCTTCTCCACGCCCAGATCCGCCCCCGCGCCCTCAGGCAGCCGTCCGGTTTCACGAGCGCGCGCCATCAGAAGCCTTGCGGCGCGCATGATGAGATTGTCCTCTTGCGCCACGCCCTCAACGGGAGTCACCAGCCGAAGCTCGCCGTCCATGCGCGGCGTTATCAGCACCGTGTCGCCATAGTCGAGAAACTGAAACAGCGTCTGTAAATTGTGATAGCCGTCGTTACGACGGCCCGTGATATATAAGAAAAGATTAAGCTTCGCCGGGGAGGGCCAACGGGTCATTATTTAACAATCCAGTTATCCATTTTGAGCTTGATGCGCTGGTCGCCTTCGCGCAGCTCCAGGTTCGAGGGCATCGCAGGCTGGGTTTTGGTGTCGTAACCGCCGTATACCACCTTCCAGGTTTTGCCGTTTTGGGTGTAATTCACTTCGCGTAAACGATACTGATCGTCAAGCGCGTAGTCAGTCGCATCGCCCGGCAGGCCGACAATCCACTGGCGCAGACTATTGAGCGGAATCGGCATGCCGGTCAGTTTGCCGATCATCTCCTCGGCATCCGTGGCCTGATAGTGTTTACCTTTGTTATCCACCAGTTCCACGGCACCCGGCTTCGCGTTCAGCTCAAGCTCGGTGCTGCCAAGCGGATTAGTGAGCAGCAGGCGATAGTTTTCTTTGCCGGTCTGCTGCCAGAAGAAACGCGCGTAGACTTTCTGCTGGTCGGAAAGATAGGCGAAAGCGCCGCGGGTCTGGAACTGCGCGAGATTTTGCACCTGCTGTTGGTGCTGTCGCCACTGGGGAGAGTCGGGGCTTTTGCCAGGGCCTTGCGGGGCGTGGCTGACGCAGGCGGTCAGCACCAGGCTCGCCAGCGGGGCGAGAGACCAAAAACGCACAGAAGAAATCGCCATAACAGGAACAAATCCTTGATGTTGATTGAGGTTATAACCCTTCATGCTAGCGTCAGGGGCTGAGGGCGTCTATGGTCAAGTTGTCTTAAATCATGAATCTGTCTATTACTCCAAAAGAGGCGGTTCTCTTTTATTGACCTTACGCATCCTGTATGATGCGCACAGCAAACCTTATCAACGCTGGTACTATTCCCGCTCCATGACCCTGTTAGCTCTCGGCATCAACCACAAGACGGCTCCTGTTTCGCTGCGAGAACGCGTGACGTTTTCGCCGGATACGCTCGACCAGGCGCTGGAAAGCCTGCTGTCGCAGCCGATGGTGCAGGGCGGTGTGGTGCTCTCGACGTGTAACCGCACGGAGCTTTACCTGAGCGTTGAGGAACAGGACAATTTGCACGACAAGCTCGTGCGCTGGCTGTGCGATTATCACAATCTCGACGAAGAGGAAGTGCGCAACAGCCTCTACTGGCACCACGATAACGACGCCGTCAGCCATCTGATGCGCGTCGCCAGTGGTCTCGATTCGCTGGTGCTGGGCGAGCCGCAAATCTTAGGCCAGGTGAAAAAAGCCTTCGCCGATTCTGGTCGCGGCCACGCGAACGCCAGCGAGCTGGAACGCATGTTCCAGAAATCCTTCTCCGTCGCCAAACGCGTGCGTACTGAAACCGATATCGGCGCCAGCGCCGTGTCGGTAGCGTTTGCCGCCTGTACGCTGGCGCGGCAGATTTTCGAATCGCTCTCGACGGTCACCGTGATGCTGGTCGGCGCGGGCGAAACCATCGAGCTTGCGGCCCGTCACCTGCGCGAACATAACGTGCAGAAAATGATCATCGCCAACCGTACCCGCGAGCGCGCCCAGCGCCTGGCGGATGAAGTCGGCGCGGAGGTCATCGGGCTTGGCGATATCGACGAGCGCTTAAAAGACGCCGATATCATTATCAGCTCCACCGCAAGCCCGCTGCCGATTATCGGCAAAGGCATGATGGAGCGCGCGCTGAAGGCCCGCCGCAACCAGCCGATGCTGCTGGTGGATATCGCCGTGCCGCGTGATGTCGAGCCGGAAGTGGGCAAGCTTGCCAACGCCTATCTTTACAGCGTTGACGATCTGCAGAGCATCATCCAGCACAACCTCGCGCAGCGTAAAGCCGCAGCGGTGCAGGCGGAGTCTATCGTCGAGCAGGAAGCCTGCGAATTTATGGCCTGGCTGCGCGCCCAGAGCGTCAGCGAGACCATCCGCGAGTATCGCGCCCAGGCCGATCAGGTGCGCGAAGAGCTCACCAGTAAAGCCCTGGCGGCGCTGCGCACCGGCGGCGACGCCGAAGCCATCATGCAGGATCTGGCGCGCAAGCTGACCAACCGCCTGATCCACACCCCAACCAAATCTCTTCAGCAGGCTGCCCGTGACGGGGATGATGAACGCCTGCATATTCTGCGCAACAGCCTCGGGCTGGAGTAGCACAACACAATTCTAATTACAGGGTGATCTACCGCCTATGAAGCCTTCTATCGTTGCCAAACTGGAAGCCTTGCAGGAGCGTCATGAAGAAGTTCAGGCTCTGCTGGGCGATGCGGGTACGCTTGCCGATCAGGAGCGTTTTCGCGCGCTGTCGCGCGAGTATGCCCAGCTGAGCGACGTTTCGCGCTGTTTCCTTGAATGGCGCCAGGTCCAGGAAGATATGGAAACCGCGCGCCTGATGCTAAGCGACCCGGAAATGCGCGATATGGCGCAGGACGAGCTGCTGGAAGCGAAGGCTAAAAGCGAAGCGCTGGAGCAGGAGCTTCAGCTTTTGCTGTTGCCGAAAGATCCTGACGATGAACGTAACGCGTTCGTGGAAGTGCGTGCGGGCACTGGCGGCGATGAAGCCGCGCTGTTCGCAGGCGATCTCTTCCGTATGTACAGCCGTTACGCCGAATCGCGCCGCTGGCGTGTGGAGATCATGAGCGCCAGCGAAGGCGAGCATGGCGGTTATAAAGAAGTCATCGCCAAAATCAGCGGCGAGGGCGTCTACGGGCGTCTCAAGTTTGAGTCCGGCGGGCATCGCGTACAGCGCGTTCCTGCGACCGAATCTCAGGGGCGTATCCATACCTCCGCCTGCACTGTGGCGGTGATGCCGGAGCTGCCGGAAGCCGAACTGCCGGACATCAACCCGGCGGATCTGCGTATCGACACCTTCCGCTCCTCCGGCGCGGGCGGTCAGCACGTTAACACCACCGACTCCGCCATTCGTATCACCCACCTGCCGACCGGCATTGTGGTGGAGTGCCAGGACGAGCGCTCACAGCACAAGAACAAAGCCAAAGCGCTGGCGGTGCTGGGCGCGCGCATTCACGCCGCCGAAGTGGCCAAACGCCAGCAGGCGGAGGCCTCCACGCGCCGCAATCTGCTCGGCAGCGGCGATCGTTCGGACCGCAACCGCACTTACAACTTCCCGCAGGGCCGCGTGACCGATCACCGCATCAACCTGACGCTTTACCGTCTTGACGAAGTGATGGAAGGCAAACTGGACGCGCTCATTGAGCCGATTATCCAGGAGCATCAGGCCGATCAGCTGGCGGCGCTGGCTGAGCAGGAGTAATGGAATATCAGCAGTGGCTGAAACAGGCCATCGAGCGTCTCACTGCAAGTGAATCTCCGCGCCGCGACGCGGAGATCCTGCTGGCGTTTGTGACCGGCAGGACGCGCACGTTTATCCTCGCCTTTGGCGAAACCGCGCTGACTGACGATGAACACGCGCGGCTCGATGCCCTGCTGGCGCGCCGCGCCGCGGGCGAGCCGGTGGCGTATCTCATCGGCCAGCGTGAATTCTGGTCGTTGCCGCTGGAGGTTTCCCCGGCAACGCTTATCCCCCGTCCCGATACCGAATGTCTGGTGGAGCAGGCGCTGGCGCGTCTGCCGGCCACGCCGTGCCGCATTCTCGATCTCGGCACCGGCACCGGCGCGATTGCGCTGGCGCTCGCCTCCGAGCGTCCTGACTGCCACGTCACCGCGCTGGATGTCATCCCGGAGGCTGTGGCGCTTGCGAAACGCAACGCACAGCGGCTCGGCATCGACAACGTCACGATTTTGCAAAGCCACTGGTTTTCCGCACTGACGGACGCGCGTTTTTCGCTTATCGTCAGCAATCCGCCGTATATCGATGGCGACGATCCGCATCTCTCGCAGGGCGACGTGCGTTTTGAGCCAATAAGCGCGCTGGTGGCGGATGACGCGGGCCTGGCCGATCTTGAAACGCTGGTGACTGAGGCACGGCGCTTTCTTGAGGATAACGGCTGGCTCATGCTGGAACATGGCTGGCAGCAGGGCGAGGCGGTGCGCGAACTTTTTACGCGCGCGGGCTATCAGGCTGTTGAAACCTGCCGCGATTATGGCGGTAATGAACGTCTGACGCTGGGACACTATCGCGACACACAGGATCGCAACACACAGGAGTAAGGCAGCATGGCCGCTTATTTTGCAGTAAAACACCTACATATTCTGACGGTGGTGATTTCCATCAGTCTGTTTATTTTGCGCTACTGGTGGCAGTACCGCAGCTCGCCGATGTCCTCAAAGCGCTGGGTGCGCATTGTGCCGCATGTCAACGACACCGTATTGCTCGGCAGCGGTGTGGCGCTGGTACTCATCACGCATTTTTATCCTTTTACCCCACAGGGCGCATGGCTGACTGAAAAGCTCTTTGGCGTTATCATCTACATCGTTTTAGGCTTTATCGCGCTCGGGCGTCGCCCGCGCAGCCAGCAGGTCCGCTGGATTGCCTTCCTGCTTGGGCTGGTGGTGCTTTACATCATCGTGAAACTCGCCACCACTAAAGTACCGCTATTGGGGTTGATATGAAGTCGTTGGCCGATTTCCAGTTTAACAACGCGCCGCTCTGTGACGGCATGATTTTGGTTTCACAGCATATCCGCGACGATTTTCCGGTGCAGGACGTCTACGACCAGCTCGAAAGCCTGGTGCGTCTGGCCCGTGAAGAGATCTGCGAAGGTTCACATCAGGATACGCAGCTTGAGCGCCTGCTGGAGCTGTTTTACGGCGAGTGGGGCTTTAGCGACGCGCGCGGCGTTTACCGCCTGTCTGACGCGCTGTGGCTGGACAAAGTGCTAAAAAAACGCCAGGGCAGCGCGGTGTCGCTCGGGGCTATTCTGCTGTGGATAGCCGGGCGTCTTGATATTCCGCTGATGCCGGTGATTTTCCCGACGCAGCTGATTCTGCGCGCCGACTGGATGGATGGCGAAATGTGGCTCATCAACCCGTTTAACGGTGAAACGCTCGATGAACATACGCTTGAAGTCTGGCTTAAAGGCAACATCAGCCCGGTGGCTGAGCTTTATATGGATGACCTGGAAGAGTCTGAACACAGTCTCGTCATCCGCAAACTGCTCGACACGCTGAAATCGGCGCTGATGGAAGAGCGGCAGATGGAGCTCGCGCTGCGCGCCAGCGAAGCGCTGCTGGAGTTTAACCCGGAAGATCCGTATGAGATCCGCGACCGCGGACTGATTTACGCCCAGCTCGACTGCGAGCACGTGGCGCTCAATGATTTAAGCTATTTTGTGGAGCAGTGCCCGGAAGATCCGATTAGCGAGATGATTCGGGCGCAGATTAACTCGATTTCGCACAAGCAGATTACCCTGCACTAAGCGCGGCGTGTACCGATTTACACAGGATAAAGGCGACAATATGAAACAAAAAGTGGTTAGCATTGGCGACATCAACGTCGCGAACGATCTGCCGTTCGTACTGTTTGGCGGCATGAACGTGCTGGAATCGCGCGATCTGGCGATGCGCATCTGCGAGCACTACGTCACCGTGACCCAGAAGCTCGGCATTCCTTACGTTTTCAAAGCGTCTTTTGATAAAGCCAACCGCTCCTCTATTCACTCTTACCGCGGCCCGGGCCTCGAAGAAGGGATGAAAATCTTTCAGGAGCTGAAGCAGACCTTTGGCGTGAAAATTATCACCGATGTGCACACCGCCGAGCAGGCACAGCCGGTTGCGGATGTCGTGGACGTTATCCAGCTGCCGGCCTTCCTGGCGCGCCAGACCGATCTCGTGGAAGCGATGGCGAAAACCGGCGCGGTCATCAACGTGAAAAAACCGCAGTTCATCAGCCCGGGGCAGATCGGCAATATCGTCGATAAATTCAAAGAGGGCGGCAACGAGCAGGTTATCCTGTGCGATCGCGGCACCAACTTTGGTTATGACAACCTGGTAGTCGACATGCTGGGCTTTGGCGTAATGAAGAAGGTCTCTGGCAACGCGCCGGTGATTTTTGACGTGACCCACGCGCTGCAGTGCCGCGACCCGTTTGGCGCCGCGTCCAGCGGTCGTCGCGCCCAGGTGACCGAGCTTGCCCGCGCTGGTATGGCGACCGGCCTCGCAGGGCTCTTTATCGAAGCGCACCCGGACCCGGAAAACGCGAAATGCGACGGCCCGTCCGCGTTGCCGCTGGCGAAGCTCGAAGCGTTCCTCACGCAGATCAAAGCGATCGACGATTTGGTGAAAAGCTTCCCGGAACTCGATACCGAGCATTAATCGGCCAGGTCGTAAAAAGAAAACCCCGCGATGCGGGGTTTTTTTGGGGTAATAAGGCGGGGGCGCAGGCTTACCCGCCCTACGAAAACATATTTAGCCTCTTATCGTAGGGTGGGTAAGCGAAGCGCACCCACCGCCCCAATGCACTAATCAGGTTCACGTAGGGTGGGTAAGCAACGCGCACCCACCATTCCAGCGCAGCGCGCCCACCAAAAACTCTACGCAAAAATCGTCATCAAATACGCCGCGAACAGCGCCAGATGCGCGCTGCCGTTCAACACATTCGTGCGCCCGGTGGAAAACGAAATCTGACACAGCATCAACGCCGCGAACATCACCACCATTTCCGGCGCGCCGAGCGCAAACTGCAAATCGTTGCCGGTCAGAATCGCGATAATCGTCACGGTCGGCACGGTCAGCGAAATGGTCGCCAGCACCGAGCCGAAAAAGAGATTCATCGCGCGCTGCACCTGATTATTCAGCACCGCTTTCAGCGCGCCCAGGCCTTCCGGCGAGAGGATCAGCAGCGCCACCAGGAACCCTGTAAACGACACCGGCGCGTTAAGATGGCTTAACAGCGCTTCAAGCGGGTTCGCGTTCATCTTGGTCACTGCGATCACCGCGACCAGATGCACAATCAGCCACACCGCGTGCCACAGGCTGCTGTGCGCCGACGGCTTACCGTGGTGCGGATCGTCGTCATCGCTCTCGTCTTCATGCTCATAAACAAACAGGCTCTGGTGCGTTTTGGTCTGGATAAGCAAAAACACGCCATACATCGCGGCGGAAATCATCGCCACCAAAAGCGACTGGCCGGTAGAAAAGTTACCGCCCGGCAGCGCCATCGGAAACACCAGCACAATCACCGCCAGTGGGAAAAGGGCGATCAGATACTGTTTAATCCCGAAAAGATTTACATATTGCGTGGCGAATTTACGCCCGCCGAGCAGCAGCGCCACGCCCACCAGGCCGCCGCTGACAATCATAATGATCGAATAAAGCGTATCGCGCATCAGCGTCGGCGCGGCATCGCCCGTCGCCATGAGCGCGGAGATCAGGCTTACTTCAAGGATAACGACTGAAAGACTCAGAATCAGCGATCCATACGGCTCGCCGAGGCGATGCGCCAGCACATCCGCGTGGCGCACCACGCTAAACGCGCTGCTCAGAATCGCGACCAGCGCCAGCGCGTTGATGCCGATAATCACTGGCAGCGACTGGCTGGAACCCCAGAACGCCAGCACCGCCAGCGCTAATACCGGGAAAATGAGAGAAGACTCCTTATGGCGGGTCTTCACCGCCTCATGGTTTGTTTTTGTCACGTTAATTCTCCAGAGAAGCAGGTGATAATCATTATAGTGATGAGGAAGACAGAGCGTAAAACTACCAAAAAATGCGCGGTCAGGAGGCTTTATTTACGCTTTTTTACGGCTAAACCGTAACTTTGCAATAAATGCGTCAAAAAACCGAATTTCATTGAGGAACCATTTATCAAACAAGGCATTGTGAAGGCATCACAACATGCTTCGCTTGCGGCTGGCGCGCTTTCTGATTGTGTTCCACACTTATCTTTTTATGAAATAAAGGAGCGTAGCGATGCCTTACTCTTCAAGAACCGATTTGCCCGATAATGTCCGCAACGTCCTCCCGGCGCATGCGCAGGATATTTATAAAGAGGCGTTCAACAGCGCCTGGGATCAATATAAAGACGAAGATGACCGGCGCGGCGACGCCAGCCGGGAAGAGACGGCGCATCGCGTCGCGTGGGCCGCCGTTAAACATGAGTATGAAAAAGGCGATGGCGATAAATGGCATAAGAAAAAATAATGCTTCGTTAATCGCCTGATTCCTCTCCATCTTTACCTTTATTCCCGTAAAGCGCGCGGGAACAGATAAGTTTTTTGTCGGTTGAAAACGCCGCTGCGGTCTTGTCAGCGGCGCGTTAATCCCCTATCGTCACCCCGTAATTGCTTTCTGATTGAGCGATAAAAAGATTCTGAAAGCGCTTAAAATCGCAGGGAAGCAGCCGTGGTGGAGGTAGAAAGTGTTAACACGTGATTTCTTAATGACAGCAGACTGTAAGACGGCTTTCGGAGCCATTGAGGAATCGTTACTGTGGACGCCAGAGCAGCGGGCGGCGTCACTGGCCGCCACGCTCGCCTGTCGTCCTGAGAACGAACCGGTCTGGATTTTTGGTTACGGCTCCCTGATGTGGAACCCGGCAATGGTCTTTGAAGAGCGCTGCGCCGCGACGTTAAACGGCTGGCACCGCGCGTTCTGCCTGCGGCTCACCGCCGGGCGCGGCAGCGCCTGCATGCCTGGGCGCATGCTGGCGCTGAAAGAGGGCGGCGCCACGACCGGCGTCGCGTATCGTCTGCCCGAGGCGGAGCTTGAAACCGAACTGACGCTGCTGTGGAAGCGCGAGATGATCACCGGCTGTTACCTGCCGGGCTGGTGCAAGCTCACGCTCGATGACGGCCGCACCGTGCACGCCCTGGTCTTTATCATGGATCCGAGCCACCCGCTGTATGAAGCCGACACCCGTCCTGCGACCATCGCGCCGCTCATCGCCCGCGCGAGCGGCCCGCTTGGCACTAATGCCCAATATCTCTTTTCGCTTGAGCAGGAGCTGAAAAAGCTCGGCATGTGTGAAGCATCGCTGGATGAACTGGCGTCAGAAGTGCGCGCGTGTCAGGCGCAAGACGGCGATGAGAGTGGCGATCTGCAACCGCATTTCGCCTGAAAAAACCCCGGCGAGAGCCGGGGAGAATGGTCAGGCCGGAACGTAGCTGATGGAGTGTTCCAGTGTCTGGCTGTGACTGTCGATAAGCACATCCCAGACGCCGCTGTAAGGCACGCTGATATACGCGCTGTTGCGGTTCTGGACGCTTAAAATATCTGCTCCCGCGCGCTTGGCGCGTTCACCCGCGCTCATTAAATGGATATGGCAATTCGCTGAACAGCGCACCACCACCGTGTCTCCGCCAAACAACTTCAGGCTTGCTTTTACCCGCGCCATCTTTAACCCCTCTGTCAATGATAAATCCGTCAGGACAGCCTTTCGAACGTGAGGCTGTTCACAAAACCTGTCGGAAATAACACCAAAGAGGGAGGCCGCGAACGCTGATTTTGATCAAAAAATGCGGGCACAACACGATATTCATCACATTGTTCGTTAAAGCGGCGGGCAGGCGCGCGGAAAATGTCTCAATGCGCGCCTGCGCCTGATTAAATGCGGAAATGGCTGGCCGTCTGGGCGAGTTCTCCCGCCTGGCCCTGCAACGCGCCCGCTGCGGCGGCCGACTGTACCACCAGCTCGGCGTTCTGCTGCACCATCTGATCGAGCTGCAGCACCGCGTGGTTAATTTCCTGAATGCCTTTCATCTGCTCGCTGGTGGCGACGGTGATTTCACGCATAATGCCGGAAACGTTGCCGATGCTGCTGACTATCTCCTCCATCGATTCGCCCGCGAGGCGCACGTAGCGCGAGCCGGTCGCGACGCTTTCCGTTGTGGAGTCGATAAGCGATTTAATCTCTTTCGCCGCCTGAGCGCTGCGGCTGGCGAGGTTACGCACTTCGCCCGCCACCACCGCGAAGCCGCGGCCCTGTTCACCGGCGCGCGCGGCTTCCACCGAGGCGTTCAGCGCCAGAATGTTGGTCTGGAACGCGATACCGTCGATAACGCTGGTAATATCGCCGATTTTCGCCGAGGCGCTTTCAATCAACTGCATCGTGGAGATGGCTTTAGACACCACTTCACCGCCGCGCGAGGCGGCATCCGTCGCGCTCTGCGCCTGGGTATTAGCCTGCGCCGCCGCATCGGTAGAGTTAGCGACCGACGCGGTTATCTGTTCTACCGCGCTCGCCGTTTCACGCAGGCTGGAGGCCGCCTGTTCGGTGCGCCCGGAGAGATCCTGGTTCCCGGCCGCGATTTCATTCGCCGCCACTTTCACTGATGCGCTGGCGTCGCGCAACTGGCCCATTACGCCCGCGAGCTTATCGCAGAAGGCGTTAAAGGCATGGGCGATTTGCGCCACTTCGTCCCGGCCATCTTCCGGCAGGCGCTGAGAAAGATCGTTAGTGCCGCTGCTGATAGCCACCAGCGCGTCGCGGATCATCAGCAGGCGTTTTAACAGTCGGGTGACCAGGAAATGCATCAGCGCGCCGGTAATCAACAGCAGCACCAGCACGGAAATAGCTGAGGTATTGAGCAGGGCGCGCATGCCTGACGTGGCGTCGTTTTCATCAAGAGCGACCACCAGATACCACTGGGTGCCCGGTACGCGCGTGGCCAGCAGTGCTTTTTGCGCGCCGCCGATATCGCCTTCCAGCGCCGTATCGCTCGTTTTCAGCTCGCTGAACGCGACGCCTGATACCGCCTTATCAAAAGGTTTTGACGTCAGCGCCGGGTCTTTCGCGGCAATCAGCGTGCCGTCCTCGTTCACCAGCAGCCCGCTGCTGTTTTCCGTCGGGTGAATGCTGCGTACGTTGGCAATCACGCTCTCCATGGAGAGATCGCCTGCGACCACCGCCGCAATGACGCCGTTTTGCTTCACCGGCACCGCGAACGTCACCACCAGCTTGCCGGTGCCGGCGTCCACGTATGGCGCGGTCACCACCGGCGCGTCAGCCTTTACCGCCTGCTGATACCAGGGGCGAATGGTCGGATCGTAATCCGCCGGGACACCTTCCGGGTTAGAGAATTTCGCGGTTTTATTGGCATAACCGGCGTAGACGTTCATAAAGCCGCCCGCTTTCGCCATCTGCGTAAAGACCGGCACCGGATCGGCGCCCAGCGCGACGGTATCCAGCGACTGGATCATTGCCGTTTTGCTGTTCACCCAGTCGCTGATGGCGAGATTATGGCTGGCGCTGGTACTGCGCAGCGTATTCAGGCTCGCCTGCTGATTATCCAGCCGGGTGACCTGATAGTTCATGATGGTATTCAGTAACAGCGCACCGACCAGGCAGCCTGCGGTGGCTGCGATGATGCGCGCGCGAATGGACGTTAACATAGGCGTATACCCTGCTGTGTGTTGTGTGAGCGTTATGTTTCAGACGAGCGTGTTGTTGTAGGTTTTAAGTAAAATATCGGCACACAGGGCGGGGACTTGATGGGCAGCGCAGGCGAATAAGTAAATATTATTACACCTGCGTGATTATCAGAAGGTCAGGACTTTATCAGCCTCCAGCGTCCACCCGGCAAGCTCAACCAGCGTGCCAATCTCCACGCCGTCAATCAGCGGCAGCGCGCTCACGCCGCGCCCGTCGGCGCAGGTCTTGCACAGCCTCACCGGCACATTCTGGGCGGTGAGAATCTCCAGCATCTGCTGCACGTTATAGCCTTCAGCGGGTTTCTGACCGCGCAGCCCAGCGGTGACGGCATCCGACATCAAAAACAATTTCAGCTCAGGGGCCTGCGGCTGGTCGCGCAGCGCGATGGCAAGACGCAGGCTATTAAACAGCGATTCGCTGCCGTAAGCCGCGCCGTTGGCGATAATCACGATTTTTTGCATCCGGAACTCCTTTGCCATGACGGCATAGTTATTGCTTGATTCCTGTAAAGGCGATCACAGGAGAAAGAGCGATGGCAATTCCCGCGACATCCTTGCAGAACGCGCAGGCGTGGTTTCGTTTCGCCCGGGAGAGAAAACGCAGCCAGCTGGAGGCGTGGTCGGGCGTCGGCGACTGGGTCAGCCAGATAAGCCATCTGGTGCATATGCTACAGCGCGAGCGCGGCGCGTCCAACATCTGGCTCTGTTCCGGGGGGCAGCTTTTCGCGCGCGAGCGCGCCTTTTGCGTGACAGAAACCGACCAGCGCGCGGCGCAATTTCGCGCGGTGCCCGTGCCGGTTGCCACCGCAGGCAGCCTGCTTTCCTGGCACATGGCCTGTGCGCTCTGGCAGCTTGAGCAGTTGCCTGGGCTGCGCGCGCGCATCCTCGCCCGCGATATTGAGCCTGGCGAGGCGATGGAGAGCTTTAATCTGGCGATCCGGCATCTGCTGGATCTGGTGCCGGAGGCGAGCGAAAGCGTCGATGAAGCCTCGCTCGCCCGCGCGCTGACGGCGCTCTACAGCTTTATGCAGGGTAAAGAGCTCGCGGGCCAGGAGCGCGCTATCGGGGCTATCGGTTTTACGCAGGGCGCGTTCAGCGAGCCCCTGCGACAGCGGCTCGCTGACCGCATTGACGGGCAGCAGCGCTGTTTCGAGACGTTTTTATCGCTCGCCTGCGCGGATATTCGCGAGCGTTTTTACCGCCACGGTGAAGCCACGCGCGAGCTTGAGCAGTTGCGTCGTCTCGCCTGTACGCGGCTGCCCGCCGATGACCACCGCGCGCGGGCGGTGCGTTGGTTTGGGTTGCAGACCACGCGGCTGGACGCGCTGCGCGATATCGAAGAGGCGCTAATCGCCGCGCTGCTGGCGGAGGCCCGCCAGTTGCTGGCCGAGGAGGCGCACAGCGAATCGCCGGAGGCAGCGCTGGCGCGCCGTGCGTCTTTGCGTGACGAGCAGGAGACGCCAGCGCTTGAGCGTCATCTTCTGCCGCTGGTGCGCCAGCAGGCTCGCGAGGTGGAATCGCTGACGCGCCAGCTCGCCTCGCTACAGGCGAACCTAGAAGAACGTAAGCTTATCGATCGCGCCAAAAGCTTGTTGATGAGTCACCAGCAGCTTAGCGAGGAGCAGGCGTGGCATCAGTTGCGCAAGCTCGCGATGGATCAGAATAAACGGATGGTGGAGATTGCCGAGGCGATGCTTGCCGTCGCCCAGCTCTGGCCGGTAACCCCAAAGGAGTAGCTGCACAGCGAGCGGGCATTTTATGCATGGAAATGGGGCAAAGCGGGGGAGTGTGCGAGGCGTTTTTTCGCGTGTTACTGGCGGGTGCGCTGCGCTTACCCGCCCTACAATATCGGCTCTCACGTTTTACGTAGGGTGGGTAAGCGCAGCGCACCCACCACGGGGATAACCAATCACGTTTTTGTAGGATGGGTAAGCGCAGCGCACCCGCCACGGAACCCACCCTGAAACCTGGCACACCCCTTGCTTAATAAATCCTGACAATCATTTCCCGGCAGCTCGCCAACGGCGGCGGGCAAACCGGAAAGGATAAAGGCGTCCTGCAATGTCTTCGGGCATTGGCGGACGCCTTTTTTATTTTCAGGAGCAGCCATGAGCGATTCATCCTTTTCTCTTTCCCGCCGCCGCTTATTGCAGGCCGGGGCCGCGCTTAGCGGCGCGATGCTGTTACCGGGGTTTATGGGCAGCGTGTGGGCCGCGGGGTCTGACAAACCCGAGCTCGACACCGTACGCGTCGGCTTTATTCCGCTCACCGACTGCGCGCCGGTGGTGATGGCCGCGCTGAAAGGCTTCGATAAAAAATATGGCATCCGCATTCTGCCCAGCAAAGAGGCGAGCTGGGCGGCGGTGCGCGACAAGCTGGTCTCCGGCGAGCTCGACGCCGCCCATGCGCTCTATGGGCTCATCTACGGGCTGGAACTCGGTATCGCCGGCAAGGCGCAGCCGATGGCGACTCTGATGACGCTCAACCAGAACGGTCAGGCAATTTCGCTCAGCGCCGATCTGCTGGAGAAAGGCGTCACCACGCCCGACGCGCTGAAAAAACTGATCGCCGCAAGCGAGCCAGGCGCTTACACCTTCGCCCATACCTTTCCGACCGGCACCCACGCCATGTGGCTCTACTACTGGCTGGCGGCGGCGGGCATTCATCCTTTTAACGATGTACGCACCGTGGTGGTGCCGCCGCCGCAAATGGTGATGAACATGCGCATCGGCAATATGGTCGGCTTCTGCGTCGGCGAGCCGTGGAACGCGCGCGCCATCAACGACCGCATCGGTTTCACCGCCGCCACCTCGCAGTCTATCTTCCCGGATCACCCTGAAAAAGTGCTCGGCACCCGCCGCCTGTGGGTGGAGCAGAATCCGCACACCGCCCGCGCGCTCACCGCCGCCGTGCTGGAGGCCGCCCGCTGGATAGACGCCTCGGATGACAACCGGCGCGAAACCGCGCAGGTGCTGGCGAAACGCGCGTATCTCAACACCAAAGTGCAATACCTCACGCCGCGCATGCTCGGCGAGTACGACGACGGTGCCGGAAAGCGCTGGCAAGACGATCACGGCATGCGCTTCTTCCGCGACGGCGAAGTGAGCTACCCGTGGCACTCCGATGGCATGTGGTTCTTAACGCAGTTCCGCCGCTGGGGGTTGCTGAAAACCGATCCAGACTACGCAGCCATCGCCGCCCGCATCAACCGCACCGACATCTATCAGCAGGCCGCAGAGGCGGTGGGCGGGATTGCGCTGCCCGCGTCGACGCGGCGTACCAGTCGCCTGATGGACGGCAGCGTCTGGGACGGGCGCGATCCCGCCGCGTATGCCGCCCGTTTTGCCATGAAACGTTAAGGGGAAACTATGAAAGAGCGTAAACAGACCGTCAGCGCGGCGCCTGAACAGCCCGCCGGTGAAGTGATAGTGATGCCCCGCGTGGCGGTGCGTAAACGCCGCGCGCCGCTCGCGGCCACGGTAAACGCGCTGCTGGCCCGCGTGGTGCCGGCCATTCTGGGCCTGGCGCTGCTGGTGATTGCCTGGCAAATCGCAGCCGTCAGCAGTAAAGGCTTTCCGACGCCGCTCAGCACGCTCGACTCGGCGCTGACGCTGTTCGCCGATCCGTTCTACAACGACGGGCCAAACGATCAGGGCATCGGCTGGAATGTGCTGGCCTCGCTCAGCCGCGTGGCGGTGGGCTTCGGGCTGGCGGCGCTGGTGGGGATCCCGCTGGGTTTTCTGATTGGCCGCTTTACCTTTCTCGGGCGGATGTTCAACCCGCTTATCGCGCTCCTGCGCCCGGTCAGCCCGCTCGCCTGGCTGCCCATCGGCCTGCTGCTGTTTCAGAAAGCCGAGCCCGCCTCCAGCTGGACCATTTTCATCTGCTCTATCTGGCCGATGGTCATCAACACCGCCGAAGGGGTGAAGCGTATCCCGGAGGACTACCTCAACGTGGCGCGCGTATTACAGCTCTCCGAGTGGACCGTCATGCGTCGCATTCTCTTTCCGGCGGTGCTGCCCGCGGTGCTCACCGGCGTGCGGCTCTCCATCGGCATCGCGTGGCTTGTGATCGTCGCCGCCGAAATGCTCACCGGCGGCCTCGGCATCGGCTTCTGGATCTGGAACGAGTGGAACAACCTTAACGTGGAAAACATTCTCATCGCCATCGTCATCATCGGCG
Organism: Cronobacter sp. 153480017-3; assembly: GCF_053627815.1. Lineage (NCBI taxonomy): Bacteria > Pseudomonadati > Pseudomonadota > Gammaproteobacteria > Enterobacterales > Enterobacteriaceae > Cronobacter > Cronobacter sp. 153480017-3. The sequence continues at coordinate 463,783 of NZ_JBSEYN010000001.1, read as the reverse complement.
TGGTGGGGCTCTTGCTGGAGCAGGGGCTGATGCTTATCGCCCGCCGCTTCACCTGGCAGGACAAATAAGGAGCGAACATGAAACCGATCATTCAGGTACAGAACGTCAGTCAGCGCTTCAACACCGCCAGCGGCGAGTTCCTGGCGTTGCAGAACGTCAGCTTTGACATCAACGCGGGCGAAACCGTGAGTCTTATCGGCCACTCCGGCTGCGGCAAATCGACGCTGCTCAATCTCATCGCGGGCATCACGCTGCCGAGCGAAGGCGGGCTGCTGTGCGATAACCGTGAAATCGCCGGGCCCGGCCCTGAACGCGCCGTGGTGTTTCAGAACCATTCGCTGCTGCCCTGGCTCACCTGCTTTGACAATGTGGCGCTGGCGGTGGATCAGGTATTTCGCAAAACCATGGATAAAGCGCAGCGCCGGGAGTGGATTATTCACAACCTGGAGCGGGTGCAGATGGGGCACGCGCTCAACAAACGCCCCGGCGAGATCTCCGGCGGCATGAAGCAGCGAGTCGGCATTGCCCGCGCGCTGGCGATGAAACCGAAAGTGCTGCTGATGGACGAACCGTTCGGCGCGCTTGATGCGCTGACCCGCGCGCATTTGCAGGATGCCGTGATGCACATCCAGCAGGAGCTTAACACCACCATTGTGCTGATTACGCATGACGTGGACGAGGCGGTGCTGCTCTCCGATCGCGTGTTGATGATGACCAACGGCCCGGCGGCGACGGTCGGCGAGGCGCTGGAGGTCAATCTGCCGCGTCCGCGCAACCGGGTGCAGCTCGCCGACGACAGCCGCTATCACCAGTTGCGCCAGCAGATCCTGCATTTCCTCTACGAAAAACAGCCGAAAGCGGCGTAAGGAGCGGCGATGGCGCAACGACTGGTGATTATCGGCAACGGCATGGCGGCGGTGCGTCTGGTGGAGCAACTGCTGGCGCGCGCGCCGGAGCGCTTCGCCATCACGCTTATCGGCGATGAGCCGCTGCCTGCCTATAACCGCATCCTGCTCTCGCCGGTGCTGGCGGGCGAAAAGACCGCCGCGCAGACGCAGCTTCACGACGCGTCATGGTATTCACGTTACGGTGTCACGTTGCTGACCGGCGAGCGGGCGCTGGCGGTGGATTTAACCGCGCGCACCGTCACCACCGCCGCGCGCACGCTGCCCTGGGATGAGCTGGTGTTCGCCACCGGCTCGACGCCGTTTATTCCGCCCATTGAAGGCAGCGGGCTGCCGCACGTGCGCGCCTTTCGCACGCTGGCGGATGTCGGGGCGCTTCTCGCGACGCCTGGCCCCGCCGTGGTGCTGGGCGGCGGCCTGCTTGGGGTGGAAGCGGCCGCGGCGCTCGCCCGTCAGGGGGCGGCGGTGACGCTGGTGCATCGTCACCCGTGGTTGATGGAGCAGCAACTGGATGCGCAGGCGGGCGAGTGGCTCGCCGAAAGCCTGCGCGCGCGCCACATTCGCGTGCTGACCGGCAGCGGCATCACACGCATCACGCCAGATGACGTCACGCTCGCCTGCGGCGAAACCGTCCCGGCACAGCGGGTGGTGATCGCCACCGGCGTGCGTCCGGCTATCGCGCTGGCGCAGTCCGCCGGGCTCGCTTGCCAGCGCGGCATTGTGGTGGATGACACGCTTCGCGCCTCGCACCCGGCGGTGAGCGCCATCGGCGAGTGCTGCGAAATCGACGCGCAGACCTGGGGGCTGGTGGCGCCCTGTCTGCAACAGGCAGACGTGCTGGCGGCGAGGCTCTGCGGCGAGACGGCGCGCTTTGGTTATGAGGAAAAAGGCACGCGTCTCAAGGTCACCGGTATCGCGGTTTTCAGCGCGGGCGAGGTGACGCCGGGCCCGCAGGCGCAGACGCTGATAAGCCTCGACCCAATAGCCCGCCATTATCGCCGCCTGATTATCGAGCACGGCAGGCTCACCGGCGTGCTGCTGTATGGCGATACCGACAGCGCCGGCGCGCTGATGAATCACTTCGGGCAGCCGCTGCGCGCCAGCGCCGGGCTGCTGTTTGATGAAACCGATGAAACGCAGCCCGCGGCTGCAGGATATGACACGATGACAAAACAAACTCTGGTGGTCGTGGGCCACGGCATGGTTGGGCACCATTTTCTGGAGCAATGCGTCAGCGCCGGGCTGCATGAGCGCTTTCATATCATCGTCTTTGGCGAAGAGCGCCACGCGGCCTACGATCGCGTGCATCTCTCGGAGTATTTCGCCGGACGCAGCGCGCAGTCGCTCTCCATGGTGCAGAGCGATTTCTTCGCGCAGACGGGCATTGAACTACGCACCGGCTGTCAGATTGTGGCGCTGGATCGCGCGCGGCAGATCGTGCGCGACGCGCAGGGTCACGAAACGCATTTTGACAAACTGGTGCTCGCCACCGGCTCCTGGCCGTTTGTCCCGCCGGTGCCGGGGCGCGACCTGCCGGGCTGTTTCGTCTATCGCACGCTTGACGATCTCGACGCCATCCGCGAACGCGCACAGCACGCCACGCGCGGCGTGGTGGTGGGCGGCGGCCTGCTGGGGCTTGAGGCGGCGAACGCGCTTAAACAACTGGGGCTGAAAACACACGTCGTGGAATTTGCGCCGGGGCTGATGGCGGTGCAGCTCGATGCGCCTGGCGCAGCGATGCTGCGCGAGAAAATCGAGGCGCTGGAGGTCAGCGTGCATACCAGCAAATCCACCACCGCGATTGTCGAAGAAAATGGCGGACTGACGATGCAGTTTGCCGATGGCGACAGCCTGCATACCGATCTGATTGTCTTTTCGGCGGGCATTCGCCCGCAGGACAGTCTTGCGAAGTCGGCGGGGCTTATGACCGGCGAGCGCGGCGGCATCGTCATTGACGATCAGTGCCGCACCAGCGACGCGCATATTTTCGCCATCGGCGAATGCGCGCTGTGGGAGAACAAAATTTTCGGGCTGGTGGCACCAGGCTATCAGATGGCGCGGGTCGTTGCGGCGACGCTCGCGGGCGAGACGGCGGCGTTCCGCGGCGCAGACATGAGCACCAAACTGAAGCTGCTTGGCGTCGAGGTCGCGTCGTTTGGCGACGCGCACGGGCGCACGCCGGGCAGCCAGAGCTATCAGTGGACGCACGGGCCGAAGCAGATCTACAAGAAAATCGTCGTTTCGGCAGACGGCAAAACGTTGTTCGGCGGCGTGCTGGTGGGTGACAGCAGCGAATACGCCACGCTGCTACAGATGATGCTGAACGGCATGGCGCTCCCCGCCGAGCCGGAGACGCTGATCCTGCCCGTAAGCAGCGGCGCGCCCGCGAAAGGGCTCGGCGTGGCGGCGCTGCCGGAAAGCGCGCAGATCTGTTCGTGCCATAACGTCAGCAAGGCGGATATCTGCGCGGCGGTTGTCGCCGGCGCAGGCGATATGGGCGCGGTGAAAAGCTGCACCAGAGCGGCGACCGGCTGCGGCGGCTGTAGCGCGCTGGTCAAACAGGTCATGGAGTATCAGCTCGAACAGCAGGGCGTCACGGTCAAAAAAGATATCTGCGAGCACTTTGCGTATTCGCGCCAGGAGATTTACCACCTCGTGCGCGTTAATCATATCCGCACGTTTGACCAGCTTATCAGCCGCTACGGCCAGGGCCACGGCTGCGAAATCTGTAAACCGCTGGTGGGCTCGGTGCTGGCGTCGTGCTGGAACGAATACCTGCTGAAACCGGCGCATCTGCCGCTCCAGGACACCAACGATCGCTACTTTGCGAATATCCAGAAAGACGGCACCTACTCGATCGTACCGCGGATGGCTGCGGGCGAAGTGACGCCGGACGGGCTTATCGCCATCGGGCAGATAGCCAAACGCTATCAGCTCTACAGCAAAATCACCGGCGGCCAGCGCATCGATCTTTTCGGCGCGCGGCTTGAACAACTCCCGGCGATTTGGGCCGAGCTGGTGGCGGCGGGCTTTGAGACCGGCCACGCCTACGGGAAATCGCTGCGTACCGTGAAATCGTGCGTCGGCTCCACCTGGTGTCGCTACGGCGTGCAGGATTCGACGGGGCTCGCGGTAACGCTTGAGAACCGCTACAAGGGGCTGCGCGCGCCGCACAAAATCAAAATGGCGGTCTCCGGCTGCACGCGTGAATGCGCCGAGGCGCAGGGCAAGGATGTGGGCGTTATCGCCACTGACAAAGGCTGGAACCTCTACGTCTGCGGCAACGGCGGCATGAAGCCGCGCCACGCGGATCTCTTCGCAAGCGATCTCGACCGGGAGACGCTGCTGCGCACCATCGACCGCTTTCTGATGTTTTACATCCGCACCGCCGACCGCCTGCAACGTACCAGCACCTGGATGGATAACCTGGAGGGCGGCATTGAGTATCTGCGCGAGGTCATTCTTGAGGATTCGCTCGGAATCGGCGAGGAGCTGGAGCGCGAAATGGCGCAGGTGGTCGAAAGCTACCAGTGCGAATGGCAGACCACGCTGGCAAGTCCCGACCGGCTGGCGCTGTTCCGCTCGTATGTCAACAGCGATAAACCGGATGAAGCCGTGCAGCGCCGCGAGCTCAGAGGCCAGCCGCAGCCGGTGGAGGTCGTGCAGCCGGTGACGCCGCGCGCGCCGGAGCGCCCGTGGCAGGCGGTGTGTGAGCTGAAAGACATTCCACCTCAGGCGGGCATCGGCGCGCGGCTTGGCGACATGCAGATTGCGCTGTTCCGTTTTGGCGATCGCGTTTACGCGCTCGATAACCTGGAGCCGGGCAGCGACGCCAATGTGTTGTCGCGCGGGCTGCTGGGGGATGTCGGCGGCGAACCGGTGGTGATTTCGCCGCTCTATAAGCAGCGTATCCGGCTGCGTGACGGGCGGCTTGCGGAAGCGCTCACCGAGGCGGTACGCGCCTGGCCCGTGAAAGTGGAGGGCGGCAAGGTGTGGGTGGCCGGTCAGGCGCTGCTGTTACAGGCGCAGGCGTCATGAACGGCGTTAAGACCACCTGCCCCTATTGCGGGGTCGGCTGCGGTGTGGTGGCGCAGCGCGACGACAGCGGCGCGGTGAGCGTGCGGGGCGATGAAAACCATCCCGCGAATGTCGGGCGGCTGTGCGTCAAAGGCGCGGCGCTCGGCGAGACGACCGGCCATGACGGGCGACTGCTGTACCCGGAAGTCAACGGCGAACGGGCAAGCTGGGAGACGGCGCTCGACGCGGCGGCCTCGCGGCTTGGCGATATTATCGATAAGCACGGCCCGCAGTCGGTGGCATTTTACGCCTCCGGGCAGCTGCTTACCGAGGATTACTACGCCGCCAACAAGCTCATGAAAGGGTTTATCGGTGCGGCGAATATCGACACCAACTCGCGGCTCTGCATGTCTTCCGCCGTGGTGGGCTACAAACGGGCGTTCGGGGCCGATGCGGTGCCGTGTAGCTATGCGGATCTGGAGCAGACCGATCTGCTGGTGTTTGTCGGCTCAAACGCCGCATGGGCGCATCCGGTGCTGTATCAGCGCATCGCGGCCGCGAAGCAGGCGCGCCCGGCGATGAAAATCGTGGTCATCGATCCGCGGCGTACCGCGACCTGTGATATCGCCGATCTCCATCTGGCGCTGGCGCCCGGCAGCGACGCCGGGCTGTTTGTCGGGCTGCTGAACGCGCTTTCAGCACTGCTCGCGCCTGAGACGTTCGACGGCCAGGCGCAGGCGCTCGCGGCCGCGCGGGCGTGGAGCATGGCGCGCGTTGCGCAGTTCTGTGGGCTGCCAGAAGCCGAGGTGGCGCGCTTTTACGACTGGTTTTTGAGTGCGCCCACGGCGATGACGCTCTACACCATGGGCATTAACCAGTCCTCCAGCGGCAGCGACAAGTGCAACGCCATCATTAACGTGCATCTGGCGAGCGGACATATCGGGCGGCCCGGCTGCGGGCCGTTTTCGCTGACCGGTCAGCCGAACGCGATGGGCGGTCGCGAAGTGGGCGGGCTGGCTAACCAGCTCGCGTGCCATATGGGTTTTGATCCGGCAGATATCGCCCGTCTCGGGCGGTTCTGGGGCAGCGAGCGCATCGCGCAGACGCCCGGCCTGATGGCGGTAGAACTCTTCGACGCCATCGGGCTCGGTGAGGTGAAAGCCGTCTGGATAATGGGCACCAACCCGGCGGTATCGCTGCCGGACAGCGACGCGGTGCGCCAGGCGCTGGCGCGCTGCGAACTGGTGATGGTGTCTGACATTACCGCGCAGACCGATACGGCTGCTTTTGCGCATATTCGTTTTCCGGCGCTGGGGTGGGGGGAGAAAAACGGCACGGTGACCAATTCAGAGCGGCGGATCTCGCGCCAGCGCGCCTTTCTGCCCGCGCCCGGCGAGGCGCGCCCTGACTGGTGGATAGTCGCGCAGATGGCGCATCGCCTGGGTTTTGGCGAGGCGTTTGGCTGGCAGCATCCGCATGAGATTTTCTGCGAGCACGCGGCGCTGTCGGGGTTTGAGAACGACGGCGCGCGGGCGTTTGATATCAGTGGGCTGGCCGCGTTAACCCGCGAGGCGTATGACGCGCTCGCGCCGGTGCAGTGGCCGGTGACGAACAAACAGCCGCAGGGTACGCCGCGTCTGCTGGAAACCGGGACAGGCTGGCGTGGCGGCAGGCTGAATATGGTAGCGGTTTCTCCGGCGCTGCCGCAGGCGCGGCCCGACGCGCGCTACCCGCTGTGGCTCAATACCGGGCGTATCCGCGATCAGTGGCACACGATGACCCGTACCGGCCGCGTGGCGCGGCTGATGCAGCACCAGCCGCTGCCGCAGGTGGTGATGCATCCTGACGATGCGGCGCGCTACGGTGTGCGCGAGGGCGACCTGGTAGAAGTGGCCTCAGCGCAAGGGTTTATGGTGGGCTGGGCAGCGCTCAATGACGCCCAGGCACCCGGCGCGCTGTTCGCCCCGATGCACTGGAACGCGCAGTTCGCGAGCGACGGGCGCGTCAATACGCTGGTGGCCCCGGTCTGCTGCCCGCACTCCGGCCAGCCGGAAAGCAAACAGACCGCCGTGCGTCTGCAAAAACGCCGCACCGCGTGGCAGGGCGAGCTGTTTTGTCGCGATATGCCGCCGCTTGCGCCCGATCTGCTGTGGTGGCGTCAGGCGCTGGACGGCTGCCTGCATGTCACCCTGGCGGGCAATGCGTCGCCGCAACGCTGGCTGCGTGAAATGGCCGCCCGCGAAAGCTGGCAATTGCAGTATGCGCAGGGCGAGGGGTTCTTTCATCTGCTGGCGTGGCGCGACGGCGCGCTGATGCTGGCGTTTTACAGCGCGGCGCGTCGCCCGGCGGTTCAGCGCGAGGCGATTGCGGCGGCGTTCCTGGAACCGCCTGCGAACGCGGCCGCGCGTCATGTGCTGCTGGCCGGTAAAGGTGCGCAGAGCGCGCCCGCAAAGGGGCGCACTATCTGTAGCTGTTTCGGCGTGGGTGAGAACGCCATCCGCGCCGCTATTCGCGCCGGGTGCGACAGCGCCGGGAAACTGGGTGACGCCCTGCGCTGTGGCACCAACTGCGGCTCCTGTATCCCGGAGCTTAAAGCGCTGCTGGCGCAGACGGCGTCACTGCCCGAAGCGGCCAATCAGACCGGTGGCGGCGAGCGCGTGGCCTTTGAGTTTCGTGAAGAGTTCCTCGCGCGTCAGGCCGGGCGGGAGATCGGCCGGTAGATCGGTTGCGATAAGCGTAAAGGTGTAATGGTGCGCGCCACTGCCGGGCGGCGGGCAGGGGCCGTGCCAGGCGCTGGTCCCCGGCGTGTTTTTCCCGCCGGTAAAGCCTTTGCCCTCTGTCAGCGCATTGGCGGCAAGGCCAGTGGTGCTGGCGGGTATGTTATAGGCCACCAGGTGCGTCACGCCAAGCCCCTTCGCGCCCTCCGGGTCATGGACGATCAGCGCGAAACGCGTCGTGCCCTGCGGCGCATGGCTCCAGACCAACGCAGGCGACTGATTCTCACCGGTACAGTTGGGGTTTTGCTTCGCGTTACCGGCGAATTTTTTCTCCATCATGCCGTTATCGGCAAACGAGGGGGACTGCAACATAAAAATACCGTCATCGGACGCGGCGGCGGCGTTCACAGCGGCAACCGCCAGCAGACAAGCGAGCAGCGTTTTTTTCATCGGCGTGTCTCACGCAGGGTGGGAATGTTAAGCGTAGCGCACCGCGCGTAAACGGGATGAGGATTATCCTTAAAAGCCGCGTCAGGGCTTGTCGGGAGCGGCAAACGCGATATGGTATACTGTGTAAATGTATCCATTTTCCGGCAAAACCGGCCCAGGAGAGAAAAATTCATACGTGATGCGGTGGTTATTGGTTGTCCTTCCCTCAGTTGTTACCGCCGCGCTGCTGCCGGTCCGTGCAGATGCGGCCAGCCAGAGCGACGACTACGTGCGCCAGGCGCAAAACCCCTTCGATGAAAATGGCGATAACCTGCCCGATCTCGGCCTCGCGCCCGAAAATAACGCGGCGGAAAAACATTTTGCCCGTGTATTAAAAGCCTTTGGCGAAGCGAGCCAGACCGACAGCACGCTCTCACCCGGCCAGCAGGCGCGCCATTTCGCGTTTGACCGTTTGCGTGACGCGGTGAGCAGCAGCATTACCAGTGAGGCCGAAAGCCTGCTGTCGCCGTGGGGCAACGCCACGGTGGATCTGCTGGTGGATGAAGAGGGCAATTTTAACGGCAGCAGCGGCTCGCTGTTTACGCCCTGGCAGGACAATAACCGCTATCTCACCTGGAGCCAGGTCGGCGTCAGCCAGCAAAATCAGGGGCTGGTGGGTAACGCAGGCATCGGCCAGCGCTGGGCGGCCGGGCACTGGCTGCTCGGCTATAACACCTTTTACGATCGCCTGTTTGACGACGATACCTCACGCGCCGGGTTTGGCGCAGAAGCGTGGGGCGACTATCTGCGCCTTTCCGCTAACTATTATCAACCGCTTGGCGGCTGGCAGCACCGCGCGGGTTTGCTGGAACAGCGCATGGCGCGCGGTTATGACGTGACCGCGCAGGCGTATCTGCCGTTTTATCAGCACATCAATACCAGCGTCAGCTTTGAGCAATATTTCGGCGATCAGGTAGAGCTGTTCGACAGCGGCACGGGCTATCACAACCCGGTCGCGGTGAAAGTGGGGCTAAGTTATACGCCGGTGCCACTCGTCACCGTCAGCGCGCATCACCGTCAGGGGGAAAGCGGCGTGAGCCAGAATGATTTAGGGCTGAAGCTGAACTATCGCTTTGGCGTACCGCTGACCAAGCAACTCTCGCCGGACGAAGTGGCCGCCTCGCGTTCGCTTCGCGGCAGCCGCTATGACCGCGTGGAGCGCACGAACGTGCCGGTGATGGAGTTTCGCCAGCGCAAGACGCTGTCGGTATTCCTCGCGACGCCGCCGTGGGATCTCAGCGCGGGCGAAACCGTGGCGCTGAAGTTACAGGTGCGCAGCCGCCACGGGATCCGCCAGCTCTCCTGGCAGGGCGACACCCAGGCGCTGAGCCTGACGCCGCCGCTGGACAGCGCGAGCGCCGACGGCTGGACGGTCATTATGCCCGCCTGGGATAACACGCCGGGGGCCAGCAACAGCTGGCGGCTGTCGGTGACGGTCGAGGATAAACAGGGCCAGCGCGTGACGTCAAACTGGATAACCCTGAAGCTGTCCGCGCCGGTACAGACGCTGCCGCAGGACGATCCGCGCTATGAACTGCTGGCACCGGTGCCTTAAAAAATACGTTCCTGATGTACCCAGACCGCCGCTTCGACGCGCGATTTGAGCTTCATCTTTTTCAACAGATGCTTCACGTGCACTTTGACGGTGCTTTCGGTGATATCGAGCTTGCGGGCGATCATTTTGTTCGGCAGGCCCTGGGCGATGAGCTTGAGAATATCGCGCTCTCGCGGCGTGAGCTGGGAGACATCGCGGCCTGACGTCGCGCGGCTCGCACGCAGGCTCGCCGCCAGCACCGGCGTTAACGCTTCGCTTAAGACCATTTCGCCCGCTGCCGCCTGTTGCAGCGCCTTGAGCAGATCTTCCGGCTCCATATCTTTAAGCAAGTACCCATCCGCGCCGCGCTTAAGCGCCGTCACTACATCCTCTTCATGGTTCGAGACGCTGAAGACCACCACCCGGCCCGACAGCGCTTTTTCACGCAGTTTATCGAGGGTTTCCAGGCCGTTCATACCGGGCATATTGAGGTCAAGCAGGATCAGATCCGGGTCGAGCGCTTCGGCCATTTCGATACCTTGCTCGCCGTTTCCGGCTTCGCCGACCACCGTGATAGCGGGTGCCATGCTGACCAACTGTTTTACGCCGCTGCGAAGCATAGGGTGATCGTCAATCAGCAGAATGGTTGCCGGTTCCGGGTTATTCATGAACTTCTCCTTCTGGAAGAGCGGGGACGGATGAAAACGGCGCATCGGGGATAAAGGTCACCACCACTTCGGTGCCGCCTTCTGCTCGTCGCCGTACCTGACAGTCGCCGCGCAAACTCTGCGCGCGGTCGCGCATAATAATTAAGCCGTAGTGGTTAGTGCGCCCGGCGTTATCCGGCAGACCACGGCCATTGTCGGCCACGCACAGCCGTACCTGGCCCTCCTGCAGCGTGACGCTGACGCGAATTTCGCTGGCATCGGCATGCTTAAACGCATTGTTTAACGCCTCGCGCGCAATCTGCACCAGATGAATCGCCTGATGCGACGGCACCAGCCGCGGCGGGAGCTGATAATCAAGCACCACCGGGAAACCGAGCCGCGCGCTGAACTCCTGACAGCTCGCCACCAGCGCCGCCTTAAGCCCTGGCTCGTTGAGCTGTAAACGGAACGTCGTGAGCAGCTCGCGCAGTTGCCGCCAGGAGGCGTTCAGTTCATGGCGGATCTGGCCCAGCAGTTCGCGGCTCTCTTGCGGCAGCGCGTCGCCCTGCATCTGCAGGCAGCTGATTTGCATTTTCATACAGGAGAGCGACTGCGCGATAGAGTCATGCAGCTCGCGGGCAATGGCGGCGCGCTCCTCCATCACCAGCAGCTGCTGTTTGCGCTCCTGCTGACGCTCCAGCGCCAGCGTTGCAGTGAGCTGCTCCATGAGCGTGTCGATCATCTGCTGCTGGTCGCGGCTCAGATGACAACCCGCGGGCAATGTCGCCAGCAGAAGGCCATACTGGGTGTGAAGATCGCCAAGCCGCCATTTCAGCGTCGTGCCGGTTTCGCTCTCCGTGCGCAGGTGCCGCGGGCAGAGATGACAGCCGATTTCGTCGCAGCGCTCGTCCGGTTGCCAGACAAACTCCTGATAGTGCTCTTCGTCGTCCACTTCATAAACCCGCAACGCGATATCGCGCAGCAGCGTGAGATTTTGCAGTCGCGTCAGCACCGGTGCCAGCCGCTCGCACAGCGGCACGTCGGAATGCAGGCGACGGTTCGCCTCCCAGAGAAACGACAGGATCTGGTTTTTCTGCTCAAGCCCGGCGGTTTTCTCCTGCACGCGTTGCTCAAGGCTCGCGTAGCTTTCGGCAAGCTCCGCCGACATGCTGTTAAGCGCATGGCCAAGCGTTGCCATCTCATCGCGCCCGGAGACGCTGGCGCGCTGGCTGAAATCGCGGTGGCCCACGGCGTGGGCTATTTCAAGCAGCTGTCGCCACGGGCGCAGCAGGCGGCGGCGCAGCCAGAGCAGGGTAAAGAGCAGTAAAAGCCCCATCAGCAGCGCCATGCCGCGCTGCAGCATGACTATCTGCGCGATGCGGTGTTCAGTGGAGCTGTCAAAGGCGCTGACCAGCGCGTCTATCTGGCCGACAAACTGCGTGACTTGCCCGCTCACCTCCTGCGGCGAATGGGCGTCGCGCAGCGCGGGCGCAAGATGCTGTCGCCAGTAGCGCTGGATAGCCAGCAGCGCTGCCTGCTGACCATCGCGCACCGCGGCCTGCTGTAGCTCATCGCTCCAGGCGGTGCGCTCCATCTCGTTAAACATGTCGGTGCGGGTAGTGCCGACCGGGACGGCGGCGAGCAGACGATAGCTCTGCATGCGCAGCGACCCGGCTTTGTTGATAGCATGCGCGCTGCCCTGAACGCCCTGCGCCAGCCAGCCCGCCAGCGCCATGCCCCCCATGCCGAGGCCGGCGAGCAGTAGCACGATGATCGCCAGTTGATTAGCGAGGGTCAGCGGGGAAAAGCGTCGTTTCAGCATGGCGATGCGCGCTCCTTAACGCGGCGTCGGGACAGGCGGAGGATCTATTCTCAGGTATCCCCTGGAGTATACCCATACCCATTATGGATTACTCCTTAATTGCCATTCATGTCACCCATTGTACACCGGCGGCATGCGCACAAGCGCTGCGTCTGAAAAACCACACTTTTTTTAACGCTAAGCTCTACTCCCTGGGGGGTAAGGCGTTTTTTTGGACAAATCAGAGAGCGTATATCCATTGATTTACATCAACTTAAGCGCGCGGCGAGACGCTACCGTGGCGGCATTATCCCCTTCATGTTTGAGGTGTTTATGAGTGACTCTTCCGCTGCGGCACGTTCCACAAGCGGGTTGATTACCGACTGGCGACCTGAGGATGTTCAGTTCTGGCAGCGTACCGGCCAGCACACCGCCCGTCGTAATCTGTGGATCTCCGTGCCTTGTCTGCTGCTCGCTTTCTGCGTCTGGATGTTGTTCAGCGCAGTTGCGGTCAATCTGAATAAGGTGGGCTTTCGTTTTACCACCGATCAGCTGTTTATGCTGACCGCGCTGCCGTCGGTCTCCGGCGCGCTGCTGCGCGTGCCCTACTCCTTTATGGTGCCGATTTTCGGCGGTCGTCGCTGGACGGCGTTCAGCACCGGCATCCTGATTATTCCGTGCGTGTGGCTGGGTTTTGCCGTGCAGGATCCTTCCACGTCCTTTGGCACGTTTATCATCATTTCACTGCTGTGCGGTTTTGCCGGGGCGAACTTCGCGTCCAGCATGGCGAACATCAGCTTTTTCTTCCCGAAACAGAAACAGGGCGGGGCGCTCGGTATTAACGGCGGTCTCGGCAACCTGGGCGTCAGCGTGATGCAGCTGGTCGCACCGCTTGCGATTTCGCTCTCCATCTTCGCCGCGTTCGGCAGCGAAGGCGTTATGCAGGATGACGGCACGCGCCTTTATCTGGAAAACGCCGCGTGGGTGTGGGTGCCGTTCCTCGCAGTCTTTACGCTGGCGGCGTGGTTTGGCATGAACGATCTGGCGACTTCGAAAGCGTCTTTCCGCGCGCAGCTTCCGGTGCTTAAACGCGGTCATCTGTGGATGATGAGCCTGCTGTATCTCGCGACCTTCGGCTCGTTCATCGGCTTCTCGGCGGGTTTTGCGATGCTTTCAAAAACCCAGTTCCCGCAAGTGAACGTGATGCACTTTGCTTTCTTCGGGCCGCTGCTCGGCGCGCTGGCGCGCTCGGCAGGCGGAGCGATTTCTGACCGTCTGGGCGGTACGCGCGTAACGCTGGTGAACTTCATTCTGATGGCGGTGTTCAGCGCGCTGCTGTTTGTAACGCTGCCGTCAGGCGGTGTGGGCGGGAATTTTGCGGCCTTTTTTGGCGTGTTCCTGGCGCTGTTCCTGACCGCCGGGCTCGGCAGTGGTTCGACGTTCCAGATGATTTCGGTGATTTTCCGCAAGCTGACCATGGATCGCGTGAAAGCGGCAGGCGGCAGCGATGAGCAGGCGATGCGTGAAGCCGCGACTGACACCGCGGCGGCGCTCGGGTTTATCTCCGCGATTGGCGCCATTGGCGGGTTCTTTATCCCGAAAGCGTTTGGTACATCGCTGGCGCTCACCGGCTCACCGGCAGGCGCGATGAAAGTCTTCTTAGTGTTTTATATTGCTTGCGTAGTGCTGACCTGGGCCGTCTATGGCCGTAAATCAGCACGCTGACCCCTTAACCTTTTGGTTATCCTTTGCGCGGCCTGGCCGCGCTTTTTTTTATGCCTGAGTTAGTTACAACATACTTATTGATGGCTTTAGCGTTTCAGTGCGGGCGGGGGGCGATAAAACGGCAAATAAGCGTGGCGGAGCTCACGTTCACTTTCAGACTACCCCTTAATACCCGACGGTTAACCGAAAGCGGTTAAAAAATCGTCATTTCGATAAAAAATATATTATATACAAAGAGTTAATGGATTGTCCTGTATCCCCCTTTGGGGGTAATGACATTTTGCGGTGCATTTTCTAAGCCAGACCGCGTTGATCGTTGTCAATTCTGCTGGCTAATCCACGCGTTACCGTCCCGTCCATTGAGCCAATGTCGATTTGACCAGAGAGCCAACAGGCTCCACACAGGAGAACACCCCGAATGAGTAAATTCCTGGACAGGTTCCGCTATTTCAAACAGAAAGGCGAAACCTTTGCCGATGGGCATGGACAACTTCTGGATACGAACCGGGACTGGGAAGAGGGTTACCGTCAGCGCTGGCAGCATGACAAAATTGTCCGCTCCACCCACGGCGTTAACTGTACCGGTTCCTGCAGCTGGAAGATTTACGTCAAAAACGGTCTGGTCACCTGGGAAACCCAGCAGACCGACTACCCACGTACCCGCCCTGATATGCCGAACCACGAGCCGCGCGGCTGCCCGCGTGGGGCCAGCTACTCCTGGTATCTCTACAGCGCTAACCGTCTGAAATATCCGCTGATGCGCAAACGCCTGATTAAACTGTGGCGCGACGCGAAAGCGCAGCACAGCGATCCGGTGAACGCCTGGGCGTCCATCATGGAAGACAGCGAAAAAGCGAAAAGCTACAAACAGGCGCGCGGACGCGGCGGGTTTGTGCGCTCTTCCTGGCAGGAGGTGAATGAGCTTATCGCCGCCGCTAACGTCTGGACCGCCAAAACCTTTGGCCCGGACCGCATCGCAGGCTTCTCGCCGATCCCGGCCATGTCGATGGTTTCTTACGCCTCCGGCGCGCGTTACCTGTCGCTTATCGGCGGTACCTGCCTGAGCTTCTACGACTGGTATTGCGACCTGCCGCCCGCCTCGCCGATGACCTGGGGCGAACAAACCGACGTGCCGGAATCCGCCGACTGGTATAACTCCAGTTACATCATCGCCTGGGGCTCTAACGTTCCGCAGACCCGTACCCCGGACGCCCACTTCTTTACCGAAGTGCGCTACAAAGGCACCAAAACCGTCGCCGTTACGCCGGATTACGCCGAAATCGCCAAACTGTGCGACCTGTGGCTCGCGCCCAAACAGGGCACCGACAGCGCGATGGCGCTGGCGATGGGCCATGTGATGCTGCGTGAATTCCACCTCGACAAACCGAGCCAGTATTTCACCGATTACGTGCGCCGCTACACCGACATGCCGATGCTGGTGATGCTCGAAGCGCGCGACGGCTTCTACGCCGCGGGCCGCATGCTGCGCGCCTCGGATCTGGTCGATAATCTGGGCCAGGAAAATAACCCGGAGTGGAAAACCGTCGCGTTCGATAACCGCGATGGCGATATGGTCGCGCCGAACGGCTCGATCGGCTTCCGCTGGGGCGAAAAAGGCAAATGGAACCTGGAACAGCGCGATGGCACCACCGGTGAAGAGACCGAACTGCGTCTCTCCCTGCTGGGCCATCACGACGAGGTGGCAGAGGTTGGCTTCCCGTACTTTGGCGGTGAAAGCAGCGAACATTTCAACAGCGTGAAGCTTGAAAACATTCTGCTGCATAAACTGCCGGTGAAACGCCTGCAGCTTGCCGACGGCTCCAGTGCGCTGGTGGCGACGGTCTACGACTTAACGCTTGCCAACTACGGTCTGGATCGCGGTCTTGGCGATGGTAACTGCGCGGCGAGCTACGACGACGTGAAAGCCTACACCCCGGCCTGGGCCGAACAGGTGACTGGCGTGCCGCGCGCGCAGATTATCCGTACCGCACGTGAATTTGCCGATAACGCCGATAAGACCCATGGCCGTTCGATGATCATCGTCGGTGCCGGTATGAACCACTGGTATCACATGGATATGAACTACCGTGGGCTCATCAATATGCTGGTGTTCTGCGGCTGCGTCGGTCAGAGCGGCGGCGGCTGGGCGCACTATGTGGGCCAGGAGAAACTGCGTCCGCAAACCGGCTGGACGCCGCTGGCGTTCGCGCTGGACTGGAACCGTCCGCCGCGCCATATGAACAGCACGTCGTTCTTCTACAACCACTCCAGCCAGTGGCGCTACGAATCCCTGACGAC
This sequence comes from Cronobacter sp. 153480017-3, assembly GCF_053627815.1. NCBI lineage: Bacteria > Pseudomonadati > Pseudomonadota > Gammaproteobacteria > Enterobacterales > Enterobacteriaceae > Cronobacter > Cronobacter sp. 153480017-3. The sequence continues at coordinate 447,650 of NZ_JBSEYN010000001.1, read as the reverse complement.
CGACGATCTGCTGTCGCCGCTCGCGGATAAATCGCGCTACAGCGGCCATCTGATTGACTTTAACGTACGTGCCGAGCGTATGGGCTGGCTGCCGTCCGCGCCGCAGCTTGGCACCAACCCGCTGCGCATCAAAGCCGCGGCGGACGCCGCCGGCATGAGCCCGGTGGATTACACCGTGAACGCGCTGAAATCGGGCGACATTCGTTTTGCGGCCGAAGAGCCGGAAAACGGCAAAAACCACCCGCGCAACCTGTTCGTCTGGCGCTCCAACCTGCTGGGTTCTTCCGGTAAAGGGCATGAGTACATGCTCAAATACCTGCTCGGCACTGAAAACGGCATTCAGGGCAAAGATCTGGGCCAGCAGGGCGGCGTGAAGCCGGAAGAGATCGAATGGCAGGACAATGGCCTTGACGGCAAACTGGATCTGGTTGTGACGCTCGATTTCCGTCTCTCCAGCACCTGTCTCTATTCCGATATCGTGCTGCCGACCGCCACCTGGTATGAGAAAGACGATATGAATACTTCGGATATGCATCCGTTTATTCATCCGCTTTCCGCCGCGGTGGACCCGGCCTGGGAATCCAAAAGCGACTGGGAGATTTACAAAGGCATCGCGAAGAAATTCTCCGAGCTGTGCGTCGGCCATCTCGGCGTGGAAACCGACGTTGTCACGCTGCCTATTCAGCACGACTCCGCCGCCGAACTGGCGCAGCCGCTCGATGTGAAAGACTGGAAAAAAGGCGAATGCGACCTGATCCCTGGCAAAACCGCGCCGCATATCATTGCTGTACAGCGCGACTACCCGGCGACCTATGAGCGCTTCACCTCCATCGGCCCGCTGCTGGAGACCATAGGCAACGGCGGCAAGGGCATCGCCTGGAATACCCAGAGCGAAATGGATCTGCTGCGCAAGCTTAACTACACCAAGCAGGACGGCCCGGCCAAAGGCCAGCCGATGCTGAACACCGCGATTGACGCCGCCGAGATGATCTTAACGCTCGCGCCGGAAACCAACGGTCAGGTGGCGGTAAAAGCCTGGGCGGCGCTGAGTGAATTCACCGGCCGCGACCATACGCATCTCGCGCTGAACAAAGAAGAAGAGAAGATACGCTTCCGCGATATCCAGGCGCAGCCGCGCAAAATCATCTCCAGCCCCACCTGGTCCGGGCTTGAAGATGAGCATGTCTCGTACAACGCCGGTTATACCAACGTTCACGAGCTGATCCCGTGGCGTACGCTCTCTGGCCGTCAGCAGCTCTATCAGGATCACCCGTGGATGCGCGACTTCGGCGAAAGCCTGCTGGTGTATCGCCCGCCGATCGACACCCGTTCGGTAAAAGCCGTGATGGGGCAGAAATCCAACGGTAACCCGGAGAAGGCGCTGAACTTCCTGACGCCGCACCAGAAATGGGGCATTCACTCCACCTACAGCGACAACCTGCTGATGCTGACGCTGTCGCGCGGCGGCCCGATTGTCTGGATGAGCGAGGACGACGCGAAAGATCTCGGCATTGCGGATAACGACTGGATTGAAGTGTTTAACGCCAACGGCGCGCTGACCGCCCGTGCGGTGGTAAGCCAGCGTGTGCCTGCCGGGATGACAATGATGTACCACGCGCAGGAACGCATCGTGAATATTCCGGGCTCGGAAATCACCGGCCAGCGCGGCGGTATTCATAACTCGGTGACGCGCATCAGCCCGAAACCGACACACATGATTGGCGGCTATGCGCAACTGGCCTACGGCTTTAACTACTACGGCACCGTCGGCTCTAACCGCGATGAGTTTGTGGTGGTACGTAAGATGAAGAACATTGACTGGTTGGACGGCGAAGGCAACGACCAGAAACAGGAGAGCGTAAAATGAAAATTCGTTCACAAGTCGGCATGGTGCTGAACCTTGATAAGTGCATCGGCTGCCACACCTGTTCGGTGACCTGTAAAAACGTCTGGACCAGCCGCGAAGGGATGGAATACGCCTGGTTCAACAACGTCGAAAGCAAGCCGGGCGTCGGCTTCCCGAACGACTGGGAAAACCAGGAGAAGTGGAAGGGCGGCTGGGTGCGCAAAATCAACGGCAAACTGCAGCCGCGCATGGGCGGCCGCGGGATGCTGCTCGGCAAAATTTTCGCCAACCCGCATCTGCCGGGTATCGACGATTACTACGAGCCGTTCGACTACGACTATCAGCATCTGCATAACGCGCCGGAAGGCAAACACCAGCCGATTGCCCGCCCGCGCTCGCTGATTACCGGCCAGCGGATGAACAAAATCGAAGCGGGCCCGAACTGGGAAGAGATCCTGGGCGGCGAGTTCGAAAAACGTTCGCAGGACAAAAACTTCGAGAACATGCAGAAGGCGATGTACGGCCAGTTCGAAAACACCTTCATGATGTATCTCCCGCGCCTGTGCGAGCACTGCCTGAACCCGGCGTGCGTGGCGACCTGCCCGAGCGGCGCGATTTACAAACGTGAAGAAGACGGCATCGTGCTGATTGACCAGGACAAATGCCGCGGCTGGCGTATGTGCATCACCGGCTGCCCGTACAAAAAAATCTACTTCAACTGGAAGAGCGGGAAATCCGAGAAGTGCATCTTCTGCTATCCGCGTATCGAAGCGGGGATGCCGACGGTCTGCTCCGAAACCTGCGTAGGCCGCATCCGCTACCTCGGCGTGCTGCTGTATGACGCGGACGCCATCGAACAGGCGGCGAGCACCGAGCATGAAACCGATCTCTATCAGCGTCAGCTGGATGTGTTCCTCGACCCGAACGATCCGGCGGTTATTGAACAGGCGCTGAAAGATGGCGTGCCGCAGAGCGTGATTGACGCGGCGCAGCAGTCGCCGGTGTGGAAACTGGCGATGGACTGGAAGCTGGCGCTGCCGCTGCACCCGGAATACCGCACGCTGCCGATGGTCTGGTACGTGCCGCCGCTGTCGCCGATTCAGTCTGCCGCCGACGCGGGCGAGCTGGGCCGCAACGGCATTCTGCCGGATGTCGACAGCCTGCGCATTCCGGTGCAGTACCTGGCGAACCTGCTGACCGCGGGCGATACCGCGCCGGTGCTGCTGGCGCTGAAACGCATGCTCGCGATGCGTCACTACAAACGTGCGGAAACCGTTGACGGCGTGAACGATACCCGCGCGCTGGAAGAGGTGGGCCTGACCGAAGCGCAGGCGCAGGAGATGTACCGTTACCTGGCGATCGCGAACTACGAAGACCGCTTCGTGGTGCCGTCGAGCCACCGTGAACTCGCGCATGACGCGTTCCCGGAACGTAACGGCTGCGGCTTCAGCTTTGGCGACGGTTGCCACGGTTCGGACAGCAAATTCAACCTGTTCAACAGCCGCCGCATTGATGCCATCGACGTGACGGTGAAAACGGAGCCGCGCCAATGACCGAACTGCTGATTATCTCCCGCCTGCTGGAGTACCCGGATGCTGCCCTGTGGCAGCATCAGCAGGAGCTGTTTGACGCGCTGGCAGAGACGCAGCATCTGTCGCTGCAAAACGCCCATCACCTGGGCGTCTTTATCCGCGATCTGTTACAGGAAGATTTGCTGGATGCGCAGGCGGCTTACGGCGAACTGTTCGACCGCGGCCGCGCCACCTCGCTGCTGCTGTTCGAGCATGTCCATGGCGAATCGCGCGATCGCGGCCAGGCGATGGTGGATCTGCTGGCGCAGTATGAGCGCGCGGGGCTGATGCTCGACAGCCGCGAGCTGCCGGATCATCTGCCGCTTTACCTGGAGTATCTGGCGCAGCGTCCGGCGCAGGAGGCGATTGACGGCCTGCGGGATATCGCGCCGATTCTGGCGCTGCTCGGCGCGCGTCTTAAACAGCGTGAAAGCCGTTACGCGGTGCTGTTTGACCTGCTGATTGCGCTTTCTGACACGCAGGTGGATACCCACAAAGTGAGCGAGAAAATCGCCGATGAGGCGCGCGACGACACGCCGCAGGCGCTGGATGCCGTCTGGGAAGAAGAGCAGGTGAAATTCTTCGCCGACCAGGGCTGCGGCGAATCTGACATCGCCGCGCACCAGCGCCGCTTCGCCGGAGCGGTCGCTCCGCAATATCTGAATATCTCTGCCGGAGGACAGCAATAATGCACTTCCTGAATATGTTCTTCTTTAGTATCTACCCGTACATTGCCGGTACGGTATTCCTGGTGGGCAGCTGGCTGCGTTACGACTACGGGCAGTACACCTGGCGCGCCGCCTCCAGCCAGATGCTGGACCGCAAAGGGATGAACATGGCTTCAAACCTGTTTCATTTCGGGATCCTCGGCATTTTCTTCGGCCACCTGTTCGGGATGCTGACGCCGCACTGGATGTACGAATCGTTCCTGCCGATTGCCGTGAAACAGCAACTGGCCATGATCGCAGGCGGGATCTTCGGCGCGATGACACTCGTTGGCGGCCTGCTGCTGCTCAAGCGTCGTCTGTTCAGCCCGCGCGTGCGCGCGACCTCGACCGGCGCTGATATTCTGATCCTGGCGCTGCTGCTGACGCAGTGTACGCTTGGTCTTATCACCATTCCGTTCTCCGCCCAGCATATGGACGGTAGCGAGATGATGAAACTGGTGGGCTGGGCGCAGAGCGTGGTGACGTTCCGCAGCGGCGCGGCTGAACATCTGGACGGCGTGGCGTTTATCTACCGTGTGCATCTGGTGCTTGGCATGACGCTGTTCCTGGTGTTCCCGTTCACGCGTCTGGTGCATGTCTGGAGCGCGCCGGTCGAGTATCTGACCCGCAAATACCAGGTAGTACGCGCGCGTCGCTAAGGTTGTTGATACGCAACGCCAAACGCCAGTCCCGTCGGGCCTGGCGTTTTTTTTATGGCTTTACAGGCGGGGAATGGCGTTGCCCGCTTCTCTTTCCCTCCCGGTGTTCACCGGGCAAAAACACTGTTGCCGGTGATGCCCATCATCAGGCCAGTGGCTCCTCTTCGTGCTGGGCTGGCTGAATCGACCGCGCCGTTCTGCTCTGGCGGCGAAACTCGCCAGGCGGCATACCCGCGTGTTTCGTGAAGGCGACGCTGAACGCGCTCGCCGACTGGTAGCCTGTGCGCAACGCAATCTGTTCGATGTGATCCTGGCCACTCGTCAGGGCTTTTCTGGCAAGCGACATCCGCCAGAAGAGCAGGTATTGCATGGGCGACATGCCGACGGTCTCGCTGAAGGTGGCGAAAAAAGCGGAGCGTGACATCGCGCACTCTCGGGCGAGATGCGCGATTTGCCAGTCAGCACCAGGTTTTTGATGGATGAGATGCAGGGCGGTGGCGATTTTTTCGTGCTGTAACCCGCGCAGAATACCCGCCGTTTTCGCGAGCTGCGGATCGCTTCGCAACGATTCCACCAGCAACAGTTGCAAAAGATGCGTCATCACCACGTCACGTCCGGGCCGCCGGTTCCTGCTTTCATCCAGCAGGAGTTCAAAGAGCGTGACGAAACGACGCTGTCCTTTGATCAGAATTTCATTCGGCAGTAACGCGACGATAAGCGCTCTGTCCGGCGTGTCGAATTCACAGTGCCCCACATTCATCAGAAGCTCAGCCGGGCCCGTCTGGGAGCCAATTCTCACGTGTCCATCGCTGAGGAGCGTTGGCACGGAGATATCGACAGGAGGAGTGCCCGTGCTGGTGTTTTCAAAGGTGTAAGTGGCAGGGATCAGCATAAAATCGCCGGCCACCAGCCGAACGGGCGCTTTACCGTTAATGTGCATCAGGCATTCGCCCTGCAACACGGCGCAGTAAAACGCCTCGCCGGCAGACTCGCGGAGAATACGCCACTGACCTGCGCCTTCAACGAGTTTTGCGCGCGTTGGCCTGGGGTTAAGCAAACCAACAATATCGGTTAACGGATCGGTCACTGGACGCTCTCTAAAGTTAAGCGGACTTCTGATTATATATTGTCCAGCTGGCGGCGGCTATGATTGCTGCTCTTGCCAACAGAGAGGATTAACCATGTCAACTGCACTGATTACCGGATGCTCTTCAGGTTTTGGGCTCGCCACAGCTCAACTTTTTTTAGACAAAGGCTGGAATGTGATTGCCACCATGAGAACACCCGATCCGTCGCTTTTCCCTGAAAGTGATCGGCTGACAATTTTGCCGCTGGATATTACGTCTGAGGAGAGTATTCGTGCCGTGGTGAAAAGGGCGGGCGCGATCGATCTACTGGTGAATAATGCAGGCGTCGGCGCGCCGGTCCCGGTTGAACTGACGCCGCTTGCCACCGCGCAGCAGTTAATGAACACCAATGTTCTGGGCACGCTGTTATTGACTCAGGCCTTTCTCCCGCTAATGAGAGAACAAAAATCAGGGGTGATCATCAATGTGTCGTCCTCTGTCACCACCAAAGCGATGCCGCTGATTGGGCTTTATCGTGCCAGTAAAGCGGCGCTGAATGCCTGGAGCGAGTCATTAGCCCTTGAGGTTCGGCCTTTTGGCATTCGCGTTCACGTGGTACTACCAGGGCGCTCGCCTGAGACGAAGTTTGGCGAAAATGCCCGGGCGTATTTTGGCGGGCGAGACGATCTGGCGTATGGAAAAATGGTGGATGAGTTTATCCGCATGGCGGGTGATGCCGACTCGCCCGTGACGCACGCCGCTGATGTAGCGAACGCTATTTTTGCCGTGGCTCGCGATAAAAACGCGCCGCTCTACACCGCGGCGGGCGAAGATGCCCTGCAATTTCTTACCGAAGCGCAGCAACATTCCCCGTTTGCTTGCTAATTAGCCGGGCGAAGGTATGAAGGCACTGTAGGGTGGATAAGCGAAGCGCATCCACCAAAACGCGGCAACGTTGTCTCGCTGTCGCTCGACTCGAACCTTCGTCGAAGCTTCTCATCCTTTCCCGGTCCATAGCATATGCAAGATGGGAGAGTGTATGAGTCTGGGGAGATATTTGAAAGAGATGGTGGTGGGGGAAGGATTATTCGTCGCTACGCTCCTCACCCTTCGGGCCGTTGCCTGCGGCAACGTTGTCTCGCTGTCGCTCGACTCGAACCTTCGTCGAAGCTTCTCATCCTTCCCCGGTCCATAGCATATGCAAGATGGGTGTGTGTATTAGCAAGCGGGATATTTGAAAGAGATGGTGGTGGGGGAAGGATTCGAACCTTCGAAGTCTGTGACGGCAGATTTACAGTCTGCTCCCTTTGGCCGCTCGGGAACCCCACCACGGGGTAATTCATATTGTAGAGGTACTGCGTGAAATGGTGGTGGGGGAAGGATTATTCGTCGCTTCGCTCCTCACCCTTCGGGCCGTTGCCTGCGGCAACGTTGTCTCGCTGTCGCTCGACTCGAACCTTATCAAAGGTTCTCACCCTTCCCCTGTAAGTTTTCTTATGAAGTAAACTTTACAAGGTAATCACGGTGCAGTGGTTGAAAATGGTGGTGGGGGAAGGATTCGAACCTTCGAAGTCGATGACGGCAGATTTACAGTCTGCTCCCTTTGGCCGCTCGGGAACCCCACCACGGGGTAAAACGCTTTATTACGCATTATCGTAGCAAGGAAGGATTATTCGTCGCTTCGCGACTCACCCTTCGGGTCGTTGCCTGCGGCAACGTTCTCTCACTACGCTCGAGTCGAACCTTCGAAGTCGATGACGGCAGATTTGCAGTCAGCTCCCTGATGTACGCTCGGGAACCCCACCACGGGGTAATGCGTTGTACTGGCCTGCCTCCGCTGCGGGAAGCGGGGCGCATCATATCAAATGTCGCGCCCCTGTAAAGCCTTCCGTTAGCGAATAACGATTGTTTGCGTACTTTTTGCCCGTAACGTTTTAAACCTAAACAGAAACGGGCAAAGCCTTACAGAATAATCGTGCGGTTACCGTAAACAAACACGCGCTGTGCCAGCACCTGATACAGGGCGCGGCTGAGCACGTTTTTCTCAACGTCACGGCCCGCGCGCATCATATCTTCGGCGGTATACGTGTGATCCACATGAATCACGTCCTGCATGATGATCGGACCTTCATCCAGATTGTCATTCACATAGTGCGCGGTAGCGCCGATGATTTTCACGCCGCGCTCGTAGGCCTGGTGATAAGGGCGCGCGCCAATAAACGCCGGCAGGAACGAGTGATGAATATTAATTATCTTGTTCGGGAAGCGGGCGACGAAATCTGGGGTCAGGACGCGCATGTATTTCGCGAGAACCACGTAATCCGGCTCGTGCGCCGCGATGGCGTCTGCCATCTGTTTATCGTGTGCTTCGCGGGTCAGCCCTTCATGGCTTACCAGTTCAAACGGAATATCGAAACGCTCAACCAGCGGGCGCAGCGTTTCATGGTTGCCGATGACCGCGGCGATGTCGACATCCAGACCGCCGTAGTTGGCTTTCATCAGCAAATCGCCAAGGCAGTGCGCCTCTTTGGTCACCAGAATGACGATGCGGCGACGTCCGGCCGGGTTCAGCTCGCGAACGGAACCTGCAGGCAGCGCGCTGTCGAGATCGGCAAGCAGTGTGGCGTCGTTAAAAATCCCTTCCAGCTCGGTTCGCATGAAGAAGCGACCGGTGCGGTGATCGACGAACTCATTGTTCTGCACAATGTTCAGCTCGTGCTTGTAGCAAATATTGGTGATGCGCGCGATGAGCCCTTTCTGATCCGGGCAGATGGTACGCAGTACTTTACGTTGTAATGCTTGCATTGCAGGGGTGATCCTGTTGAAGGTTTGCCAGTGTGTTGTCAGTCAGCGGTTTATTGCCCGCAACACTTTTTAAATTTTTTCCCGGAACCGCACGGGCACGGATCGTTGCGCCCGAAAACCGGACGGGTGCCGTCGATATAGTACCAGCGGCCCTGTTCACTGAGAAAACGCGACCGCTCGATAATTGCGCCCGATTTGCCATTTTCCTGGAAACGCGCCACAAAACTGACGTACGCTTCGTTTTCGGTATGACCAGGCGCTTCTTCAAAAATCGTCAGGCCAAGCCACTGTGTATGGGCAAAACCCGCTTCAATATCGGCGCGAAAACGGTCTGCCTGGCAGGCGGGATGCCAGGTCTTTATCAAATACTCCGCATTTTTCATCACGAAAGCGCAGTAGCGAGAGCGCATAAGCTGTGATGCCAGGGCTGCGCTCTTGTTACCAGAAAGATAAGGCTGGCAACATAGGCTATACTCCAGAGCGCTACCGCAAGGACAAAGTTGCGACACGATTTCTCCTTGAGGACAAAATTAAGGCGTTAAACGCCACAGCGGCACTATGTTAACCGAGCGACGGCCTTGATGCCACGCCGCCGCCAGAGATGCAGACTTTTACGCCCGTGGCGCCTGATGCCTGGGCGAACACACACAGCAAGGCTTAGCCTTACACAAAGGTATAAAATAAAGTATTCACATGCTGCAGTTTATCTTTTGGTCACAGGGCACTATCACTCCCGCTATATTGCGCCAGGCGCAAAAGCGTTATGTTTCTTCCTGTTGCGCTGACATTCTTCGGGCAATTCTGACAGGCACAGCCCGCCTGAGCATGCCAAACTTGGCAACAAGTCATTCAGGGGGGGAGAGATGACGCAACCATTAGCCGGCAAACAGATCCTCATCGTTGAAGATGAAGCCGTTTTTCGTTCAATGCTTGACGCATGGCTGTCATCGCTGGGCGCGCAGACCCATCTTGCTGAAGATGGCGTTGACGCGCTGGAGCAAATGCACGACGCCGCGCCCGATCTGCTGATTTGCGATCTGGAAATGCCGCGCATGAATGGCCTGAAGCTGATTGAGCGTCTGCGCAATGACGGCAATCAGACCCCGATTCTGGTCATCTCCGCGACGGACAATATGGCGGATATCGCCAAAGCGCTGCGCCTTGGCGTGCAGGATGTGTTGCTAAAACCCGTCAAAGATTTTAACCGCCTGCGTGAAACCGTTTACGCCTGTCTCTATCCCAACATGTTTAACTCGCGGGTTGAGGAAGAAGAGCGGTTGTTCCAGGACTGGGATGCGCTGGTCAATAATCCTCACGCCGCCGCGAAGCTGCTGAAAGAGTTGCAGCCGCCGGTGCAGCAGGTGATGTCGCACTGCCGGGTGAATTATCGCCAGTTAGTCGCCGCGGATGAACTGGGACTGGTGCTGGATATTGCGCCAATTTCCGACAACGACCTGGCGTTTTATTGCCTGGATGTGACGCGCGCTGGCGACAACGGCGTGCTGGCCGCGCTGTTATTACGCGCATTATTTAATGGTTTGCTTCAGGAACAACTCTCGCAACAGCGGCAGCGTTTACCCGAGCTTGGGGCTTTACTTAAGCAGGTAAATCAATTGTTGCGCCAGGCAAATTTGTACGGGCAATTTCCTTTGCTGGTCGGTTATTACCACAGCGAATTAAAAAACCTCATATTAGTCTCAGCCGGTCTTAACGCGACGTTAAATACCGGAGATAACCAAATTCAGCTCAGTAATGGTGTCCCTTTGGGCACTCTGGGTAATACTTACTTAAATCAAATCAGCCAGCGCTGCGAAGCCTGGCAGTGTCAGGTCTGGGGTGCAGGTGGTCGCTTAAGACTCATGTTGTCTGCAGAATGAGCATTTGATTTATCTGATGCAGATAGCTTTTCCAGGCTGTCTGCACGGGTGGTAATATCGCGTCAGTTTTCTTCGTATTTGTCCTAAATTGCCATGACGTAAGGGTATTCAGACTCTTTCCCCATTTTTTAACTGATATACTCGAACGCGTTTTTAATTGACGAACAAGTGTGAAACTTGAACAGTCCAGGAGAATATTCAATGGCTGCCATTAATTCGAAAGTGAAAAAAGCAGTAATCCCTGTTGCGGGATTAGGAACCAGGATGTTGCCGGCCACGAAGGCGATTCCAAAAGAGATGCTGCCGCTGGTGGATAAACCGTTAATTCAGTATGTGGTTAATGAGTGTATTGCCGCTGGCATTACTGAGATTGTTCTGGTCACTCACTCCTCAAAAAACTCCATCGAAAACCACTTCGATACCAGTTTTGAACTCGAAGCGATGCTGGAAAAACGCGTGAAGCGCCAGCTGCTGGAAGAAGTGCAGTCTATCTGCCCGCCGCACGTGACCATCATGCAGGTGCGTCAGGGCCTCGCAAAAGGTCTGGGCCATGCGGTGATGTGCGCGCATCCGGTTGTCGGCAACGAGCCGGTAGCGGTCATTCTGCCAGACGTCATCCTTGATGAATTTGAATCCGACCTCTCCCAGGACAACCTGGCAGAAATGATCAAACGTTTCGATGAGACTGGCCGCAGCCAGATTATGGTTGAGCCGGTAGAAGACGTGACTGCCTACGGCGTGGTGGACTGCCAGGGCGCGCAACTGCAGCCGGGCGACAGCGTACCGATGGTGGGCATCGTTGAGAAACCGAAAGCCGACGTGGCGCCGTCCAACCTCGCGGTTGTTGGTCGTTACGTGCTCGGCGCGGATATCTGGCCTCTGCTGGCGAAAACGCCTCCGGGAGCAGGTGATGAGATCCAGCTGACCGACTCCATCGCGATGCTGATGGATAAAGAAACCGTCGAGGCGTACCACATGAAAGGCAAAAGCCACGATTGCGGTAACAAACTGGGTTACATGCAGGCCTTTGTGGAATACGGAATTCGCCACAATACGCTGGGTGAAGAGTTCAAAGCCTGGCTTAACGACACCGTCGGCGACAAGAAGTAATTAATCACCCGGGACAACGTAATGAAAGTAACCGTATTTGGTATTGGCTATGTGGGGCTGGTACAGGCCGCTGTACTGGCGGAAGTTGGTCATGACGTTATGTGTATTGACGTCGACGCCAACAAGGTTGAAAACCTGAAGAAAGGGGTTATCCCTATCTATGAACCAGGCCTCACGCCGCTGGTGAAGAAAAACTACGAAGAAGGGCGTCTGCATTTCAGCACCGACGCCGCAGAAGGCGTAAACCACGGCGTGATGCAGTTTATCGCTGTGGGTACGCCGCCAGACGAAGACGGCTCTGCCGACCTGAAATATGTTACTGCCGTGGCGCGCACTATCGCCCAGCATATGACCAGCCATAAAGTCGTGCTGGATAAATCTACCGTTCCGGTTGGCACGGCGGATAAAGTGCGTCAGGTAATGAGCGAAACGCTGAAAGCGCGCGGTGTGGATTTCCCGTTCGATGTGGTTTCCAACCCGGAATTCCTCAAAGAGGGTGCCGCGGTTGCCGACTGCATGCGTCCTGAGCGTATCGTGGTTGGGACGGACAACGACGACGTGGTCGAACTGCTGCGTGAGCTGTATGAGCCGTTCAACCGCAATCACGATCGCATGATCCTGATGGATATCCGCAGCGCCGAGCTGACGAAATATGCCGCCAACTGCATGCTGGCAACCAAAATCAGCTTCATGAACGAGATCTCAAACCTGGCTGAGCGCCTGGGCGCGGATGTCGAGAAAGTGCGTCAGGGCATCGGCTCCGATTCCCGTATCGGCTACCACTTTATCTATCCTGGCTGCGGCTACGGCGGTTCCTGCTTCCCGAAAGACGTTCAGGCGCTGATCCGCACTGCTGAGCATATCGGTTATGTGCCGCGCCTGCTGAAAGCGGTGGAAGACGTCAACAACGATCAGAAGATGAAGCTGCCAGAATTTATTCGTCGTCATTTCGGCGAGAATCTGGAAGGTAAAACCTTCGCGGTCTGGGGACTTTCTTTCAAACCAAATACTGACGATATGCGCGAAGCCTCAAGCCGCGTGCTGATGGAAGAGCTGTGGAAACATGGCGCCACCGTTCAGGCTTACGATCCGGAAGCGATGGATGAAACCCAGCGTATTTACGGTCATCGTGCAGACTTGCGTTTGATGGGCACCAAAGAAGCGGCGCTGCAGGGCGCGGACGCGTTGATTATCTGCACCGAGTGGCAGGCATTCCGCGCGCCGGATTTTGATTTCATCAAAAATTCCCTGAAAGAACCGGTTATCTTTGATGGCCGTAACCTGTATGATCCGGCAAGGCTCAGCAAACGCGGCTTTGTTTATTATGCAATCGGCCGTGGAGCATCCATTAACATTGCATAATTAATGAGGATCGTATGAAATTTCTGGTTACCGGCGCAGCGGGCTTTATTGGTTTTCATGTTAGCGAACGTCTGCTGGCAGCCGGTCACCAGGTTATCGGTATCGATAACCTGAATGACTATTATGACGTCAACCTCAAACTTGCCCGCCTCAATCTTCTTAAACAACACACTGCTTATTATTTCGAAAAAATTGATCTGGCAGACCGTCAGGCAATGGAAACGTTATTTGCACAGCATCAGCCGCAACGCGTCATTCATCTTGCCGCACAGGCTGGCGTGCGTTATTCACTGGAAAATCCTCATGCCTATGCGGATGCCAACCTGACCGGGCATTTAAACGTGCTGGAAGGTTGCCGCCACCATAAGGTTGAGCATTTATTATACGCATCTTCCAGCTCCGTTTACGGTCTTAACCGTAAAATGCCATTTTCTACTGACGACTCTGTCGATCATCCTGTTTCTTTATATGCGGCGACCAAAAAAGCCAATGAGCTGATGTCGCATACTTATTCGCATCTGTATGGCTTGCCGACCACAGGGCTGCGCTTTTTCACCGTATATGGCCCCTGGGGGCGTCCGGATATGGCGCTCTTTAAATTTACGCAGGCAATTGTCAAAGGCAGCAGCATTGATGTTTATAATCATGGCCAGATGCGACGCGATTTTACTTATATCGACGATATTGCTGAGGCGATTGTCCGGTTGCAGGATGTTATTCCGCAGGCAGACCCGCAGTGGACCGTGGAAAACGGTTCTCCGGCCACCAGTTCCGCGCCGTACCGTGTTTATAATATCGGCAACAGTTCTCCCGTTGCGTTAATGGATTATATTTCCGCCCTGGAAAAAGCGCTGGGCAAAGAAGCGCAGAAAAATATGCTGCCGATGCAACCGGGTGATGTGCTTGAGACGAGTGCTGACACCTCCGCACTCTATGAGGTGATCGGGTTTAAGCCGCAGACCAGCGTGGAAGAGGGCGTTAAACGCTTTGTGACGTGGTATAAAGCGTTTTATAACGTAGAGGCGTAGTCCTCCACTGTTATTGTCTCAAATCGCCTCTCGCTTGTTATGAGAGGCTTTAAAACAAAAAACCCGCCGAGGCGGGTTTTTTAATACAGCACCAAAAGCACTGTCTGAACGAAATTAATCCTTGATCAGGAAATCGTCCAGCTGTTTGCCTTGCTCGTCGATTGCTTTTTTGATCACGGCAGGCGTACGGCCCTGGCCGGTCCAGGTTTTGCTTTCGCCGTTTTCGTCGGTATAACGATATTTAGCCGGACGTGCAGCACGTTTAGCTTTAGTACCGGTTTTAGCGGCAGACATGCTGTTCAGTAATTCATTCGGATCAATACCGTCAGCGATCAGCATTTCACGGTACTGCTGTAATTTGCGAGTACGTTCTTCGATTTCCGCAGCGGCAGCGCTTTCTTCTTCACGGCGCTCATTTACAACCACTTCTAATTTCTCCAGCATCTCTTCCAGAGTTTCCAGAGTACATTCTCTCGCCTGTGCACGAAGAGTACGGATGTTGTTCAGAATTTTAAGTGCTTCGCTCATTGTAGTAATCTCAAACTTATAATGGGGTGGTGTGTTGAGCTAATAATAGAGCCTTAAATTCAGTTCTGCAATAGGCCGAAATGTAAGGAAGTCAAAATATCGGATTATTTGTGCGCGTTTAATAAAGCGATACTTAAATTTTTCTTGAAGTGACGCACAAAGTTACCCATGTAAAAACTGCCCTGATAGCGGGGCCGCCAGGTACGAATTCACAAGAGAAACACCATTTTTTAAGGGATTATTATCCGCATCAGTAAATATCTCGCCTCTGTATTAGTGGATCACTCATCAATCGCTGACCGCTGCTTATTAGAATAGCCAGCACGTTATGCCTATTTGATTAACAGGCTAAAATGGCCGCGGTCTCCACAGTTTATCCACAATAAGAGCCATAAATGTGTTTCAAAGTGTTGAGCGGGCGGCCTTTCGCCACTCGCTATATAAGGATGGCTTGCGACGAGCCGAGAGTTGCATGCCCCTTACAGAGAATATGATACACTGGCTGCGACTAACCAACACTTAAGCCAGGGTTATCGAGCAGATGGCGCAACTTTATTTTTACTATTCGGCGATGAATGCCGGTAAATCTACAGCATTACTCCAGTCTTCATATAACTACCAGGAAAGGGGAATGCGTACCCTTGTTTATACCGCGGAAATTGATGATCGTTTTGGCGCAGGAAAGGTGAGTTCTCGTATAGGATTATCCTCGCCAGCAAGACTTTATAATGCGCATACGTCTTTATTTGAAGATATTCGCGATGCGCATCAGGAAGCCCCCGTTCATTGCGTGCTGGTGGATGAAAGTCAGTTTCTGACCCGCGATCAGGTTTACGCCCTTTCTGAAGTCGTCGATAAGCTGGATATACCCGTGCTCTGTTATGGCCTGCGTACGGATTTTCGTGGTGAACTCTTTGGAGGAAGCCAGTATTTGCTGGCATGGTCTGACAAACTGGTAGAGCTGAAAACCGTCTGCTTTTGCGGTCGTAAAGCGGGCATGGTGCTCCGTCTCGACCATGAGGGCCGGCCTTATAATGAAGGCGAACAGGTCGTCATTGGTGGCAATGAGCGTTATGTGTCGGTGTGTCGTAAGCATTATAAAGAAGCCCTGGAAAAGGGCTCCCTAAAAGCGATTCAGGGCCGCTAAAAGACTTTAGCCTGCGCCCCGTATGGGTCCAACTGAACAAGCCTCACGATTGCGCTGAGGCTTTTTTATGAATAGGGTCATCTGACCGTTAAAGTCAAAAGAAACTGGGGCGCAGGAGGGTACTGAGAGAAGGATATGGGTTTTTCCATCTCGTATGCCTCTTCTATATGCCTCGCCACATTGCCTGGTAAAACCGATGAAGCGCAACATTCATTAGTGCATCAGTGAGGTTTAAGTCTGATGTGGGGTTTTAGTCAGACGATGGATGGTAACGCGCTGTCTGCTTTTCGTTTGGTACACCGGTTTGCACAGAGCAAAAAAAAACCCGCCGGGCGGCGGGTTTTTAACTTTAAACGATCTTAAACCGTTTTCTTGGCTTTTTTGTCAGCTTTCGCGACAGGAGCGGCTTCAGCTTTTACAGCTTCAGCACCTTCTTTGTATTCACGACCGTAGAAGCTATCCAGCAGGATCTGTTTCAGCTCGGCAATCAGCGGATAGCGCGGGTTAGCGCCTGTACACTGATCATCGAAGGCATCTTCAGACAGTTTATCAACATGGGCCAGGAAGTCGGCTTCCTGAACACCCGCTTCACGGATAGATTTCGGAATACCCAGCTCAGCTTTGATGCTTTCCAGCCATGCCAGCAGTTTCTCAATTTTCGCTGCGGTACGGTCGCCCGGTGCAGTGAGACCCAGATGGTCAGCCACTTCAGCATAACGGCGACGCGCCTGCGGACGGTCATACTGGCTGAAAGCGGTCTGCTTGGTCGGGTTATCGTTCGCGTTATAGCGGATAACGTTGGAAATCAGCAGGGCGTTCGCCAGACCATGCGGAATGTGGAACTGTGAACCCAGTTTGTGAGCCATGGAGTGACACACGCCGAGGAAGGCGTTCGCAAACGCGATACCGGCGATAGTCGCAGCACTGTGAACACGTTCACGCGCAACCGGGTTTTTCGAACCTTCATGGTAAGACGCCGGCAGGTTTTCTTTCAGCAGTTTTAGTGCCTGCAGCGCCTGACCATCGGAGAATTCAGAGGCCAGTACAGAAACGTAAGCTTCCAGCGCGTGAGTGACCGCATCCAGACCACCGAAGGCGCAGAGTGACTTCGGCATATCCATCACCAGGTTGGCATCGACAATCGCCATATCCGGGGTCAGGGCGTAGTCCGCCAGCGGATATTTCTGACCGGTTTCGTCGTCGGTAACCACCGCAAACGGCGTGACTTCAGAACCGGTACCGGAAGTGGTAGTGACGGCGATCATTTTCGCTTTCACGCCCATTTTCGGGAACTTGTAGATACGTTTACGGATATCCATAAAGCGCAGCGCCAGTTCTTCGAAGTGGGTTTCCGGGTGTTCGTACATGACCCACATGATTTTCGCGGCATCCATCGGGGAGCCACCACCGAGCGCGATGATAACGTCCGGTTTAAAGGAGTTCATCAGCTCAGCGCCTTTGCGAACCACGCTCAGGGTCGGGTCAGCTTCTACTTCAAAGAACACTTCAGTTTCAACACCAGCCGCTTTCAGTACGGAAGTGATCTGGTCGGCATAACCGTTGTTGAACAGGAAGCGGTCAGTCACGATCATGGCGCGTTTGTGACCATCAGTAATCACTTCATCCAGCGCAATCGGCAGTGAGCCGCGACGGAAGTAGATAGATTTCGGAAGTTTATGCCACAACATGTTTTCAGCTCGCTTAGCAACGGTTTTCTTGTTGATCAGGTGTTTCGGACCAACGTTTTCAGAGATGGAGTTACCACCCCAGGAGCCGCAACCCAGCGTCAGAGACGGTGCCAGCTTGAAGTTGTAGAGATCCCCGATACCACCCTGAGAAGCCGGCGTGTTGATAAGGATACGCGCGGTTTTCATTTTATCGCCGAAGAATGTGACGCGAGCCGGTTGGTTATCCTGGTCGGTGTACAGGCAAGAGGTATGACCGATACCGCCCATCGCAACCAGTTTTTCCGCTTTTTCAACAGCATCCTCGAAATCTTTCGCGCGATACATGGCGAGGGTCGGAGAGAGTTTCTCATGAGCGAACGGTTCGCTTTCATCCACCAGAGAGACTTCGCCAATCAGGATCTTAGTGCTGGACGGCACAGTGATGCCTGCCATCTCGGCGATTTTTACCGCCGGCTGACCTACGATAGCCGCGTTCAGCGCGCCATTCTTCAGAATGATATTCTGCACGGCTTTCAGTTCCGCGCCCTGCAGCAGGTAGCCGCCGTGGCTCGCGAAACGTTCGCGCACCGCATCATAAACAGAATCAACAACGATGACAGACTGTTCAGAGGCACAGATAACGCCGTTATCAAACGTCTTAGACATCAGGATAGAAGCGACAGCGCGTTTGATATCGGCTGTTTCGTCGATAACAACCGGCGTGTTACCAGCACCTACGCCGATAGCAGGCTTACCGGAGCTGTACGCTGCTTTCACCATGCCCGGGCCACCGGTGGCCAGAATCAGGTTGATATCCGGGTGATGCATCAGCGCGTTAGACAGCTCAACGGAAGGCTGATCAATCCAGCCGATCAGATCTTTCGGCGCGCCTGCAGCGATAGCGGCTTGCAGCACGATATCCGCTGCCTTATTAGTTGCATCTTTCGCACGCGGATGCGGAGAGAAAATGATCGCGTTACGGGTTTTCAGGCTGATAAGCGATTTGAAAATGGCGGTAGACGTTGGGTTAGTGGTCGGAACGATACCGCAGATGATGCCGATAGGTTCAGCGATGGTAATCGTACCAAAGGTGTCATCTTCGTCGAGAATGCCGCAGGTTTTCTCGTCTTTATAGGCGTTGTAGATATATTCAGAAGCAAAGTGGTTTTTGATCACTTTATCTTCGACGATACCCATTCCGGATTCGGCAACGGCCATTTTAGCGAGGGGGATTCGAGCATCTGCAGCGGCCAGAGCGGCGGCGCGGAAGATTTTGTCAACCTGTTCTTGGGTGAAGTTGGCATATTCACGCTGGGCTTTTTTGACGCGCTCGACGAGGGCGTTTAGTTCAGCGACATTAGTAACAGCCATAATGCTCTCCTGATAATGTTAAACTCTTTTAGTAAATCATCTGCTCGAAACGACAGTATAGTCAGCCCCAAACAGCGTGCGTTACAGACAGGTTTACCAGCACAACGACCACAAACCCCGCTGATTTACTAAAAGAGCCTTGCCTTAAAACATTTCTCTGGAAAATGTCTTACTCCCTGGCGGCATCATCAAGATACTCACTTCTGGTTACCAAAAGCGTGATCTAAATCAATTTAACCCCATGCTGACTCCTTTCAGCAGCCCTTATAGCGGTATTTCAGCGTTGGTTAATATATTTACTACACTTTTGAATAATTAAATCACCATAAATCAACAAAAGAATAACACAGGTCGACGCGGTCAAATGGGCGCGAGATCAGGAATGTATAAAGGCGTAAGGGCGTAGCGTAAGCAGGGGTTTTGCATTACATTACGCACGCCGTTGCCTCACCAATCTGCGGAGCTTCCCTTGAATTCTATGCTGTTTGATTTGCCAACCTTTTTTAAGTTCTTTATTGGTCTGTTCGCACTGGTAAACCCGGTGGGCATCATTCCCGTCTTCATTAGTATGACGAGCTATCAGACCGCGGCGGCGCGCAATAAAACCAATCTGACGGCAAACCTCTCCGTGGCCATTATTCTCTGGACATCGCTGTTTCTCGGCGATGCCATACTGCAGATTTTCGGCATCTCGATTGACTCCTTCCGCATCGCTGGCGGTATTCTGGTTGTCACCATTGCGATGTCGATGATTAGCGGGAAACTGGGTGAGGATAAGCAAAACAAACAGGAGAAGTCAGAAACGGCGATCCGTGAAAGCATCGGCGTCGTACCACTGGCATTGCCACTGATGGCGGGCCCGGGGGCAATCAGTTCAACTATCGTCTGGGGTACGCGTTACCACAGCTGGCAATATATGCTGGGCTTTACGGTCGCCATCGCGCTTTTCGCGGCGTGTTGCTGGGGGGTGTTTCGCCTCGCGCCGTGGCTGGTTCGCCTTCTGGGGCAGACGGGCATTAACGTCATTACCCGTATCATGGGGCTATTATTGATGGCGCTGGGCATTGAATTTATCGTGACAGGGATTAAAGCGCTCTTTCCGGGCCTGGTAAGCTAGTCATTTTCTTTCCTCATAAAAGCGAAGCGGATGCTTCGCTTTTTTCTTTTATTATTAGCATTTCCTATAACCCTCTGCGTTTCGATTTTTTACTCATAACTTTATCTGATATCTGGTAATTGATTATTAAAACAATCAATTACAGTGTCGGTTACATTCGTTGCGTTCATAAATAAAGCAATCAGTCTGTTATTTTTGTCACATGATAGTTTGAGTGTTGATGCGGGTTTAACGAAATGATATTAGTAATTTCAACGCCACCGCAGATAAATGTGCTAATTTTTGTTCAATTGTTAACTTTATGTTGCGATGCGCTGTGAGCAGAGTGACATGACGCGCGCATACGACTGATTTTGTGTAACCTGTTGAATGAACAGGATAATAATTAGAAATCTGTACTTTGCAGCCTGCCTGGCTCCACATTGTCCTTCATGACAAAAGAGAAGCGGTTAACAAATTTGTAAATTGTATTGGCGCACAATTCACGCATTTGATACTTTCCGGCAAAACATTTGCCTGCGAATTATCAACAGGTGAGAACGATTTTCGTATGAAAGCGCTTTCCTCCAACAGGTAGCGCGCAAAGAGACTGTCCTTAAAACAGGGAAGGGCAGTAAAGAATCGACGACAGGCTGCCAGAGAGCGGCCGTGATAAATAAAGTCGGTGATAGCAAGCTGTAAAAAAGAAAACCACCTGGCAGACGCGAAAGCTCCTGCGCTGCACAGGTCCCCGTCAGGGGAGAACGGGCTGACTTTCGTCAGTAATAATAATGAGTGGAGTACCAACACAATGTCCATCATCACAAAAAAAAGTCTGGTAGCTGCGGGGATCCTTTCTGCGCTAATCGCGGGTAACGCAATGGCTGCGAATGTCCCTGCGGGTGTGCAACTGGCGGAAAAGCAGACGCTGGTGCGCAACAACGGTTCAGAAGTACAGTCTCTCGACCCGCATAAAATTGAAGGCGTGCCGGAGTCCAACATCAACCGCGACCTCTTCGAAGGTCTGCTGGTTACTGATGTTGAAGGCCACCCGAGCGCGGGTGTTGCCGAAAAGTGGGAAAACAAAGATTTTAAAGTCTGGACCTTCCATCTGCGTAAAGACGCAAAATGGTCCAATGGCGAGCCGGTCACGGCACAGGATTTCGTTTACAGCTGGCAGCGCCTGGCTGACCCGAAAACCGCCTCTCCGTATGAAAGCTACCTGCAATACGGCCACATTACGAATATCGACGACATCATCGCCGGTAAAAAACCCGCCACCGATCTTGGCGTAAAAGCGATCGACGACCATACGCTTGAAGTCACCCTGAGCGAGCCGGTCCCGTATTTCTACAAGCTGCTGGTTCACTCCTCCATGTCTCCGGTGCCGAAAGCCGTCGTTGAGAAATTTGGCGAGAAATGGACTCAGCCGGCAAACATCGTGTCCAACGGCGCGTACAAACTGAAATCCTGGGTGGTGAACGAGCGCATCGTGCTTGAGCGCAACACCAACTACTGGGATAACGCGAAAACCGTTATCAACGAAGTGACCTACCTGCCTATCTCTTCTGAAGTCACTGATGTTAACCGCTACCGCAGCGGCGAAATCGACATGACCTATAACAACATGCCGATTGAACTGTTCCAGAAGCTCAAAAAAGAGATCCCGAAAGAAGTGCACGTCGACCCGTACCTGTGCACCTACTACTACGAAATCAACAACCAGAAAGCGCCGTTTAACGATCCGCGCGTCCGTACCGCGCTGAAGCTGGGTCTGGATCGCGATATCATCGTGAATAAAGTGAAAAACCAGGGCGACCTGCCAGCCTATGGTTACACCCCGCCGTACACCGACGGCGCGAAATTCACCGAACCGGCCTGGTTTAAAATGACCCAGGAACAGCGTAACGCCGAAGCGAAAAAACTGCTCGCCGAAGCGGGCTATACCGCTGACAAGCCGCTGACGTTCGATCTGCTGTACAACACCTCCGATCTGCACAAAAAACTGGCGATCGCGGCCGCGTCCATCTGGAAGAAAAACCTGGGCGTGAACGTGAAGCTGGAAAACCAGGAGTGGAAAACCTTCCTGGATACCCGTCATCAGGGCAACTTTGACGTGGCGCGTGCGGGCTGGTGTGCGGATTACAACGAACCGACATCCTTCCTGAACACCATGCTGTCCAACAGCTCGAACAACACCTCGCACTATAAGAGCGACGCGTTTGATAAGGTGATGCAGGAGACGCTGCAGGTGAGTGACGAAGGTCAGCGTAGCGAGCTTTACAACAAAGCGGAGCAACAACTGGATAAAGATTCCGTTATCGTTCCGGTTTATTACTACGTGAACGCCCGCCTGGTGAAACCGTGGGTCGGTGGCTACACCGGTAAAGACCCGCTGGATAATGTATACGTTAAAAACCTGTATATTATCAAACATTAATGGCAATGCGTGGGGCAGGGCGTCCTGCCCCACTGTGTCTTATTTTTCCGTGAGTCAAAGGCACACGCCAGAAGGTACGGGCAATGTTGAAATTTATTTTACGTCGCTGTCTGGAAGCGATTCCGACGCTGTTTATTCTAATTACTATCTCCTTCTTTATGATGCGTCTCGCGCCGGGGAGTCCTTTTACCGGCGAACGTAATCTTCCGCCGGAAGTGATGGCGAATATCGAGGCGAAATATCATCTTAACGACCCCATCATGACCCAGTACTTCAATTATCTGAAGCAACTGGCGAAAGGTGATTTCGGTCCGTCCTTTAAATACAAGGATTATTCGGTAAACGATCTGGTGGCCTCAAGCTTCCCGGTTTCCGCGAAATTAGGCGCTGCGGCGTTTTTACTGGCGGTGATTTTAGGCGTGGCTGCAGGCGTGATGGCCGCGCTCAAACAAAACACGAAGTGGGATTTCGCCGTCATGGGGGTGGCGATGACCGGCGTGGTCATTCCAAGCTTCGTGGTGGCACCACTGCTGGTCATGATCTTCGCGATAACGCTGCACTGGCTGCCGGGCGGCGGCTGGAACGGCGGGGCGCTGAAATTCATGATCCTGCCGATGGTCGCGCTGTCGCTGGCTTATATCGCCAGTATCGCGCGTATTACCCGTGGCTCGATGATTGAAGTGCTGCACTCCAACTTCATTCGTACCGCCCGCGCCAAAGGGCTGCCGATGCGCCGCATTATTCTGCGCCACGCGTTGAAACCCGCGCTGCTGCCGGTGCTCTCCTATATGGGCCCTGCGTTTGTCGGCATCATCACCGGTTCGATGGTTATTGAAACTATTTACGGCCTGCCGGGCATTGGCCAGCTGTTCGTGAACGGCGCGCTGAACCGCGACTATTCGCTGGTACTGAGCCTGACAATTCTGGTCGGCGCGCTGACCATTCTGTTTAACGCGATCGTCGATGTGCTGTATGCCGTTATCGATCCGAAAATTCGTTACTGACACTGGAGTACGCCATGATGTTGAGTAAGAAAAACAGCGAGGCGCTGGAAAACTTCAGTGAAAAACTGGAAGTAGAAGGACGTAGCCTGTGGCAGGACGCCCGCCGTCGCTTTATGCATAACCGCGCGGCGGTGGCGAGCCTGATTGTGCTGGCGCTGATTGCGCTGTTCGTCACTCTCGCGCCGATGCTGTCGCAGTTCAGCTATTTCGATACCGACTGGGGCATGATGTCCGCGCCACCTGATACCGAATCGGGCCACTGGTTCGGCACCGACTCTTCAGGCCGCGACCTGCTGGTGCGTGTTGCTATCGGCGGGCGTATCTCGCTGATGGTGGGCGTCGCGGCGGCGCTGGTGGCGGTGATCGTGGGTACGCTCTACGGCTCGCTTTCCGGCTATCTCGGCGGCAAAGTGGATTCGGTGATGATGCGTCTGCTGGAGATCCTTAACTCCTTCCCGTTCATGTTCTTCGTTATTCTGCTGGTGACCTTTTTCGGTCAGAACATCCTGCTGATTTTCGTCGCTATCGGGATGGTCTCCTGGCTTGATATGGCGCGTATCGTGCGCGGCCAGACGCTCAGCCTGAAGCGTAAAGAGTTCATCGAAGCAGCGCAGGTGGGCGGCGTGTCGACGGCGAACATTGTCGTGCGTCATATCGTGCCGAACGTGCTGGGCGTGGTGGTGGTTTACGCCTCGCTGCTGGTGCCAAGCATGATCCTGTTTGAATCCTTCTTAAGCTTCCTCGGCCTCGGTACGCAGGAGCCGCTCAGCTCCTGGGGCGCGCTGCTGAGCGATGGCGCTAACTCCATGGAAGTGTCGCCCTGGCTGCTGCTCTTCCCGGCGGGTTTCCTGGTGGTCACCCTGTTTTGTTTTAACTTTATCGGCGATGGCTTGCGTGATGCCCTCGACCCGAAAGATCGTTAAGGAGTGCCGCCATGAGCACCATTGAACTCTCTGCGCCGCAACAGAGCGCGGCGTCTCAAGCGACGCTGCTTGACGTCAAAGATTTGCGCGTCACTTTCGCGACGCCCGACGGCGACGTTACCGCCGTCAACGACCTCAACTTCAGCCTGCGCGCCGGCGAAACGCTCGGCATCGTCGGCGAATCCGGCTCCGGCAAATCCCAGACGGCGTTCGCGCTGATGGGTCTGCTGGCCGCCAACGGTTGCATCGGCGGTTCGGCGACGTTTAACGGCCGTGAAATCCTCAACCTGCCGGAGCGCGAGCTCAATCGCCTGCGCGCCGAGCAGATTTCGATGATTTTCCAGGATCCGATGACCTCACTGAACCCATATATGCGCGTTGGTGAGCAGCTAATGGAAGTGCTGATGCTGCATAAAAGCATGAGCAAAGCCGAGGCATTTGAAGAGTCGGTACGGATGCTGGACGCGGTGAAAATGCCGGAAGCACGCAAGCGCATGCGCATGTACCCGCACGAATTCTCCGGTGGTATGCGCCAGCGCGTGATGATCGCGATGGCGCTGCTGTGCCGTCCGAAATTGCTGATCGCCGATGAACCGACCACCGCGCTCGATGTGACCGTTCAGGCGCAGATCATGACGCTCCTGAACGAACTTAAGCGCGAATTCAACACCGCCATCATTATGATCACCCACGACCTCGGCGTGGTCGCGGGCATCTGCGATAAAGTGCTGGTGATGTATGCAGGACGCACCATGGAATATGGCAAAGCGCGTGAGGTCTTTTACGATCCGGCGCACCCGTATTCTATCGGTCTGCTTAATGCCGTGCCGCGTCTCGATGCGGAAGGCGAATCCCTGCTCACCATTCCGGGCAACCCGCCGAACCTCCTGCGCCTGCCAAAAGGCTGTCCGTTTCAGCCGCGCTGTCCGCACGCAATGGAAATCTGCAGCACGACGCCGCCGCTGGAAGAATTCGCCCCTGGCCGCCTGCGCGCCTGCTTTAAACCGGTGGAGGAGCTGAAATGAGCACCGTAGCTGAAGAGAGAAAAGTTCTGCTCGAAGTGGCCGATCTCAAGGTGCATTTCGATATTAAAGACGGTAAACAGTGGTTCTGGCAGCCGGCCAAAACGTTAAAAGCGGTCGATGGCGTGACGCTGCGGCTGTATGAAGGCGAAACGCTGGGCGTGGTGGGGGAATCCGGCTGCGGAAAATCCACCTTCGCGCGCGCGATTATTGGTCTGGTCAAAGCCACCAGCGGCCGCGTGGCGTGGCTCGGTAAAGATCTGCTGGGCATGCAACAGGAAGAGTGGCGCGATGTGCGCAGCGATATCCAGATGATTTTCCAGGATCCGCTGGCTTCGCTGAACCCGCGTATGACCATAGGTGATATCATCGCCGAGCCGCTGCGCACCTATCATCCGAAAATGCCGCGTCAGGAAGTCCGTGACCGCGTAAAAGCGATGATGATGAAAGTGGGCCTGCTGCCAAACCTCGTCAACCGCTACCCGCATGAATTCTCCGGTGGCCAATGCCAGCGTATCGGCATCGCTCGTGCGCTGATCCTTGAGCCGAAACTGATTATCTGCGACGAACCGGTCTCCGCGCTCGACGTGTCGATTCAGGCGCAGGTGGTGAACCTGCTGCAAAAACTGCAGCGTGAGATGGGCCTGTCGCTGATTTTTATCGCGCACGATCTGGCGGTGGTGAAGCACATTTCCGATCGCGTGCTGGTGATGTATCTGGGACACGCCGTGGAGCTTGGCACTTATGATGAGGTTTATCATCATCCGCTGCACCCTTACACGCGCGCGCTGATGTCGGCGGTGCCGATCCCGGACCCGGATCTCGAAAAAAACAAAACCATTCAGTTGCTGGAAGGCGAGCTGCCGTCGCCTATCAATCCGCCGTCGGGCTGCGTATTCCGCACGCGATGCCCGATGGCCGGACCGGAATGCGCCCAGACGCGGCCGGTGCTGGAAGGCAGTTTCCGCCATGCGGTTTCCTGCCTGAAGGTGGACCCGTTATAATCGCAAGGGCTGGCAGGTGCCAGCCCTTTTCTTTTGCGAGGACAACGTGTCACGGATAACCGAATTTCGTCAGCGCGCCTACCATTTTCTTTTCGACCAGCATCAGCGCAGCGGTCGCCGCTTTGAGGCGCTTTGTGGGCTGTTTGCGCTCTTCAGCGTCATTGTTGTGTTTATCGAGTCCGGCCTCGGCACGCAATATCATCTCACTTACAGCGAATGGCATGTCTTCGTATTGATTGAGATGGGCATTACCTTTGTCTTTACGCTGGAGTATCTGCTGCGCCTGCTGGTCTGGCCGAATCCGGCGCGCTATGCGCTGAGCTTCTGGGGGCTTATCGATCTGGCGACCGTGCTGCCGCTCTATGTGCTCTGGCTCTGGCCTGAGCTTGGCATGAACTACCTCTTTATCTGGCGTACGCTGCGCGCGGTGCGCGTGCTGCGTATTCTGAAACTGCTGCGCATCATGTCCTCCTCCAGCCTGCTCTGGCAGGCCATTGTGAATGCCCGCCATCAGCTCATCGCGTTTTATGCGTTTATTTCTATCGTCATGGTCATTGCAGGCGCGCTGATGTACGGCATTGAGGGGGCATCAAGCGGTTTTAACACGCTTGGCACCTCTGTCTACTGGGCGGTGGTGACGGTAACGACGGTCGGTTATGGCGACATTACGCCGCATACCGCGGGTGGCCGCGCGGTGGCTTCGCTGCTCATTCTGATCGGCTATTCTGTGATTGCTATTCCGACCGGCATTATTACTTCGCAAATGACCAGCGCGCTGGCGGATAAAAAAGAGGCGCAGCGCTGCCCGGCATGTGGCGCGAAATATCAAAAACAGGCGAATTATTGTCAGGCGTGCGGGGTAAAAATCAGGAACGAGAAATAATTGCGCGGCGAATGCCGCGCGAATTGTGATTACTCACGCCACAGAATGTGGCACAGCTTGTGATCTTTTTCGCGGCACAGCAGCACGCGGGCGAAGACGTCGGTGATTTCATCGCCGTCTTTCTCCGCAAGGCCAATGACGACCTCAGAGAAGAAATCCGGGTTCAGATCGTAATCGACATGCGACAGCCACTCTTCAGACGGATCGAACAGCTCCGCGCCGCCACGCTCTTCAAACTGTAAATTAAACAGAATGATATCCGCCGGGTCGAGATTGTCCGCCGCCAGCTCCAGAAAAATATCGTAAGCCTGTTCAAGCGTTTCGTCTTCCGTCAGGCGGTTATTCAGATCCATTTCCATCGTGACTACCCCAGTAAATGATGTTGGGCACGTTTTACAGCAACGGACTGAAGAAGTAAAACAGTCGCTCTACCACACGTTGCCAGAAGGGCCGTTTTACCCACAGGCGCGCATCCAGCAGGCGCGAGCGAGAAATATAATCATCCTGCACTTCGGCGAGATCGGCACCGAATCCGGCGTCATCGATGACCAGCGTAATTTCAAAATTAAGCCACAGGCTGCGCATATCCAGATTAACGGTACCGACCAGGCTCAGTTCGCCATCGACCAGTACGCTTTTGGTGTGCAGCAGCCCGCCTTCAAACTGATAAATTTTCACGCCCGCCGCCAGCAGCTCGCTAAAGAACGCGCGGCTCGCCCAGCCCACCAGCAGGGAGTCATTTTTACGCGGCAGAATAATGCTCACATCCACGCCGCGCTGCGCCGCCGTACAGATGGCGTGCAGCAGGTCGTCGCTCGGCACAAAGTAGGGCGTGGTCATTATGAGATATTCACGCGCCGCATACACCGAAGTCAGCAGCGCCTGATGGATGAGATCTTCCGGGAAGCCAGGCCCGGACGCGATAGTATGGATCGTATGTCCGCTCGCTTGCTCAAAAGGCATAATATTGGCATCCGGCGGCGGAGGAAGCAGGCGTTTGCCGGTTTCAATCTCCCAGTCGCAGGAGTAGACGATGCCCATCGCGGTGGCGACCGGGCCTTCCATGCGCGCCATCAAATCCACCCACTGACCGACCCCCGCGTCCTGTTTGAAATAACGCGGGTCGACCATATTCATACTGCCGGTGTAGGCAATATAGTTGTCGATCATGATCATTTTGCGGTGCTGGCGCAGGTCCATACGGCGCAGGAACACACGCATCAGGTTGACCTTCAGCGCTTCGACGACTTCAATGCCTGCATTGCGCATCATGCCCGCCCAGGGGCTGCGAAAGAAGGCGACACTGCCTGCGGAGTCGAGCATCAGGCGGCAATGCACGCCGCGACGCGCTGCGGCCATCAGCGATTCGGCGACCTGATCGGCCATTCCGCCGGGCTGCCAGATATAAAAAACCATCTCGATATTATGGCGGGCGAGCTGAATATCGCGGATCAGCGCCTGCATCACGTCGTCAGAGGAAGTCAGCAACTGCAACTGGTTGCCTTTAACGCCCGCGATGCCCTGGCGGCGCTCGCAAAGCTGAAAGAGGGCGCTCGCCACCGCGCTGTTTTCTTCGGCGAAAATATGTTTACAGGCTTTAAGATCGTTCAGCCATTTCGCGGTCGATGGCCACATGGCGCGGGCGCGTTCGGCGCGTCGTTTGCCCAAGTGAAGCTCACCGACCGACAGATACGCGACTATCCCGACCAGCGGCAGAATATAAATGACAAGCAGCCAGGCCATGGCAGAAGGAACCGCGCGACGTTTCATCAGAATGCGCAGCGTCACGCCTGCGATGAGTAGCCAGTATCCCAGAATGATCAGCCAACTCACTACCGTGTAGAAGGTTGTCATAGATTAAAAATCCTTTAAAAAGCGTATCGTTAAGAGTTTACGCACAACCCTTTCGCACTCCAATAAGAACCTGTCAGAAAAGCGCTGGTTTGCAGGCGGGAAGGGGCTATAATGACGGTTCTGTTTCAGTCAAGAGTATCAGAAATGAGGCGTAGTAGAACCGAAGTTGGGCGCTGGCGCATGCAGCGGCAGTCTCAACGACGTAAAGCGCGCTGGCTGGAAGCACAATCCCGACGCAATATGCGAATTCACGCTATCAGAAAATGTCTTGTGAATCGTCAGCGCAATTCGTTGCTGTTCGCCATCCACGATCGCTAAACGTAGTGAAAGGGCACCGCCTGCGGTGCCCCGAAATATCGCCAAAACCGCCCCTTCGTAAACCTTCTATCGCTGTCGTCTGAATTACGCCAAATTCCTCTTTTTATCGTCTCTTTAATCGTGCGTGCATTAAGGTAAATTTTAGATCTTGTCTTCTCGCGTCGCGCTAATGGGTTGGAATAAAATTAGGAATATTCTGGTATAAAAAACCACCATCTAAAATTCGTTGCTTTTGAATATTTTCGATTTGGGATTATGCTGATCGAATCAAAGTAATCCATTAAAAAACAATGCTTTAAAATACTTTTCGAAACTTAACGTAAATTCACAAATTGTCATATATCGTGTATTTCCGCCGGTGATAATTGCTCTTATGTAAAATGAAGCCTTTTTAATGTTATTTCCGGCGATTGTTTCTGGTCAGTCCAGGTTAGATTATCTTCATCGACAGCTTGTATTCCTACAGGTGCAACTTTCATTCGTGACTGCTGGAGCATTTATGACTAAGCAAGAGGAATTTCTGACAGAAATCCATAAATTTTTGTTACACAAAGGCGCCTGTGGAGCGAGGCCAAAAACTGTTGATGACAGAACATTAACCAGCGGAATTTTTGGTTTTGCAAAAGAGGCGGTTACCGTCAGTCAGCGTCTGCCAGAAAGTGTTTCGGCCTGCGAAGCGGCGCGTCAGTTTGTGACGTCTCATCGATGCCATAACGCACGTCACTATGCCTCGGCAACGGTGCTACAACTGGTTCCGGGCGGGAAATAACGCCCGGCTGCTAAAATGACCGCGCAAAAAAAGGGCACACCAACGGTTAATGCCCTTTGCACTACGCAGCCTGTCGGCCGCGGTCAGAATACTTTTTTGTAAGGCTTTACCGCGACTGTCTTGTAAACGCCTGCGGCAATATACGGGTCGGCCTCAGCCCAGGCCTGCGCTTCTTCAAGCGAGGCGAACTCCGCAATTACCGTTGAGCCGGTAAAACCCGCTACACCCGGATCGTTGCTGTCCACCGCAGGCATTGGCCCTGCTGTCAGCAGACGCCCTTCATCACGTAACAGTTGTAAACGCGCCAGGTGCGCCGGGCGCACCGACTGACGCTTGTCCAGAGAATCAGCCACATCTTCCGCGTAAATGACATACAGCATGTCGCACTCCTTTTTATGAAACGGCAAGGTGAATAACGGTAGGTGAAAGCCGTCAGGTGTGCAACGCAAAGTTAAATGGCCTGTTAAATCCTTAACATCAGCGCAGGAATTTTCAGCACTCCGCCTGAGAAACGACGCAGAAGCGGGCTGAGTTGTTGAATATGATTGCTATTTGCATTTAAAATTAAGCTCTCATTCATTCAGTGAAACGACTATGACTTCAATGACCCTTGATATGCCTCGCCGTTTTCCGTGGCCGACGCTGCTTTCCGTCGCGATCCACGGCGCCATTGTGGCGGCGGCTGTGCTATATACCTCGGCAAATCAGGTGGTTGAGATGCCCGCACCGTCGCAGCCGATCTCCGTGACGATGGTCGCGCCTGAATCGTTGGAGCCGCCAAAGCCTGCGGTGGCGCCGCCGCCGGAGCCTGTCGCCGAGCCAGAACCGGAACCCGAAGTTGTACCGGAGCCGCCGAAAGAAGCACCGGTCGTTATTGAAAAACCGAAGCCGAAACCGAAATCTAAGCCGAAACCCAAACCGGTGAAAAAGGTGGAAGAGGCACCGAAGCGGGAAGTCAAAACAGCTGAGCCGCGCCCGGCGTCGCCGTTTGAGAATAATTCCCCGGCGCGTACCACGGCCCCTGCGTCGCGGCCCGCGCCGTCAGCGCCCGCGAATGTCGCGCCCGCGGGCCCGCGCGCGCTAAGCCGTAATCAGCCGCAATATCCGGCGCGCGCTTATGCGCTGCGTATGGAAGGGCAGGTGCGCGTGAAATTTGACGTCGCACCCGATGGCAGCGTGGAGAATGTGCAAATCCTGTCGGCGAAACCCGCCAACATGTTTGAACGAGAAGTAAAACAGGCGATGCGCAAATGGCGTTACGAAGCCGGTAAGCCCGGTACGGGGCTGATTGTGAATATCGTGTTCCGCATTAATGGCGGCGCTACGATGCAGTAACGCGGCATGTGAAAAAAAGCCAGAGCTGAGCTCTGGCTTTTTTTTGCCATTACGCCGCGGGCGGCAGCGGACGCGGTTTGCCGTCGTCATCGACCGCGACATAAATAAACAGCGCTTCGGTCGCGCGATAGCGCTGGCCAATCGGCTCGGAAGAGACCTTTTTGACCCACACTTCGATATTGATCGTCACCGACGTGTTGCCGCGCTTGACGCAGCGGGCGTAACAGCACACCACATCGCCTACCGCGACCGGGCGCAGAAACGTCATGCCGTCGACACGCACGGTTACCACGCGCCCGTGGGCAATTTCTTTGGCAAGGATCGCGCCGCCAATATCCATCTGGGACATCAGCCAGCCGCCAAAAATATCGCCGTTGGCGTTGGTATCGGCGGGCATCGCCAGGGTACGTAAAACCAGTTCACCTTGTGGAGTGGCTTGCTCTGTCGTCATGGGGCTTCTCAGCTAGTGTTATTCGTTCATCGTGCGCAGCCTGAAGGGCGTGGCGCGACCGTATAATAACACCGGTTAAGAGCGCTAAAGGCAGGAAAAAACGGGAAAAGCGGGGTTATCTTGCTGTGGTAAAAGGGGAGGCGCGCCTCCCCCATGAGGCATCAGAACGACATCGTCACACCCGCGTAGTACGCACGGCCCGGTTCGTTATACGTTGAAGCGCCTTCGTTTTCTCGATACAGCGTTTTGTCGAACAGATTGCTGACGCCGCCGTTCAGGCGCAAATCTTTAGTCAGCGCATAGTTTACGCCCACGCCGACGATGGAATACGCGCCGACCTCTTTACGCGAAAGGTTCCCACCGTCTTCAAGACGAATTTCCGCCGCCTGGCGCGGTTTCTGACGACCATAGAAGGTCCAGTTCAAATTGGTGGAGAGCTTGTCAGTCACCTGCCAGTCGAGCATGGTGTTCACGGTATATTTCGGGATAACCGACAGCGGGTTGCCGTTCTTTTTCATTTCCGACTTAATCATATACGTCGCATTGGTGCGCCAGCTCAGCACATCCTTCATGACCGGGATCGTCAGGTTGCCTTCCAGCCCTTCGACCACGGCTTTGCCGCCGTTCTCCCAGCGCAAAATATTGTTGCCGTTAGAGGCGATGCCCACCACGCGATCGCCGGAGACAATTTTGTTACGGTAATCGTTACGGAACCAGGTAAGGCCGGCATCAAAACCCTCTTTGGTGTATTCCAGCCCAATCTCTTTATTGATGCTGATTTCTGGTTTCAGATCGTCATTGCCGAGCAGATAGCAACTGCCGCTCACGCCAATCGGGCAGCCGTTGCCACGCGTGGAGAGCAGATAACCCTTGCTCGACTGATACAGATTTGGCGCTTTAAAGGCGCGCGCGATGCCTGCCTTCAGCTTAACGTTATCGCCAAGTTCCTGTGACACGTTCAGGCTCGGGCTCCAGTTACCGCCAAACTGGCTGTGGTGATCGTAACGCAGCCCCGGAATTACTGCCGTGCCGGGCAACACGTCGATATTATCTTCGAACCAGACCGCACCCGTCGTGGCGCTGTTTTTACTGCTGCGCGAGGCAGCATCGCCGGAGATATCGCCGATGGTTGTACCGCTGACGTTGGTGGCCTGCATGGAGGCCGGATCGTTAAGCTCAGCGCGATCCCACTCGGCCCCGAGCGTGACGGTCTGATCTACCATTAATTCCAGGGGCACGTTGATTTCGCTGCTGGCGCGATAGTTTTCGAGACGGCTGGTGGTGTATTTATCGTCCGTGATCATGCCTTCCACGCGGCCCGTGGTGCCTTCCTGAAGACGGGTATTATTGGTTTTTTCGTAATAAAAACCGGTTTTCGACTGGCCCCAGTCCCAGAGGCCGTTATGGGTAATGCCGTAACTCTGGCGATACATCCGGTTAGTCTCATGACCATAAAGCGACGGAACAAGGCCGTTCGGGCTGGCGTTGCTGTTGCTGTTTTGCGTATCGCCCGCGTAGATATTGCCCTGGCGGCTGTAGCTATATTCGAAATCCAGCATCTGTTCCGGCGTGATTTTCCAGGAGATAACGCTGTTGATGTCTTTATTGCGCACGCCTTCGCGCCCGGCGGCGTAAGAGCCGTTCTGCGCGGTATTGATATCGTAATCGTCGGCGTCTGTTTTATTGATATTGCCGTAGAGGCGCATCGTCAGGGCATCGCCCGCCAGCGGGCCGCTGAGGCTAACGTTTGCGCGACGCGTCGCGCCTTCTTTATCGTTTTCCGGTTGGTTAGTGAAAAGCGACAACGAGCCGTGCCAGTCATTCGTCGGGCGTTTGGTAATGATATTCACTACGCCGCCTGCAGCCCCGCTGCCGTAACGCGCCGCCGCCGGGCCGCGCAGCACTTCAATGCGCTCGACCATTTCCGCCGGCACCCAGTTGGTATCGCCGCGCGTGTCGCGCTCGCCGCGCCAGCTATAGCGCACGGCATTACGCGAACTGACCGGGACGCCATCAACCAGAATTAAAGTGTTTTCCGGGCCCATGCCGCGAATATCAATCTGGCGGTTGTTGCCGCGGCTGCCGCTCGCGCTGTTACCGGTCAGGTTGACGCCGGGCATTTTGCGAATAATGTCTGAAAGGTCGTTCACGGGCGGGTCTTTCTCGATATCCTCTGCGGTGATAATGGAGACGCCGGGCTGCTGTTTCAGCGCCTGCTCAGCGGTTGCCTGAACCACCATTACATCGCCGTCGTTCATCTCCGCCGCCTGTGTAAAACCTGTGCCGCCACCAAGCAGTGAAGCTACCGCCAGCGCCAGCGGTGTGCGAATGCCACGCTTTTTTTCAAACATTATCAATTATTCCATTATGTGTAGAAATGTAATCATTCGCCCGCATGATAATGATAATAATTATCATTACAACATAAAATCGGGATTCTCCATGATTTCTCCACAATTGGTTTATCGTTGTGCAGATGAGAGTAATGGCTTAAAAAATATGAGGAGTTAAGGAACGCTGGCGCAAAAAAAACGCCCCGGGCATAAGCCACAGGGCGTTTTTTCAGTGGAGCGGAAGGGTGTTATTTCTCTTCCTGCGGCATATGACGGTAGATATAAACACCGCTCAGCAGAGTGAAAACCAGCGTCAGGCCAGGAATGCCAAACACTTTAAAGTTCATCCACACCGCTTCCGGGAGCCAGAACGCGACATAAATATTCAGCAGACCGCAGAAAATGAAAAAGAGCGCCCAGGCGATGTTAAGACGCGACCACGCATGCGCGGGCAGGGTAATTTCTTTGCCGAGCATGCTCTGGATCAGCGGCTTTTTCATCACCCACTGGCCAATCAGCAGCGCGCCTGCGAACAGGGCGTAAATGATGGTTACTTTCCACTTAATGAATTCCGCGTTGTGAAAATAGATAGTCAGCCCGCCGAACACCGCGACCAGCACAAACGTCACCAGGGTCATTTTTTCGACCTTGCGGTATTTGTACCAGCTATAGATCACTGCCAGCGCGGTGGCGACGATCAGCGCCGCCGTCGCCCAGAATATGTCATGCAATTTATAGACGACAAAAAAGACGATCAGCGGCAAAAAATCGAGTAACTGCTTCATACATCGGTTCCGTAAAAGGCCCGCGAGCGACCACCGCCGCGGGCAGAAGGGTTATTCCCGGATAAGCATATACAACCGGAAAAGATAAATGAGGAGCAGCGCGGTCAGCAGATTGCTCAGCGTTCCGGCAACCACCGCGCCGATTTGCGGCGTCAGCGCGGCAAACGCGGGCGCGAACAGCAGCAGGGCGGCGCGAGCCAGCAGCCACAGCAGCACCGCAGGCGCGACGAGACGCATATTGCGCCACGCAAGACGCATGCTGTTTCGCATCGCCCCGAAAATCCCGGCTTTATCCTGCGCCATCATTACCGGTGCCAGCGACAATACAATCGCGAGGATCACGCCCGGCACGACCACCAGCAGGATCCCCATCTGCACCAGAAAAGTGGTGAGGAAGATCAGGATAAACAGGCGTGGCAGCAGCGGCGCGGAGGCCCCGATGGCGCGCAGCGCGCTGACGTTTTGCCCGGCGGAAACCGCCTGAATGAGCACCAGCACGCCGCCCACCAGCAGCGTATTGCCGAACATGCCAGAAAATGTCGACGCCGCCGAGGCTTTCAGCAGAACCTGCTGCTGCTCCGGCGTCATATTTTGCACCAGTTCGAACAGGCTGGCGCTGTTGGTCATGGCGTCGCCCTCGCTCAGAATAGCCAGCTGATCCGCGTTCGGCGTAAAGGCGTGACCGAGGATCATAGAAATAAAGGCGCAAAGCAGCGCAATCAGCAGGATGGTGACGAGCTGATTGCGGAAAAAATTACCCGTGTCACGGTAAACGGATTTTGCCGTGATTGACATGCACACTCCTTGGGTTGGCAGATATTATTCCGCCGACGATTGTACCCTGGATGATGGCGCAGTGGCAGGGCTGTAAAGGGCGGCAGCAGGTAAGGAATTGTCAGGAAGCGGCGGCAGACCGTAACGGGCGCGGGCGCGATTGCACGCCTCGTTCTCCACGCCGCCTTCGCCGGACATCGCAAACTCGCGACACGGCGACGGTCGGTTTTCATAGATAGTACAGCGCACCGCCTCGCCAGGCGTGCCCTGCAACGCCACGCAACGGCTCTGTTTTTGGTTAGTGCCGCTCATGCAGCGCAGAAAAGGAGTGAGCGGCTCGGTAAGCGCCGCCGGGACAAGGCCGCCCGCGTCATCCGCTTCGGCCCAGTAGAAAGAGACACGAAAATAAGCACAACAGGCTCCGCACGTCATGCACGGGTTCAGATCGCTCATCATTCACCTGCAACTAAACAACGCATCGTTTCAAAATTGTGAAGAAGCTAAATTATTCCCGGCCGGGACGACTTTCAAGAGGGGGCGAGAGATATATTTTCGCCCGGTGAAAAGGGAAAAATTGACCTGAAATCAAATTCATCGAAGCCATAAGGGTGGCAAAAATTAACTCAGATCAATGAATGTTAAATTAGCGGCCCGAATGTGATCTCTGTTGGATCACTTATTAACTCGTAGTGAGTATATTCACCCGGCAAATAAAACCACAAAAGGGAAACGGGAATGAAAAAACTTATCGTGGCGCTGGCATTAGCGAGTTGTTTTTCGGGTATGGCCTCTGCACATGAAGCTGGCGAATTCTTTATGCGCGCCGGTACGGCGACGGTGCGTCCGACAGAAGGCTCAGACGATGTGCTGCACATGGGCGGCTTTAAGGTTAACAACAACACGCAGCTCGGCCTGACCTTTACTTATATGGCAACCGACAACATCGGCGTTGAACTGCTGGCCGCGACGCCGTTCCGCCATAAAGTCGGTCTTGGGCCGACGGGCGATCTCGCAACCGTGCATCAACTGCCACCGACCTTAATGGCCCAGTGGTATTTCGGCGATTCTCAAAGCAAACTGCGCCCGTATATCGGCGCGGGCATTAACTACACCACCTTCTTTGACGAAGACTTCAACGATACCGGTAAAAAGAATGGCCTGAGCGATCTGAGCGTTGACGATTCCTGGGGCGCGGCGGGTCAGGTGGGTCTGGATTACATGGTGAATAAAGACTGGCTGATTAATATGTCCGTCTGGTACATGGATATCGACACCACCGTGAAATTTAAAACCGGTGGCAAACAATACAACATCGATACCCGCATCGATCCGTGGGTCTTTATGTTCTCGGCGGGCTACCGCTTCTGAGTTTGCGCACTCGCGTTTCTCAGCAATAAAAAAACCAACCTCAACGGGTTGGTTTTTTTATTGCTGCCGGGTCAGGCGTAAAGCCGGCGTCCTGTAAGGTGCTGCAATGTACATCCTGAGACTCCACATCTCAGTTAAATGCGCTGGCGGCCGCCTGGCGCATAATACGGTTGGCTTCATCCCATTTGCGGGCGTTTCGTTTGGTCAGTGCTTCACGTGCTGCACGGCGAGCTTTATTCATCATATGCTGGTTAATCATCTTCACCTCCACCCTTTCCCGTAATCCAGCCAGACCGTTCTGGCTGCGATTGCGCGTTACGTTTTCACGCGGTTTATGGTCTGAAGTCAGTTGCCACACCTTGCTCCGGCTCTCCTGCCGGGGCGGCATCACTGCCGCGAGATGTGGCTCCAACGCTTGATGTCATCGAAACCTGCGGAATCCTTTGTGGCGGGCCTGCAAGTGCGGCCGGGCTTCGTTGTCATGAGAATAAGTTTTGGTCAGAAATGCGACGTGTGCCTTAAGATTTTGCTCAAAACACGATCGTATCGCTGGACTCGCAGGGGAAATTATGAATGTAAAGCCGGATGTCCCTGATATTCAGGGGAAATAAAAGCGCGACGGCTCGCGCTTTTTTTAAGAAGGAAATGCTCAGGCAGGCAAACTGGCCGCTTTTAACTGGCGCACAAACGTTTTCAGCGACTCCAGCATCGCCGCGCGATCGTTCAGGTTGTTCTCGATGATCTTGACGATCGCCGAGCCAGAAATCGCGCCTGCGGCACCGGCCTCAATAGCGGCTTTCACCTGCGCAGGCTCTGAGATCCCGAACCCTTGCAACGGTGGTGCAGCGTGGTATTCGGTGAGTTTATTAATCAGGTGGTTCAGCGGCAGCGCGGCGCGGTTTTCCGCGCCCGTCACCCCGGCACGCGACAGCAAATAGGTGTAACCGCGGCCATAAGAGGCAATCTGGCGCAGCAGATCGTCATCGGCATTTGGCGGGCAGATGAAAATTGGCGCAACATTGTGGCGCATCGCCGCCTGGCGGAAAGGCGCGGATTCTTCCACCGGCACATCGGCCACCAGGACCGAATCGACGCCGACGGCGGCGCAGCGGGCGTAGAATTCGTCCACGCCGCGGCTGAACACCAGGTTGGCATACATTAATAGCCCGATGGGTAAGTCCGGGTATTTCTGACGCACCGCGGCCAGCATTTCAAAGCACTGATCCGGCGTGGTGCCCGAAGCGAACGCGCGCAGCGTCGCACTCTGGATCGTCGGGCCATCCGCCAGCGGATCGGAGAACGGAATGCCGAGCTCCAGCGCGTCAGCGCCGCCTTCCACCAGCGCGTCGATAATCTGTAACGACTGCTCGGGCGACGGGTCGCCGAGCGTCACAAAGGGAACAAACGCGCCTTCCTTACGGGCTGCCAGGCGGTCAAACAGCTGCTGATAACGCTCCATTACATTTCCCCTCGTGCTTTGAAAATATCGTGAACGGTGAAGATATCTTTATCGCCGCGCCCGGACAGGTTGACGACCAGTAACTGCTCTTTCTCCGGGGCGGCGCGCATCATTTTCAGCGCATGGGCGAGGGCGTGCGACGACTCCAGCGCCGGGATGATCCCTTCCTGACGGCAGAGCGTTTTAAAGGCTTCCAGCGCTTCGTCATCGGTAATTGAGACATACTCCGCGCGTCCGGTGCTGTTCAGGTACGCATGCTGCGGCCCAACGGACGGGAAATCGAGACCGGCGGAGATCGAGTAAGACTCTTCAATCTGGCCGTCGTCGGTCTGCATCATCGGCGCTTTCATGCCGAAATAGATGCCGACGCGTCCGTGCTTGAGCGGCGCGCCGTGTTCGCCGGTTTCGATACCGTGGCCGGCAGGCTCGACGCCAATCAGGCCGACACTCGTTTCGTTAATGAAATCCGCGAACATGCCGATGGCGTTGGAGCCGCCGCCAACACAGGCGATCACGGCATCCGGCAGACGGCCTTCTTTTTCCATGATCTGCGCGCGCGTCTCTTCGCCAATCATGCGCTGGAATTCACGCACGATAGTCGGGAACGGATGCGGGCCTGCGGCGGTGCCGAGCATATAGTGCGCGCGGTCATAGCTGCCGGACCAGTCGCGCAGCGCCTCGTTACAGGCGTCTTTCAGCGTCGCGGAGCCGCTGTAGACCGGAATGACTTCCGCGCCCATCAGCTTCATGCGAAAGACGTTTGGCGACTGACGCTCGACATCTTTGGCACCCATATAGATGCGACACTTGAGGCCGAGCAGGGCGCTCGCCAGCGCGGAAGCCACGCCATGCTGCCCCGCGCCGGTTTCGGCGATTATTTCCGTTTTGCCCATGCGTTTGGCGAGCAGTGCCTGTCCTAACACCTGGTTAGTTTTATGCGCACCGCCGTGCAGCAGATCTTCACGCTTGAGATAGAGCGTGGTGCGGGTGCCTTCGGTGAGGTTCTGACATTTGGTCAAGGCCGTCGGGCGCCCGGCGTAGTTTTTAAGCAGGTCGGTAAACTGCGCCTGAAACTCGGCGTCGCTCTGGGCGCTGACGAACGCCTCTTCCAGCTGACGCAGGGCGGGCATCAGGATCT
Source organism: Cronobacter sp. 153480017-3 (assembly GCF_053627815.1). NCBI lineage: Bacteria > Pseudomonadati > Pseudomonadota > Gammaproteobacteria > Enterobacterales > Enterobacteriaceae > Cronobacter > Cronobacter sp. 153480017-3. The sequence goes on along the minus strand of NZ_JBSEYN010000001.1, from coordinate 407,949 downwards.
GCGGCACGTACATGCCGCCAAATTCGCCAAAATAGGGGTTTAACAGTGTGCTCATCATTGCCTTCCTTTAGTAAGCCCGCAGGGTTCTGAATACCGCTGCCAGCTTGTCGCTGTCTTTAATACCCGGCGCGCTCTCCACCCCGGAGTTAAAATCGAGTCCCGCGCAGCCGAGCTGTGCGGCCTGCACGCAGTTATCCGCGCCGAGACCGCCCGCCAGCATCACGTTGTCCAGCGTCTGCCCTTCAAGCAGTGACCAGTCGAAACGCTGGCCGGTACCGCCCTGGCCATTATCCAGCACGTAACGGTCAACATACTGGAGGTTACGCGGCGGCAGGGCGTGGCTGACGCTCTGCGCTTTCCAGATAGCGGTCGTTTCCGGCAGGCTGGCGCGCAGGGCGCTGATGTAAGTCTGGTCTTCGTCGCCGTGCAGCTGTACGGCGGCAAGCGAAAATGCGTTGGCTTTCGCAACCACGTCCTCCACCGGCGCGTCACGGAAAACACCGACATAGCGCAGCGGCGCGGCCTCGATCACCGCACGGGCCTGTTCATCGCTGACGGCTCGCGGCGATGAAGCGACAAAAATCAGGCCGCCGTAGAGCGCACCCGCCTGCCAGGCGCTTTGGGCGTCCTGCGGGCGGGTCAGGCCGCAGACTTTGTTTTCGCCAAGCAATACCTGGCGCACCGCCGATTCCAGATCGTCATGTTCCATCAGCGCGGAGCCAATCAGGAAACCGTTGGCGAAACGGCTCAGCTCCCGCACCTGGCCGTAAGTATGGATGCCGGATTCGCTAATCACCGTCACGCCGTGGCCCAGACGCGGCGCGAGTTCGCGGGTGCGGTTCAAATCGATGGAGAGATCGCGCAGGTCGCGGTTATTAATGCCGACCACTTTGGCTTCGAGGCGCAGCGCGCGCTCAAGCTCTTCTTCATTGCTGACTTCGGTCAGCACGCCCATACCGAGGCTATGCGCCACCGCCGCGAGCTGGCGGTACTGTTCATCGTCCAGCACCGAGAGCATTAACAGGCAGGCATCGGCCTGATAAAAGCGCGCCAGGTAAATCTGATACGGGTCGATAATAAAGTCTTTGCACAGCACCGGCTGGTGGGCAACCGCGCTGACGATGGGCAGGAAATCAAAGCTGCCCTGGAAATATTTCTCATCGGTCAGCACCGAGATTGCCGAGGCGTGATGTGTGTACACGCCTGCGATGCGCGCCGGGTCAAAATCGCTGCGGATCACGCCTTTGGACGGCGACGCCTTTTTGCACTCCAGGATAAAAACGGTGCGGGCGCCCTGCAGCGCGTCATAAAAGCGGCGCGTGCTCGGCACGACATCATTCTGAAAGCTCGCCAGCGGCTGCTGTGCCTTGCGGGCTTCCACCCACAGCGCTTTATCCGCGACGATTTTCGCTAAAACGGTTTCCATCTCTTATCCTCTTGCTGCCAGTGCGGTAACACGGTCATAAGCGGCGCCGCTGCGCAACACCGCCAGCACTTTACGTGCGTTGGCCTGTAAATCCTCTTCGCCGTGCAGACGCATCAGCATGGCGACATTGGCGGCCACGGCGGCTTCGTGAGCACGCTCACCTTTACCTTGTAACAGGCGGCTCAGAATGTCACGGTTTTCTTCCGGCGTGCCGCCTGCCAGATCTGACTGTTCATAAGGCTCAAGGCCGAAATCCCCAGCCGTAAGCTGATAGCTGTGAATCTCGCCGTCGCGCAGTTCGGCGACCTGCGTCGGCGCGTGCAGCGACACCTCATCCATACCGCCGCTGTGCACCACGGCCGCACGCTGATACCCCAACACCCGCAGGGTTTCGGCGATCGGCAGCACCAGTTCCGGGCTGTAGACGCCAATTAACGCCAGCGGCGGATGCGCCGGATTAATCAGCGGCCCCAGCACGTTAAACAGCGTGCGGGTTTTCAGCTGCTGGCGCACCGGCATCGCGTGACGAAACCCGGTGTGGTATTTCGGCGCGAACAGAAAGCAAACGCCCAGTTCATCCAGCGCCTTGCGCGATGCGTCGGCGTTCATCTCAAGATTAATCCCGAACGCGGCGAGCAGATCCGACGACCCCGATCGGCTGGAGACGCTGCGGTTGCCATGCTTGGCGACTTTCAGCCCCACCGCGGCGGCCACAAAGGCGCTGGCGGTAGAGATATTAATGCTGTTACTGCCATCGCCCCCGGTGCCGACGATATCCGCGAAAGCGTAATCCGGGCGCGGGAACGGCGCGGCGTTTTCCAGCAGGGCGCTGGCGGCCCCGGCAATCTCAACCGGGTGTTCGCCGCGCACTTTCATGCTCACCAGCGCCGCGGCCAGTTGTTCGGGTTTCAGCTCGCCGCGCACCACCGCGCTGAAAAGCTGGTGGCTCTCTTCGCGGCTCAGCACCTCGGCCTGATAGAGTTTTTCCAGGATCGGCTGGACGCTGTTTTGCTGCTCGGCGCGGGTCAGCGCCCAGGCGAGCGTCTGCTCCAGCAGGCGAGCGCCTTGCGTGGTCAGAATCGATTCCGGGTGAAACTGAAAACCGCAGACGCGATCGGCGTCGTGACGTACGGCCATCACCATGCCGTTAAAGTGCGCGTTCACCGTCAGCCCGGCCGGAATATCGCTGCCCACCAGCGAGTGGTAGCGCGCCACCGGCAGCGGGTTCATCAGACCGCTGAACATCGCCTTGCCGTCATGTTCAATGCTGGACGCTTTGCCATGCAGAATTTCGCCCGCCTGGCCGACATAGCCGCCGTAGGCTTCAACGATTGCCTGATGGCCAAGACAGATGCCGATAATCGGCAGCTTGCCGCGCAGGCGGGTTAACAGCTCCGGCATACAGCCCGCGTCTGATGGCGCGCCGGGGCCTGGCGAAAGCATCAGCACCGGGTTGTTCATGGTGGCGAGGCGCTCAATCAGCGTCTGGGCCGGAATATGGTTACGGTAGATAACTACGTTGTGTCCGTTCGCGCGCAGCTGATCCGCCAGGTTGTAAGTAAAGGAATCGATATTGTCGAGCAGCAGAATGTCGGCCATCAGAAAGTCTCCTGTGCGTGATGGGCAGCGGCGATGGCGCGCAGTACCGCGCGGGCTTTATTACGGGTTTCGTCAGCTTCGGATTGCGGGACGGAATCAAGCACGACGCCCGCGCCCGCCTGTACCGTGGCGATGCCGTTCTCCACCCAGGCCGAGCGGATAACAATACAGGTGTCGAGATCGCCATGACCGGTGAAATAGCCGACCGCGCCGCCGTAGCTGCCGCGACGCTCGCCTTCCGCCCCGGCGATAAGCTGCATCGCGCGCACTTTCGGCGCGCCGCTCAGCGTGCCCATGTTCATGCAGGCGCGGTAAGCGTGCAGCACATCGAGATCGCGGCGCAGTTCGCCGACCACGCGGGAGACCAGGTGCATAACGAAGGAGTAGCGGTCCACTTTGGTTAAATCCGCCACATAGCGGCTGCCCGGCGTACAGATGCGTGCCAGATCGTTGCGCGCCAGATCCACCAGCATCAGGTGTTCGGAGAGTTCTTTATGGTCGGTGCGCATTTCAAGCTCAATGCGGCTGTCGAGATCGCGGTCCAGCGAGCCGTCAGCACGGCGGCCGCGCGGGCGGGTGCCGGCTATCGGGTAGATTTCAATCTGGCGGGACGGCGCGTCATATTTCAGCGAACTTTCCGGCGACGCGCCGAACAGCGCGAAATCGCTGTCCTGCATGAAAAACATATACGGGCTCGGGTTGCTCTTTTTCAGCGTGTCGTAGGCCGCGAGCGGCGACGGGCAGGGCAGGCTGAAGCGGCGCGACGGCACCACCTGGAAAATCTCACCGGCGCGAATCGATTTTTGCATTTCACGCACTACCGCGCCGTACTCTTCATCGCTCTGGCTGCATTCGCACTGCATCTGCGGCACGGTTTCAACCGGCAGCGGCGCGGGCGGCTCCTGGAGTTGCAGCTGGATCTGCGCGAGACGCTGGTTCAGGCGGGCTTTTTCACCATCATCCGGCGTAAACAGGCTCGCCTGAATACGGGTGGTGCGCGTCTGGTGATCGATAATCAGCAGCGTTTCGGCGAGATAAAAGCAGTAATCCGGGCAGCTGTTGGTTTGCGCAAGCGGCGGCAGTTCTTCAAACCCGGCGACGAGATCGTAGGCAAACAGCCCGCCGAAGAACATCGCTTCGCGCTCGTCCTGCGGCAGCGTCACCAGCTCCTGCAACAGACGAAACGCGTCAAACACGGACAGCGAACGCAGACGCTCATCTTCATCCAGCAGCGTACTTACCGGCGGGAAGCGCAGCGTGCGCCCCTGTGGCCGGGCTTCAACGGTGACAGTTTCCGGCAGGGCGTTATCCAGTAGAGAGAGCAGCGACGCGCCGTTAGCGCTCAGCGCTTCAATCGTGACAGTGTCACCATTGGCGGTTATGCGCAGCGCGCTGTCGACAAGAAGCAGGCTTTTCAGATCGTCTTTACTGTCGATATCCGCCGATTCCAGCAGTAACGTCGCCGGGCGGTCACCGCAGAGCTGGTGAAATACCGCGGTCGGGTTTTCGCGATAAAGGCCGTCGCAGGTAAGCAGTTCGAGTGCCGGTTTGTCTGTTTGCATGGTCTGTATCTCTGTTTGTGTTCAAAAAAAAGCCCGCGGTGAGCGGGCCTGGTATCTGAATGCTTGCGCATACGTGAAGACACCGCCCGGGATCAGGAGGTACGCCACCAGCCATGCAGAGAAAAAATGTGAGTCATTTTCAGATACCTTCTTCGCGTGAACTTGTGTACTAGTAAACTGGTTCATGACGAGAATGTCAACTCTGATTTCTGATAATTTCCACAAACCGTTATGATGAGCAGGACGATATAAAAGACCTTAGCCACGGGAGCCGTTTTGAGCGAACCTGAATTAGCTATTATTTACGATCTACACAGCCATACGACGGCCTCCGACGGTCTGCTGACGCCAGAGCAACTGGTACACCGCGCCGTTGAGATGGGTATTCATACGCTCGCGATAACCGACCACGACACCACGGCAGGCCTGCCAGCCGCCCATGAAGAAATTGCCCGCGCTGGCCTTGCGCTGCGGCTGATTGACGGCGTCGAAATTTCCACGCTCTGGGAAAACCACGAAATTCATATCGTCGGACTGGGGATTGATATCACGCACCCTGAAATGGTCGCGTTTCTTGACGGACAGGCGCAGCGCCGCACGCGGCGCGCTGAAATGATCGCCGAGCGTCTGGAGAAGGCGCGCATTCCGGGGGCGCTGGAGGGGGCGAAGCGTCTCGCGGACGGCGGCGTCGTCACGCGCGGCCACTTCGCGCGTTTTCTTATCGAAGACGGACGCGCCACCAATATGGCGAACGTTTTTAAACACTATCTGGCGCGCGGGAAAACCGGCTATGTTCCTCCCCAGTGGTGTACAATAGAACAAGCTATTGATGTGATTCATCATTCTGGCGGCCAGGCGGTGATAGCCCATCCCGGGCGCTATCAGCTCAGCGCCAAATGGCTTAAGCGCCTGTTAAATCAGTTCGCTGCAGCGGGCGGTGACGCGATGGAAGTGGCCCAGTGCCAGCAGGCGCCCAATGAGCGTAACCAGCTGGCAAGCTACGCCGGACAGTTTGGTCTGCTGGCGTCGCAGGGCTCCGATTTTCATCAGCCATGCCCGTGGATTGAACTGGGGCGCAGGCTGCGGTTGCCTGATGGGCTGACACCCGTCTGGCATCGCTGGCCGCCGGAACTGAGTAAAGAGAGGGCAGTATGAGTCAATTTTTCTATATCCATCCGGACAACCCGCAGCCGCGTCTTATCAAACAGGCGGTAGAGATCGTGCGTAAAGGCGGCGTTATCGTTTATCCGACCGACTCCGGCTATGCGCTCGGCTGTAAGCTTGAAGACAAAGGCGCGATGGAGCGCATCTGCCGCATCCGCGACCTGCCGGACGGCCATAACTTTACGCTGATGTGCCGCGATCTCTCGGAGCTGTCGACCTATTCGTATGTCGATAATGTCGCGTTCCGTCTTATCAAAAACAACACGCCAGGCAACTACACCTTTATTCTTAAAGGGACGAAAGAGGTGCCGCGCCGTCTGTTGCAGGAGAAGCGTAAAACCATCGGGCTGCGCGTGCCGTCTAACCCGATTGCGCTCGCGCTCCTTGAGGCGCTTGACGAGCCGATGCTCTCGACGTCGCTAATGCTGCCGGGCAGCGAGTTTACCGAATCCGATCCGGATGAAATCAAAGACCGTCTGGAAAAGCAGGTGGATTTGATTATTCACGGCGGTTATCTCGGCCAGCAGCCTACTACAGTGATCGATTTAACCGACGATGCGCCCGTCGTGCTGCGTGAGGGCGTGGGCGACGTTAAGCCTTTCCTGTAAGGGGGCTTACCGCTATACTACGCGGCCTGAAATCGGGCGGCTGAAACCGGGGTGTGGCCAGACGGCGGCACCCCCGCCCGGTTATCCTGTTCGACGCCTGGGAAGGCGACACCTGAAGGAAGCTCCATGAGCGAAAAGTTACAAAAAGTGCTGGCGCGAGCCGGTCATGGCTCCCGCCGTGAAATCGAAGCCATGATCGAAGCCGGTCGCGTCAGTGTCGATGGCAAAATCGCCACCTTAGGCGACCGCGTTGAAGTGACGCCTGCGCTGAAAATCCGTATCGACGGCCATTTGATCTCGGTAAAAGAGTCCGTAGAGCAGATTTGCCGCGTACTGGCCTATTACAAACCGGAAGGCGAGCTGTGTACACGCAGCGATCCGGAAGGTCGCCCGACCGTCTTTGACCGTCTGCCGAAACTGCGCGGCGCGCGCTGGATCGCGGTAGGGCGTCTTGACGTCAATACCTGCGGCTTGCTGCTGTTCACCACCGACGGTGAGCTGGCGAACCGCCTGATGCACCCGAGCCAGGAAGTCGAGCGCGAATATGCTGTGCGCGTTTTCGGCCAGGTGGATGACGCGAAAGTGCGTGAGCTGGCGCGCGGCGTTCAGCTTGAAGATGGCCCGGCGGCGTTTAAAACCATCCGTTTTAGCGGCGGCGAAGGCATCAACCAGTGGTACAACGTGACGCTGACCGAAGGGCGCAACCGTGAAGTTCGCCGTCTCTGGGAAGCGGTTGGCGTTCAGGTAAGCCGCCTCATTCGCGTGCGTTATGGCGATATTCCGCTGCCGAAAGGCCTGCCGCGCGGCGGCTGGACCGAGCTTGACCTGGCGCAGACCAACTACCTGCGCGAGCTGGTGGGTCTTGAGCCTGAAACCTCAAGCAAAGTGGCGGTGGAAAAAGATCGTCGCCGCATGAAGGCGAATCAGATTCGTCGTGCGGTAAAACGCCATAGCCAGACGGCGGGCGCTTCACGTCAGGGCGCGCCGGCGCGTCAGGGCCAGGCGGGTGCTGCGCGCCCTGCAGGCAGCGCGCGTGCGGCGGAAAACACCCGTTCGGGCAACAGCACCTCGCGTGCCAGTGGTAATGCCCGTCCGGGCGGCAATGCACGCTCAGGCGGCGCTCGCGCCACCACCGGCAATGGCCGTCCAGCCAGCAGCGGTGGTCGTGCGAACAACGGCGGTAACCGTCGCTCCGGCGGCGGTCGCGGAAACTAAGAAAAACGCCCTCTGATGAGGGCGTTTTTTTATGACTGCGGAATCAGCGCGCGTTAATAATCGATACCGATCTGCGCTTTGATGCCTGCGTCGAAAGCATGCTTGACCGGGCGCAGTTCGCTCACCGTATCGGCATACTCCAGAATGTCACGGTGGCAGCCCCGGCCGGTAATAATCACCGTCTGGTGCGCCGGGCGCGCACGCAGCGCCGTCAGTACCTCCTCCAGCGCCAGATAATCGTAAGCCAGCATATAAGTCAGCTCATCAAGCACCACCAGATCGAGCGAGGCGTCCGCCAGCATGCGTTTGCCATGCTGCCACACGGCCTGGCAGGCCGCGGTATCACTTTCACGGTTCTGCGTATCCCAGGTAAAACCTGTCGCCATTACCTGAAACTCAACGCCATGCGGCTCCAGCAGGCTGCGCTCGCCGTTCGGCCACTCGCCCTTGATAAACTGTATCACTGCCGCTTTTTTACCGTGGCCCACTGCGCGCGTGACGGTGCCGAAGGCGGCTGTGGTTTTGCCTTTACCGTTGCCGGTAAAAACAATAACGATGCCGCGTTCGTCCTGTGCTGCCGCGACGCGCGCGTCCACTTTTTCTTTCACACGCTGCTGGCGCCGCTGATAACGTTCATCGCTCATTCGGCTATTCCTGGTTTGCGGCCTGGCTGGGCGTCAAAACTAATACCGGTTTTACGGCGGCTGTCGTCGCCCATCAGCCACAGGTAGAGCGGCATGAGATCCGCAGGCGTTTTCAGCTTATCGGGATCTTCGGTCGGGAACGCGCTGGCGCGCATTTTGGTGCGGGTGCCGCCAGGATTGATGCAATTCACGCGCAGGTGGCGGCTTTGATACTCTTCGGCGAGCACCTGCATCATGCCTTCGGTCGCGAATTTCGAGACGGCGTAAGCGCCCCAGTTAGCCCGGCCCTGACGGCCGACGCTTGAGGTGGTAAACACCAGCGATCCGGCTTCAGATTTCAGCAGCAGCGGCAATAACGCCTGGGTTAAAAAGAAGGTGACATTGACATTCACCTGCATCACTTCGCTCCAGACCGCCGGGTTTTGCTGGTCCATTGGAACGATGTCGCCGAGTACGCCCGCATTATGCAGTACGCCATCGAGGCGAGGGACGCGCTGGGCAATAGCCTGGGCTAACTGCTGACACGCTTCGGGCGTTGCGGTGGCGTAATCCAGGGTAAACCAGTGCGCCTGCGCAAGCTCTTCCTGTTCGATTTCATGTGCGACACCGCGCAGTTTTTCTTCGCTGCGGCCAAGCAAGAGCACCTGCGCGCCGTAGCGTGCATAGGTCAGCGCCGCTTCGCGGCCAATGCCGTCGCTGGCGCCAGTGACAAGAATAATTCGGTTTTGCAGCAAATCGCGTTGGGGTTGATAGTGCACGGGTCACTCCTTGCAGGGGCGAAACGGTGTGCCGCCAGGCTGCGCTTCGCATCGGGTAAAAACGCTTTATGCCTTAATCCTTCGCGTATTTCAATCAGGCGGCCGGAGGGTTGCGCTGACGCAACCTCATTTGCAACTGTTTCATCGGTAAAGAAAACTTCAGCGAGAGCTCTCGCACAGTTTCGCTTTGTTACAAGACGCGGGCCCGGGGCTCAGTTACACTAACGCCCGGGTCATGCCTGAATAAAAGGTGGAGAAGTGAATTTACTTGCAGAGTATGGACTGTTTTTAGCCAAAATCGTCACGGTGGTCGTGGCGATCGCGATTGTCATCGCACTTATCGCCAACCTGACGCAGCGCAAGAAAGCCCAGCGCGGTGAGCTGCGCGTTACGCGTCTCGGGGAAGAGTATAAAGAGATGAAGGAAGAGGTGGCCGCCGCGCTGCTCGATCCTCATCAGCACAAGCAGTGGCATAAGAATCAGAAAAAGAAAAACAAGCAGGAGGCGAAAGCCGCTAAAGCACGCGCTAAACGTGGCGACGCGGCACCTGCCGGAAAGCCCACCCTCTACGTGCTTGATTTCAAAGGCAGCATCGATGCCCATGAAGTCAGCGCGCTACGCGAAGAGGTGACGGCGGTGCTGGCGGTTGCAAAGCCCGCCGATGAAGTCCTGGTGCGTCTTGAAAGCCCCGGCGGCGTGGTGCACGGTTACGGGCTTGCCGCGTCGCAACTGCAGCGTCTGCGCGAGCGCCAGATCCCGCTGACCATCGCCGTGGATAAAGTCGCCGCCAGCGGCGGGTATATGATGGCCTGTGTGGCGAATAACATCGTGGCGGCCCCGTTCGCTATTATCGGTTCTATCGGCGTAGTCGCGCAGATCCCGAACTTCAACCGTCTGCTCAAGCGCAACGATATCGATATTGAGCTGCACACGGCGGGGCAGTACAAGCGCACGCTGACGCTGCTTGGTGAGAATACCGAAGAAGGGCGCGAGAAATTCCGCGAAGATCTCAACGAAACGCATCATCTCTTCAAAGAATTTGTACACAGTATGCGTCCTTCGCTGGATATAGACACGGTCGCAACCGGCGAGCACTGGTACGGCGTACAGGCCAAAGAGAAAGGTCTGGTGGATGAAATCAGCACCAGCGACGATCTCATTATTGCCCGCATGGCAGAGCGTGAGGTCGTCAGTCTGCGCTATATGCAGCGTAAACGGTTGATGGATCGCTTTACCGGCAGCGCGGCGCAAAGCCTGGATCGCCTGCTATTGCGCTGGTGGCAGCGCGGGCAGAAACCGCTGCTGTAAGGTAAATAAAAAGCGAGGCGTCAGGCCTCGCTTTTTTCTGGTAGCCAGTAATGTGTGTTCACGCTGTGGGAGTGCTCAGGGCAGCAGATGATATTTTTCGGAAAGCTGATGGGCCAGATATTTAAACATATTAAATACCGCCGTGGTTTTTGCCGTCGGCAGCCCCTGTTCGTCCATAAAATATTCGCCGCGAAAGACGAGTACGCCATTTTTTTGCTCAACGTCGGTGGCCACCATGCCGGCAATATAGTCTTCATGCTCGCGGATCATTTTATTGGCCTGCGCCAGCAGCGTAGCGCGATCGATAGGCTGAGTTAACTCTTGCATAATCATCTCCTTACAAACAGGGGGATAGTGTACGTCTCACCGGGTGCGATGGGCAAATTTTCCCTGCGATTTACAGGGCTTTTCAAAAAGGTCCACTGGTGGCGTTAATCACTTTTGCATGCTAATAAAGTTGCGTAACGAATTTTATCAGGTAGAGTGTGACGCTTTCGCAAATCTGGCAACAGAATTGCTTGACATTCGACCGAACTTCCGTCGTGCTGTAGCGCATTTGCACGATAAAACCTGACGACTCAGCCACCGTAGTAGCGTGAACCACGCCTGGTGATGGATTAAGGGGTTGATAACCTTTGGGGCGGCCACAATATACGAGGCTTGTCGCCAGTGACGGTGAATCAACGTGCGACGTATTCTGGAAGAATCAAATCAGGTAAAGGTGAATATGGGTAAAGCTCTCGTCATCGTTGAGTCCCCGGCAAAAGCCAAAACGATCAACAAATATCTCGGTAAAGACTACGTGGTGAAATCCAGTGTCGGTCATATCCGCGATTTGCCGACCAGTGGCTCCGCCCCTAAAAAAAGCGCTGAATCCGCCCCGACGAAACCGGCTAAAAAAGTCAAAAAAGATGAACGTGGCGCGTTAGTCAACCGCATGGGCGTCGACCCCTGGCATAACTGGGAAGCGCACTATGAAGTGCTGCCCGGCAAAGAAAAAGTGGTTTCTGAACTGAAATCGCTGGCTGAAAAAGCTGACCACATCTATCTCGCAACCGACCTTGACCGCGAAGGGGAAGCCATTGCCTGGCACCTGCGGGAAGTGATCGGTGGTGACGACACGCGCTATAGCCGCGTGGTGTTTAACGAAATTACGAAAAACGCGATCCGTCAGGCGTTTGAAAAGCCGGGCGAGCTGAATATCGATCGCGTTAACGCCCAGCAGGCGCGCCGTTTCATGGACCGCGTGGTGGGTTATATGGTCTCCCCGCTGCTGTGGAAGAAAATCGCCCGCGGGCTGTCCGCCGGTCGCGTGCAGTCCGTCGCAGTACGTCTGGTGGTCGAGCGCGAGCGTGAAATTAAAGCGTTTGTGCCGGAAGAGTTCTGGGAAGTGGACGCGCTGCTCTCAACGCCGAAGAGCGACCAGCTCAGCGTTCAGGTCACGCATCATAAAGATAAACCGTTCCGTCCGGTAAACCGTCAGGATACCGAAGCGGCGGTCGCGCTACTGAAAGCGGCAAGCTATCAGGTTATCGAGCGCGAAGATAAGCCGACCAGCAGCAAACCAGGCGCGCCTTTTATTACCTCCACGCTCCAGCAGGCGGCGAGTACGCGCCTGGGCTTTGGGGTGAAGAAAACCATGATGATGGCCCAGCGTCTCTACGAGGCGGGTTACATCACTTATATGCGTACCGACTCCACCAACCTGAGTCAGGACGCGGTCAGCATGGTGCGTAACTATATCGGCGAGGAGTTCGGCAAGAAATATCTGCCGGAGAACCCGAACCAGTACGCCAGCAAAGAGAACTCTCAGGAAGCGCATGAGGCAATTCGTCCTTCAGATGTCAGCGTGCTGGCGGAATCACTGAAGGACATGGAAAACGACGCGCAGAAACTGTATCAGCTGATCTGGCGTCAGTTCGTTGCCTGTCAGATGACGCCGGCGCAGTACGACTCCACGACGCTGACCGTCGCTGCGGGTGATTTCCGCCTGAAAGCGCGCGGTCGCATTCTGCGCTTTGACGGCTGGACCAAAGTGATGCCTGCGCTGCGCAAAGGCGACGAAGACCGCACGCTGCCTGCGGTTAACCAGGGCGATAAGCTTTCTCTGGTTGAGCTGACCCCTGCACAGCACTTCACCAAGCCGCCTGCGCGCTTTAGCGAGGCGTCACTGGTGAAAGAGCTGGAAAAACGCGGTATCGGCCGCCCGTCGACCTACGCGTCTATCATCTCGACCATTCAGGATCGCGGCTATGTGCGCGTTGAAAACCGTCGCTTCTATGCCGAAAAAATGGGTGAAATCGTCACCGATCGCCTGGAAGAGAACTTCCCTGAGCTGATGAACTTCGATTTCACCGCGCAGATGGAAGACTCTCTTGATCAGGTGGCCAACCATGAAGCCGAATGGCGCGCGGTGCTGGACACTTTCTTCGACGACTTCTCAAGGCAACTGGACACCGCGGAAAAAGATCCTGAAGAGGGCGGTATGCGCCCGAACCAGATGGTGCTTACCAGCATTGACTGCCCGACCTGTGGCCGCCCGATGGGCATCCGTACTGCCAGCACGGGCGTATTCCTGGGCTGCTCCGGCTACGCGCTGTCGCCGAAAGAGCGTTGCAAAACCACCATTAACCTGGTGCCGGAAAACGAAGTGCTGAACGTGCTGGAAGGCGATGACGCGGAAACTAACGCGCTGCGCGCCAAACGTCGCTGCCAGAAGTGCGGCACGGCGATGGACAGCTACCTTATCGATCCGAAGCGCAAACTGCACGTGTGCGGCAATAACCCGTCCTGTGACGGCTATGAAGTCGAAGAGGGCGAGTTCCGCATTAAGGGTTATGACGGTCCGGTAGTAGAGTGCGAAAAATGCGGTTCTGAAATGCACCTGAAGATGGGGCGTTTCGGCAAGTACATGGCCTGCACCAACGACGAGTGTAAAAACACCCGTAAGATCCTGCGTAACGGTGAAGTCGCGCCGCCGAAGGAAGATCCGGTGCCGCTGCCTGAACTGCCGTGCGAGAAGTCAGACGCTTACTTCGTCCTGCGCGACGGTGCCGCTGGCGTGTTCCTCGCCGCGAATACGTTCCCGAAATCGCGCGAAACCCGCGCGCCGCTGGTGGAAGAGCTGCAACGCTTCCGTGACCGCCTGCCGGAAAAACTGCGTTATCTGGCGGATGCGCCTGCAAAGGATCCGGAAGGCAACCCGGCCGTGGTTCGCTTCAGCCGTAAAACCAAACAGCAGTATGTGGCGTCGGAAAAAGACGGCAAGGCCACCGGCTGGTCTGCATTCTATGTTGACGGTAAGTGGGCGGAAGGCAAAAAGTAAGCCTGCCGCGTGCAAAAACGAAGGCCAGCGCAAGCTGGCCTTTTTGCGTTTATAACGACCTTATTATTTTTTTCACTGAACTATACACATAAGCTATAAAAGCCAGCGCGGTTATAGTATCTTCCTTTTTTATTATCAAATCGTCTTAAGCCTGATTGCAGGCGTCTCTGATTCTGGATGGTCAGTCATGAAACTACAGCAGTTGCGCTATATCGTTGAGGTGGTGAACCATAACCTGAATGTCTCATCCACAGCGGAAGGGCTTTATACGTCGCAGCCCGGCATCAGTAAGCAGGTGCGTATGCTGGAAGATGAACTCGGGATTCAGATTTTTGCCCGCAGTGGCAAACATCTGACGCAGGTGACGCCCGCCGGTCAGGAAATTATCCGTATCGCACGCGAAGTGCTCTCCAAAGTGGACGCCATCAAATCGGTGGCGGGCGAACATACGTGGCCGGACAAAGGCTCGCTGTATGTCGCGACTACGCATACACAAGCGCGCTACGCGCTGCCGGGCGTGATCAAAGGCTTTATCGAGCGCTACCCGCGCGTGTCATTGCATATGCATCAGGGCTCGCCCACTCAAATTGCTGAAGCGGTCTCTAAAGGTAATGCCGATTTTGCGATTGCGACCGAAGCGCTGCATCTCTATGACGATCTGGTGATGCTGCCGTGCTACCACTGGAACCGGTCGATAGTCGTCACGCCGGATCACCCGCTGGCGTCGAAAGAGAGCGTGAATATTGAGGAGCTGGCGCAATATCCGCTGGTCACTTACACCTTCGGCTTTACGGGACGCTCAGAACTCGACACCGCGTTTAATCGCGCCGGACTGACGCCGCGAATTGTTTTCACCGCGACTGACGCCGATGTGATTAAAACCTACGTAAGGCTGGGATTAGGAGTAGGGGTGATTGCCAGCATGGCCGTCGATCCGGTCTCCGATCCGGATCTGGTGCGTCTTGACGCGCACGATATTTTTAGCCACAGCACAACGAAAATCGGTTTTCGCCGCAGCACATTCCTGCGTAGCTACATGTATGATTTTATTCAGCGTTTTGCGCCGCATTTAACCCGCGATGTGGTGGATGCCGCCGTTGCGTTGCGCTCAAATGAAGATATTGAAGCGATGTTTAAAGATATCAAATTACCTGCCAAATAATGCCAGCGCGTACCTTTTCACTGGTGCAAAGGTACGCACGTTTTTCCCGCCTTTTATTCAAATTAAAAACATAATCATTCGTACTAAGTGAAATTATTATCGCGCATTCCCTTATTAAAGGTATGGGTAAGGTGTCGCCGCGTCACGACAAAAGTAGGAAATAATTCTTAGCTACGCAAATTCACAACTTCAATAATTTATTTCACGTCAAAAGATTGAATATTTTCTCTAAAAATGATCGTAAAGACGCTGGATTTTTGGCTGGTTTTTATTTAGGATTTATCTCAACTGATGATTACTTCTGCCAATTGTTTGGTGTCCATATGATAAGCAATGTCGATTGTACGAGGTTAGCAATGCCATCAGAAAGCGACGATTCGCAAAGAGATCCTGATCTTAAGCGTAAAGCGTGGCTGGCGGTGTTCGGCATCTCAACCCTGTTCTGGATTGGGATTGCGCTTCTGGTGTGGACATTTTGGGGTTAAGCATGGCTTTACAACAGCACGCTTTCACTCGTTCGCCAATATGTCAACCAGATGACAGGCACGAAAGCAGCCCAAAAGGGGGTTTTTCGACCCTCCCGACGGGCTGGAAGCTAACAAAAGAGCAACAAGATTTTATCGCTTTATTTTCGGAAGAAGATCACAAAAACAATAAACGCTAACTGGCGTAGATAATAAAAAACAAGAATTTAATTTAAGCTAAATTTATCTGTTCTCGTTGTTAACGCAGCGAGGAAAATTACACACAGCAATCTTTACATTTCTGGCAAGCGCCAGAGCGATCAATGGTTTTAATTATTGGTGTAACAGGTATGAATAATCAGCTCACGCTCAAATACTGGTCATGGATTGGCGCATTTACCGTTTCCTCCTTGTTCTGGTGTCAGCTTGTCTGGATGCTTGCTCACTGATTCCTCTGCGCCTGGCTCCCCGCCAGGCGTTTTGTTTCTCCCCCTGACGTCTCCTCACTTTTAGCGATTTGGGTTGTTATCAAATCGTTACGACATGTTTGTGTTATCTTTAATACAGACCCTGATAACAATCGGGGCATCGCTATCTCAGGACTGAAGGAGGAGCTATGTCGTCGACCCTACGCGAAGCCAGTAAGGACACATTACAGGCGCAGGATAAAACCTATCACTACTACAGCCTGCCGAAAGCCGCCCGGGAGCTGGGCGATATCGCGCGGTTACCCAAATCACTGAAAGTTTTGCTTGAGAACCTGCTGCGCTGGCAGGATGGCGAGACCGTTACGCTTGAAGATATTCAGGCGCTGGCGGGCTGGCTTGAACATGCGCATGCCGATCGCGAAATCGCGTATCGTCCGGCGCGTGTGCTGATGCAGGATTTCACCGGCGTTCCGGCGGTGGTGGATCTTGCGGCCATGCGCGAAGCGGTGAAACGTCTCGGTGGAGACGTCTCGAAAGTGAACCCGCTCTCACCGGTCGACCTGGTGATTGACCACTCTGTCACCGTCGACCACTTTGGCGACGATAACGCGTTTGAAGAGAACGTGCGTCTGGAGATGGAGCGCAACCATGAGCGTTATGCGTTCCTGCGCTGGGGCCAGCAGGCGTTCAGCCGGTTCAGCGTGGTGCCGCCAGGCACCGGCATTTGCCACCAGGTAAACCTTGAGTATCTGGGTAAAGCCGTCTGGAGCGAACTCCAGGACGGTGTGATGGTGGCATACCCGGATACGCTTGTCGGTACAGACTCCCACACCACGATGATCAACGGTCTCGGCGTGCTCGGCTGGGGCGTTGGCGGTATCGAAGCGGAAGCGGCGATGCTTGGCCAGCCCGTGTCGATGCTTATCCCGGATGTCGTCGGTTTTCGTCTTACCGGCAAACTCAGTGAAGGCATTACTGCCACCGACCTGGTGCTGACCGTTACCCAGATGCTGCGCAAACATGGCGTGGTCGGGAAATTTGTCGAATTCTTTGGCGACGGCCTGGATTCGCTGCCGCTGGCAGACCGCGCGACCATCGCTAATATGGCGCCCGAATATGGCGCGACCTGCGGCTTTTTCCCGATTGATGACGTCACGCTTGGCTATTTACGCCTGAGCGGGCGCAGTGAAGAACAAGTGGCGCTGGTGGAAGCCTATGCCAAAGCGCAAGGCCTGTGGCGCAATCCGGGTGACGAGCCGGTATTCACCAGCACGCTGGAGCTGGACATGGGCACGGTTGAAGCCAGTATCGCCGGGCCGAAACGTCCTCAGGACCGCGTGAGCCTGGGCGACGTGCCGAAGGCGTTCGCCGCGAGCACAGAGCTTGAAGTGAACTCGCCGAAAAGGGATCTGCATTCGGTCGAATATACGCTGAACGGGCATCAGTATGAGCTGCCGGACGGCGCGGTGGTTATTGCCGCTATTACTTCCTGTACCAATACGTCCAACCCAAGCGTGCTGATGGCGGCGGGCCTGCTCGCCAAAAAAGCTGTCAAACTTGGGCTCAAACGTCAGCCGTGGGTAAAAGCGTCGCTGGCGCCTGGCTCAAAAGTCGTTTCCGATTATCTGGCTCACGCGAAGCTAACGCCGTGGCTGGATGAACTGGGCTTTAACCTGGTCGGGTATGGCTGTACCACCTGTATCGGTAACTCCGGGCCGCTGCCGGAGCCTATCGAACAGGCGATCAAGAAAGGCGATCTGACCGTCGGCGCGGTGCTTTCGGGCAACCGCAACTTTGAAGGCCGTATTCATCCGCTGGTAAAAACCAACTGGCTGGCGTCGCCGCCGCTGGTGGTCGCGTATGCGCTGGCGGGGAATATGAACATCAACCTGGCAACCGATCCCATCGGCCACGACCGTAAAGGCGATCCGGTTTATCTCAAGGATATCTGGCCCACCGGGCAGGAGATTGCGCAGGCGGTGCAGGAAGTCTCCACCGATATGTTCCGTAAAGAGTACGCGGAAGTTTTCGAAGGAACCGAAGAGTGGCGGTCGATTCAGGTGCAGGCGTCAGACACCTACGACTGGCAGAACGATTCCACCTATATCCGCCTGTCGCCATTTTTCGATGACATGCTTTCGGAGCCTGCGCCAGTACAGGATATCCACGGTTCGCGCATTCTCGCGATGCTGGGCGATTCCGTCACCACCGACCACATTTCGCCTGCGGGCAGCATCAAGGCGGACAGCCCCGCCGGGCGCTATCTGCAAAGCCACGGCGTGGAGCGCGCAGACTTTAACTCTTACGGCTCGCGTCGTGGTAACCATGAAGTAATGATGCGCGGCACGTTTGCCAATATTCGCATCCGTAACGAAATGGTACCGGGCGTGGAAGGGGGTATGACGCGTCTTATTCCGGGTAACGAGGTGATGTCGATTTATGACGCCGCCATGCGTTATCAGGAGCAGGGCACGCCGCTTGCGGTGATCGCCGGGAAAGAGTACGGCTCCGGCTCCAGCCGCGACTGGGCGGCCAAAGGCCCGCGTCTGCTCGGTATTCGCGTGGTGATTGCCGAGTCGTTCGAGCGTATTCACCGCTCTAACCTTATCGGCATGGGTATCCTGCCGCTGGAGTTCCCGCAGGGTGTGACGCGTAAAACGCTGGGGCTGACAGGCGACGAGACGCTGGACATCGGCGATTTACAGTCACTGACGCCGGGCGCAACGGTGCCGGTTACGCTCACGCGTGCCAATGGCGCAACCGAGGTGCTGGAATGCCGCTGCCGCATCGATACCGGTAATGAGATGACCTATTACCGTAACGACGGCATTCTGCACTACGTGATCCGTAACATGCTGCGCTAAGGCGCGGTATCCGGTGCAACAAAAAGGCCTGCGTTTGCAGGCCTTTTTTATTGCGCGCGCCGGTTAGTTACCGGAGAGCAGATGCCCCATTTTGGCGGCTTTGGTATCGAGATAGTGCTCGTTTTTCGGGTTACGTCCGACAATCAGCGGCACGCGCTCAATGATATTAATTCCCGCTTCGGTCAGGATCTCCACCTTGCGCGGGTTGTTGGTGAGCAGGCGCACTTCATCCACGCCCAGCAGCTTAAACATATCCGCACACAGGGTGAAATCGCGTTCGTCGGCGGCAAAGCCGAGCTGATGGTTCGCTTCGACGGTATCGTAACCCTGATCCTGCAATGCATAGGCGCGGATTTTATTCAGCAGACCAATATTACGCCCCTCCTGGCGATGATAGAGGAGCACGCCGCGCCCGGCTTCCGCAATGTGCGACAGCGCCGCTTCCAGCTGGAAGCCGCAGTCGCAGCGCAGGCTAAACAGCGCGTCGCCGGTCAGGCATTCGGAGTGGACACGGGCCAGTACCGGCTCAGCGCCTGAAATGTCTCCAAAAACCAGGGCTACGTGATCCTGTCCGGTTGCCAG
This sequence comes from Cronobacter sp. 153480017-3, assembly GCF_053627815.1. Lineage (NCBI taxonomy): Bacteria > Pseudomonadati > Pseudomonadota > Gammaproteobacteria > Enterobacterales > Enterobacteriaceae > Cronobacter > Cronobacter sp. 153480017-3. The sequence goes on along the minus strand of NZ_JBSEYN010000001.1, from coordinate 388,840 downwards.
TTCTTCAAAACCCACCATCAGGAAATCGCCCCAGGGGGTTGGCAGTTTGGCTTCTGCCACACGTTTAAGCTGCATGTGATTCTCCGGATATTATGAACGCCCGCAGGCGCCTGCCAGTCTGTTGGCTTTCTGTCGTTATCCTGTATTTTGCCACATCCCGACAGGGTTCGCCTCACTCAGTCGTGCTCTCAATATCAATCGCATCAATAGTTAACTATCCTGCGTGGCGCGATTTTCGGTTATTCTTGAAGGACTTCATGAAAAAGGAGAGAACATGCTGGCCATTGCAAAACGTACCGCGGTTGGTGCCGCGCTGTTGCTCATTATGCCGCTGGCCGTCTGGATATCAGGCTGGCAGTGGCAGCCAGGCGGCGGTTCGCTGTGGCTTAAAATGCTGTTCTGGGTGACAGAAACGGTCACGCAGCCCTGGGGCATTCTGACTCACGTTTTGCTGTGCGGCTGGTTCTTATGGTGTCTGCGCTTCCGGTTGCGCCCGGCGCTGATGCTGTTTGCGATTCTGGGTATCGTCATTATGGCGGGGCAATGGTCTAAATCGCTAATTAAAGAAAGGGTTCAGGAACCGCGCCCGTTCGTCATCTGGCTTGAAAAAAACCGTAACATCCCGGTTGACGAGTTCTACAATTTAAAGCGCAAGGAAAGAGGGGCGCTGGTGAAAGCGCAGTTGCAAAACGAGACCGATATCCCGGTCTGGCTGCGTAAACACTGGCAAAAAGAGACCGGTTTCGCGTTTCCTTCCGGGCACACCATGTTTGCCGCAAGCTGGGCGATGCTGGGCTTTGGACTCCTCTGGCCCCGCAGGCGAACCATTACGCTTGTGGTGTTGACCGCCTGGGCTATCGCCGTGATGGGCAGCCGGATGCTGCTCGGTATGCACTGGCCACGCGATCTGGTGGTGGCAACACTGCTCTCCTGGCTGCTGGTGACTATCGCCGCCTGGCTTGCGCAGCGCCTCTGTGGCCCGCTCACGCCGCCGGTGGAAGAGAAAGTCGAAATCGCCCGGCGCGAGACAGAAGAGTGACGGCGGCTTGAGTTTCGCCGTTCCGCCCCTATTAATAAGGGATGTCCTGGCGCTTTATCATTTCACGCAAAGGGTGGAAATGATAACGTATAGCGCGTTGAGCCGAGGCCGGGACATTGGTCGCACAAAACACATACGGGATGTCATGTGAAATATCTGATTATTTTTTTAGTGGTATTAGCGATTTTCGTCGTTTCCGTCACGCTGGGTGCGCAAAACGATCAACAGGTCACCTTTAACTTCCTGCTCGCGCAGGGCGATTATCGTATCTCTACGCTACTGGCGACCTTATTCGGCGCGGGTTTTATCATCGGCTGGATCATCTGTGGATTGTTCTGGTTACGCGTTCGTCTGCAACTGGCGCGCGCCGAACGTAAAATTAAACGCCTTGAGCAGCAGATCGCGCCCGCAGAGCCGGTTCCGGCAAATGCCACTGCGCCTGCTGTTAAGGATTAACCCTCTATGCTGGAGTTGTTGTTTCTGCTATTGCCTGTCGCCGCTGCGTATGGCTGGTATATGGGCCGCAGAAGTGCGCAACAGGATAAAGAGCAGGAAGCGAATCGCCTGTCACGTGATTACGTCGCAGGGGTAAACTTTCTGCTGTCCAATCAGCAGGATAAAGCGGTGGATCTGTTCCTTGAAATGCTCAAGGAAGATACCGGCACCGTTGAAGCCCACCTGACGCTCGGTAATCTTTTCCGCTCGCGCGGCGAGGTCGACCGGGCTATCCGTATTCACCAGTCGCTGATGGAAAGCGCGTCGCTCACCTACGATCAGCGGCTGCTCGCCGTACAGCAACTGGGCCGCGACTATATGGCCGCAGGCCTCTATGACCGCGCCGAAGGCATGTTTAATCAGCTGGTGGATGAAACCGATTTCCGCGTCGGTGCGCTCCAGCAATTGCTGCAAATCTATCAGGCCACCAGCGACTGGCAGAAAGCCATCGATGCCGCTGAACGGCTGGTTAAGCTTGGCAAAGAGCACCAGCGCGTCGAAATCGCCCATTTTTACTGCGAGCTGGCGCTCCAGGCGATGAGCAATGAAGATATGGATCGCGCCATGTCGCTCCTGAAAAAGGGCGCTGCGGCGGATCGTAACAGCGCGCGCGTCTCGATTATGATGGGCCGCATTTTTATGGCGCGCGGCGATTACGCCCACGCCGTGGAAATGCTGGAGAAGGTCATCAGTCAGGATCGCGAGCTGGTGAGCGAAACGCTGGAGATGCTCCAGGTGTGCTATCAGCAGCTTGGTAAACCTGACGAGTGGGCAGAATTCCTCAGACGCTGTGTTGAAGAAAACACCGGCGCGGAAGCGGAGCTGATGCTCGCGCAGGTGCTGGAGCAGCGCGAAGGCGCAGACAGCGCGCAGATCTATATTACGCGCCAGCTGCAACGCCACCCGACGATGCGCGTGTTCCATCGTCTGATGGATTACCACCTGCATGAGGCGGAAGAGGGGCGCGCGAAAGAGAGCCTGATGGTGCTGCGCGATATGGTGGGTGAGCAGGTACGCACCAAGCCGCGCTACCGCTGCCAGAAGTGCGGCTTTACTGCGTTCACGCTCTACTGGCACTGCCCGTCGTGTCGTGCCTGGTCCACCATCAAGCCTATCCGTGGCCTCGACGGCCAGTAAATCATTGTTTTCGCTGCCGCACAGTTTGTCGCGGCTTTATTTTGCACGCTTTTTAGTTACAACATACTTATAGTGTTTGTTTTTGTGCGGCGGCGTCTGCGCAGTAACAACAAACAAGACGTCAGGCAGGGCGATCTTGCCTGTAAATTTTCACGGACGGCGGGTAGAATGCTTGCCGTTTATCAATCCCGCGCCACGCCGGTGCGCCTGTCAGAAGGTCTGGTCATGACATCAATTGCCTCATCCTCTCATTCTGTAACCCATTCTCCTGTCGTTGTTGCGCTTGATTATGACAATCGCGACAGCGCGCTGGCTTTTGTGGACGGCATCGATCCGCGCGACTGCCGCCTGAAAGTCGGCAAAGAGATGTTCACGCTGTTTGGACCGCAACTGGTGCGTGATTTGATTACGCGCGGTTTTGAGGTCTTTCTGGATCTTAAATTTCACGATATTCCGAACACCACCGCGCGTGCCGTTGCTGCCGCGGCGGAGCTTGGCGTCTGGATGGTGAACGTTCACGCGGGTGGCGGCGCGCGCATGATGACGGCGGCGAAAGAGGCGCTCGCGCCCTTTGGCAAGGACGCGCCGTTACTGATTGCGGTGACGGTTCTGACCAGTATGGAAGCCGAGGATCTGCAAGGGCTTGGTATTACCCTCAGCCCGGCAGAGCAGGCGGAGCGTCTTGCGCGTCTGACTCAGCAGTGTGGTCTGGATGGCGTGGTCTGCTCTGCGCAGGAGGCGGTGCGTTTTAAAGCGGCGTTCGGGCACGAATTTAAACTGGTCACGCCCGGCATTCGTCCGGCGGGGAGCGAGGCTGGCGATCAGCGCCGTATTATGACGCCCGCTGAAGCACAACAGGCGGGCGTGGACTATATGGTCATCGGACGGCCCATCACCCGCGCGGTTAACCCGGCACAGGCGCTGCGCGATATTCTGGCGTCTCTGAAGCAGGAGGGATAATGAGCGATAATAACAGCCGCCTGGTCTATTCCACGGAAACCGGGCGCATTGACGAACCCAAAGCGGCGCCCGCGCGCCCGAAAGGTGACGGCGTGGTGCGTATTCAGCGTCAGACCAGCGGTCGCAAAGGAAAAGGCGTATGCCTTATCACGGGTATTGATGCTGACGATGCGACCTTAAATAGTCTCGCGGCCGAACTGAAGAAAAAATGTGGCTGTGGCGGAGCGGTGAAAGAGGGCGTCATTGAAATTCAGGGCGACAAGCGGGAATTAATTAAAAGCCTGCTTGAGGCAAAAGGAATGAAAGTCAAACTGGCGGGCGGTTAATTGTTAGCCACGGCGAAAGCGCCGTGGCTATTTTGTTATGTTTACTGCGGTATAGCCAGACCTGTAATTATTCGGTGATGCGAGTAATACGTCAAAGCGTTATGCTTTTGCGGGCCGCAGATTAATGAACCTGATGACCGATAATACCGCCTACCGCTGCGCCGCCGAGGGTGCCGAGCGCGCTGCCGTTGGTCAGCACGGAGCCGCCGATTGCACCTGCACCCGCGCCGATAGCGGTGTTGCGGTCACGTTTAGACCAGTTTGAGCATCCGCTCAGAGAGGCTACCAGAGTTACGGCCAGCACTGCCGCGGCTACTTTTTTGTAATTTAATGACATAATACTTTCTCCTGAATAATTGATTCACGGAAAGGCTGCTCACTTTAAGTATAGTGGCTAAATCACAGCTTAAAGCGCCAGTCCGTGAAACGGTGCAGCGATACGGAATAAAGAATCACGCAGGTGACAATCAACACTCAGTAATATCGCTGAGATTAATTTTAATTTCTTAAGCGAATTCAGACAGGTAAAAAGTCTTAATTGATGCTGAGAATAGTCTCAAGCGAGGCGCGCCAGACACGGCGCGCCAGAAGAATTCAGGCAGGAAAGGGCGAAATGATATCCAGCGTCAGCCCGGAGGCGCTGAGCGCGTCGCGACTGGCCTCGTTCAGGCCATCATCGGTAATAACGCGATTGAAGCGAGAAACCGGGCCAAGCGTATAGGGATGCACCGCGCCGAATTTACTGCTGTCGGTGAGGATAATCGCCTCGCTGCCTTTTTCCAGCACCGCATTGACCACGTCGGCGCGCATCATGTCGCGGCCCGTAAAGCCGGTTTCTGGCGACCAGCCGTCAATCCCGATAAAGGCTTTGCTGAAGTGCACCTGTGAGATGTACTGGCGCGTCAACGGGCCCACCATGGTTTCGCTTTTTTTCTGGTAGATGCCGCCGAGCAGGATAATTTCGCATGAGGTTTCTTTCAGCAGGTGCGCGATAAAACTGCTCACGGTGATAAGCGTAATCTTCTTTTGTTCAGCCAGCGCTCGCGCCAGCAGGGCGTTGGTACTGCCGTTTTCGATAAACACCGTTTCGCCATCATTCACCAGCGAGCACGCGAAATCCGCGAGCCTGCGCTTGAGCGAGAAATTGTTCATCATGCGGGTTTCCACGTCGTCGCTGTCGAGCGGTACAGCAAACCCGTGAGTGCGGCGCAGATAGCTCTGCTTTTCAAGAAGGTTCAGATCCTGACGAATGGTGACTTCGGAGACGCCGGTGATTTTTGCCAGTTCCGCCACGCTCATGCGGCCGCGGTCAATCACCATTTGTAAAATGATTTGTTGTCGGGAGTTCATATCTGCATCGTTATGCGCGGTGGCATGACGCCACCGCGGATTCATTTAAAGCGTATGTTCGGTACGGGCGATAATATCATCCTGCGCATCAGGGGATAAGGCCGTAAAGAACGCGGAGTAACCCGCCACGCGCACGACCAGATCGCGGTACTTGTCCGGATGTGCTTTGGCGTCCAGCAGGGTTTCACGCGAGACAATGTTGTACTGAACGTGCCATCCCTTATGCACTTCAAAGAATGTGCGCAGCATCTGCATCAGTTTTTGGCGATCGCGTAAGTTATTCAGTGTGGACGGGTTAAGCTTCTGATTCAACAGCACGCCGCCAAGTATTTTCGCCACCGGCAATTTCCCGACCGAGTTAATCACCGCGGTTGGCCCCAGACGGTCCGTACCTGACGCCGGGCTTGCGCCTTCAGCGAGCGGCGTTCTGGCTTTGCGCCCGTCCGGCGTTGCCATCGTCGCCGCGCCAAAAGGCACGTTCGCGGAGATAGACGACGTACCCGCGTAGTAGGTGCCGCCGATGGGGCCGCGCCCGAAGCGGGTGTTGTGATAGTGCTTCAGCTCGTCGATGTATGTCTGGTAGGCGCGCGCCAGCAGCAGATCGACATCGTCGTCGTCATTGCCATATTTCGGCGCGCTGTTTATCAGGCGCTGGCGCAGTTGCTCGCCGGTCAGCCCTTCAAAATCGTTATTCAGCGCCTGCGCCAGCTGCGGCTGCGTCACCACGCCCTGTTCAAACACCAGTCTGCGCACGGCTGCCAGACTGTTGCCGAGGTTGGCGATCCCCACCTGTAGCCCCGATACCCAGTCATATTTCGCGCCGCCCTGCTTAATGCTCTTGCCGCGCTCAATGCAGTCATCGACCAGCGCCGAGCAGAGAATATCGTGCGCGTTCTCTTCAAGAACGGTGTCCACCACGCACTCGATTTCAATCGATTTGCGGGTGTAGTAGCGGATCTGGTTATCCCAGGCGTCCAACACTTCACTGAAATGGCTGAAATTACCGGCGGAAAGCGCTTTTTCCTGCGGCAGGAAAACTTTACCGGTCGTCGCGTCGCGACCGCCTTCCAGCGCCGCCAGCATCACGCGGGCGAAGTTAATAAAGCTCATACCGGTACAACGATAGCCCCATTTGCCGCCGACCGCCGTTTCAATGCAGCCGATGGCCGCGTAGTCATAGGCGTCTTCGCGGCTGACGCCAAGCTTAATAAATTCGTCGATAACGATTTCATCGTTATTAAACGCGGGCATCCCGAAGCCGCAGCGGATCACCTGGACGCAGGCGTCGAGGAATTCGTTACTCATCCCGGCGTGGTAGCGTACGCTGAGGTTTGGCTGGGTGGAGCGCAGGCGACCGCACGATTCCAGCACAGCCCACGAGAGCGGATTAACCGCATCCACCGGCTCGCCGTTAAGCAGGCGTTGCCCGCCAATCGTCACGTTCTGGTACAGCGGGCTGCCCGCCGAGGCTTTCGAGTGTGAGCCGGAGCGGATTTTGTTGACCTCCAGCAGCTTCAGCCAGCAGCTCTGCAACAGCTCGATGGCGCGCTCGCGCTCCAGCGTCTGTTCAAGTTCGACATCGCGGCGATACCAGGGATAGAGATATTGATCGAGACGACCAAACGACACGGAATGCCCGTTGGACTCAATCTGTAATACCAGCTGCACGAAATAGCAGAGCTGTAACGCCTGCCAGAAAGACGCAGGCGGCTTGTGCGCGATATGCTCGCAATTCGCCGCGATAGCGAGCAACTCATCACGACGCGCCGGACGGCTCTCCTCTTGCGCCATTTTCGAGGCCAGCGCCGCGTAACGCAGGATATGCTCGCTGAGCGCGCTAAAAGTAATATCGATCGCTTTCAGGAACTGTTCTTTGTGCAGATCGCCCTGATCGGTGAGCAGCAGGCGTGCGCGGCGCTCCGCCACTTTGGCGCGCAGGCCGTCGAGACCCTTTTCCAGCAGTAGCGGGAAATTCACCGCCAGATGCGCGTCGCCGGAGGTCATATTGCCTTCCGCTTTAATAATGCCCGATGCCAGCAGTTCTTTTTGCTCATCGGTAAACATGCCGTAGCAGCGATCCTGCACCGTCTGGCCGCGCCACCATGGGCAGATTTCATGCATCACGGCTTTATCCTGCGGGCTGACGGAGAACCCGGCGCCGGGGCGGTCGGCGAGATCGTCTATCTCTTTCTCAATCCAGCTGACAGTATATTCCGGAAAGAAGGGGGCGGCGCGCACCTGGCTTGCCTGATTGCCGACAATCAGCTCGTCATGCTTGATCCAGAGGGTGCGGTTCGCCAGGTGGTACGCCAGCGCGAGCGCGCGGCGTACCGGCAGCGGTTTATCCTGATGCTGCTGGTATATCGCGGTGTAGTGCTGCGCGCGCTCGGTACAGACGGGCGGACGGACGATCTGCACCAGCGCCGCTTTGTGGGCTTTAATGCGCTCCGGGAGAAAATCGAGATTGAGTTCGGTCATGATGGTTATCCTCTTATCCATGCGGTGAGTCCTTTCTGGCGGGCGTAATCTTCGGCAAACGCCAGCAGCGCCGGTTCGTCGAGCGGCGTTGCGGGTGCCAGATAGGGCCAGTCCAGCAGGCGGTACTTATTGATGCCAAGGGTGTGGTAGGGCAAAAAGTGAATGTCGCGGGCGCCGGTTTCATCGGCCGCGAAATCCGTGATGGCGCGAATGGAAGCTTCATCGGCGTTAAAACCGGGGATCAGCGGCACGCGAATGGTCATTTTCACGCCCGCCGCGGCCAGCCGCCGGAAATTATCCAGCACCCGTTCGGCGCTGCCGTCTGTCCAGGCGTGAAAGCGCTTCGGGTCGACATGCTTTAGGTCAGCCAAAAGAAGATCAAGAAACGGCAGCGACGGGGCGATATGTTTCCACGGCACATGCAGACAGGATTCCACCGCCGTATGGATACCCGCTTCACGGCTGCGCTGTAACAGCGCTTTCGCCATCTCCGGCTGCATGAAGGGCTCGCCGCCGGAAAGCGTGATGCCGCCGCCGCTGCGGGCGTAGAAAGGACGATCGCGCAGCACGGTGTCCATGATTGCCTCAACGCTTCGGGATTCGCCACAGACGCTCAGCGCCTGCGTGGGGCAGCAGTCGGTCAGCGCATCGAGCGCGGTGTCATCAAGGGCTTCCCGGTTGATGACCAGCGCGTCACCCCGGCGGCTGATCGCCTGCGGGCATGCCGCTTTACACAGCTCGCAGCCTTGCAGGCACAGCCGTTCATCAAACAGCACATCACGCTGGCGGCGACGGCTTTCGGGGTTCTGGCACCAGCGGCAGCCGAGCGAACAGCCCTTGAGGAAAACTACTGTCCGTATACCTGGCCCGTCATGAGTGGAATAGCGTTGCAGATTAAAAATCATCATCGTCATGCCTGTTATCTTTCATTAGAAAATAATGTTACTTTCGAATGAAAGTTTTATTGACGGCGATCAGCTTTATCTGCACCGGCTGATTTAAGATGGCGGCAATGTTAACTTGCTCAAAACAGGAGTCGTTATGGAACTGTATCTCGACACGGCGGATGTCGCGGCCGTCAAACGTCTGGCGAATATTCTGCCGCTACAGGGCGTCACCACGAACCCTTCCATTGTGGCGCGCGCGGGTGTCAAACTCTGGGATCTGCTGCCCGCATTGCAGGAGGCGCTGAACGGCGAGGGCAAACTTTTTGCGCAGGTCGTGGCGTCAGACACGGCGCAAATGGTTCGAGAGGCGGAACAGCTGGCGCAGCGCGTACCGGGTCTGGTAGTGAAAATTCCGGTCACGCAGGCGGGGCTTGCGGCAATGAAAATTCTTAAACCGTCCGGCATTCCACTGCTCGGCACCGCGGTTTATGGCGCGCTGCAAGGCTTAATGGCGGCGCTGGCGGGTGCGGAATATGTCGCGCCTTATGTCAATCGTCTGGATGCGCAGGGCGGTGACGGCGTGGCGACGGTCAGTGAATTGCAGGAGCTGCTAACGCTGCATGCGCCGCAATCAAAAGTGCTGGCGGCGAGTTTCCGCACGCCGCAGCAGGCGCTTGGCTGCCTGCTCGCCGGGTGTCAGTCCATTACGCTGCCGCTGGATGTCGCGGAGCAGTTACTGAATACGCCTGCCGTCGCGGCGGCGGTTGACGGCTTCGGGCGTGAATGGCAGCAGGCGTTCGGCACGCTCAGTTTGTAAGCTCGTTAAGGCGTCAGATTTCCCAGGGCGCCTTCTGTTTTTTCTCCCCCGGTTCATCATTCTGCTGGCTCTGCGCCAGCAGTTCCGCCTTCAGAATTTCCAGATTATGAATGGCGGAGTGGTAATCGCCCGCCACCAGAATATCCAGAACGGTATCGATACGATCAGCCAGCTGCTGCGGATTTACTGTCGGCATAATGCTTCCTTTTTACGGTCAGAACCGTTTCATGATGCAGAAAAGCGGCGTCAAAGAGAAGCCGTTCGCCCTCTTAATACACTACCAGAATCAATCATTTCGCTTTAACAGAGAAATAATGGTTATAAAACAAGCCGGCTCCCCGTGCAAAGCGATGCTGTGAATTAGTCTGATCCTGCGCATAACGCGTTAACTTACATGAGGAAAGACTATGTCAGTATTCAACCAATCGACCTGCAAACTCTTTACCGATACAGCGCGTTTTACTCAACTTTCCGGCTTTTACGAGGAAGAACGCCGCATTATCTGGATGATGTTGCGGGCCCAGCCGCGTCCCTGTTTTAACCACGCGCTCATTGAAGAAATCATGAATCTCAGCTATCTGGTGCAGGAGGCCAGACTGGAGGTGGATTTCTGGGTGACCGGATCGCTGGTCCCCGGCATGTATAACACCGGCGGCGATTTGCAGTTTTTTGTGGACTGCATCCGCAACGGCAGGCGAGAAGCGCTGCGTGCCTATGCGCGCGCCTGCGTGGATTGCGTACACGCCGCCTCGCGCGGTTTTGACTGCGGTGCCATCAGTCTTGCGATGGTGGAAGGCAGCGCGCTCGGCGGCGGTTTCGAGGCGGCGCTGGCGCACCATTTCGTGCTGGCCCAGCGCGATGTCCGCATGGGGTTCCCGGAGATTGCCTTTAATCTCTTCCCCGGGATGGGGGGGTATTCCCTGGTGACACGCCGCGCCGGGATGCGGCTTGCCGAGGAGCTTATCTGGCAGGGCGAATCACATACCGCCGAGTGGTATCAGCCGCAGGGGCTGGTGGATCTGCTCTTTGAACCAGGGCAGGGATTTGTGGCGACACGTACCTTCATCGATACGCTTAAACCGCGCCTGAATGGGGTGAGGGCGATGCTTCGCGCGCGGCAGCGCGTGCTGCGCCTCTCGCGCAATGAACTGATGGAAATTACCGAAGACTGGGTGGATGCGGCGTTCAGTCTTGAGCCTAAAGACGTCAGCTACATGGAGCGCCTGATCCAGCTACAAAAACGTCACACCGCCGCAGCCCTGCGTAAGGCAGGCTAACGGCCATTCCTCAGACGCCGGTTACGGCGTCTGTTTCCCGGCCTGATAGCACTGATACCATTGTTCAAGCTCGGTTGCCGTCATCGGACGGGCGAACAGAAATCCCTGACGTTGATCGACACCGTTTTGCATCAGAAACGCATCTTCTTCTTCACTTTCCACGCCTTCGGCGATCACCTGCAAATCCAGCGCTTTTGCCACTGCGACGATGGCGTGAACCAGCGATTGCGACACGGGCTGCTTATGGACATCGCGCACAAAGCTTTGATCGAGCTTAATGGCATCCAGCGGAAATCGCGCCAGCTGCGATAGGGACGAATAGCCGGTGCCGAAATCATCCAGATGTACCTGCGCCCCCAGCGCGCTAAATTCATTAATCACCGACAGCGCCAGCTCGGCGTTTTCAATCAGGCAGCTTTCGGTGATCTCGACATCAATGGGGCTTTGGGTGAAGTGCATGTCAGTCAGCGCCTGACGCAGATCGCTTATCAGCGTCTGGTCGGCGAGCTGGCGCGCTGACACGTTCACCGCAACCCGCAGCTCAATGCCCGCATCGCGCCACTTCGCCACCTGACGCACCACATCGAGCATCACCCAGCGCCCGAGCGGTACGATAAGCCCGGACTCTTCGGCGTAGGAGATAAAATCGAGTGGCGAAATCAGCCCGCGCTCCGGCGACTGCCAGCGCACCAGCGCTTCCAGACTGTGAACGACGCCGTTGGCCAACATTTTCGGCTGGTAGTGAATAACCAGCTGATTTTTCTCAAGCGCCTTACGCAGATTGGTGTCAAGCCAGAGATATTCGAACACCCGCTGGTTCATCTCCGGGCAAAAGACGCAGAATTTACCGCGCCCGTTCTCTTTGGCGGTGTACATCGCCGTATCGGCGTTGCGGATGACGCTCTCGCGGTCTTCGCCATGTTGAGGCGCGAGGGCAATGCCGAGCGAGCAACCGGTATAGACTTCAATCAGCCCGATACGAAACGGGTGCTTCAGCCGGGAGATGATTCGTGAGGACATCGCCTCCAGTGCCGCCTGCGAGGTATCGGTCGCCATCACGAGAAACTCGTCGCCACCGAGCCGCGCCAGCACCTGATCTTTTTCAAGACAGCTTAAAATCGCGAGCGACACCGCCTGAAGGAGTTGATCGCCGAACATATGCCCGTAGGCGTCGTTCACTTTCTTGAAATTGTCGAGATCGAGATAGACCACACCCACCTGTGTATCGCCGCGTTTAGCGATGGCGTCGCTTATCATCTCAAGAATAGCGTTGCGGTTGGGCAGGCCGGTAATGGCGTCGGTATTGGCCAGCACGCGCAGGCGCTCCTGCGCGCGGCGCTCTTCGGTAATATCGGTGCCGGAGCAGATCAGGAAAATTTCGTTTCGCCCGCTGCCGCTGTGGACAAATTTATTGCGAAAGAGAAACAGCCGCTGGCCTTTGCGGGTTTTGATCCAGCGCTCGACTTCATACGAGCTGCCGTTGCGAAAAAAACCGGTGATATTGCGCCGCGAGGCGGACGCTTCAGCGGGCGTCATAAAGAGCTTAAAGACATTCTGCCCGATCACTTCCTGTTCTTTCAGGCCTGTATATTCTTCGCTCAGCCGGTTGAAACGCTGAATGTTGCCGTGACGATCGAGAATAACGATGACCGAATTGGCTTCAGAAACCACCTGTTCGGCGAAGGAAAGTCCTTGCACCAGATCGCGGGCCACCGATGTTGTGTCGTGCCACGCCGACGCCGTGCCCGCCCACTCTTTACGCGACACTTTGCGGCCCACCAGATGCACCGGCACCGGCTCGCCAAACAGCGACAACGAGAGCGTGACGCTTGAGGTGATCACACTCATGGCGCGGATTTGCGCGGCCTGATCCGGCGTGAGCGGCACCACGTGGCTGGTGACGGCCTCTTCGCTGGCGGCGAGCTGTAGCGCGTTGCTGTCCAGCGGCAGCCGCCAGAAAGGACTGGCGGCACCGCAGTAGCGGTACAGCAAATTATTCTCCAGGTCGTCTTTCATGCATTCTCCCGAACCCACACCATGCGCTACGCAAACGGCACAGCCGGACTCTGCCGGCAATAAGAGGCAAAACGTTTGTTTTTACGGGAATATATTGTTGGCGAAGGCGGCAAGCCGGTGTCGGTTACGGCCATTTCGCTTAATTCTCAACGCGTTAAATTACGACGCACTCTGTTAGTGTGATCGTTTTTTGGAAAAATGCCCAAGTGAGACGGGAAAAATGTGCGCGCTCACACAGAGGAAAAGGCGAGGCGTGAGAGAAGAAAAACTCCCCGGCGGGGCCGGGGAGTGGAGGGTCAGACGACCGGGCGTGCGATCACGCTGCGGGTTTCCATACGCACTTCAGCGATGGTCACGTCGATAACGTCGGTGACTTTATAAACGGTTTCGCCTTTGATCTGTACGGTGCCGTTTTCCTGGCTGCAGACCAGCTCATCGCGCACCGCGTGCAGGAAGGGTGCGGGAATAAAGGCGACCGCGCCGTTATCCACCAGACGCACGCGCATGCCGCCGCGGCTGACATCGATAATTTCCGCCGCGAAGCGGGTATCGGTGCCGGCTTTGTCTTTCAGGAAGCGGGCATACAGCCAGTCGCCCACATCGCGCTCCGCCATGCGGTTAAGACGACGACGCTCGGCCATCTGCACGGTGGCTTCATCCTGTGGACGCGTAGCGCTTTCGCCTTTGATGATGGCTTTCAGCAGGCGGTGGTTGACCATATCGCCATATTTACGAATCGGCGAAGTCCAGGTCGCATAGGCTTCAAGGCCGAGGCCGAAGTGCGGGCCCGGCTCGGTGCTGATTTCCGCAAACGACTGGAAGCGGCGAATGCGGCTGTCGAGGAAACCGGACGGCTGTGCGTCCAGCTCGCGGCGAAGCTTGCAGAAGCCCGGCAGCGTCAGCACGTCGTTCGCATCCACATGCATCCCGTGGCTTTGCAGCAGCGTCGCCAGCTGTTCGGTGCTCGCCGGGTCAAAGCCCGCGTGGACGTTATAAACGCCGAAGCCGAGCTTGTCGCGCAGCACGCGCGCGGCGCAGATGTTCGCGGCGATCATCGATTCTTCAACGATACGGTTAGCGATGCGGCGCGGCTCGGCCACGATATCCAGCACTTCGCCTTTCTCGCCCAGCACAAAGCGGTAATCCGGGCGGTCTTTAAACACCAGCGCGTGTTCGGTACGCCAGGCGCTGCGGCGCTGGCAAATCTGTTGCAGCAGGCGGATCTGCGCGGCAATCGCCTCGCTGCCCGGCTGCCAGTCGCCTTTTTCTTCCAGCCAGTCGGAAACGTCGTCATAGGCCAGTTTGGCTTTCGATTCGATGATAGCGGCGAAGAAGTGAATGTCGTCGCTGATAGCGCCATCGGCCTCGATAATCATGCGGCAGACCAGCGCAGGGCGCTGCACGCCTTCGCGCAGCGAGCATAGATCGTCAGACAGCTCGCGCGGCAGCATCGGGATGTTAAAGCCCGGCAGGTAATTGGTGAACGCGCGCACTTTAGCAATGTTATCAAGCTTGCTGCCTTCGGCTATCCACGCGGTCGGGTCGGCGATCGCGACGGTCAGTTGCAGGCGGTCGCCATCCAGCGCTTCCACATACAGCGCATCGTCCATATCTTCGGTGCTGGCGCTGTCGATAGTGACGAAATCCAGCGCGGTTAAATCTTCACGCGTCAGGTTTTCATCCAGCATTTCGGTCGCCACGCCGTCCGGCGCTTCGCGCTCAAGATTGTGGCGTGCCAGCGTCACCCACCACGGTACGAAATGGTCGTCGCCGAAGGTAATAAACTGTGTCAGTTCCGCGTAGAAACCGCGATCGCCTTTCAGCGGATGGCGGCGCATTTCCGCCACCGCCCAGTCGCCATTCTGGAAATCGTGGCTGACGCCGCGTTCAGCGCGGCACGGGATGGCGTCTTTCAGCAGCGGATGATCGGGAACGATTGAGAGACGATCGTCTTTCTTTTGCACCCGGCCCACAAAGCGGGTCAGGAAGGGTTCGATAAGCTCTTCGGGCTCGGCGGATTCTTTTTCCTTTTCCGTATGGATAACGGCAATGACGCGATCGCCGTGCATCACTTTCTTCATCTGCGGCGGCGGAATGAAGTAGCTTTTCTGCGCGTCAACCTCAAGGAAACCAAAACCTTTTTCCGTGGCTTTTACTACCCCTTCGGCGCGCGGCGTCTGGGAATGCAGTTGCTGTTTAAGCTGCGCAAGCAGCGGGTTATCCTGAAACATAGTGTCGAATTTTCGTGGCCAAAAGAGCGGCTGACAGTTTTACGCGATTGCGCGCCTCCCGGCAAGCGCTCTTTAGGCAACCGCAGGCTACGCGGCGACCCCAAGACCAAGCCGCAGACGGTTTACCCAGCCGCAAACGCTGCCGAAGGCGAGCAGACGTAGCGCGTCCTGCGCGTCGAAACCGGCCTCAATCAGCGGCTCAAGCTGTGCGTGGCCAAACCGCGCCGGGGCGCGGGTCAGCATCTGCATCGCCTGAATAATCGCGCGCGCTCTGGGGTGATTATGGCTCCAGGCCTGCAGCGCCCGTTCACCGTTGCGCGCCGCATCCGCAAGCCCTGGCTCGTCGCGCAGGCGCAGCGCGGCTTCATCAAAACAGCTGGCGCTGCCGTTGATACGCGCCGATACCAGCGCCACCAGTGCAGCATCAGCCGCATCCTCCGGCCTTTGCAGAGTGGCGAGCAAGGCGGCGAGCCCCTCTAATGCGTTCGCGTCATGGGCCAGCAGAGAGAGCATCGGTTGCAGCCGCGGCTCATCCAGCGCCGCGTTATAAGCCGCCTGCTGGTCGGCGCTGGCCCAGCCCATTTCGAGCGCCGGGAGATCGGGCTGCCAGCGCGATTCAGCGGCGCTAAAGAGTGAGGCGGGCGCGTCCTGCTGCATATCGATGCCCGGCAACCAGCGCGCCGGCTGGCCGGGCTGTGCCTGTAACAGCGCCACCGCGCGGGCCTGAAAGCCTACGAAACCAATAATCTGCGTAAATGTGACGATGTCATGCACCGACAGCCCCGCGTCTTCCAGTTGCGCGCGCGCCGCGCTGTCAATCAGGGTGGGCTGACTGGCGAGCTGACGCGCGGTCTGGGTGAGCAGCGTCAGGCGGCGGTTGCTTTCCCGCGAGGAATCCGGCCCCGGCTCGGGCGCCAGACGGGCGGCGTAATGGTTGCACAACCGCTGCACGCCGCAGACCTGTGCGACGGTCAGTGCGGCGCTGAGGCGGTCATAGACGCTCAGCGTATGAAGACGGGTGACGTCGCGTTTATCAGGCAACAGAGAAGGGATAAGCGCGCGTGCGGCGTCGCACCACGGCGCGTGGGCGGCGATGTTCACGTCGTCCAGCGGCAGGTCGAGCAGAAAACGGTCCTCCACCTTTGCGGCTTCGGGAACTAACGGCAGCGGATCTGCCGGACAGAGGCTGGACTGGGTTTCATGATACCAGTGGCTTTTGCCGGTAAGGCGGCGTTGTTCCATGGTCGTTCCTTGTCTGAAAATGAGCGCCCGGAACGGCGGAAACAATACGCGGCGCCGGGCAGGTCACGCACGACTATCCTGGCGTAACACTTCACGGCGATAAAAGATTGTTCGGTGATAACAAATATCAGAAAGGTATAAATAAAAAGGGCAGGTTGAAAACCTGCCCTTTGGCGAGAAACCGGAGGATTATTTCAGTTCCAGCTCGTTCATCGCTGCGATGCTGAAGCCGCCGTCAACGTGAACCACTTCACCGGTGATACCGCCGGAAAGATCAGAGCACAGGAACGCCGCGGAATTACCCACGTCTTCGATGGTGACGGTGCGACGGATCGGGGTGACCGCTTCGCAGTGCGCCAGCATCTTACGGAAATCTTTAATGCCGGAAGCCGCGAGAGTGCGGATCGGGCCTGCGGAGATAGCGTTAACACGCACGCCTTCCGGACCCATCGCGTTCGCCATGTAGCGCACGTTAGCTTCGAGAGACGCTTTCGCCAGACCCATTACGTTGTAGTTCGGGATAGCGCGCTCTGCGCCGAGGTAGGAGAGCGTCAGCAGCGCCGCGTTCGGGTTCAGCATAGAACGGCATGCTTTCGCCATTGCCACAAAGCTGTATGCGCTGATGTCGTGCGCGATTTTGAAGCCTTCACGGGTCACGGCGTTAACGTAGTCGCCATCCAGCTGGTCAGCCGGCGCGAAACCGATGGAGTGTACGAAACCGTCAAATTTCGGCCAGACTTTGGCAAGCTCGGTGAACAGCGCGTCGATGCTTTCATCTTCCGCAACGTCACACGGCAGCACGATGCTGGAGTCCAGTTGAGCGGCAAACTCTTCCACGCGGCCTTTCAGCTTGTCGTTCTGGTAGGTGAACGCCAGTTCAGCCCCTTCACGGTGCATTGCCTGTGCGATACCGTATGCGATGGACAGTTTGCTGGCTACGCCAGTCACCAGAATGCGCTTACCGGTAAGAAAACCCATAGCTTTTAATCCTTATCGTCATTGTTATGGCGGCTGGCCGAAAGCGCCAGCCGTCGTTAAAACGCGGCGATTCTAACATGACTCGCCGGAGGAGTTAATCCGACCACTACAGATGGCGGATTAGCGGTCTTTTCGCCAGGCGTCGGCGGTTAAGGCTTCGCCGAAATGACTGGCGATAAGCCGTTTGGTTAAATCGTGCAGCGGCGAGGCGAGAACGTCGGCCGTGCTGCCGCGCTCCACCACTTCGCCCTGATGCATCACCATCACCTGATCGCTGATGTGTTTCATCATGCCGATGTGCTGGGTGACATAAATATAAGAGATACCCTGTTTTTCCTGTAATTCCAGCATCAGGTTGATTAACTGCGAACGCATCGACATATCAAGCGACGCCAGCGCTTCGTCGGCGATAATGACTTTCGGGCGCAGGATCAGCGCGCGCGCGAGGCCCAGACGCTGTTTCTGGCCCGGGGCCAGCATATGCGGATAGTAACTCACGTGATCGGGCAGCAGTCCGACCATGCGCAGCGTCTCTTTAATGCGCTTCGCGCGGGCTTCCGGCTCCAGATCGGTGTTGAGCCGCAGCGGGAAGTCGAGAATTTGCGAAATCCGCTGGCGCGGGTTGAGCGACGTCGACGGATCCTGAAAAATCATGCGAATGCGCTGACTGCGAAACGAATAATCGCCAAACATCAGCGGATGATCGTCAATCACCAGTTCGCCCGTGGTGGGGGCGACCATACCGGCCAGCATTTTGGCAAGCGTGGATTTACCCGAGCCGTTCTCGCCGATGATAGCGAGCGTCTGGCGCTCGCGCAGGGTAAAGCTCAGCGGTTTCACCGCCTCGACGGTCTGGCGGCGGAACCAGCCGGTGCGATAGCGATAAGTTTTACTCAGGTTGCGAACCTGTAACAGCGTTTCCACCATTTCACTCTCTCTCCATGTTCAGCGGGAAATGGCAGGCGAAAAGATGATTTTTCGGCCCGTCGAGACGCGGGGTTTCGATACATTTGCGCTGGGCATACGGGCAGCGCGGCCCGAGGCGGCAGCCAATCGGCAAGTGCTCAAGCAGCGGGATCGCGCCCGGCAGCGTATTGAGGCGGCTTTTATGCGGCATCGCGCTGCCGAAATCCGGGATCGCGCGGATGAGCGCCTGAGTGTAAGGGTGATGCGGCGTGGAGATAAGCTCCTCACTTGGCGCGGTTTCTACTGTTTGCCCGCAGTAGAGCACGTCGATGCGGTCGGCCCACTGGCTCAGCATCTGTAAGTCGTGGCTGATAAGCAGAATCGTCGTGTTGTTATTCTGATTCAGCCGCGAGAGCAGGCGGAAAATCTGCGCCTGGGTGGTTGGCTCCATCGCGTTGGTTGGCTCATCGGCAATCAGCAGACGCGGCTGATTAGCGAGCGCGATGGCTATCATCACCTTCTGACATTCACCTTCCGTCAGTTCATACGGAAAGCTGCGCATCGCGTCTTTATGGTCTTTAATCCCGACACGGTGCAGCAGTTCGATGGCCCGGCGCTTGCGCCAGCCGAAACGCTGCCACCAGCGGCCTTTGTACGTCCAGCCGGGGATGTTTTGCATCAGCTGGCGGCCAATTTTCTCTGACGGATCGAGACAGGATTGCGGCTCCTGGAAAATCATCGACACGTTATGGCCCACCAGACGGCGGCGCTCGCGCGGCGAGAGGCGCAGCAGATCGATATCGTCAAAGCGCATACGGTCGGCGGTGATGCGCCAGTTATCTTTGGTCACCCCACAGATCGCTTTCGCAATCAGGCTCTTACCGGAGCCCGATTCGCCCACCAGCCCGCGAATGTCGCCTTCCGGCAGGCTCAGGCTCACGCGGTCCACGGCTTTCACCCAGCCTTCGCTGGTTTTAAATTCAATCGTCAGGTTACGAATATCCAGCAGCGGCATTATTCCACCCCCGCGTCGATGGCGCGACGAATGCCGTCGCCCAGTAAATTCACCAGCAATACGCTAATCATAATGGCAGCGCCCGGCAGCATCACCGTCCAGGGGGCGACATATATCAGTTCCAGCGCGTCGCCGAGCATCGCGCCCCATTCGGGCGAGGGGAGCTGCGCGCCGAGATCGAGAAAACCGAGCGCCGCGATATCCAGAATCGCAATCGACAGCGCACGGGTGATTTCGCCGACCAGCACCGACGCGGTGTTAGGCAGAACGGCGAACCACAAAATATTAAAGGTGGTCGCGCCATCCAGGCGTGCGGCGATCACATAGTCTTTCTCCAGCTCGTCATGCACCATGCTGTACACCGAGCGCACCATACGCGGCACCAGCGCGAGCCAGACAGCCAGCATCGCGTGGCTGAGCTGCGGTCCGGCGAAGGCGACCACGATAATCGCCAGCAGCAGCGAGGGGATCGAGAGCAGCGTATCCAGTACGTGATTAAGCACCGCCGAGCGCAAGCCGTGGGTGGCGCCCGCCAGCACGCCCAGCACCATTCCGCAGGCAGTCGCGGCCAGCGTCACCACAAACGCGCCGCCGATCGTGGGCGCCGCGCCGCTCAGCAGGCGGCTTAACAGATCGCGTCCTAAATCGTCAGTCCCGAGGAAGAACGAGACTTCGCCATAGCGCGACCACGACGGCGGCAGCAGCTGATAGCCGAGAAATTGTTGATCGATGCCGTAGGGCGCAAAGAGCCTGCCGAACACGCACAACAGCACCAGACCCGCACAACCGTACAGGCCCACCATTGCGACGGTGTCGCCATAAAATTTACGCCAGACGGTGCGCAGCGCGCCCGGCGCGCGTTTCTCGCGATAGACGCTATCGTAAGGCATACCATTCCTTATGTTTCAGCGGGTTCGCCAGCGCGCCCAGAATATCCGAAATCACGTTCACCAGAATCACAAGCGACCCGACGACCATCACGCCCGCGGAAATCGCGGCGTAATCCTGCTGACGAATGGCGTTAATCAGCCAGCGGCCAAGGCCCGGCCAGCTAAAGACCATCTCAGTGATCATCGCGAGCGTCAGCATGGTGGAGAATTGCAGCCCCAGACGCGGAATGACCGGCGGCAGGGCGTTATGCAGCACGTGGCGGCGCAGAATGGTCAGGCGCGACAGCCCGCGCGTGGCGGCCGCTTTGATGTAGTTGCGCTCCAGAATTTCAACGGTACTGACACGCACCAGCCGGATCACTTCGGTGGTTGGCGCGACGGCGAGCGTCAGCACCGGCAGCACCATATGGCGCAGCGCGCTTAAAATCATCTCGTGACGCCACGGCGAGTCGGAAAGCCAGGCGTCAATCAGCGCGAAGCCCGTCACCGTTTTCACTTCATACAGCAGGTCGAAGCGCCCGGAGACCGGGAACCAGCCAAGCGTCAGCGAAAAGAACAGCGTAAAAAGCAGCGCCAGCCAGAATACCGGAATCGAAAAGCCGAGCAGCGCCAGCGCGCTGATGATTTTATCCTGCCATTTATGGCGAAGGATGCCCGCCACCATGCCGACCGGGATACCCACCAGCAGTGCCAGCCCGAACGCCAGCACGCACAGCTCCATCGTGGCCGGGAACACTTCGCGCAATTGGGTGGAGATAAGCTGGCCGTTGATGCTGGAGACGCCAAAATCCCAGTGCAATACGCTATCGCACCAGAACAACCACGCGTTCCAGAACGAAGCGCCCTGGAGCGGCGCATGCGGCGTGAAATAGCTCAGGCAGAAGCCGACAATGGTCAGGAAAAACAGCGTGATCAACAGCAACACCAGACGGCGGAGAGTGAAAATAATCATGGCTGCTTCTCCTCAGAAGGCTCGCGCGAGACGCCGGCGAACGAGGCGTTGCCAAACGGGCTCAGTACCAGGCCTTTCATATCGTAACGGTACGCCTGCAACCGCAGCGACGACGCCAGCGGCAACACCGGTAGCTGTTCGGCGAGGATCGTCTGCGCGCGGGTGTAGGCTTCAATCCGGTACGCCAGCTGCTGCGAGGAGAGGGCCGATTGCAGCACGGCGTCAAAATCACGATCGCACCAGTGCGCGTAGTTGGTTTGCGAGCGAATGGCCGCACAGCTTAACAGCGGACGGAAAAAGCTATCCGGATCGTTACTGTCCGTCGCCCAGCCCGCGAGCGTTAAATCGTGGTTCATATCCATCAGACGGGCCTCCTGAAAACGGCCCTCCACCGGCACGATATCCACCGTCACGCCCACCTGCGCCAGATCCGCCTGCAACAGTTCGGCGGTTTTAAGCGGGCTTGGGTTCCAGGCTTGCGAGCTGGTGGGCACCCAGAGCTTCAGCGTCAGGTTTTCAAGCCCCAGCGCTTTCAGCTGCGCACGCGCTTTATCCGGGTTGTATTCGGTGATTTTGGCGTTGTTGTCATAGGCCCAGGAGGCGCGCGGCAGAATCGACGCGGCGGTCTCCGCCGTGCCGTAGTAGATAGACTGCATCAGGCGCTGGTTATTGATGGCCAGCGCCAGCGCGTGACGTACTTTCGGGTTATCCAGCGGCGGTTTATGGGTATTAAACGCCAGATAAGCGATATTCATGCCGGGGCGCAGCGTCAGGCGCAGGCGCGGATCGTCTCTGAGACTCGTAAGCTGGCTCGCGGCAGGCCATGCCAGCACGTCGCACTCGCCGGTCAGGAGCTTCGACAGACGCCCCGTGCCGCCGGAGCCGAGATCGATAACCACCTGCGGCATCTGCGGCTTGCCGCGCCAGTAGGCGTCGTGGCGCAGCAGGCGAATGTACTGCCCGGCGCGATACTCGCCAAGACGGAACGGCCCGGTGCCGACCGGCTCGCGATCGAGCTCCTCCTGATTGCCGCTGCGCTCAAGCGCCGCGGCGTACTCCGCCGACATCACCGACGCGTAATGCGTGGCGAGATGCCATAAAAACGAGGCGTCCGGCTGGCGTAAGCGAAACTCCACGGTGCGGTTGTCAAGCTTGCGCACGCTGCGGACGTTATCGGCGAACTGGAGACTGTCGAAATAAGGGTAGCTGCCGCCGTTGACGTTATGCCACGGATGGTTCGGGTCGATAATGCGCTGAAAGCTGAACACCACATCGTCGGCATTTAGCGCGCGCGTGGGCGTAAACCAGCGGGTGTGCTGAAACTGCACATTCGGGCGTAGGCGAAAACGCCAGGTAATGCCATCGTCCGGCGTCTCCCAGCTTTCGGCGAGTTCCGGCACCAGCCGGTAAGTATAAGGATCGACATCCAGCAGCCTGTCATAGAGCTGTGCGGCGAGCGTATCTACCGTCAGCCCGCTGCCCGCTTTTTGCGGGTTAAAGGTATTAACCTGGCCATTAACGCAATAGACAAAACCGCTCTGGCGAATATCGCCGGGCGATTCGGCGAGAGGCGCAGCAAAAGCCGGTACGCTCAGCAGCCCGAGCGTCGCTAAAAAGGAGGAGAGAATTCCGCGCATAAGTTTTTGAGTTGTTTTCGTCACCAGGCAAAGTGTATCGCACTTACGCGGCCTGCGTAAAAAACTCTGCGGGCGTTTGGGTTAAAAGTAGTCGTGTTTAGCGAATTTCATGTTTTTTCAGCAGCGCCCGCAACTGATGGTAGGTTAAACCGAGCAATTCAGCGGCCTGTTTCTGGTTATATTTCGCCGCCTGCAGGCTCGTCTCCAGCAGCCGTTTTTCTTCATCATGCTGCCATTTGCGCAGGTTCAGCGGCAGCGACGGGCCGCTGGTCGATGCATTGGGTGTCGTCACAGGCGCTATCTCCGCCGGTTCGCGGCGAAACGGATCGAGAATAATGTTATCCACCGGCTCATCGCTGCTGGCGTGACGATAGACGGAGCGCTCCACCACGTTTTTCAGCTCGCGAATGTTGCCCGGCCAACGATAGCCGAGCAGGGTTTCCCGCGCACGTTCGGTAAAGCCCGGAAAGAGCGGCAGGCCCAGCTCGCGGCACATCTGGATGGCGAACTGCTCCGCCAGCAGCATAATATCGCTGTCGCGCTCGCGAAGGGCAGGGAGCAACACGACATCAAAGGCGAGACGGTCGAGCAGGTCGGCGCGGAATTTCTCCTCTTCCACCAGACGCGGCAAATCGGCGTTGGTGGCACAGATTAGCCGCACGTTCACCTGCAACGGCTGGCTGCCGCCGACGCGCTCCAGCTCGCCATATTCAATCACTCTTAACAGTTTTTCCTGCACCAGCATCGGCGCGGTGGCGAGTTCATCCAGAAACAGCGTGCCGCCGTCGGCGCGCTCAAAGCGGCCCGGGTGGCGCTTCTGCGCGCCAGTAAACGCCCCGGCCTCGTGGCCGAAAAGCTCGGAATCCAGCAGGTTTTCATTCAGCGCCGCGCAGTTCAGCGAGATAAATGGCCCCTGCCAGCGGCGCGACAGGTAGTGAAGACGATGTGCGATAAGCTCTTTGCCGGTACCGCGTTCGCCAATAATCAGCACCGGTTTATCAAGCGGCGCGAGCCTTGAGACCTGTTCCAGCACCTCAAGAAACCGGTTTGCCTCGCCAATCAGGTTATCTTTGTATTCAGTCATGATGAAATTCACCACTTAGTAGCGTATATCACTACTCTAGCCTGGAAGGGCGTAACGGTAAAATTTTAACTATGCTTTAAAATCAATGCATTAAAAAATTGGCACGGAGTTTGTATTAAGCCATACAGCAAGGGCTTAGCCCGTCTTACCATGTAGAGGATGAAATTATGGGTATTTTTTCTCGTTTTGCCGACATCGTGAACGCCAACATCAACGCCCTGCTGGAGAAGGCTGAAGATCCACAAAAACTGGTCCGCCTGATGATTCAGGAAATGGAAGATACGCTGGTGGAAGTGCGTTCAACCTCCGCCCGCGCGCTGGCGGAAAAGAAACAGATCGCGCGCCGCATTGAGCAGGCTAACGCGCAGCAGGCCGAATGGCAGGAGAAAGCCGAGCTGGCGCTGCGTAAAGATAAAGACGATCTGGCCCGCGCCGCGCTGATTGAAAAACAGAAACTGACCGACATTATTCGTGTGCTGGAAGAAGAAGCGTCTCAGCTTGATGAAACGCTGGCGCGTATGAAACAGGAAATCGGCGAGCTTGAGAATAAACTCAGCGAAACCCGCGCGCGTCAGCAGGCATTGACTCTGCGCCACCAGGCGGCGTCTTCCTCCCGTGATGTGCGCCGTCAGCTCGACAGCGGCAAAATCGATGAAGCGATGGCGCGTTTCGAATCGTTTGAGCGCCGCATCGATCAAATGGAAGCCGAAGCGGAAAGCCACGGTTTTGGTAAGCAGAAATCGCTGGACCAGCAGTTTGCCGAACTGAAAGCTGATGATGACATCAGCGTGCAGCTGGCAGCGCTGAAAGCGAAAGTGCAGCAGCGCGACGGCGAATAATCGCCCGCGTTGACAAGGAGCGCGGCGGCACGTGCCGTCGCAATATTGACCCGTAAGGAGAACCCATGAGTGCACTGTTTCTGGCTATTCCGTTAACGCTGTTTGTGCTGTTTGTGTTGCCGGTCTGGCTCTGGCTTCACTACAGCAACCGCTCCGGACGCGATGCGCTATCTCAGAGCGAGCAGCAGCGCCTGGCGCAGCTCAATGAAGAGGCGCAGCGCATGCGCGAACGCATCCACGCGCTGGAACAAATTCTTGATGCCGAGCACCCGAACTGGAGAAACCAATAATGACGCGTACGTTTAGCGGCAAAAAGCTGGGACGCCTTCCCCGCGAAGGTATGGTGAAGGGCGTTTGTGCCGGTATCGCGCACTATCTGGACGTGCCGGTCAAACTGGTGCGGCTGATAACCGTGCTGTCGATGCTCTTCGGGCTGTTTTTTATCACTATTGTTGCCTATATCGTGCTGACCTTCGCGCTCGACCCGCTCGATGAGACGCAGGAAGGGGAGTCGGCGCCCACCAGCAGCGACTTGCTGAATTCGGTGGATGCCGAACTTGCCGCAGGCGAGCAGCGTTTGCGGGCGATGGAGCGTTACGTCACATCGGATGCCTTCTCGCTGCGCAGCCGTTTCCGCCAGCTATAATGAGGCTATCAGGGGGCTGTGCCCTTGGTTAATAAAGGAGCCGTTATGAATTCCACCACCCGTTGGCAACGTGTCTCCCGCCGTGCGAAGCCAGGGCTTAAAATCGCCGGTAAACTGGCGCTGATGACCGCGCTGCGTTACGGCCCGGCAGGGTTTGCCGGATGGGCGGTGAAATCCGTTGCCCGCAAGCCGCTTAAAATCGCGCTGGCGTTTGCGCTTGAGCCCTTATTAAACCGGCTCGCGAAACGCGTCTCGGCGCGTTATATCAATAAACCTTCACGCAAATAGCCCGAGCCTCTCGGGCTTTTCTTTTTCAGGTGTTTTTTGCGCTACTTCACAATTACTCACACTGATTTCCGGAAACCGGGTTTTATTCCTAAAAGCCAAATTTACGCGCGTTGACACCTCTATTTACCAGGGGTAGCCTTTCTTCGTGGGACCGCTACCATGGAAATATCAATAATGGAAAATATAACCCCTTCCACGATAAATCTCGACGCGATTAAAAATCTGATTGCGCGAATTTATGGCGATGGATTTACTACTTCGCATTACGAAACACTCGAAAAACATATTTCAGAAACGCGTAAAGCCATTACAGTGCCGCGTAAAAAAGGCTGGGATCAAACCGATGTGGTATTAATTACCTATGCCGATCAGTTCAGCGCGCCCGGTGAAAAACGCCTCGCGACTTTTCAGCGCTTTTTTGAAAAGTGGTTAAAACCGTATTTTTCTCATATTCATCTTTTGCCGTTTTATCCCTGGTCGTCTGACGACGGATTTTCGGTGGTGGATTACCACCGCGTCGACCCACAGTGCGGCGACTGGGACGATATCGCGAGGCTTAATACCCAGGCGCGGCTGATGTTTGACTTCGTCTGCAACCATATTTCCGCCCAGAGTGAATGGTTTGCGGATTATCTCGCGCAAAAACCGGGCTATGAAGATTTCTTTATTGCCGTTGACCCGGCGACGGATTTATCCGCCGTCACCCGACCGCGCGCGTTGCCGTTATTAACGCCGTTTACGATGCAAAACGGCCGGGTACGTCACCTGTGGACCACCTTCAGCGAAGATCAGATTGACCTCAATTTCGCCAGCCCGGTTGTTCTGCTGGCGATGGTGGATGTGCTTTTGCATTATCTGCGCGAAGGGGCGCAATATGTCCGCCTCGACGCCGTCGGCTTTATGTGGAAAACACCTGGAACGAGCTGTATCCATCTGGAAAAAACACATCTGTTAGTGAAGCTGTTCCGCGCGATCTCCGATGTGGTGGCTCCGGGCACTGTGATCATCACCGAAACTAACGTACCGCATAAAGACAATATCGCGTATCTGGGTAATGGGTTTGATGAGGCGCAGATGGTGTACCAGTTCCCGCTGCCGCCGCTGGTGCTGCATGCTATTCATACCCAAAATGCCCGCACGCTCTGCGAGTGGGCGCAGGGGTTAAGTGACGCGCGTATCGGTGAAACCACCTGGTTTAATTTCCTGGCGTCGCATGATGGCATCGGGCTTAATCCGCTGCGCGGCATTCTTCCCGAAGACGCGATTTTACGCCTGGTGGAAGACCTTCAGGCGCAAGGCGCTCTGGTCAACTGGAAAAATAACCCGGACGGCACGCGCAGCCCGTATGAAATTAACGTCACGTATATGGATGCCCTTAGTTTACGGGATGACAGCGACGCGACGCGCCTTGCGCGTTTTTTGCTGGCGCACGCGCTGTTATTAACCTTCCCCGGCGTTCCGGCGATTTATATTCAAAGTATTCTCGGCTCGCGCAATGATGAAGAGGGCGTTGAACGGCTTGGCTATAATCGCGCTATTAATCGTCAAAAATATACCGAGGCGGAAATGAACGCGGCGCTACAGGCCGAAGGGAATTTACGCCACGAAACGTGGAAGCAACTCGGCGAGCTTATTTCGCTTCGCCGCCAGCACGCGGCGTTTCATCCCGACAGCGCCTTTGCCGCGCGCTGTATTAATGATGCAGTGCTGGAAATTATGCGCGTTGCAGATAATGGCGCGACGGTTATTGCTCTCTTTAATCTCAGCGATACCGCGCAGGTTATTGATTATGACGCCCGCGGCTGTCGTGAATTAATCACCGGCGCGACGATAAATAGTGACTCGCTGATTCTTGCCCCATGGAAAGCAATGTGGCTTAGCAAAGCCTGAAAGGACTGAATATGCGAAACAATAATATTGTGCTGATTTCAGCACTGGTTGCCTGCGCCCTGATGTCAGGCTGTGACGACAAGAAAAAAGAGAATGTCGCCATCGAATTTATGCATTCGTCGGTGGAACAGGAGCGCCAGGCGGTAATTACGCGCCTTATCGAGCGCTTCGAAAAGGCGAACCCGGGGATCACGGTGAAACAGGTGCCGGTCGAAGAAGACGCGTACAACACCAAAGTCACCACGCTTGCCCGCTCTGGCGCGCTGCCAGAGGTCATTGAGATTAGCCACGACTACGCCAAAGTGATGGACAAAGAACAACTGCTCGATCGCGAGGCCATCAAAGCCGCGGTGGCGCAGGTCGGCGAAAATCAGTTCTTTGACGGCGTGCTGCGCATTGTGCGCACTGAGGACGGCACGGCCTGGACCGGTGTGCCCATCAGCGCCTGGCTTGGCGGCGTCTGGTATCACAAATCGCGTCTGGCGGAAGTGGGCATCAGCGAACCGGAGGACTGGCAGTCACTGCTGAACGCCGCAACGCTTTTGAATAAACCGTCCGATAAAAAATACGGCATCGCGCTGCCCACCGCCGAGAGCGTCATGACCGAACAGGCGTTCTCGCAGTTTGCGCTCTCCAACGGCGCGAACGCGTTTGACGCCAGCGGCACCATTACGCTTAACACGCCTGAAATGCGCGAGGCGCTGGAGTTCTACCGCGAGCTCGCGGCGCTCTCCATGCCCGGCTCGAACGACGTCATGGAAATCAAAGACGCCTTCATGAACGGCACCGCGCCCATGGCTATCTACTCCACCTACATCCTGCCTGCGGTGTTTAAAGAGGGCGACCCGCAGGATCTCGGCTTTGTCGTGCCGACCAAAAAATCTGCCGCCGCCTACGGAATGCTGACTTCACTCACCATCACCGCCGGGCAGCGTGAAGAGGAAACCGAAGCCGCGAAGAAATTCGTGGTCTTTATGGAGCAGGCGGAAAACGCCGCCGACTGGGTGCTGATGTCGCCGGGCGCGGCGTTGCCGGTCAACAAAACCGTGGTAGAGACGCCCACCTATCAGCAAAACCCGGTCATTAAAGCGTTCGGTGGGCTCACCCGCGAACTCATCGCGCAATTCCCTAACGTGCAGGTCTTCGGCTCTGTTGGCGACAAAAACTTCACCCGTATGGGCGATGTGACGGGATCCGGCGTCATTAACGAAATGGTCAACAGCGTCACGGTTGGCGGCAAGTCGCCGGAAGCGGCGCTGGTTGACGGGCAAAAACGTCTCGATGAACTGGTCGCCAGACCGTAACCCCGACGCAGGAAATGGCTCTCATGAAGAAGTTAACTTCAGGTGGTTCTGATATGCCATTCGCCATGCTGCTCCTGGCCCCCAGCCTGCTGTTGCTGGGCGGCCTGGTGGCCTGGCCGATGCTGTCGAATATCGAAATCAGTTTTTTACGCCTGCCGCTCAACCCGCGCCTGCCGTCGCAGTTCATCGGGCTTGAGAACTACCTCAAAATTCTCAGCGATCCGGGCTTCTGGCACTCGCTGTGGATGACCTGCTGGTACACGGCGCTGGTGGTGGCGGGCAGTACCGCGCTTGGGTTGTCCGTCGCGATTTTCTTTAACCGCGAGTTTCGCTTTCGCAAAACCGCGCGCTCGCTGGTGATCCTCTCTTACGTCACGCCGTCCATTTCACTGATATTTGCGTGGAAATATATGTTCAACAACGGCTATGGCGTCGTGAACTGGATTGCGGGCGATCTGCTGCATCTCTACGACCAGGCACCGCTGTGGTTCGACAACCCGTCCAGCAGCTTTGCGCTGGTGGTGCTGTTCGCCATCTGGCGCTACTTCCCCTACGCCTTCATCTCGTTTCTGGCGATTTTGCAGACCATCGACAAATCGCTCTACGAGGCGGCGGAGATGGACGGCGCAAGCGCCTGGCAGCGGTTTCGCATCGTGACGCTGCCCGCCATCATGCCGGTACTGGCGACCGTCGTGACGCTGCGCACTATCTGGATGTTCTACATGTTCGCGGACGTTTATCTGCTGACGACCAAAGTCGATATTCTGGGCGTGTATCTCTACAAAACCGCCTTTGCGTTCAACGACCTCGGTAAAGCGGCAGCTATCTCCGTCGTGCTGTTCATCATTATTTTCGCAGTGATACTGATTACCAGAAAGCGGGTGAATCTCCATGGCAACAAATAAACGTTTTGTACGGCGCGCGGGGTTTTACTTCGGGCTGGCGCTGTTCCTGATTGCAACGCTGCTGCCTTTCTTTGTGATGCTGATGACCTCGTTCAAAAGCCCCAAAGAGGCGATTTCGCTGCATCCGACGCTGTTCCCGCAGCACTGGACGCTGGAGCACTATGTCGACATTTTCAATCCGCTGATCTTTCCGTTCGTCACCTATTTTCGCAACAGTCTGGTGGTATCGGTGGTGTCATCTGGCGTCGCGGTGTTTATCGGCATTCTCGGTGCCTATGCGCTGTCAAAGCTGCGCTTCAAGGGGCGGATGACCATCAATGCAAGTTTTTACACGGTCTATATGTTCTCCGGCATTCTGCTGGTGGTGCCGCTCTTCAAAATCATCACCGCGCTTGGCATCTATGACACACAGCTCGCCATTATCGTGACGATGGTGACGCAGACGCTGCCGACCGCTGTGTTCATGCTGAAAAGCTACTTCGACACCATTCCTGATGAAATCGAAGAGGCGGCGATGATGGATGGCTTAAACCGTCTGCAAATCATCTTTCGCATCACCGTGCCGCTGGCGGTTTCCGGCCTGGTCTCGGTGTTCGTCTACTGCTTTATGGTGGCGTGGAACGATTACCTCTTCGCCTCGATTTTCCTTTCCAGCGCGTCGAACTTCACGCTGCCTGTTGGGCTGAACACGCTCTTTAGCACGCCGGACTACATCTGGGGACGCATGATGGCGGCGTCGCTGGTGACGGCACTGCCGGTAGTAGTGATGTACGCGCTTTCCGAACGTTTCATAAAAAGTGGGTTGACCGACGGCGGCGTGAAGGGCTGACCGGGTCATTTTCAGGGAGAAAGTAATGAAAAAATTAGTGGCTCAGGCACCGCGCGTGGCGGCGCTGGTGGAATATCAGGACCGTGCAGTCGCGGATAACGAAGTGAAAATCCGCGTGCGCTTCGGCGCGCCGAAACACGGCACCGAAGTGGTGGATTTTCGCGCGGCCAGTCCGTTTATCGATGAAGAATTTTCCAGCGAATGGCAGCTCTTCACGCCGCGCCCGGAAGGCGCACCGCGTGGCATTGAGTTCGGCAAATTCCAGCTTGGCAATATGGTGGTGGGCGAGATTATCGAGCGCGGCGCACGCGTCACCGAATACGCCGTGGGCGATATGGTCTGCACCTATGGCCCGCTAATGGAAACCGTCATCGTTAACGCCGTGGATAACTATAAGCTTCGCAAAATGCCGCAGGGCAGTAGCTGGAAAAACGCCGTCTGCTATGACCCGGCGCAGTTCGCCATGAGCGGCGTGCGCGACGGCAACGTGCGTGTCGGCGATTTCGTGGTCGTGGTAGGGCTTGGCGCCATCGGGCAGATAGCCGTACAGCTGGCGAAAAAAGCGGGCGCGTCGGTGGTCATCGGCGTCGATCCTATCGAGCACCGCTGCGCGATTGCCCGTCGTCATGGCGCGGACACCACCTTTAACCCCATTGGCGCGGACATCGGGCTTGAAATTAAAAAGCTCACCGGCAAACAGGGCGCGGACGTCATCATCGAAACCAGCGGCAACGCCGATGCGCTTCAGGCCGCACTGCGCGGTATCGCCTACGGCGGCACCATCTCGTATGTGGCGTTCGCCAAGCCATTCACCAGTCTTAACTTCGGGCGCGAAGCGCACTTCAACAACGCGAAAATTGTCTTCTCCCGCGCCTGTAGCGAGCCGAACCCGGACTATCCGCGCTGGAGCCGCAAGCGTATCGAAGAGACCTGCTGGGAGCTGCTGATGAACGGCTATCTCAACTGCGAAGATCTGATTGACCCGGTCGTGCCTTTCGCGCAGAGCGCGGAGAGCTACATGAAGTATGTCGACCAGCACCCGGAACTGAGCATCAAAATGGGCGTCACTTTTTAATTCACGGATGAAACAACAATGAAAATCGCAACGCAGAATCAGGCATTTTTCCCGGAAAACATTCTGGAGAAATTTCGTTATATCAAAGCGATGGGCTTTGACGGCTATGAAATCGACGGCAAGCTGCTGGTGGACAATCTTGCGGAGGTCAAAGCCGCGATTCAGGAGACCGGCCTGCCGGTGACGAGCGCCTGCGGCGGTTACGAGGGCTGGATCGGCGACTTTATCGAAGAGCGCCGCCTGAACGGGCTTTCACAGATCACCCGCATTCTGGAGGCGCTGGCGGAGGTCGGCGGCAAAGGGATTGTGGTGCCTGCGGCCTGGGGCATGTTCACTTTTCGTCTGCCGCCGATGAAATCGCCACGAAGCCTGGCGGGCGACAGAAAAGCGGTCAGCGATTCGCTGCGCTATCTCGACGAGGTGGCGGCGCGTACCGGCACCACGGTTTTCCTTGAGCCGCTCAACCGCTACCAGGATCACATGATCAACACGCTCGCCGACGCGCGACGCTATATCGTCGAGGGCGGCCTGAAGCACGTCAAAATCATCGGTGATTTTTATCACATGAATATCGAGGAAGATAACCTCTGCAAGGCGTTCCACGATAACCGCGATCTCTTAGGGCACGTTCACATCGCCGAGATGATCAGCTATAAGGGAAAGGTTATTGATTACAAAAGGAATATTTAATAAGCGGTTTTACTATGGGGCATGGTCGGGGCATTTACAGTTATGCTTTTGTTCAGGATAGACAACTGATCCGCGTCGTTTTCAGACATCCATTTACCGTAAACTTGATACACCATCCTCGCGTTAGCGTGACCCATTTGCCCGGCGATAAAGTTAGGGTTAGCTCCTGCAGAAAGAGCCCAGCAAGCATAAGTATGTCTGGACTGATAAGCTTTTCTGTGACGAATTCCCGCACGCCGCATAGCCGAGGCCCAGCTTTGGTTCAGTGAGCCTGTGGCGTAGTTAATCCCACAATGAGGGTTTTTAGTGTACACGGCAGGGCTGAAGACGAACGTGCACTTATCCAGTCGCTTTTTACCGTATTCGCGTAGAGTGACACTGATATCATGCTGCTTACCAAGTCTTGTAAGTTCCGCTTGATCTCGTAAGACAGCAATAGCTGCATCAATCAGCACTATTTTCCTGTCTGTTCCGGCGTCAGTTTTAGGAGGAGTAAAGTTACGGGCGGCAGTGTAATTCCTTGTGACAGAGATAGTACCAGCCTTGAGGTCTACATCTTCCCAAGCTAAGGCACATATTTCACCATGTCTCATGCCGGTGAATACAGCCAGACTCCAGAGATTTTTAAGCTGCCGATTGTCACAAGCTGCGATAAGCCGCTCAAACTCATCTTTCGTTAATGGGTCTGGTTCTGATTTCGATCTTTTTAATGAGGTTATATTTCGCATGGGATTTGTAGATATATAACCATTATGGCTGGCGAACTCTAATACCCCGTTTATAACACGCATATAGTAATTTACAGTCGAGGCGGTACGGCCTTTAATCGGTTTTGTATGCCAATGTTTAGGGCGCTGGAAACCCAGAAGTAATTCTCTACGCAACGAGAGCAAAAATTCTTGGTTTATTGAGGCGATAAGCGTATCTGCGCCAACATATGGCATAACGTTCTTAATAGATGCTTTGTAACGCACGTAGGTATTCTTGCAAACATCGATTTCTTTTAACGAGAGCCATTTCTCACTGAGAGTAGCGAAATCGATGTTTGGTTTAGCTAAACCAAAGCGTGCCAAGTGACGTGAGTCTGGGAACTGTGCGGCATAATCAAACGTGCCCGTTTTGATGGCATAGCAAATCGCATTGCGAAGCTCGCCCGCTTTTTTACGATTCTTAGGGGAGTCAGGGACTCCCAAGTTTTCCCTGACTCTTACTCCTTTATATATAAACCAGATGCGAAGCTTCCCACCGTGGTTTTCCACACCAGTTGGGTACTCAATCATTACGTCTCCTTTTTACTAAATACACTCAAGCTATATAACGACGCGGCTTTGCCATTGCCTGTCGTTCAATCCAGCGATCTATCTCTTCTAGGTTATAAAAGCAGGGGCTGTTATCCCAGGGCTGACCATCAGGCGCGACATGTATGTACTCTTTGCCTTCCAGAAAGCTTTGTTCCCTTGCTCTTTTCAACGTTCCTCTTTTGAACCCTTTAAGCGCAATAAGCTGTTCTTCCGCAACCCATTTCCCAGGGGATACAATCATCACTACTTCACTCATGAAATCCTCCTCGGCCCGAAAGCCGCTATCAAAATACAAAAGTTAATTCACTACTAAAAAGCGGGGCGTGGGCCCGGTTATTACTGTGGGATCACTTCATCGTAAGCCCCATCTGGTTCGCTTTTCTCCGCGCTAGAGGGAGCGGGTAATTCGTAAGGAACTCCTTCCAGTTGAAGCCATAGAGCGGAGCGGGCCGCTTTTATGGTCGGCCAGTCCATGCCTCTAATTCGCTCCCAGGAACGAGAGCAGAACACCTGTTCCAGAAGGTCGGCTTTAGCGCGTTTAGCGTCGTTACTTGTGCCGCCATGATGTTTATTCAGTAGCTCGACGATCTCGTCGAGCGCGATCTCTTTCGCGCGTTTCTCTTTTTGCCATGTCGGCAAACCGTCATCAGCAAACAGCTCCCCATTGTCGCGAGAGGTATCCACGCCTAAATGTGTTCCTCCCAGGTTAAGGAACTCAATGTGCGGCAGAAAGTGTTTAAACGTTGGGTTCGCGAATGTCTGGCCGTCGATACGGGTAGAGCGGTCCTTAAGAATGCGCGCGGTGCGCCATACCTGCCCAGACTCCAGATCCATTTGCTTTTCCATTTGGACCAAAATCGAGGGCTCATAACCCGTCTCGGTTTCGGCTTTCATTTTGATGCCGGTTTTTTCTAATTGGCGCTTGCCGTCGTCGCCTTCGAAAAAATCGTACTCATAGCCCGCGCGGCCACACATGATGATATGCGCCTGGCTGTTAACGAAACGATCGGTAAAACGCCGCCATTCCTGTTTCAGCCACGACCAGTCCGAGAATTCAAGGCCACGCTTACGTTTGCGGCGGGTTGCGTACTCATCACACAAGCACGTCCAGAAATGGCTGATGGAGTCGATGATGAGCACTGAGCCGCTTTGTTCCGCTTCATTAACTGCGGCAAGCAGATCCACAAACGCGCGCGTTTTAGCTGTATAAAGCTCAATGTTCTCTGCATCGAAGCGGGGTTTAACCCAATCCGAACCGGTTTCGGTATCAAGGAACATTACCGGCTTATCACCCATTGCAAGCCCACGCTGGCGCATCAACAGGACGAGGCCGATCGCCAGTTCGCTGGCAGTGTAAGTTTTGCCGTCTCCGGCAAAGCCCATGATTCCGGCTTTAAGGAAAGCCTGTGTATTAGTGGCTCGTTGGAAAAGGGCCATTTCATCCTCTCCTCAAATCCATGTTTAATGCTGTCTGTTTGGCCGCGAGCGTTTCGGCGGCATACCGCAGAAAATCCGCTGCCTTTTCCTGAAAATCCACATCATCGAAAGTTGCGGTAAGGGCGGCTTTATCCGCTTGGGTGTTGCTGAGTAGAGCGTGAAGGTGTTGAAACTTGATCTGGCGATCGTATAAGTCGGCCAGCTCTGCTTCTTCCTCTTCCCGAGCTATTTGTATGTAGTGGTCTTGCCATGCGCGCTCTTCGATACGGTCATGCATGAAATACGCGTTCACGATTCCTCCTGTAAAAGGGCGTAAAAATCCCCGGCGCCTTGTTAGCCGCCAATTACGAGGGTTTGATTAATGTCCGAAAGGGTGGGTCAGTGAGTTAACGGATTACCGAACCCATCAAGAAAAACTTCGACTACGCGATCAGTGATGCGGATTTGCTCGCGCATTGAGTGAAGGTAAACGTGTTTACCGCGGATCGCTGAGACTCGATAGGCGCAACCATCGCGGAGCGCCATCATTCCAGGTGCAAGACATTGCCTAATTAACGGCATAGTGCCGTAGTGTTGATTAACCATCTTCTCCCTTGCCGTTATCGCCCGGCTGGCGGAACGTTTAGAGCTTTGTAATCACTGCGTCGTGGTTACGTAATGGCTCTAAGATTAGATATGTCTAACGAACAAGGCAAGATATTTTTGTTAGATAATCCTAACAAAAGAACCCAAAAAAACTAAGTTTTTGATTTTAATTAGCTTATCTTTTTGATTGGCGTTGTCTTGCCTTAAGCAACTCTTCGAAGAGTTTATTGAAGTTTTTTACTCGAGCGCGTAACTCTTGAATCTGCGCCTCTTGTTCAGATTCAGGCAGGGAATCGAAGAGTTCAAGTAACTCTTTTTGCCTTTCAGATAGCGGCGGTGCTGCTTGGAGAGCATCTGCTGGAGAGGGAGCTTTGTCTTCATCACCGAACATCAACCATGTTGGGCTGCACGACAATGCTTTTGCAAGTGCGAACAGTCTTGCTCCAACAGGCTGAGTCTCATCACGTTCCCACTGAGATATGGTTACATGCGCAACATCTGCCAATTTGGCAGCTTGTCGTTGCGTTAATTTCAGCTCCTTACGTCTGGCAAGGATCCGTTGTCCGAGGCTATTCGCATTCTTCATAGTTAGACAATTCTAAATTTATTTGACTTAGATATCTCGCGCAAGATAATGTTAGACATACCTAACAAATTGGGGGTCACATGCTTACGCGTGAAGCACTTAATTTCTTCGGCACTAAAACTAAGCTCGCAAGAGCAGCGGGTGTCGAATTGCAGTCTACTTACAAATGGAAAGAACTGGTTCCAGAGGCACGGGCATATCGCCTCGAAATTGCTTCTGAAGGGACACTTCACTACGACAAAAACGTTTACGACGAATACCGCAAGAAAAAACGTTTGAGTCGAAAGGCTAGCACTGAACTTCAAAAGGATTCTGACTGATGGAAATCAAAAAACTCGGCATGGAGCTTGAGCAGTGGGCGGCGGAAAAGGGCTGGAAGACCATCACGCCGATGATAACGGCGCATCATTCCGGCGGTCTTCTGGAAAGCCTGAGCGTTCAGGACGCCAAAGAGTACAGCCGCCGGCTGCATAACAACGCGCAGATTATCAAGCGCGCTTTCCGGGGCGACTCACCAAAGTACCGCCGCAACGCTGAAGCGCTGAGCTATGCGGTTAAGGCTGCCATGAACGCTGAGCTGGAAACCGCTGCCGCCGAACAGCTGCGGGCCGCTGTGGCGAACCGCGAGTGTATCGAGGCGACGAACGCCGTGCTGATGCGCAAACCGAAGGAAATTATCCGTAAGGAAACGCTGGAAGCGATTAATGCCCTGGCAGATTTACTGCCGGGTTACGAAGTGAAACTGGTTCCGGCTATGCCGAACGCAGTTTAGCGCGGGAGATTCGAGGTCTTTTTATGAGTATGGAACTGATGGTTCAGGCAATGAAAGTAAAAGTGGGGAACCCGCTGCGCAAGCTGGTCCTGCTTAAGCTGGCCGATAACGCAAGCGACCAGGGCGAATGCTGGCCGAGCTATCAGCATATCGCCGATCAATGCGAAATCAGTCGACGCTCAGTGATGAACCATATTAATGCATTATGCCTGTCCGGGCTGATGATTAAAGAAACCCGAACCGGACCCAAAGGAAATACCAGTAATTTTTACCGGCTGACCTTAGACGGGGCCAGTGATAAACAAGGCGTAGTGCAACACATTCACCAGGGGGGTGAAG
Organism: Cronobacter sp. 153480017-3; assembly: GCF_053627815.1. Taxonomy (NCBI): domain Bacteria; kingdom Pseudomonadati; phylum Pseudomonadota; class Gammaproteobacteria; order Enterobacterales; family Enterobacteriaceae; genus Cronobacter; species Cronobacter sp. 153480017-3. The sequence continues at coordinate 351,637 of NZ_JBSEYN010000001.1, read as the reverse complement.
GATATTCACCAGGTGGTGCAACAGATTCACCAGGGGGTGGTGCAGGAGATTCACCCAGAATCAGTCACTCTTTTGAACCAGTCAAAGAACCAGAAAACACTTCTTGTCCCGACGCTTCGCTGTCGGACGAAAAGATCACCAAAGCTGAGTTTTTGAAGCGGCATCCTGAAGCCGTGGTTTACAGCCCGAGGAAAAGCCAGTGGGGCAGCCAGGAAGATTTGACCTGCGCGAAGTGGATCTGGACGAGAGTGCTGAAATTGTACGAGCAGGCCGACACCCTTGACGGCGAACCTGTCCGGCCTAAAGAGCCTAACTGGACGGCATGGGCGAACGATATACGCCTGATGCGCATGCTGGATGGCCGTACACACAAACAGATTTGCGAGTTATTTCGACGGATACAGAGCGACCCGTTCTGGATCCGTCAGGTTAAATGCCCGTCCAAGTTGCGTGAGAAATGGGATGACCTGGTGATCAGGTTCTGCACTGGCGTGAACATGCCCGCCTGGCGCGATGTGAATCATATTCCGGAGCCGGATAATACAATTCCGGCTGGTTTTAGGGGATAACCATGCACAGTGCGGCTTCACTCACAATTTCTGCTTCTGGCAAGAGGGGTTGAAACATAGGCTGATGTCAGCTTTGAGCGATTAGCAGACGTTGCCTGTTAAGTCCGTTTCCTGAGTAACGCGTTATTGCTCATCCATGAAATTTTTCACGGATTTTTGTGTTCTGCCGGTAATACTGCGGCCAAGCATGCCTATAGTACCAGAACCTGCCGGTCTGTATCCGGACTGGCACTTATGCTGATGACTGATATGGACATCGGCCCGCTCAAGCGATACATGGCCGGATTCAACCAGTGCTGCCGCATACTGACGCGACCTTTACCTTAAAGCCACTGAACACGTTAACTGACTGCGAAGTCAGCCCAGTATCCCGACTATAGAGGTCTGTATTTCCGAAACAGCGAGTCACCGGCCATAAACATGGCCGGTGAGCTGTTACAGAGTATTGATGAGATTATGACACTGGGTTTTACGGTGGGAGACATAGCAGGCGTAGTGCTTTGAAGTGATTTACTGAATTTGGCCACCTGAACAGAGGTAATATGCTCACTTCAGAGTGGACTGGCGCAGGAATTGTGCAGGAACCAACAGAACAACATCTGTCTGCAGCGAAATCCTGACGGCACCGGCCGGGTAACTGCCCAAACAAACAAGGGGCGGATTAAACGACAGATGTTCGCCAAGCTCCGCACTGCGAAATACCTCAAACTGCCGCCTATGCTGACACTGCCAGCGCGCAGTTCGTCGGGCAGGTGTAGCGGATTGCCCGGATGTATCATTACGGCTTACGGGATCGTGTAAGCCGTCGGAGACCTGAGGTGCAGTACACTGAACGGCGTTTGCTGGGCGTCAACTCAAAAATAACATCTTTTATACGTGATAAGCTATTCGACGTAATAACCTCAATTGCAGATTAGGGGGTTGCGAAGGTTATTAAACATTGACAGAAATACTTAATGTCATCGCACATCCTGTCTTGCTCCATATTATTTAATACTTGGTCTCTTGTGATCGAAAACTCTTTTTTTAGACCGTCTTGACCGTCAGTGAATATTTCTTTTCCACGAGCGTCTTTTATTGCTGCGGCAATGTCCGTTGCGACTATTGAATCAGGCATTGCTAGTGCATGTTTCTCGACAAAAAAATCACGTACTTGCTTCTCGTTAACCCCAGCAGCTGCAGCTATAGCTGATACATCCAAAAAATAGTTTTCTATATGTCTACGCCGCCATTTCATAGCTTGAAAATTTACATCGGAATAGGTTGTACCCTTATCCTTAAGATTTGCGTCTACGGAGCCATCACTGTCATCATCACGATCTCGTATACTTATGGCTTTTAATTCTGGAATTTCATTTTTGAGCTGTCTATAAAGTTGAAATCTTTCCGATGATTTACCTGTCCAGAACCATGTGACGATATTTTTCGGCCAAGTTAATTGTAGTTTTTCAAATATTTTCTTTAAAAATCTCTCGTCACTAACACCCTCGACAATTAATAATCTTTTTTCTTCAGTGAGTTTGTGTATTTTAGGGCTAAACATTGTGCCTATGCCACTTAATAAACCAATTTTCTCATCGTCTGATCCAAGATATCTTCCCCTTGAATTTGATAGTGATAATATTTTGTAGGGTTCATATGCCCTAATAAGCTCAGTGGAGTGAGTCGCTAGAAGGACTTGTTTTTTCTTTTTAATGGTTATATCTTCCAAGCGTTCGGTAAGATTTTTTTGCAGTTGTGTGTGCAGGTGAGCGTCTGGTTCGTCAAGTAGAATTACGTTAAATTCTTCGGATAATGCTAGTGTATATACACTTAACCATTGAAGAAAACCGCTCCCTTCAACCATAATATCACGAGCATTAAAATTTTTATGTTTAGTGAATTGATAACCGTTCACTTTACCTGCAGTACATTCTATTTTTAGATAGCTATGATATTGATCATTAAATGGCGTAACTTCAATTTTTAAGGAGAAAAGGTCGAATAGTGTCTTTTGTAGTATTTCCCAAGCGTCATTTTCCCTAAGTTCAGCAAGATCTTTGTTGGCAATTTTTGTTCTTCCTTGCTTCAAAGCTTGTCGTTTATTCTGATTGCTCAAATGGATATCATAAAGCGAGTTTCGTATAACCCCTCCAGACAAACCTTGCCCTATCAATCGGTTTCGCATGGCTGGGCTCAACCTACTTTCTCGATCGGTAATTCCCGCAAACGGAGGTAGATAAGCTATTTGTGGTATATTGGTGTTATTCGGAGAGCCATCAATGTTTATAATTTCTTGGATGCTGATATTGCTAGAAGTGTTTTTAATGAATAATCTATCGTTCGCTAAAGATAGCCCCATCTCCAAAAACTTTTCATTGCCGGCCGAGTCATCCCAAAATAATTTTATTTTAAGTGTGTATCCGTCATTTTCTGTTTGTTTTTGTGATTTTAGATTCGTCCATAAATGACTTAGTGATGGTAAGAACATTGGTGTGAAGTCTACTATGCTTAAACCTAAACCTTGGTTCGTTGCATTTGCCGTCCAACTTACTCGCCCTTTTTCAATCTCTAAAAGAGTTTTGCAAAACTGCCATGTAGCCATCGCTTGAAGTAAAGAGGATTTACCTGAGTTATTCCCTCCAACAAGGAGGCTTAGCTCATTATTCAACTCTAATGTTGAGTCTTTATATTTTTTGAATTTTTTAAGAGTGATTTTTTTTACATGCATTATAGAGCACCTAGTATTTGGTTGAACTGTGAAGCCTCATTAGCAGAACTGGTACAGTTTACTACCCATAAATCTGTTTCTGAAAGATATTGTTTGAGCTTTAACACAATGGCTGACTGTTTTTGAGTAAAATGATGTATGGCAGTTTAATGGCATGAACGCACAACTTACAAAAATCATGCGCCTTATCACCAACTGATCCGCACAGGGACTGAAACGGAAGTGGACCGGGTTAACTGGCTGTGCAGGGTGAAAACGGGCGCCCTTGAAACCAAATGGATTAACGGGCTGACCTGCCGTGCCGGGAAATCCCGCACATGGTGGAAACCGTCCGTGGGAGAACAGGTTGTTCTGTTCAGTCTGGGCGGCAATCTGGAAACCGCCTTTGCCCTGCCTGCCGTCTACTCAAATCGGTTTCCGCCCCCCTCAGACTCTGAGGACGGCAACGTGACGGCGTATGACGACGGCGGCTGGTTTGAATACGAAAGCGCTGGTACGTGCGCGTGGCGGATGCGAGCGCAACCAGCGCCGCCTCGGCGGAGGAGGTGCTTACCTTCCTGAGCCATGAGGGTGACGGCACGGCAGGTGCTGAACTGCTGGCGGTGGTTGATAAGGCACTTAACAGCGAGAGCGTGCGCCTGGTGGATGACCGTCTGACGGTGCGCAGCGCTGAAATTATCCTGTACAGCGTGGACGCCAAGATCTTTATATATCCGGGGCCAGAGGCAGGTTAATCCCTCGAAAAATCGATGCAGGAATAAGTAGCATTTTCTCCTAACCCGAATACAGGGAGATTTCTATGAAACGATCACGTTTACCGGCAGCCAGATAATTGCCATTTTCATTCACACCGATGAGGCACTTAAACTTGGCCATCAACTTCCGCTTGTGGCACGAAGCGGACTGTGGATGCCACTTAACGTACCTCGCCCTCCTCGTCTATAACCTTTTTGCCTCTGTCAGCAATTTCAGTTAATCATTGATTTCAATCATAAAGCTAAAGTCGAAACTACATGTGGCTTTGCTGAGATCATGGAAATTAATCAAATAGAGTTCCTAGTTCTTGTATTTCCCTCTTTCACAAAAGATACTGTATTTATGTACAGTTAATGTATCAACAAGCCGTTACTAAAATGTTATCTGGTTGTGTGGGTGCGTAAATTTTCACGAGCGAAGCTGCGATAGAGTTTTAAGTGTTAGACGATAACGAACTTATCGTTAAGATGTAAGGGGTGTATTTTGTGAAAACGATCAATATCGAGGTACCCAAGGCACTGATTCCCGTACTCGAAAGCGGAAGTTTCAATGGCGCGATCTTGCTTTACATGAAGAATTTAGAGGTTGTGGATGGATTTGCGCTTAGAGAAGATGAATTCGTGACATCTCTAGAAGATTTCAGACAGGCCACTCGGCTAGCTGGATTTAGCTCCCTTAGCTCGAATATAATTAAGCAATAGGGCTGAACACCCTAGGCTTTGTAGTCACTGCGCCTTATCGGAGAAACCGATGGCGCATATCAACTTAGTACTAGCCTTTCCTGATACGCTGGCCCCGGGTACCCCCGAGACTGGCGCTTTCCTTTGTCCAGCGTTCGACCTCTGCGGAGGTGCGGCGTGAACTTCCCCAAAGACGGCATCCGCCTTCACAAATCCAACTTCGCTTCCATCGGCAAGCAATTGCAGCCGCTACTGGCTAATGGTGATTGCTACCGCCTGATCATCAAACCGTGGCGCGAAACTCGCAGCCTTTCACAGAATGCGCTGGCGCACATGTGGTTTGCTGAAATCAGCGACTATCTCATTAAGCGGGGCAAAGCCTTTGCTTCGCCGGCGTGGGTTAAGGACGCGCTTAAGCATTCTTACCTCGGCTACGAACACCGTGAGATGACCGACGTCATTACCGGCGAGAAAACCACTATCAGTTCCCTCCGTCATACCTCCGATCTCGATACCGGCGAGATGCATTTCTTCCTCTCGCAAGTTGAGGCTTGGGCTCTGAGCATCGGTTGCCGCCTCACTATTCCCGAAGACTGTGAATATGCGCAGCTCCGGGCAGAGCAGGAGGCTTAATCATGCGTATGGGATGGTTTGAACATTCGGATTGCACCGCAGAAGAAGCCGACGAGCTGCTTCGCCAGTATAGCAAACGAGGCATTAAAGCTGAGCGATCTCTGTCTGCTGACTGTAAGACGTTCGTTGTTCGCGTGCTGCTGCCGGAAAGCAAATACCCGCCACGGCAGGACACCACATTTCAACAACGGATGTGGAGGTGAGGATGAAGAGTATTTATCGAAGCGCTAAATGGCTGGCCGCCGTTCGCCAGTTAGATTGTTGCGTGCTTTGCCGCCGCTGGGGTGTACAGGCGGCACATCGCAACGAGGACAAAGGCATGGGCCTTAAGGTCGATGACAGCCTGACGGCAGCGCTCTGTGTTGACTGTCATCATGCTATCGATAACGGCAGCGAACTGACAAGAGAGGAGCGTCGCGCACTAATGGACCGCGCCATCGTGCTTACGCTTCGGGAGCTGACGCGGCGCGGTCTGGTGGTGCCCAAATGACGAACACCTATGAATTCACATTGCCGTATCCACCAAGTGTTAACGACTACTGGCGGCGTGGAAATGGCATTACCTACATCAATAAGAAAGGCCGCGAGTACCGTCGGGCAGTGCAGGAGATCCTGCATATCCTCAAGCTCGACATAAACACCTCTGCGCGGCTGAGGCTGCGCATTATCGCGAACATGCCTGATAAACGCCGCCGCGATATCGACAACATTCTCAAAGCGGTCTGCGACTCACTGGAGAAGGGCGGTTTCATGCAAAACGACTCGCAAATAGACGAACTAAAAGTGGTACGCGGGGAAGTCATTCCCGGTGGACGTCTGGGTATTAAAGTCACGGAGATTGAAGAGTGATAGCACAGGATTACGAATACATCCGTCAGCAACTCATTACCGCGACCGCTGATTTAAGCGGGTCAACCAAGGGGCAACTCATTGCGTTCGCAGAAAACGCTCAATTAGCCACGAACCGCTTCAAGCGAAAGCGCCTGAAGGTTAGGGATGAGGAAACCGGGGAGATGATCACCATACATAACCCACCCGTACCGGGAGTACAGTCCCGAGACAAAGGTTCATCAATCGCGCTGGTGCTTCCCGTCGAATACGCTACCGCGAGCTGGCGTCGGGCTGTACTGGCGCTTGATGAAGTCGAATGCGCCTGGCTGCTTTGGTGTTACTCCGAAAACATACTTTATGCACATCAGGTCGAGATAGTACGCTGGGGTTGGGAGACTTTCAGCGAGGAACTCAAAGGACAGCGCATCGCCGGTAAGACACTGGAGCGTTTGCGTGCGTTGGTATGGCTGGCGGCGCAGGACGTTAAACGCGAGTTACGAAATGAGCCGCAAGGCTGCTACAAAGCCCATGAGCTGGCGCAGATGGTTGGGGTAACAAAATCTACGTGGTCGGAAGGATATGCCGCACGGTGGGCGCAAATGAGAGCCAATTTTCTGTATCTGGATAAGAGGGCCATAATAGATGCAGCAAAAACACGTTCGAAGCAGAAGGTAGCAAATTACAAACAAGTTATTGCAAATCCGAACTAAAACCGGTAAATTTGTCTGCATTATGTTATTTTGCCTCTGTTGTATCTAACCCGCCTTGTGCGGGTTTTCTTGTTTCTGCGACATGTGCCCTCGGATAATATGGCTTCCATTACCGATACCTTCAGAGGCAACAAATGGCACTGGTATTTATTCCGGCTCTCATCGTTTTACTTACCGCAAAAGAGAAAGAACTCGGTCGTGAGTTGACGCAACAAGAGGTTGAGACACTGCGCGATAATGCAGTCGGTATGGTAATGCCTGACGATATCGCTTTAAAATGAATGAGAGCCGTGGTTATCCTGACGTTGACCCAGAGAACGTCTGGCATGATTGGCTTTCCTATAAAAACTCTTTTGACGTCCAGTAAAGAGATACGCTCCTGCTCTTTAATATAGACAAATTCTAAAACCGCCTTGTTGTCCAAGTGTGGAGCTTCTTGTGTGAGATGTGGCCTTTTCGTGTTGTCTGCCTTTTTAACATTGCAAACGCGCCAGAAACTCAAAATTTGATAATAATCACGCTATGAAAATAAAACATCTTAAGTTAATGCCAGCGACACTTTTTGTACCAAGACCCTGCTACTTTTAAAGTGCGCCCCTCACATGGTGCAAATAATTAGCTGTAGCGAATTCTTCCGGTATTGAGTGCCGAATGCATCTTGATTGTTAAAATTAAGATGTGCCGCACCTAACTAACTCAGGGAAGAATAGTACGTTACAGAACAAGGGCTATGGAGCGTCCTGAAGTCACGCATGTCGCCAGTTCTGCCGAACTGGCTTTTTTTTGCCCTTTTCCTTATCTCCGTTCCACTCCTGTCTTAACACAGAACACTTCCCTGAACAGAGGAGGTGAGAGTATGTATCAAATGGATAAATTAACGACAGGCATTGCCTATGGTACATCTGTAGGTAATGCCGGGTTTTGGGTGCTCCAGCTCCTCGATAAAGTTTCCCCATCACAGTGGGCGGCTATTGGTGTACTCGGCAGCCTGGTATTCGGTTTCCTTACCTTCCTGACCAACCTCTATTTCAAACTCAAAGAAGATCGGCGTAAAGCCGCAAGGGGAGAATAATGTCCCCGGCATTAAAACAACGAATCGTCGCAGCTGTGGGCGGTGGGGCTATTGCCATTGCCACCGCAATGGTTGCTGGTAAAGACGGCTTAGAAGGGCGCGAGTATGTGCCTTATCGGGATGTGGTTGGCGTTCTTACGGTCTGTGATGGACATACCGGCAAAGACATTATTCCGGGAAAGCGTTACACCGATGCCGAGTGTGATGCGCTTACCCAAGCTGATATGACACATATCGCTCGCCAGATTGATCCGCACATCAAAGTAAACACTACTGATACCCAACGCGCCGCTATCTACTCATTTGCCTATAACGTCGGCCCCTCAGCAGCTATCAAATCTACTCTGATGAAAAAGCTTAACGACGGTGATTATGTCGGGGCATGTAACGAGCTTAAGCGCTGGATTTACGCTGGGGGCAAGAAGTGGAGAGGGTTGATGAGCAGGCGAGAAGTTGAACATCAGGTTTGCATGTGGGATCGGTAATGAAGGTCATTGGAAAATTTGTAATCTATGTACTGCTTTTTATGCTCACGGGTTTACTTTCCTGGCGCGCTGGCTGGAATGCCCACTCTGATTACGTAAACGCGATGGCGGCAAGAAAGAAAGCAAAAGCTGAAGATATGATTCGTTCTTCTGAGATTAAAGCTGCTCGCACCAGTCACGAAGGAAAAATCGTTTACCATGTTATCAATCGTGATGTAATTAAATATGTCCAGTCTCCAAATCGTACTGTGTGTAAGTTTGACAATGATGCTGTGCAGTTGCGGCAGCGCGCCATTGACGCTGCCAATTCCCTCAGCGGATTTGATGGAGCCCCCATGCAAAGCAAGTAATGCTGGTAGAAACAGTGACGAAGATTTACTGGCTGATGTAGAAACCGCAAAGTGCTTAAGACAGTTAAGGCTCGACAAATACCGATGGCAGGCTTGGTATAATTCTCTTAAATAGGCGAATTTATGAGCTATAAACCCCTATTTTTTGCTTTTTTATGGTCTTTATTGTGGGTAATCACCTGATAAAGCAAGGAATTATCTGACATGGTGCGCATATCCTCTGCCTTAAATTAATTCCCCCTATTAACGTCCAAAAATAGCCAATCTACGATACATTGATTGTTACTATCAATTGTTTTAAAATTTTCGATAGTAATTTCCGATTTGGTGTTAAGCTTCGTGTAACTTCGGTTCACCTGCCAACACCAGATGAGGGTATTGAAGCCAGTTTAATTGGCCGAACGTCGACATTTTCCGGTGGCACCTGAGTGTTGACTTCGTTAAGCCCAGCTAAGCGATAAACAAAGGCCACGCTTTTGCGTGGCCTTTTCTGTAACGAGATGGGTTTTCTCTAGCCCATGTTCGCTGGGAATAATTATGAATGATGTCATGCTCTTCGGTGAGAGCTGGAATGGCGAAATTTTGACGATAGCAAATCGTGCAAGAGCCATTCACCATATACCCATTAAACACGAAACCAGAACCGTTACATTTTTTATCACAACATACATATCTGATAGCGGCATACCTTATCTTATCGGTATCTCTGAACTAGAGCCTTCGCAGGAAGATATTGAAAAGGCCATCGTGATTTATTCACCTAGGGGTACGTCTTTTCCGAAGTACTAGACCCTTTTAAAGGCCTTTGTCGCTCGATAGTGAAGAGGTGAGCTTGAGGAGTCCAGATACGTCAAGTTCAGGATCTTTTTTATCTAGAGAGGCTGCGATCGACAGTAGCGCGTTGAACTGAGTTAGCAAAACTGTCGTTTCGGATTTGAAAGAATTATCTTCCGAGTCCAGTGCTGCGTTGATTGCTTGCTTAACGGATTCAATCATTTCCTCAAAACTGCCACCTTTACCAATCGTAATTAACATCGCACTTAAGAGCAGAGCTTGAGCTTCTACCTACGCAGTCAGCTGCTTCGCTTCTGCATCCATTTTCGAAATCTTTGCAAGCATGCTGTAAATCACGTTTTTCATGAAGATCTCCTTTTCTTTAGTTCACATTAACAACGCAGTTAATGAGGATAATCAACTTTTTCCTAATATTTTCAGGAAGCTGGATATATTCTGCATCTTTTGGGGTGAGTTACTTCACATAACCATAAGCAACTTAAATGGAACTTAATTGTGAATTAAAGCTGAATAAAGATGGTATGGAAGATACTAGTCCCACCACAGGGATAAGCGGCCGTAAGTTGTAAGAAGTTGCGGCCCAGCACAACCTGCCCAGCAAACGGTACGTTCGATGCAACCAGCATGGATGATGTAACCCGCCCTGGCTTACTGACTCAGCTGAACGGGATTATTTCACCCTCAAAGAGCGAATCGGCACCATCACAGGGCAAGTAAATTTCTTGCAGCAGTCCATCAAAGAGCAGTGTTTAAGATAAAAAAAGCCTCTGTATGATCAGAGGCTGAAATGGTGATGCAAGGGAACAGCTTTCTTTTAATAGTTATCTGGGAGCCCGGTCAGGACTGAATGTCGTCTGGAGTGCGCTGGACAACAATCTCTAATGCGTTGCGGAGGATATCTTTCTTTGCCTCGTTATGCTCAACCTGAAGTCTGTAGATCAAAGCAAGGATGATATCTTTATTGGTAACACTGTTTTTTTTTGCAGTCAGTTCTAAGCGGACTTCTGAGATGATAACTTTTTCGCAAAGGTATTGATCGCCATTAGCAGCAAAGTAGTCGACAAGCTGAGAATCTGCGGATACTGAGGGTGCCATATGTAGCCTCATAATTTAAGAATATTAGAGACTGTTCATTGCCTCGTAGGGAAGTTACAGTCTGATCGGATGTGAACACATCAAAAAAGGACCTCTGAAGGTGGAAATCCTTACACCTTCAGAGGCGATGCAAAGCATCATTCGTTACTTACGGTGATATACCGTTTCACAAACCTATACACATTCACCAAACCTGTACATCAAGAAATGTAGCATAACGTGTGGTCATTCCTGTATATCGAATGCACCTTCTATTTCAATCAATTTTTTTGAAGTGGCATTTCCTTATCTTAATAGACATTGGATTAAAAATTAATTCTAATATATCTTGTGGGATCAATATTTTTGAATGAAAATAATTAATGTTACGTTAAGAAAATTTGGCGCTAAAAAACCTAAACTTGTACAGCTTTGATTTTTTGGCATCCATTCACCCGCCTGTTGGCGGTTTTTTATGCCTGCGACAAACAAGGTTTATATGAAATATTGCTGTTGCATAACCTCATAGACCTTAGCCAAAGCAATGTCGGATTAAAGTGTTATCCGTTACAGCAATAGAGAACATCTTTCGTGTGGTTTGCCCTCTGTAATCCTACTGAAAGGAATTGCGCATGCCCCCAAGAATTCCTAAAGCCTGCCGTAAACGTGGATGTGGTAAATCAACTACAGACAGAAGCGGATACTGCGAAGAGCATAAAGGCGCTGGCTGGGAACGACACAATAAAGGGCGGTCAGCAGCACAGCGAGGCTATGGTGCTGAGTGGCGAAAGGTAAGGAACCTGGTTATCAAGCGCGACAAGGGGTTGTGTCAGACCTGTAAGCGTGAGGGCGTCATTCGTCCCGGTTCAAGCGTCGACCATATCATCGCTAAGGCTCATGGGGGTACAGACGACCCGAGCAATCTCGAATGCATTTGCACAGAACATCACAAAGCTAAAACCGCGAGAGAGCGACTGAGCGTGATGCGGTGAAGAATGCAGGTCATCAGGGAGAGTGAGCAGGGAGGGGCGGGGGTAAATCTCTGGTGAATAAAGCGTTCCAGACTGCCCGCCCCGCTAAATTTTTACGCGTGAGAAATAAGAATTTTTTTCCGGGAGGCTTTCCGCCGGTTTTTTGCTCAGCCAGGAGGTGAATTTATGGCCGGAGTCCGGGCCGCGGGTGGAGGTCGAAAGAAGAATCTCCCTGTAAGCGGCAAAAGCTCAATTACAAATATCAGACCGCCACAAGAGCTAATGAGCGCCGTGGCGGTGAAGGTCTGGAAAAGCACCTCAAAGATACTTATTGAGCGTGGTTTATTTGAACCGGAGGACGCTCCTGTCCTCATGGCCTACTGCAATGCATTTCACCTCATGATCGAAGCCGAGAAGATGATCGCAACCAGTGGAATCATCGCTACCGGCGAGAGCGGCATCAAAAAACATCCCGCGATTAATGTTCGAAACGATGCCGTAGCGCAGATAGCCAGGCTTGGCTCGTTGCTGGGCCTGGACCCTATGAGTCGTGCGCGTATGCTCGGCGCGGGTACGCCTGACGATGAAGAGGGAAATGAATTTGATGAGTTTTAACTTATGGCGACCTATCCGAACGTTAACGACGCGAATCGCTACGCGCGGGATGTTGTCGCTGGGAAGATTCTCGCCTGCCGTTATGTAAAGCTCGCGTGTCAGCGCCATCTTAATGACCTTGAGCGGGCCAAAGATCAGCGCTGGCCATACAGGTTCGACAGAGATAAAGCCGAGCGTTTTTGTCGCTTCTCGCAAAAAATGCCCCACACGTCCGGCGAATGGGCCCGTAAAAAGCTCCGGTTGACGCTGGAGGACTGGCAAAAGTTTTGTTTCTGCGTTTCGTTTGGCTGGGTTCGCAAATCAGATGGACTTCGCCGCTTCCAGGAAATTTACATCGAGGTTCCCCGTAAGAACGGGAAATCACTCATCGCTGCCAGCGTGGGCATTTATATGTTCTGCGCGGACGACGAGCACGGCGCTGAAGTTTACTGCGGAGCCACGACAGAAAAGCAGGCGTTTAAAGTCTTTGAACCTGCGCGCCAAATGGTGCAGAAACTCCCGGCGCTGCGTAAGCGCTTCTCAATAAAGCCGTGGGCAAAAAAAATGACCCGGCCAGATGGCTCGGTGTTTGCGCCGATTGTCGGCGATCCTGGTGATGGTGACTCGCCGAGCTGTGCGATTATCGACGAGTATCACGAACACGCCACAGATGCGCTTTACACGACAATGACGACCGGGCAAGGGGCGCGTGAACAGCCCCTGACGCTCATCATCACGACAGCGGGCTACGATATTGCCTCGCCCTGTTATGACAAGCGCTCACAGGTGGTAGAAATTCTTGAAGGCATTCGCTCTGACGGTGCAAATGAGACGATTTTCGGCATCATTTACACCCTTGATAAGGATGACGACTGGACCTCTGAGGAAGCCATTCGGAAAGCGAACCCTAACCTTGGCGTTTCGCTCAAGCCTGAATTTCTGCGCGCCAAGCAGGAGCTTGCAAAAACCACCCCGAGCCAGACTAACAAGATCCTCACAAAGCACTTTAATTTGTGGGTATCAAGTAAAGCCGCGTTTTACAACATGCAGCGCTGGCAGGAGGCCGCCGACCCGTCGCTGAAGCTGGCGGATTTTGAGGGGGAACCTTGTTACCTCGGAATAGACCTGGCTTCAAAGCTCGACCTCAACGCCGTGGTGCCTGTGTTCATGCGGGAAATCGACGGGCTTAAACACTTTTACTGCGTCGGCGCTCAGTTCTGGGTGCCAGAGGATACGGTCTACTCAACAGATCCGCAGCTAAAACGCACCGCCGAGCGCTATCAGTCGTTTGTAAATCAAGGTGTGCTGATCCCGACCGATGGCGCAGAGGTCGATTATCGGGTGATTTTCGAGTCGATTCTCAGGCTCCGTGACAAGGTGAAAATCGAGATATGCCCCATCGACCCTTACGGCGCGACGTCACTGGCGCATATGCTCAACGATGAAGGGCTAAATCCTGTCACCATTACGCAGAACTTTACGAACATGTCCGACCCGATGCGAGAAATCGAGGCCGCGCTCGCGGCTGGCCGTTTCCATCATGACGGGAATCCGATCCTGACCTGGTGCATCCAGAATGTTGTCGGCAAGTATTACGCAGGCTCTGACGACGTTGTCCGACCGACCAAAGAGGGCAACGAGAACAAAATCGACGGCGCAGTAGCAATGATGATGGGGGTTGGCCGGGCCATGCTCAACGAGCCAGGTGATTTCCTTTCAAATCTTGATGATGAGGATATTTTAACGCTATGAAATTACACGACGTTTTCGGCGTTGTGGGCTTCTGCCTGCTTATCTCCGCTTGTTATTTGCGGTGGGGAACGGCTCCGGCGATGGCTGTCGCGGGCGGTGGCCTGCTTTTAAACGGTCTCGCGATGGCCCGCAAAAGGGGGCGCTGATGTTCCTTGACGCGTTTTTCCGTTCAGACCCTAACGCGGAGCCGGGTAATCCAGAAAATCCTGCCACACCGCTGACAGGCGAGAACATCGCGACAACCTCCGGCATGATTTCTGACGTTTTTGTCTCTCCTGAGACGGCGATGAAACTGGCGGCGGTCTATTCCTGCATTTATGTGCTCTCGTCGAACCTGGCACAAATGCCGCTACACGTTTTGCGGCGCGAGGGGAAAACCGTTCGGCAGGCAACAGAACACCCGGTTTTCTATCTCGTTCATGACGAGCCTAACCCGTGGGAAACCTCGTATAAATGGCGCGAGCTGATGCAACGCCACGTTTTAGGGTGGGGCAATGCTTACACGGAGATTAAACGCAACCGGCGCGGCGAGGTTATCGAGCTGGCGCACCGGATGCCGTGGGAATCGTGCCTGATTAAATTTGATGGCCGCTGGCGTTACGGTATTTACACCGAGGAAGGAAGCTGGTCGGTTCACCCCGACGATATGGTTCACATTAAGGCGATTGGTAACTGCGACAAATGGGGACTCTCACCGATTATGCAGCACGCGCAAACCATCGGCCTGGGGCTCTCAGGGCAGAAGTACACAGAGAGCTTTTTTAACGGCAACGCGCGCCCGGCGGGGATAGTGTCCGTCAAGCAGGAGTTGAACGATAAATCGTGGGATCGGCTTAAAAAAATCTGGCAGAAAGCCGCTGCCGCGCTCCGTTCGCAGGAAAACAAAACGCTCTTGCTCCCTGCCGAACTGGATTACAAAGCCCTGACCATATCGCCGGTAGACGCGCAGCTCGTCGAAATGATGAAGCTAAACCGCAGCATGATAGCGGGGATTTTCAATGTGCCGGCGCACATGATTAACGACCTCGAAAAAGCGACGTTTTCCAACATTTCCGAGCAGTCGATTCAGTTCGTGCGATTCACGATTATGCCGTGGGTTGTTAACTGGGAGCAGGAGCTAAACCGCCGCCTTTTTACCCGGCAGGAGCTGGCCGCCGGTCATTACGTCAAATTCAATCTGGCCGGGTTGTTGCGTGGTACGCCGAAAGAGCGAGCCGAGTTCTACCACTACGCGATCACCGACGGCTGGTTAAGCCGTAACGAAGTGCGAGCGCTGGAAGATAAAAATCCGGTTCCGGGGCTTGATGAAATGCTCGTTTCGGTTAATGCCGCGCAGACAAGCGGAAGTAAAGACAAAACCCCGGAGGGAAACCCTGACAATGAGTGATATTGAAAAGCGCTGTTACGTTGGTGAAGTCCGCGCCGCTGAGGTTGAGGGCGAACCAACCAAAATTATTGGCTATGCGTCTGTATTTAACAGCCGTTCAGAGCTGATTTTCGGCTCGTTCCGCGAAGTGATTAAGCCGGGAGCGTTTGACGATGTCCTCGGCGACGATGTTCGCGCCCTGTTTAACCATGACCCGAATTTTATTTTAGGACGCAGCTCGGCGGGGACGTTGTCCCTCTCTGTCGACGACAGAGGCTTGCGTTACGAAATCACAGCGCCACAAACGCAGACAATCCGCGATCTGGTTCTCGCGCCGATGCAGCGCGGAGACATTTCACAAAGCTCCTTTGCGTTCCGTGTCGCCCGCGATGGCGAACGCTGGTATCAGGATGAAGACGGCGTCGTCGTTCGCGAAATTACTCGCTTTTCCCGCTTGCTGGACGTTTCGCCTGTCACCTATCCGGCTTATCAGGAGGCCGACAGCGCCGTCCGTTCGCTGGAGCAGTGGCGCAGCCAACAGGCAGAGCAGGATCAGCGCAGCGCTGAGGCGCGGCAAAAGCAGACGACAGAGAAAGCCGCTCGCGAGCGAGTTCTTGACCTGTTAGCGCGACCGTAACTAACCCTTTAATTAAACAACCTCGCTTCGGCGGGGTTTTTTTATATCTAAAAAAGAGTGATTGACCTTATGAAATTGCACGAAATGCAGCAAAAACGCGCCACTATCGCCGCTGAAATGCGCGCCCTGAACGAAAAAATCGGCGATGCATCTTGGACTGAGGAGCAGCGCAGCCAGTGGGACAATGCAAAACACGAATACGACAAGCTCGACGCGGCGATTAAGCGCGAGGAAGAACTCCGCGCGATGGATAATATCCTCGCAGCCGAAAACGAACCCGAACACCGCAACAACCCGGAGGGCTCCGAAGATGAACGTCGCGCCGCTGTTTTCGACAAGTTTGTCCGCCACGGCTTAGGGGAACTGTCAACGGAAGAAAAGCGCACTCTAAAAGAGTTTCGCGCCCAGGGTATCGACGACGGTGAGGGCGGCGGTTCTAAAGGCGGTTTCACCGTGCCGAAACAGTTCCGAAACCGTGTCGTTGAGGCAATGAAAGCCTACGGCGGGATCGCGGGTGTTTGCCAGATTCTGAGCACATCGAATGGTCAGGATATCGACTGGACTTATAGTGACGGCACCGCCGATATGGGCGTGATGCTCGGAGAGAACGAGGAAGCGAGCGAAGGCGATGTCACTTTCGAGCCGATCACTATCGGTGCCAAAAAAATGACGTCGAAAATTATCCGCGTTTCTAACGAGCTGTTACTCGATAGCGGCATCGACATTAACGGCTATCTGGCCGCACGTATCGCGCAGCGCCTGGGCCGTGGCGAAGCGGCGCAAATCGTTAACGGTGACGGCACCGGTAAAAACGTTAAAGGACTGGCTAAGTGGGTGACGAAAACCACATCCGCCGCAGCCGCTGACGCGTTTACTTGGGAGGAGTTGCTCGCGCTGAAACACAGCGTCGATCCGGCCTATCGCAATTCGCCGAAATTCCGCTTTGCATTTAACGACAATACCCTGCTGAAAATCTCCTCTATGAAAGATGCGCAGGGCCGTCCGCTCTGGCTCCCGGATGTGGTTGGTATGGCACCGGCGACCGTACTCAACGTGCCTTACGTTATCGATCAGGCGATTGCCGATATTGGGGCGGGTAAACAGTTCGTGTATTGCGGTGACTTTGACCGCTTCATCTTACGCCGTGTGGCGTACATGACCCTGATGCGACTCACTGAGCGTTACGCGGAATATGATCAGGTTGGTTTCCTGGCCTTCCATCGCTTCGACTGCGCTCTCGAAGATGCCGCAGCGGTTAAAGCGCTGGTCGGTAAAGACGAGGCAAAGTAACCGGGGTGACACTTGATCCGACCGCGCTTTCTGTCGCGGTCGGGGCGACCTCGCCAATTAAAGCAAGTGTTACCCCTGAAAACGCCACAAACAAGGCGCTTAACTGGACGTCAGGAGACGAAGCCATCGCAACCGTTGACGCCTCCGGCGTTGTGACTGGCGTCGCTGAGGGCGGCCCGGTAGACGTTACCGCGACAGCGGCGGACGGCTCCGGCGTTTCTGCTTCCTGCGCCGTCACTGTCGCAGCGGAAAAGCGAACTAAATCTAAATAACGCCCTCCGGGGCGTTTTTTATTGAGGCCGAGCCGTGATTCTTTCCCTTTCAGAAATTAAAGCGCAGTTGCGTATTGAGGAGGATTTCACCGAGGAGGACGCACTTTTAACCCTCCTCGGCGGGGCCGCTGAGGCCCGCACCTCGAATTACCTCAACCGCAGGTTATACGCGACGGAAGTCCCCGACACTGACGAGGACGGACTCGTCGTCTCTGACGATATCCGCCAGGCAATGCTGATGCTCTGTAGTCATTTTTATGAAAACCGATCATCAACGTCTGATGTGGAAATGACAGAGATGCCGCAGTCGTTTAAATGGCTTGTCGATGCATACAGGTTTATCCCGCTATGAAAAGAAGCCCGTCACAGACAGCGACGCGCTATTCGTTTCCCGATCCCGGAGAGCTTAACCGACGCGTTCAGTTCAGAAAGCGCGTTGATTCACCGGCGGCTGATTTCGGCACGGAAAGCGAGGAGATCGACACGTTCCGGGCGTGGGCGAGAGTCCAGCAAACCGGCGCAACGACTTATCAGTCGTCTGTTCAGACCGGCGAAGCCGTGACGCACCTCATCACGATCCGCTACCGGTCTGGCATGTCGAGCGAGTGGCAAATCGTGTTACCCGGAGGTGAGGTTTTACGCGTCCGGCGAATCCGCGATCTCAATTCCGAGCGCCGGTTCCTGCTTCTGGAGTGCGAGAGCCTCGGCGACGCGGATCACTACAGCGGGGCGGTGTATGGCTGATTCTCCTCTCTTTCACGTCGATTATGACGTCCCGGAGCAGATGGAATTTAAACGCCCCGTCATGCGCCGCGCGTTCGTCAAAATCGGTCAGGTTCACATGCGGGACGCCCGTCGGCTGGTAATGAAACGGGGGACGTCGAAACCCGGCGAAAACCCCGGATACAAAACCGGCAGGCTGGCGCGCTCAATCGGCTATTACGTTCCGCGCGCCTCGAAAAACCGTTCCGGGATGATGGTGCGAATCGCACCGAACCAGAAACGGGGAGAGGGAAACCACCGTATTGAGGGTGACTTTTACCCGGCTTTCCTGTTCTACGGCGTTCGCCGTGGCGCGAAGCGGCAGCGCTCGCACCACAAAGGCAAATCCGGCGGCTCCGGGTGGAAGGTGGCCCCACGTAATAACTACATGACCGAAGTGTTAGCGCGTCGCAAAGCCTGGACGCGCTACACACTGCAACGCGCGTTACGAAAAGCCTTGCGGCCGCCGAAGGTCAGGAGGGTAAGGGCATGAAATTATCGTTAATTATCGAGGCGTTGAGATCGCGGGCTCCGTCTTTTAAATCCCGAGTCGCGGGCGCGGCTGAGTTTCAGGCGCTGGAGTCTAATGCAAAGATGATGCTCCCCGCCGCTTACGTCATTCCGACCGGCGATACCGTCTCCCGCCAGGAGTCGCAAACCGACTACTACCAGGTTGTGAATGAGGGTTTTGCCGTGGTTGTCGTGCTTGATAACAGGCGGGATTTGCGCGGCCAAACCGCCGCGTTTGATGCCGTCGATTCAATCCGGGCGGAGATATTCGGCGCGATTCTTGGATGGGAGCCGGACGATTGCACACACCAGATCACCTATGACGGCGGGCAGGTCGTCGAAATGAACCGCGCCGCGCTTTATTACCAGTTCGATTTCACCGCTGAACGGGAAATAACCGACATAGACACGCGCCATCGCCGCGATCTGGACGAGCTTGTCCCGCTCGAAACGGTGGCTGTCGATGTGGACTTTATCGACCCCGGCAACGGGCCGGACGGCGACATCGAGCATCACGACGAAATCCACTTCACGGAGTAACTCTCATGTTTGTCATTCCAGTTAAAGGGCGGAAAGTCCCCGATCCGCTCCGGGGCGACGTTTTGCCCGAAAAGGGGAGAAATGTCGAAAAAAACTCCTACTGGCTCCGCCGTCTCCGGGACGGTGACGTAAAAGAAACCTCTCAAAAAAGGCGATTAAATGTCTGTTAGTTTTGATTCCATCCCCTCAAATATCCGCGTTCCGCTGTTTTATGCGGAAATGGATAACAGTAAGGCCAACACCGCGCAGACCTCCGCGCCCGCGCTTCTGATTGGGCAGGCGCTTGAAGATGCAGCCATCGAGCGTAATAAGCTGGTTCTGATGCCGACCGCCGATCAGGCGCGCAAGTTATGCGGACAGGGATCACCGCTGGCGCGCATGGTGGACGCCTATCGCAAAACCGATCCGTTTGGCGAGCTGTATGTTATCGCCGTTTCTGACCCGAAAGGGGCTCCGGCGGTTGGTGAGGTGACGTTCTCCGGCAGCGCTAACGCGTCGGGCGCGGTCTCGCTGTATATCGGAGCCAAACGTATCGCGGGCGCGGTAACGTCCGGCGATTCAGCGCTGGATGCGGCGCAATCCCTGGCCGATGCCATCAATGCCGATCCCGATCTGCCTGTTCTGGCGTCCGCGACTGCTGTTACCAGTGACGTAAAAATCACCGGGCTGACGGTCGCCCCGACGCTGACCATAAAAACCGGCGAAAGCGCAGGCATCGACGTGACCATCGTTCCCGACAATGCCACCAATAAAACCCTCTCCTGGGAATCCGACGACACCGCGATCGCCACGGTTGACGATGACGGCACCATTACCGGTGTTGCCGAAGGTGCCGCCAACGTTACCGCGACGACGACCGACGGTTCGGGGCTTTCTGGCGTGTGCGAAGTTACTGTCGAGAAAAACGAAACACGGTTAGCCAAACGAAGCCTCAAAAAAGCGACCTCCGCCCGCGCTGGCGATGAAGTTGTCGGGGCAAAAGTCACGCTGACTGCAAAATACAGCGGCGAGGCGGGCAATCAGATCCCGCTGATGCTGAACTATTACGGCGCGATCAGCGGCGAAGAAATCCCGGATGGCCTGACGGTTTCCCTGTCCGCGATGCAGGACGGCGCGGGCGTGGTCAGTCTCGACAATGTGATCGCCGCGATGGGTGACGAGCCGTTCGATTTTATTGGTCTGCCGTATAACGACGCGGCGACGTTAAAGCAGATGGGCGAGGAGATGAATGATTCCTCGGGCCGCTGGAGCTGGTCACGACAGCTCTACGGGCATGTTTACACCGCCAAAATTGGCCCACTGACGGAGCTTGTCGCGTTCGGTGAAGCGCTTAACGACCCGCACCTCACCATTGCGGGTTATGAGCCAAAAACGCAGACCGCGCCGGAGGAGCTTCTGGCGTCCCGCCTGGGCCGTCAGGCGGTGTTTATTCGCAATGATCCGGCCCGACCGACGCAGACCGGCGAGATCACCGGCGCGTTACCGGCTCCGGTCGGTGAGCGTTTCTCCATGACCGAGCGCCAGTCCCTGCTGACTCACGGGATCGCCAGCTCGACAGTTAACAGCGGGACGCTTCTTATCGAGCGTGATATCACGACCTATCAGAAGAA
Source organism: Cronobacter sp. 153480017-3 (assembly GCF_053627815.1). NCBI lineage: Bacteria > Pseudomonadati > Pseudomonadota > Gammaproteobacteria > Enterobacterales > Enterobacteriaceae > Cronobacter > Cronobacter sp. 153480017-3. The sequence continues at coordinate 330,668 of NZ_JBSEYN010000001.1, read as the reverse complement.
CAAATTCGGCGTGGCGGATAACAGCTATCTCGACAGTGAAACCCTTCACACCTCCGCTTATGTTCTGCGCAAGCTGAAATCGGTCATCACGACCAAATATCCGCGACACAAGCTCGCGAATGACGGGACTCGCTTCGGGCCTGGTCAGGCGATTGTCACTCCGTCCGTGTTACGCGGCGAAATCTGCGCCGCTTATCGCGAAATGGAGCTTGCCGGTATCGTCGAGAATTTCGACGTGTTCAAAAAATACCTGATTGTTGAGCGTAACGCTGACGACCCGAACCGCGTTGATGTGCTGTTCCCGCCTGATTACGTGAATCAGCTCCGCGTGTTCGCGCTTAAAAATCAGTTCCGCCTCCAGTATTCGAATGAGGAAATGGCAAATGGGTAAGATTGCAGGCACCTGTTACATCAAAGTTGACGGACTCCAGCTCTCCGCAACCGGCGGCGTGGAGGTTCCCATGAACACGCGTCTTAAAGAGGACGTGATCGCTCTTGATGGCTCTGTCGACTACAAGGAAACGCACCGTGCGCCCTATACCAAACTCACCGCGAAAGTTCCGAAGGGGTTCCCGCGCGATAAGCTTATCAGCTCGGAAAATATGACGGTAACGAGCGAGCTTGCCAACGGGGACGTGTATGTCCTTTCTAACGCGTGGGTGAATGGCGAAATGAACCATAACCCCGAGGACGGCACGGTCGACATTGAGTTTCACGGTCAGGAGGGTTTTTACCAGTGATTAAAGAAATTACACTTTCACAGCCAGTCATGGCGCATGGCGAGAAACTTCATGTGCTGGAACTCCGCCCCCCGCGCTTCGATGAGGTCGAGGCGCTCGGCTTCCCATTCAATGTGGGCGCGGATGGTGCGATGAAAATCGACAGCGCCGTCGCCCTGAAATACATCCCCGCGCTGGCGGGGATTCCCCGCAGTTCCGCTGAAAAACTGGCGCTCCGTGATGTGTTCATGATCTCCATGCATATCATGGGTTTTTTTACGTCCTCGGAAACGGAAGCGGACTCCGCCGGCGACTCTACAACGTCGCGCATTTCTGGCGAGTAAACCCTTTAGAGCTGAAACGCGCCTCCATCACGGATTTCGCCGAGATGGAGGCCGAAGCCGTTCGCATTAATGAGGAGTTAAAAGGCAATGGCTGATTCATTCGAGCTGAAGGCGATTATCACCGCCGTTGATCGCCTTTCCGCTCCGCTAAAGGGGATGCAACGCCAGCTAAAGGGATTTCAGAAAGAGTTCTCGGGGCTAACAGTCGGTGCAGGCGTGGCAGGGAGCGCCATTCTCGGAGCAATAGCGGGAGCCTCAAAAGAGGCGATGGGCCTCGAAAACAACATGGCCGACGCCCGCAAGGCAATAGAGGAGCTTCACGACCCGAAAGCATTCCAGAAAATGACAAACGATATCGTCGATATGTCGACGCGGCTCCCGATGGCCGCCGAGGGTATCGCCGAGATCGTCGCTGAGGCGGGGAACGCAGGCATCCCGTTTAACGAGCTGACGCGCTTCGCCGAGGATGCCACAAAAGCCGCCGTCGGGTTTGGTATGACGGCAGCGGATGCCGGACATCAGTTAGCGGTGTGGAGGACGTCGTTTAAGCTGACGCAAGAGGAGGTCATGACACTGTCGGATCAGATGAACTACCTCGCCATGACCGGCCCGACGACCGAGAAAAAAATCGGCGCGGTGGTGACGTCTGTCGGCAACCTGGCGACGACGGCGGGCGTTTCAACGCGTGACCTTGCGGCGATTGCTGCAACGATTACCGGCGTTGGGGTGGATGCTGACGTCGCGGGAACCGGGGTTCAGAATTTCATGCTCGCACTGACCAATGCGAACACCGGTAATGCGAAAGCCGTGCTTAAAGCTATCGGCCTGACTTCTGAGGAAGTGGCCAAAGGGATGCAGAAAGACAGCCGGGGGATGATGCTCCGTGTTCTTGAAGGACTGAGCCATGTCTCTAAGGATAAGCAGGCCAAAGGGCTGGAATGGCTTTTCGGCAGGGAGTCAATCAAGGCGATAGCGCCGCTTCTGACTAACCTCGATCTTTTGCGGAAAAACTTTAATGCTGTCTCTGATGCGTCCAAATATGCCGGAGCCACACAACGGGAATACGACTCGCGCGTTCACACCACAGAGAAACAACTCCAGATCCTGAAAAACCAGTTTACGGCGATGGCGATTACTGTCGGGAATGAGTTTTTGCCGATGATAGTTAAGGCTGTTGATGCGCTTAAGCCGTTTATGAAGCAGGGACTTGAGTTTATCCGCCAGAATCCTGAAACAGTGAAATCTGTCGCTAAATTAGGGGCGGCTTTGCTGGGCGTTGCTGCGGCAACCGGTGCAGTGAGTCGGGCAATTAAAATAATGAATTTCGCCATGAACATGAGTCCCGCTAAAGCGGCGATAGGGCTTCTCGTTTTTGGCGCATACGAGATTATCGAACACTGGGACGAGGTCGGGCCGGTCATTAAAAAGGTATGGCAGGAAATCGACAACATTGTTCAAAAAATGGGGGGATGGGAGACAGCTATCAAGTCCATGGCCGCGCTTGCCGCGCTTTATATCGGCGTGAGATTTATCGCGAATATCAGGACGGCTATCGGGATGCAGGACGGTTTGACGGCGGCTGTCGGGCGAACAGCAACCGCTATGAAGGGCATCGGTACTATCAGCCTGATAGCGGGCCTGATAGAGCTTGGACAATACGCTCAAAAGCTCGAAAAAGAACACCCCTGGCTGATTAAAAATTTTGCGGCTGATTCGTTAAATAGCGGCTTTGGTCTGAATGACAAAATGGATAAATGGGGTAAACAGTTTCACGATTTTGTTTACGACAAAACAGGGTGGCAAATGCCGCGAGCTGATGGTTATTTCTCCGGGCAAGGATATTCGCCGTCCGTACCGTTAGATCGTCCGGTCGGAGGCCGCTCACAAAGCGAGTTAACCGTCACGTTTGAAAATGCACCGCCAGGGATGCGGGTTATCGACCCGAAATCCGGCGATCCGTTTATGTCGGTGAAAACCGATGTCGCATATTCCCCTTTCAGAAACCCACGTTAAACCCGCTCCGGCGGGTTTTTTTATGAGGGCCGATCATGGCATTTGAAACCGGCTGGCGCGCGCGTCTGCAAAGCGCCTCCTTTCGCGGCGTTCCCTTTGAGGTTGAAAGCGATGAGGGCATTTTTGGCCGCCGCGTTCAGGTTCACGAATATCCCAACCGCGACAAGCCGTTTACCGAGGATTTGGGGCGGGCCGCGCGACGTATAACCATCAATGCATACCTCATCGGCGACGATTACCCCGAGAAGCGCGACCGGCTTATTGCCGCCATCGAGACAGAGGGCGCGGCGACGCTGGTTCATCCGTATTACGGCGAAATGAAAGGGAATGTCGACGGTCAGGTACGCGTGACCCACAGCAATCAGGAGGGGCGAATGTGTCGCGTGTCGTTTCAGTTCGTTGAGTCCGGCGAGCTGACATTCCCGACATCCGGCACGGCAACCGACGCGAGCCTCGACAGCTCGGCGGGTTCTCTGGCCGATGCTATCTCCGGCGCTTTCTCGGCGTTCTCTCTGGACGGGTTAAGCGATTTTGTTCAGAGCGGCGTTCTGGCTGACGCGGCGGAGATGTTCGACGTTATCGCCGACGCGTTCACAATGGTGGATTCCGGTATCTCCGCCGCCATGCGACTTGTGCAGGGCGATTTGTCAGTGATCCTGATGCCGCCGAGTTCCGCTAATGATTTTGTTCGTAACCTGCAAAAAGCCTGGCGGGCCGGGACACGTCTTACCGGCGATGCCTCGGATCTGGTCACGATGGTTAAGACCATCAGTGGCGTAACGGTTGATTCCGGGTTAGCACCTCGCGGCGTCTGGAGTTCTGACAGCGGGACAACCGCCTCACGCAAGGCTCAAACGAACCTTGTCGCCTCGACGATGCGCGTCGTCTCGATATCTGAAGCAGCGCGCGCGGTCGCGCAAATCCCGTCGCCGCCGGGTAACAGCGCATTGCAGGGCGGCGCGAACTCTGTATCGGATATCGTCAATATCAGTCATCCCGCGCTGGATTCACAGTCCGCCACCACGGCGCGCGCCACTCCGGCAACCTGGGACGACTTAACGGATATCCGCACCGCGCTGAATGCGGCGATAGACAGCGAGCAGGCCCGCACAACGGACGATGCCGTTTTTATGGCGCTGACGAGGCTCCGGGCCGATCTCAACAAAGATATCTCGTCGCGTCTGGCGCAGGTTGAGAAAACGGTGTCCCGGATACCGTCCGAATCGCTCCCGGCGGTTGTGCTGGCGGCGCAGTGGTTCGACGACGCCAGTCGGGAAACTGACATCCTCTATCGCAATAACATAGCGCACCCCGGCTTTGTGCCGGTGGTGCCGCTGAGGGTTCCCGTCCGATGAATAACACCGTTTTTTTACGCGTGAACGGTCGCGAGTGGGGCGGGTGGACATCCGTTCGCATTTCCGCAGGTGTAGACCGCGCCGCGCGAGATTTTAACGTCGAAATCACCCGACAATGGCCCGGCGCGACAGAGTCCACGCCGCAGATAAAGAACGGCGACGCGGTCGAGGTCAGAATCGGTGACGACCTTGTTCTCACAGGCTGGATCGAGGCGACCCCCGTCCGCTACGACGCGCGGTCGTTAAGTATGGCGATTGTCGGGCGCAGCAAAACCGGCGATCTGATTGATTGCACCGCCACGCCCGCGCAGCACTCCGGGGCGACGCTTGCGGAGATTGCCGCCTCGCTGGCCGCGCCGTTTAAAGTGAATGTCATCGACGCAGGCGCGCCGACGACCGCGCTTATTGATGCGCAGCCGCAGCACGGCGAAACGGTCATTGACTGCCTTTACCGGCTTCTTGGTCAGGTTCAGGCGCTGGTTTATGACAACGAAAAGGGCGAACTCGTCCTCGGTGTCGTCGGTTCGGCGAAAGCCGCGACGGCGCTCGTTCTCGGTGAAAATATCCTGTCGTGTGATACCGAGCGAAGCATCAAAGACCGTTTCTCTGAGTATCTCGTTACCGGGCAGCGACCGGGAACGGACGACGATTTCGGCGAGGCAACCATCGCCGCTATTAAACAAAAAAGCGGTGACAGCGCGATCACCCGTTACCGTCCCTACACAATCCAGCAAAGCGGCGCGGCGACATCGGCGACCTGTAAAGCCCGGTGTGAGTTTGAGCAGGCGCAGCGCGCCGCGAAAACGCGCGAAACGACTTACACCGTTCAGGGTTGGCGCCAGGGTAACGGCGCGTTATGGGCACCAAATATGAAAGTTATCGTCTACGACCCGTTTTGCGGCTTCGATAACGAGGAGTTGATTATCGGTGAGGTGACATTCATTAAAGGCGATCAGGGAACGACGACGGAGCTTCGCGTCGCGCCCGCTGATGCGTATCTCCCGGAGCCCGCCGCAGCAAAAACCAAAAAGGTGAAAAAGGAGATCGTGTTCTGATGGGTATTAAGCAGGCGATTTCTAATCTCGCAGCGCGTGCCGTTCTGGCGGCGCTGGACTCCTCCAGAAAATGCCAGGCCGCAGGGTTAAAACTGATTGCCGGGGATACGAAAGAGAACGTCGAATACATCGAGCCTTACGGCTTTACGTCAACCGCACACGCAGGCGCGGAGGCGGTTGTCCTGTTCCCGTCGGGTGACCGTTCTCACGGCGTTGTTATCTCTGTTTCTGACCGGCGTTACCGGCTGAAAGGGCTCAAGTCTGGCGAGGTGGCCGTCTACACGGACGAGGGAGATTCGATTGTTCTCAAACGCGGGCGCGTCACCGAGATAACGACATCCGAGCTTGTGATTAATGCTGAGTCGAAAATTTCGCTCAACGCCCCGCAGCTCGTCGTTAATGCATCCTCCGGCGTCTCATTCACGACGCCGACCATCACAACAAGTGGGGACTTTTCAGCGGCGGGCGAGGTATCCGACGGCGTCGGCACCTTGTCGGCAATCCGCACCACATATAACGGACACAAGCACACCGCCCAGGGTGAAACCGCAGAAACGACCGGCCCTTCTGCTTCAATGGGGTAACGCATGATCATCTTTGTAAATGGCTTACTGAAAGAGTCGACCGACTATTTCGACGACCTTACCCGCTCCGTGATCATTTCGCTTTTTTCCTGGCGACGCGCGGAGGCGGACGACGATACCGAAATACCTTTCGGATGGTGGGGCGACACTTTCCCGAGTGTCGGGAACGACCGGATCGGCTCCCGCCTGTACCTGCTGCAACGAAGCAAACTGACCAACGCAACCGCGACGCGCGCGAAGGATTACGCACGCCAGGCGCTCGCCTGGATGGAGGAGGACGGCGTCGCCGCGCGCGTCGACGTGGCAGCCACCCGAACCGGGATTAACTCGCTTCAACTGGAGGTCACTATCTGGCAGCAGGACGGCAGCAAACACGCAATTATTTTCGATGACATATGGCAAGAGGTGTTAAATGGCTGACTCCGGTTTCTCGCGTCCAGATTTGCCCAATCTGATCGCCACAATCAGAAGTGATTTACTCACGCGATTTGAGACGGACGTCGTTCTCCGTCGCCTTGATGCGGAAGTCTATTCACGCGTGATGGCCGCTGCCGTTCACACGCTTTATGGTTATCTCGACTATCTGGCGCGAAACATGCTTCCTGACCTTGCGGATGAGGAGTGGCTTTCGCGACACGGGAACCTGAAACAAGTCCCGCGCAAACAACCAACCACGGCGGGCGGCTATGCGCGATGGGAGAGCGTGTCGTCGGGGATCACGCTGCCCGCCGGGACAGAAATGCAGACTGACGAGCAAAAGCAGTATGTAACGACCGCAGACGCGACCGTTAACGATGAGGGAGTTCTTCGCGCACCGATTGAAGCGGTTGACGCTGGCACGGGCGGGAACCTTGATGACAAAACGCCGCTTCGCCTGATGACTCCAGTCGCGGGACTCTCTTCAACATGCTATGCGGAGTCGGTTGAAGGTGGAACGGATTTAGAAACGCTGGAGGACTGGCGTTCACGAATCATGGCGCGCTGGTACTACACACCGCAGGGCGGGGCGGATGCCGATTACCGGATATGGGCGACCGACGTCGCGGGGATCACCCGCGCCTGGGTGTTCCGCCATCATGCCGGACGCGGCACGGTTGGCGTGATGCCTGCTAACAGCGACTTAGATAATCCGGTGCCGGATGAGACGTTAATTGACGCGGTTAAACAGTACATTCTTCCGCTTGCGCCGGTGGCCGGTTCAGGCTTGTTTGTGTTCCCGCCGACGCTGAGAAAAATCGACTTCGAAATCGCGCTTGCGAAAGATACTCCGGCAATCAGGGCAGCGGTAACGAAAGAGATTAAATCGGCGCTGTTCAGGGACGGCGAGCCATCGGGGAAGATTTATCTTTCGCGTATCAGTGAGGCGATCAGCCTGGCGACTGACCAGTTCGCGCACCGCCTGATTTCGCCAGCGAAAGACGTAGAGCTCGGCACCTATGAATTACCGGTTATCGGGGAGATAACGTGGTCGAACTACAACGAATCTGACGTTGAAATAGATGTCGCCCTGAGTTCGTTCTCACCGAACCCCGTCACGCTGCCGGACAGCCCGGACGCATTAGCGACCGCCACCTTCACGCCTGAGAATCTGCCGTCGCTGGATGGGGTTAACATCACCTGGGACTTTGTCCCGGCAGGCGAGGGCGAGCCTGACCCGTCGACCCTTTGCGTCATTACCCCGAGTGCAGATAACAGCGGCGTGAAAGCAACCGGCCTTGCTCCGGGGACAGTTCATGTCCGGGTTACTGTCGAGTACAAAGGCAAGACCGCGACGGATAACTCCTATCTCGATATTGAGGAGGTTACGTGGCTGTAGAGGACGAATATACCCGCCTGTTAAAACGGCTTTTACCGCCTGGCCCCGCCTGGGAGGGGAATAATCCCCTCCTCGAAGGGCTCGCGCCGTCTCTGGCGCGGGTACATGCGCAGTCGTCGGCATTAATGCGCGAGATTGATCCGGGGGCAGCGGTGCAGCTCCTCGACCGTTACGAGGCGTTATGCGGGCTGCCTGATGAATGCACCATTGAAGAGACGCAAACCCTCTCGCAGCGACAGCGGCGACTGGCGGCAAAGGTCAACGGTTACGGCGGCATTAACGAGGCGTTTTACCGGCGACAGCTCGATGCGCTCGGCTATCGGTCTGTTTCAATCACACAGTATCAAAACGAGGCGGAGAATCCTCGCCCGGATATCGCCACGGACGACGACTACCGCTATTTGTGGCAGGTGAATATTCCCACGCTCGCGACGATTGACGTCATGACATGCGCATCAAGTTGCGTGGACAGCCTCCGCACCTGGGGCGATACGGTCATTGAATGCGTGATTAACAAGGTCGCCCCCTCTCATACCGAAGTCGTGTTCGCGTACATGGAATAAAGCGCTTCTTTTCCAGTTAACCCCGCTTCGGCGGGGTTTTTTATGAGGTAATTACTTTGCATCGTATAGACACCCCCACTGCACAGCAGGGCAAATTCGGCGCAGGCAAAAACGGCTTTACGGCGGGCGACCCGACGCTCGGCGTTCCGGCGACGCAGCTCGACGAGGCCTTTTTCGATTCGGTTCAGGAGGAGATTTGCGCCGTTATCGAGGGAGCTGGGATTCAGCTTAAAAAAAGCGACCGCGCGCAGCTCTCCGCCGCCATCGACAAAATGATTCAGGCAAAGCATGAGCTGGCGCTCCTGATTAAGAACAATCTTTCAGACGTCGACGACGTTGAGCAGGCGCGGAAAAACCTCGGACTCGGCAGACTGGCGCTAAAAGACAGCGTAACAGCCATTGACGTTAGCGCCATTCCTAATGGTGGGCAGTTGGGAACTACCCACCTGAACACGCTGACTGGCTCAAAATACGGGCGCTATTATCAGCAGTACACGGCAAACGCGACGGCAGCGAATGGTTATCCGACAAACGTTGCCGGAGCGCTTGACGTTATTCAGAATGGCGCTGGCAGTTCCGAAGGGTGTACACAGGAATACCGTCCTTACACCTCGAATGTCTGTTATCGACGGTATTACAGAGGAGACAGCAAAGCTTGGTCGTCGTGGGAATATGACCTTACGAGCGCGGGCGGCGTCATCAACGGGTTCGTAGAAATTACCGGAGATGCGCGATCAGTGACTATTAAGCCTAAAACGGCTAACAACGGTTACTATTTCTTTGGTCGTAAGTCAGACAACACCAATCATTTCTATCTCGGGCAGGGTTCCAATAATTCCAACAACGTAACTTGGGGTAACTATCTTACCAATTCCTCTATTTCTCTTGTTGCTGGTGGTGTGGCTGTCTCGGGAACAATAACCCCCTCTAACTGGAGTAACTTTGACGCTCGTTATCAGGCTAAAAACACTGCAAACAGGGCTTCTAGTGGCTGGTTTAAGGATGGTTCGACAGGGCTGATCTTTCAGTGGGGAGTTGCTCGTCGTTCTGGAGATTCTACAAAGATTGCTTTTCCTATAGCTTTCCCTAACGCGTGTCTTAACGTTCAGCTTACTCTTGCATGGGCGGGAAGTTTCCATGATCAGAATATATACGCGCAGCTAATCGACCGCACCGCCTTTAACTATATTGCTGGTGGTGGCGAGACTACGGCTTACTTCTTCGCAGTGGGTTATTAATCATTAGCGCATATTTTTATGGGCTTAATGCTTTTTACGGTAGCGCTGGAGATTTATTATCGAGCTTCCGGTGCACTGTCCAATGATGCCCCCATAAGGGACGATCTTTATAACTCTTTAAATGAATGGCAGGCAGACGGGAGAATCATTATTTCGTATGAAACGGGACAACCTAAGTTGATTCAACCGACAATCGACTGGCGGGCACAAGCTGAAACACGGCGTCAGATGCTGCTATCACAAGCTCATAGCGTAACTTCGGACTGGGTATTGAGTTGATGCTTGGTGCACTTCCTGATGCAGACAAGGCCAGCCTGTCACGGTGGATGGAGTACATTCGCAAAGTGAAGGCGTTGAGCTTTATCTGCGTTAGTGATGAGCAAAGTTTTAAGGCAATCACTTGGCCTGTAAAGCCTGTCTAACCCGTTGGGGCTAAAGCTGAGTTGCGCACCGCCTTCGGGCGGTGTCTTCTTGTACTGGTCTCGCATCATATTGATCGGTGAAAGCGATCAATATTGTCTTATTGATCTACAGTACCAATTTCAAAAGTTGCCGCCATGCTGGTAGTGTGCCCACAAAAACTAAGTGGGTATTTTTATGTTTCCCAGGCTTACTGCCGGCGCAAAATTATTCTTAATTATTCTGTTTGGCGGCGGATTTATGCTTATTGCATTGATCGCGTACATGCTTACACCATCGGCTTCCAGCACACAGCATTTCAGAAGGGCTTTACCAGTCAAACTCAACTGTGATCAGCACGATTTCATTTTTGAAGGAAATGGAGAAGAGGCGAAAGAGCGCATTCAGCAACTCCGGACACAGCGTTACGATCACTACTGTCTGAAGCGGGTTGGGGAGCGTCAATGGGACGTTTACGCGAAGTAGCAGTCTTACTGGTCGTATGACGATAACGTGCTTTAAGCACTTGTATGGCATCATTTAATGTCCGCTTTTAGCGAAAAATGGGCATTGAGCCATTTAAATAATCTGTGCAAGCATTTGTCGTTGAGGATGACACTTACGAATAGATCCATTTCCCGCCTGTACTCTTAATTTCATCCTGCTGAATTTTCCCTACGGGATTATAAAAACCCGCCGAAGCGGGTTTAGTAATTTGGATTTTTTCTCAGGCGGCCATCTTTCGGCATTGTTCGGCGCAGTGATGACAAGCTCTGGAGCATTCCTGGCAATGGTCATGTTCATGCTTTCCACACTCATCGCCGCACTTCTGACAAACATCAGCGCAAAGACGGCAGAGCGCCTGAGCTGAATCGCTATTTAGCGCCATGAACTGAGCTGCAAGACGGCAGATATTTGCACACTGCATATCCAGTTTTATGCACTCGCGCATCATCTCCAGGTTCTCTTCTTCGAGACACGAAGCAGCACAGTTATCACATGCAGTTGCGCATAGATAACAGGCTTCGATGCATTTTTTGTATTCGTCTAACATAATTTCTCCTCAGTTAAAGTTACGTATTAAGCATGGAAGAGATAACTGATTATGCAATATTGGAATTAGTTAATAACCTTTTCAATATTTCACCTCTATGATTTTAAATGCAAAAGTTCCAATGTCCGCTCCTGGCACAAAGCTGACAACAGGATTAGGCACATGTAATAGCTTTGTACCACTTGCTATAGCCGAGAATGATAGGTCAAACCGTGGGGCATATATGGGACACATGAGTATCATAAATGTCCCAAATATGAACATAAAACGAACCGGTTAAGCGCTTAACAAGGCCCATTCAGCACAGAAAATACGGTAAATTTCCGAAACTCCGCCCCATCCCTCCCTTATCGCCGACAATCATCGCTACCAGCCGGGCAGCGGGGCGATTAATTTTCACAGCGCGTTCGATCAACTGCGCACTGACGGCTATGACGGCTATATCGTCTATGAATGCCGCATCCGGGCCGACGACCCGGCGCAGGCCTACCGGCAGTCGCTTGACTTCCTGCGTCAGTGTTAAGAGGTGGCGTGCGAAATGAGTGCTCATCAAACCTCGCCGCTGAAGGTGGCCATTATTGGTGCCGGTCAGGTGGCGGATAACGTTCATGCCTCGTTTTACCGCACGCGTGAAGAGGTGCAACTGGTGGCTGTCTGCGACAGCCGCCCTGAACAGGCGCAGGCGTTCGCAGAACGCCACGCCATCAGGCACGTTTTCACGGATGTCGCCACGCTGCTGGCAGAGGTGCGCCCGGATGTGGTCAGCGTCTGCTCGCCGAACCGTTTTCATCATGAACATGTGATGCAGGCGCTGGCGGCGGGGTGTCACGTCATGTGTGAAAAGCCGCCCGCCATGACGGCCGAGCAGGCGGACGAGATGCGCCAGGCCGCCCGGCGGTCCGGTAAAGTGCTGGCTTACGATTTCCACCATCGCTTCGCCCGCGACACGCAACTGCTGCGCGAACAGGTAGCGCGCGGCACCCTCGGTGATGTGTACGTCACCAACGCGCGGGCGCTGCGGCGCTGCGGCGTGCCGGGCTGGGGCGTGTTTACCAACAAAGCGCTACAGGGCGGCGGGCCGCTTATCGACATCGGCATTCATATGCTGGATGCGGCGCTGTTTGTGCTCGGCTTTCCGCGGGTAGCGTGCGTGACCGCGCATACGTTCCAGAAGCTTGGCACGACCAAAAGCAGCGGTCAGTTTGGCCGCTGGGATCCGCAACAATACACGGTAGAAGACGCGCTGTTCGCCACAGTGGAGTTTGCCAGCGGCAACATCCTGCGGCTCGAAACCTCGTTTGCGCTCAACATCGCCCCGCAGTCGCAGATGAACGTTGAGTTTTGCGGCGACAAAGCGGGGGCGATGCTCTTTCCGGCGCACATTTATCAGGACTGCGACGGCGAGCTGCTGACGTTAATGCAGCGCGAAAAGGCAGACGATCGACGTCACCAGCGCAGCATGGAAGCGTTTCTTGACTGTGTGCAGGGAAAACCTGCACCAATTGCCGACGGCGAGCAGGGCTGGCAGATCCAGCGGCTGGTGGCGGCCATCTATCAGGCGGCAGAAACAGGGAAATGTGTTGAGCTATGAATTCAATAACCACGCTGGTCGAAGCGCGCTTCGATCCGCATTACCACAATAAATACGCCACGCTGATGGCCGCCGGCAACGGCGCGCTGGGCGTGCGCGCCACCCATGAAGAAGCCTATACCACCCAGACGCGCGGTATGTTTTTAGCCGGGCTTTACCACCGGGCAGGCGAGGGCGAAACCACAGAGCTGGTCAATCTGCCGGATCTGGTGGGTATGGAGATTGAACTTAACGGCGACATTTTTAGCCTGCTCAGCGGCGAAATACTGAGCTATCGCCGCGAGCTCTGCTTTGCAAGCGGGGAACTGACACGCACCGTCGAGTGGCGTTCACCACGCGGGCAGCGTTTTACGCTCAAAAGCGAGCGCTTTGTCTCCGCCACGCGGCTTGGGCTGTTCTGCCTGCGGCTTGTCATTACGCCTGTTGATAGCGCGGCCACCGTGCGCGTGGCGACGGGCATCGACGCCACGCAGACCAATAGCGGGCGTCAGCACCTGGCAGAGCGTGAACTGCGCGTTTTTGAAAACAGCTACCTTCAGGCGCGCTACCGCACGCTCGATAACGTCTCGGATGTGACGCTGGGCTGCGTCTGTCGTGTGAATGCTCAGGCGCAGGTGAGTTTTTCGGCGAAAAACCGCCGGCTGTTGCAGCACAGTCAGCAGACGCTCGCTGCGGGCGAAAGCTTCACGCTTGAGAAATGCGCCTGGGTCAGCGCGTCGCTTGACGCGCCGGATGATAGCGCGGCAACGGCGGCGCTGGCAGCGCTGCGTGAATGCGCCACAATGGGTTATGACGCACTGCTGGCGGAATCCTCCGCGGCCCGTCGCGTCTGGTGGCAACAGGCGCGCGTCGAGGTTGACAGTGAATGCAGTCAGGATCAACAAGCGCTCGATTTCGCGCTTTATCACCTGCATGCCATGACGCCGCGCCACGACGAGCGCAGTAGCATCGCCGCCAAAGGTCTGACCGGCGAAGGCTATAAAGGGCACGTCTTCTGGGATACGGAAGTGTTTTTGCTGCCGTTTCACCTGCATACCGCACCCGTAGTCGCGCGCCAGCTTCTGCGCTATCGCTGGCTGAACCTGGCCGGTGCGAAGCGTAAGGCCGCACGCGGCGGCTGGCAGGGAGCGCTCTTCCCGTGGGAGAGTGCGCGCACCGGCGAGGAAGAGACGCCCGAATTCGCGGCGATTAACATCCGCACCGGCCTGCGCCAGAAGGTGGCCTCTGCGCTTGCCGAGCATCATCTGGTGGCCGATATCGCCTGGGCGGTGGCGGCGTACTGGCAGGCGACGGGTGACGATGTGTTTATGGCGCACGAAGGCCGCGAACTGCTTGAAGAGACCGCGCGCTTCTGGCTGAGTCGCGCACAGACGGTGAACGGGCGGCTGGAGCTGCACGATGTCATCGGCCCCGATGAATACACCGAGCACATTAACAACAACGCTTACACCAGCTATCTGGCACACCACAATGTCGCGCTGGCGCGGGATATCCGCCGCCGGTTCGGTATACCGGACGACGCGTTGACGGCGCAGTGCGACGATTTTCTCGCGCGGCTGTATCTGCCTGTGGCGCGCAAAGATGGCGTTATTCCGCAGGACGATACGTTCTTTGGTAAACCCACTATCGATCTTACGCGCTACCGTGCGAATGCGGGCAGCCAGTCGGTGCTGCTTGATTATTCGCGGGCGGAAGTCAACGAGATGCAGATCCTCAAGCAGGCGGATGTGGTGATGCTGCTCTATATGCTGCCGTGGCGGTTTGATAGCGCGACGGTGGCGGCGAATCTCGACTACTACGAGCCGCGTACCATTCATGATTCTTCACTCAGCAAAGCCATTCACGGCATCGTCGCGGCCCGCTGCGGGCGGCGCGATGAGGCGTATGGCTTCTGGCGCGCCGGCTGTGAGATCGATCTCGGCGGTGCGCCGCACAGCAGCGATGACGGTATTCATGCGGCCGCGACCGGTGCCATCTGGCTTGGCGCAGTCGTGGGGTTCGCAGGCGTCAGCGTCAAAGAGGGGGAACTTTTCGTGACGCCGTCACTTCCGGCGCAGTGGCGTCGTCTGGCGTTTCCCTTCTGCTGGCAGGGGCAGCAGCTTCATTTTGAGATAACGCAGGCGTCTCTGACGGTCAGAAGTGCTCACGCCGTCAGGATGTTCATTAATGATACGGAGCAGGAAATTCACGGCGAGCGTGTTTTCCCTCTGCCGGACAGCGCGCGCAGGGAGGCGAAATGAAACCGGACGCCGTGATTTTCGATCTTGATGGCGTGATTACCGACACCGCCCACCTGCACTTTGTCGCCTGGCGGCAGGTGGCGGCAGACGTAGGGATCGCTATCGACGAGCAGTTTAACCAGCAGCTCAAAGGCATCAGCCGGATGGGCTCGCTGGAGCGTATTCTCGCCTGGGGCGGGAAAGCGAACGTGTTCAGCGAGGCGGAAAAAGCGTCACTCGCCAGCCGTAAAAACGCGCTTTACGTTGAATCGTTACGCACGCTGACGCCGCAGGCGGTGCTGCCCGGCATTGCGTCACTGCTGGCGGCGCTGCGTCAGGAGGGTATCGGTATCGGGCTCGCCTCGGTGTCGCTCAACGCGCCCGCGATTTTGCAGGCGCTCGGCCTTGCCGCACAGTTTGACTTCTGCGCCGACGCCGCAAGGCTTATGCACTCCAAGCCCGACCCGGAGATTTTTCTCGCCGCCTGCGCCGGGCTTGGCGTGGCGGCGGCGCGTTGTATCGGCGTGGAGGATGCGCAGGCAGGCATCGATGCTATCAACGCCTGTGGCATGACGTCCGTAGGCATCGGCGCAGAGCTGCGCGGCGCGCAGCTGCGGCTGGATAACACCGCAGAGCTCACCTGGCCGCGACTGCACGCGCTCTGGAATCAACAACGGTGCGCCACGGCGCGCTGATAACAAGGACAGATTATGGCTCAACTCTCTCTACAACATATTCAGAAGATTTATGACAACCAGGTTCACGTCGTTAAAGACTTCAATCTGGAGATTGCCGATAAAGAGTTTATCGTTTTTGTCGGGCCGTCAGGCTGCGGGAAATCCACCACGCTGCGCATGATCGCAGGGCTTGAGGCCATCAGCGGTGGCGATCTGCTGATTGATGGCGTGCGGATGAACGACGTGCCCGCCAAAGCGCGTAATATTGCGATGGTATTCCAGAACTACGCGCTGTACCCGCATATGACGGTCTATGACAACATGGCGTTCGGCCTGAAAATGCAGAAGGTGGCGCCTGCGATTATTGAAGAGCGCGTCGCCTGGGCGGCGCAAATTCTCGGGCTGAAAGAGTACCTGAAGCGCAAACCGGGTGCGCTTTCCGGCGGCCAGCGCCAGCGCGTGGCGCTGGGGCGCGCGATTGTTCGCGAGGCGGGCGTCTTTCTGATGGATGAACCGCTCTCGAATCTCGACGCCAAACTGCGTGTCCAGATGCGTGCAGAGATAACCCGGCTGCACCAGAAGCTCAACACCACCATGATCTATGTGACCCACGATCAGACCGAAGCGATGACGATGGCCACAAGAATTGTCATCATGAAAGACGGTATCGTGCAGCAGGTCGGCGCGCCGAAAGAAGTTTATAACCATCCGGCGAATCTGTTTGTGGCCGGTTTTATTGGCTCGCCCGCCATGAATTTTATTCGCGGGGCGATCGACGGCGACTATTTCGTGACGGAAACGCTGAAGCTGCCGCTGCCGGTAAATAAACTTGCGCGGCTCAATGACAGCGGTTATCAGCGTAAAGCCGTTATATTAGGGATTCGCCCGGAAGATATTTTCCCCGGCGCGACCAGCGATGATGCAGTTGAAGCGAAAATTACCGTTGCAGAATTAACCGGCGCGGAATTTATGCTTTATGCGACCGTCGGCGGGCATGAAATGGTGGTGCGCGCAAACGCGGATAAAGATTATCAGGCCGACCAGCGTATTAATATCGCCTTTGATATGAATAAATGCCACGTCTTCGACAGCGAGACGGAAATCGCAATCGCCTGAGTCTCATACCGACGAAAAATAAGCTCCGATTCAGGCGGAGCTTATTTTTTCAGATAATCGTTGTAGGAATTAACGTACGGGCCGGAACAGGCTCACCGGCGATACGGGAGAAAAGTAGCGCGCTGCTGACGTCGCCTAACTGACGGATGGGAACATTAATTCCGCCGGGCGGTGGGGCGAGCAGGAAAGAGAGCGTTTCGTTGCTGTAACCGACCACCGTCAGCGCATCCGGGATGGAGATGCCGCGCTCGGCGGCGGCGCGATAGACGCTCATCAGTTTCAGGCTGTCGGTGGCGAAGATGGCGTCAGGCGGTTCAGGGAGTGTTAGCAGGCGGTGCGCCGCATCCAGCGCGCTTTGCTGGGTGTAGCCGCCATCAACGATAAGCGTGCTGTCATCAGGCCGCTGATGCCTGGCGAGGCTTGCGCGAAACCCGGCCAGGCGGTCAACAGAGACATGATAATCCAGCGGCGCGTGCAGGCAGGCGATACGCTGACAACCTCTCGCGACAAGCGTATCGGTCAGCGCAATGCTGTCGTGATAATTATCGGTATCGACGGAGGCGATATGCTGATAATTCCCCGCGACTTTACCGATGACCACCACCGGAACGGCGCATTCATCGAGCTTTTCGTAAAAGGTTTCATCTGCTGGCGCGCTCAGCATAATAATGCCTTTAATCATTTTCTGGCGAATGCGTGTCAGGCATTTCTGTAAGTCATCGTCGCTATTGCGGGACGTTTGCAGAATAACGTCAAAGCCGGTTTCTTCCGCGCGAGCCATTATCGCGTGCAGCACTTCAGAGAAAAAAGGATTACCGGCCGTCGTTTTAGTGGAGCGCGCGGAAATCACCATAATCGCATCAAACCCGGAGGAGGTGAGCGCGCGCGCCATTTTATTCGGCTGATAATGTAATTCTTCAATCGCTTTTAATACCCGCTCGCGCGCGGCGTCGGAAATATTAGTCTGATTATTCAGAACGCGCGACACCGTTGATTTAGACACGTTTGCCACGCGGGCAATATCGTAAATGGTCGGGGACATTCGTCCGTGCTCCATCACATCGCATAAACAAAATTATCTTACTGAAGCCACAGAGCAGTGTCCATTCGCCACGGTTTTGTAAATCGGCGTCAGCGGGGCTTGAATCGCCGCGCCTTAGCCTTACTGTTATGATCAGAGGAAATAAACGCATCGGGCAGGGATATGATTAAACAACTTCAGAGTGAAATGCAGGCGCTGATGAACCGCAGCGTCGACAGACATTTACGCCTGGCGGTCACGGGGCTTAGCCGCAGCGGGAAAACCGCGTTTATCACCGCGCTGGTGAATCAATTGCTGTCTGTCAACAGCGGGGCGCGGCTGCCGCTCTTTTCGCCGGTACGCGAGGAGCGACTGCTCGGTGTGCGCCGGGTGCCGCAGCAGGATATGGGCGTCGCGCGCTTTACCTATGACGAAGGGCTGGCGCAACTTTTTGGTACGCCGCCCGCGTGGCCGACGCCGACGCGCGGCGTGAGCGAAATACGGCTCGCGCTGCGCTATCGTTCGCGTGAATCGCTGCTGCGCCATTTCAAAGATACCTCCACGCTCTATCTCGATATCGTCGATTACCCCGGTGAATGGTTGCTCGACCTGCCCATGCTGGCGCAGGACTATCTCACCTGGTCGCGCCAGATGACGGGCCTGCTGCAGGGCGACAGGGCTGTCTGGGCGCAGCGCTGGCGCAGGCTGTGCGAAGGGCTCGATCCGCTGGCGCCGGGCGATGAAAAGCGTCTGGCGGAGATAGCGGAAGCCTGGACTGAGTACCTGATGCAGTGCAAACGCGAAGGGCTGCACTTTATCCAGCCGGGGCGTTTTGTGTTGCCGGGCGATCTGGCGGGCGCGCCGGTGTTGCAGTTCTTCCCGTGGCCAGGTGTGGATGAGGTTGGCGAGACAAAACTGGCGCAGGCGGGCAAACATACCAACATTGGCATGCTGCGCGAGCGCTACCACTACTACTGCGAAAAGGTGGTTAAAGGTTTTTACCGGGAGCACTTTGTGCGTTTCGACCGCCAGATAGTGCTGGTGGATTGTCTTCAGCCGCTCAACAGCGGGCCGCAGGCATTTAATGATATGCGCCTGGCGCTGACGCAACTCATGCAAAGCTTTCATTACGGCCAGCGCACGCTGTTCCGGCGTCTCTTTTCGCCGGTGATCGACAAACTGCTTTTCGCCGCCACCAAAGCGGATCACGTCACGCACGATCAGCATGCGAATCTGGTATCGCTGCTCTCGCAACTGGTGCAGGAAGCGTGGCAGAACGCCGCGTTTGAAGGTATCGAAATGGACTGCATGGGCATCGCCTCGATACAGGCAACGGAAAGCGGCATGGTGGAGAGCCACGGCGAAAGCGTGCCGGCGCTGCGTGGCAACCGCTTAAGCGACGGCGCGCCGCTGACCATTTACCCAGGCGATGTGCCCGCGCGGCTGCCGGGCAGCGCGTTCTGGCAGCAGCAGGGTTTTCAGTTCGAAGCCTTTCGCCCGCGCGTGATGGACGTTGACCGGCCGCTGCCGCATATCCGCCTGGACGCGGTGCTGGAATTTTTAACAGGAGATAAGCTGCGATGAGCGAGATTAAACCGCGCCGTGAGTTTGACGAGCCGCTGCGCCCGGAAGAAGGGCCGACGCTTCGCGCCACTCAGGCGTTTGACGAGGCGCAGGCGTTTGTACCGGCCGTTGAGGATGAGACGCTTGCCGCAGACGCGCCCGAGCGCGTGGTAGAAAACGCGCTCAAACCCCGGCGCAGCCTGTGGCGGCGCATGGTGGTGGCCGGGCTTGGCCTGTTTGGCGTAAGCGTCGTGGCGCAGGGCGTCCAGTGGGCGGCAAATGCGTGGTACACGCGCGACTGGATAGCGCTCGGCGGCTGCGTCGCAGGCGGGCTGATTGTGGCGGCAAGCGTCGGCGCGCTCGCGAGCGAATGGCGGCGGCTGTATCGCCTGCGCGAACGCGCAGAGGAGCGCGATGAGGCGCGCGAGCTGCTGGCGAGCCACGGCAGCGGCAAGGCGCGCGCGTTTTGCGAAAAGCTGGCGAGCCAGGCGGGACTGACGCAGGGGCATCCGGCGCTGGCGCGCTGGCATGCCGCAATACATGAAACCCACAGCGATCGCGAAGTGGTGACGCTTTACGCGCATATCGTCCAGCCGGTGCTGGACAGCCAGGCCCGCAGCGCCATCAGCCGCTCGGCGGCGGAATCGACACTGCTGATTGCGGTGAGCCCGCTGGCGCTGGTGGATATGGCGTTTATCGCCTGGCGCAACCTGCGCCTGGTGAATCGTATCGCGACCATTTACGGCATCGAGCTTGGCTATTACAGCCGCATTCGTCTGTTTCGTCTGGTGCTGCTGAATATGGCTTTCGCGGGCGCGAGTGAGATGGTGCGCGAAGTCGGGCTTGACTGGATGTCACAGGATCTTGCCGCGCGCGTCTCCGCCCGCGTGGCGCAGGGGCTGGGAGCCGGGCTGCTCACCGCGCGTCTCGGCGTGAAGGCGATGGAGCTGTGCCGCCCGCTGCCCTGGACGGAAGATGACAAGCCGCGCCTCGGCGATTTCCGCCGCCAGCTGTTAAGTGAAGTTAAAGTCACGCTTCTGAAACAAAAGCGCGAAGAGTAACCCCAACGGCGTCCTGCCTGTTCAGGTTTACAGCATGACGCCGCATTTTTCCGCACTCTGTCAATTTTTGTTGACAGAGCACTCCCCCGGTAGCGGCAACTGAAGTATTATCTCGCCATTCGTTGGATCAATGCGTGAAGGTGCTGCCATGCGTCTTGAAGTGTTTTGTGAGGACCGCCTCGGTCTGACCCGTGAGTTGCTCGATCTCCTGGTGCTGCGCAGTATCGATTTACGCGGCATCGAAATTGACCCTGTCGGGCGAATTTATCTCAATTTTTCCACGCTGGAATTTAACGCCTTCAGCAGCCTGATGGCGGAGATCCGCCGTATTCCCGGCGTTACCGATGTGCGTACCGTGCCGTGGATGCCCTCCGAGCGCGAGCACCGCTCGCTGAGCGCGTTGCTGGAGGCGCTGCCGGAACCGGTGTTTTCGGTGGATATGAAATGCAAAATCGAGCTGGCGAACCCGGCGAGCTGCGCGCTGTTCGGCCAGAACGAGGCGCGCCTGCGCAACCATAACGCTGCGAGCCTTATCAGCGGTTTTAACTTTCAGCGCTGGCTGGAGAGCAGCCCGGTGGAATCACACACCGAACACGTGGTGATTAACGGCCAGGATTTTGTACTGGAAATCACACCGGTACATCTGGAAGAAGAGAGCGGCACCAGCGTGCTGACTGGCGCGGTCGCGATGCTGCGCTCAACCGTGCGTATGGGCCGCCAGTTGCAGAATCTGACCAGCCTCGATCTCCATGCGTTCAGCCATATCATCGCGGTCAGTCCGCGCATGAAACAGGTAGTGGATCAGGCGCGCAAACTGGCGATGCTGAACGCGCCTCTGCTTATCACCGGCGACACCGGCACCGGTAAAGATTTGCTGGCGCATGCCTGCCATCTGGCAAGCCCGCGCGCCGATAAGCCTTATCTGGCGCTGAACTGCGCGTCTATACCGGAAGATGTGGTGGAGAGCGAGCTGTTCGGTCACGCGCCGGGCGCTTACGCCAATGCCCATGAAGGGAAAAAAGGCTTCTTCGAACAGGCCAACGGCGGCTCGGTGCTGCTCGATGAAATCGGCGAGATGTCGCCGCGTATGCAGGCCAAGCTGCTGCGCTTTCTCAATGACGGCACGTTCCGTCGGGTGGGCGAAGAGCACGAAGTGCATGTGGATGTGCGCGTGATCTGCGCGACGCAAAAAAATCTCGTGGAGCTGGTGCAAAAAGGGGCGTTTCGCGAAGATCTTTACTATCGCCTCAACGTGCTGACGCTGAATCTGCCGCCGCTGCGCGACCGCCCTCAGGACATCATGCCGCTCACGGAGATGTTCGTGGCGCGCTTCGCCGATGAACAGGGCGTGCCGCGCCCGAAACTGGCAGGCGATCTCGGCCAGGTGCTGACCCGCTACGGCTGGCCGGGCAACGTGCGCCAGTTGAAAAACGCGATCTACCGCGCGCTCACGCAGCTTGAAGGCTATGAACTGCGCCCGCAGGATATCCTGCTGCCGGATTTCGACGCTGCCGCGCTGCCGGTAGGCGAAGAGGCGATGGAAGGCTCGCTTGACGACATCACCCGTCGTTTCGAGCGCTCGGTACTGACGCAGCTTTATCGCAGCTATCCGAGTACCCGTAAGCTCGCGAAACGGCTTGGCGTCTCGCATACGGCAATTGCGAATAAGCTTCGCGAATATGGCTTAAGCCAGCGTAAGGGCGAAGAGTAACGCCGCCAACAAAAAAGCCTCCGCATGCGGAGGCTTTTTTTATCGGGCAATTTACGCTTTCAGTGCGTTAAGCGCCGCGTCGTAGTTCGGCTCGTGGGTGATTTCATTCACCAGCTCGCTAAATACGATTTCATCGTTCTCATTCAGGACCAGCACCGCGCGAGCGGTCAGGCCTTTCAGCGCGCCTTCTTCAATGCCCACGCCATATTCTTTGGCAAATTCCGGGTTACGCAGCGTAGAGAGCGTGATGACATTGCTCAGGCCTTCCGCGCCGCAGAAGCGGGACTGCGCAAACGGCAGGTCGGCGGAAACGCACAGTACAACGGTGTTTTCCATGCCGGTTGCCAGCTGGTTAAATTTGCGCACGGACGCGGCGCAAACGCCGGTGTCGATGCTCGGGAAAATGTTCAGTACTTTACGCTTACCGGCAAACTGGCTCAGTGAAACGTCAGACAGATCTTTTGCCACCAGGCTGAACGGCGCCGCTTTGCTGCCTGCCTGCGGGATCTGACCCACTACGGAAACCGGATTGCCCTGGAAATAGACGATTTGTGACATAGTTATCTTCCTGTTTACATATAGTTAACGTCGCCGCTAGTGTATGTGATCCCGCGGGGGATGAATATAAAAAACTGTCCCAGCAGGCTAACTTTCCAGTCGCTATACTGAGGCAAAGCCCGTTGCGAGGAAAATAATGAGAAGCGTAAAAGTGTATCAGGAAGCCTGGCCGCTCCATTCGCCGTTTGTGATTGCCCGCGGCAGCCGCAACGAAGCGGTGGTGGTTGTGGTGGAGCTGGAAGAGGACGGCGTGAGGGCGGTGGGCGAATGTACGCCGTATCCGCGCTACGGCGAGAGCGCAGCCTCGGTGATGGCGCAAATCATGACTGTGGTGCCGCAGCTCGAAGCGGGGCTGGATCGGGCCGGGCTACAGAAATTACTGCCCGCGGGTGCCGCGCGCAACGCTGTCGACTGCGCGCTCTGGGATCTCGACGCGCGCCGCGCGGGCGACACGCTGGAAGCGTATTTACAGGTCACGCTGCCGGAGCAGCACACCACCGCCCAGACGGTGGTGCTGGGCGCGCCGGAACAGATGGCGAGCAACGCCGCGCTGCTGTGGGAGAAGGGCGCGCGGCTTTTGAAAATCAAACTCGACGACACCTTTATTACCGAGCGGATGGTCGCCATTCGCGGCGCGGTGCCGGAGGCGACGCTGATTGTCGATGCCAACGAATCCTGGCATGCGGAAGGGCTGGCGGCGCGCTGTCAGCTGCTGGCGGATCTCGGCGTGCAGATGCTGGAGCAGCCGCTACCGGCGTCCGATGACCGCGCGCTGGAAAACTTTATTCATCCGCTGCCCATCTGTGCCGATGAAAGCTGCCACACGCGCAGCAGCCTGAAGACGCTCGCCGGGCGCTACGAGATGATCAACATTAAGCTCGATAAAACCGGCGGTCTGACGGAGGCGCTGGCGCTCGCGCGTCAGGCGACGGAGGAAGGATTCGGGCTGATGCTCGGCTGTATGCTCTGCACCTCGCGTGCCATCGGTGCCGCGCTGCCGCTGATCCCACAAATGCGCTTTACCGATCTCGACGGCCCGACCTGGCTTGCGGTGGATGTCGAGCCTCCCTTACGCTTTACGCCCGGTCAGCTCTATCTACATTCTGACGTCGGGCCTCAGCTTTCATCGTCGTAGTGCAGCAATGCGGTCATCGCCGCCAGATAACGCTCGGTGGCGTCGTCGGCGGAGATGGCCGGAAACTCGGCGGTGATACAGGTTAAGCCCAGATCCGCGCACCAGCTGCCAAACGAACCCGGCGTTTCATAACCGACGCTGGTGACGTGCGGCAGGCCAAACGCGTCTGCGAGCCAGTGGCCCAGCGGCGTCTGCTGAGGATCTTCTATACAGCCTAACGGGTCGTGAAACGACACCACCCAGGCGGGCTTTAATTGATGAATTAACTGGCACAGCGCGGCGGTTTCCGGCTCCGAGCCCGGCTTTTCGCCGGTGGAAAGGGTCACGTCGCGCGCCTCGGCCGCACTGTTCCAGCGATAAACCGTTTCGCCCGGCTGCCAGTTGGCCGCCGGAAAATTGCGGTTGAGATCGACCCCGCGGGCATTGGCGCGCAGGCCGAGCTGACAGCCGTCCGGATTGACCGCCAGCACCACGTGATGCCGCCGGTGCGCGGGCTCCAGCGTGCGCAGCGCGCAGGAGAGCGTCACCAGCGCCGCGTTTTCATCACCGTGCGTGCCGGCGATGATAAGGCCCGGCGCGTGCTGCGCTTCGGTTGCCGGGAACCAGAGCAGCGGCGCGCCGAGCGCCGATTCGCCATAACGCCTGGCATCGTCAGGTAAAGCGCCGCGCCGGGCGCGCGGTCGAAGCGGAGTCAGCGTGTTCATAGTGTGTCGCCATCAAAAGGTGATAACAGGAGTGTTGACGACATTTGACCGAAATTCAACAGCCTGACGGTGGTTTGCCCATTGCGCGTTATTTAAGCGTACAGGCTTTAACGCTTTGATCTGACGCGGGGTGAGCGCGCAAAATCGCGGTCTGTGGTTTGCAATTTATATTCATCCAACAAATAATTCCCCGACAGCGCCCGGAGAGAGCGGTTCGGCGCGGGACCACGAGAACGAGGACCTCATGAAAATTCCTGTAAGCTTTACCCTGAGCGCATTATGGGTCGCGAGCGCGCTGACCGGCGCGTTTGCCGCCGACGTGCCGCCCGGCACGGCGCTTGCCGAACGCCAGACGCTGGTACGCCACCTGAAAGACGAACCCGCCTCGCTGGATCCGGCGAAAGCGGTGGGGCTGCCGGAGATCCAGGTGCTGCGCGATCTCTTTGAAGGGCTGGTGAACCAGAACGACAACGGCGAGCTGGTGCCGGGTGTGGCCACGCAGTGGCAAACCAACGACAACCGCATCTGGACGTTTACGCTTCGCGACAACGCGAAATGGTCTGACGGTACGCCGGTGACGGCCCAGGATTTCGTCTACAGCTGGCAGCGCATGGTCGACCCGAAAACCACCTCGCCGTTCGCCTGGTTCTTCGCGCTGGCGGGTATTGAGAACGCGCAGGCGATTATCGACGGTAAACAGGCACCCGCGCAGCTTGGCGTGAGCGCGCCGGATGCGCATACGCTGAAGGTCACGCTCGATAAACCGCTGCCGTGGTTCCCGTCGCTTGCCGCCAACGCGGCGCTCTATCCGGTGCAAAAAGCGAATGTGGAGCAGGGCGGCGACTGGACGCGCCCCGGTAAGCTGGTCGGCAACGGCGCGTTCGTACTTAAAGACCGCGTAGTCAACGAAAAGCTGGTGCTGACGCCCAATACCCACTACTGGGATAACGCGAAAACGGTGCTGACGCAGGTGACGTTTTTACCGGTCAATCAGGAATCTGCCGCCACCAAGCGCTATCTCGCGAATGATATCGACATCACCGAATCCTTCCCGAAAAACCTCTATCAGAAGCTGAAAAAAGAGATCCCGGACCAGGTCTTTACGCCGCCGCAGCTTGGCACCTATTACTATGCGTTTAACACGCAGAAAGGCCCGACGGCGGACCCGCGCGTGCGTCTGGCGCTCAGCATGACCATCGACCGTCGACTGATGGCTGAAAAAGTGCTCGGCACCGGCGAGAAACCGGCCTGGCGTTTTACGCCGGACGTGACCGCAGGCTTTACGCCCGCGCCGTCAGAGTGGGAACAGATGAGCCAGCAGGAGTTAAACGCGCAGGCGAAAACGCTGCTTCAGGCCGCAGGTTACGGCCCGGCGCGTCCGCTTAACCTGACGCTGCTCTATAACACCTCTGAAAACCACCAGAAAATCGCCATCGCCGTGGCCTCGATGTGGAAAAAGAATCTGGGCGTGGACGTGAAGCTGAAAAATCAGGAGTGGAAAACCTATATCGACAGCCGTAATACCGGGAATTTCGATGTGATCCGCGCGTCCTGGGTGGGGGATTATAACGAGCCGTCCACGTTTCTTTCGCTGCTGACTTCCACGCACAGCGGGAATATTTCGCGCTTTAAAAACCCGGATTACGACAAAGTCTTGCAACAGGCCGCGCAGGAGAATTCGGCGAAAGCGCGCAATGACGATTACAATAACGCCGAGAGAATTATCTCAACGCAGGCACCGATTGCGCCGATTTATCAGTACACCAATGGCCGATTAATTAAACCGTGGCTGAAAGGTTATCCAATTAATAACCCGGAAGATGTGGCCTACAGCCGCACCATGTATATCCTTAAGCATTAACGCATGTCCGGCGTCTCCATTGTGGCAGACGCCGGACACATTTTCTGCCTCTGTCCGCTGTTATTTTTCCGCTTCAGGATGAATGAGCGCGAGCTCCTCCACGCGGCGCTGGTTCATATTGATGACGCAGCTTAACGCATGGGCGGCAAGCCAGGGCGTACCCGCGGCCGAGGCGCTTGCTGCCGTACAGAACGCGTCTCTGGCGTCCGTCCACTGCTGCTGACTTATCTTTAACGCCTCGACCATCTGGGTGCGCCGTGCCTCATCGCCCTGCGGCCAGCGGGTATAGTCGAAGTTTTGCAGCTCCGTGACTTTGGCATTAAACGCCTGCTTAAGGGCATTATCTGAGGTCAGTCCCGCCGCTTCGAGACACTCACCGCTGTTTTCGCCCGCCTGTTGAGAGCAGGCCTCCGCCGCCGCGCTACGTGTGATCTCAACGGCCAGCGCGCACAGCGGATTTAACGCCAGCACCAGCAGCGCACTATTTATCAGGTTTTTCACAAGAGTGAATTCCAGTCTGAGGGAAGATATAGACGCGTCACGTCGTCACCAGGCGGCGTGTTTGTTGAGTATTTTTCCATGCCTGACAGGAAAATACTATGCGAAATGCCTTACTGGTCAGTGCTTTTGAAACGGGCAATAAAGCAGTTTGCATTTACGGCGATAACCACACCGGCCCACGCTTTGCCGGTGATTACCCGCGCAATGCGTATTACTGTTCACGATAGTTTGCCAGAACCGTGCGTTATAAACGGTGGTGCGGTACAGAGTAAGCTCGACGGGGTGATTATTAACGGTAATGGATGCGCCATTAATAGACAATGTGTCGCCAGATGATAAATAAAACGTCGCCTTATACCAGAGAATAAGTTTAAAAGATTGTTGCGATGAAATTAAGGTAAATACAGAATTGGTGTCGGTGCTTACTACTGAATCAACCACCCGCCAGTTCATTCGACTCTCCATATGATTTCACGTGCTTAATTGGCGTGCGCATCGGTTAATGATGCAGGTAGTTCAATTGTAACGTGTGAAAAGTAAATTTTTGCGAGGAAACGACGGGGAGTGAATGAGAGAGTAAAGAAACATCATATATGCTGAACAATTATTGCTGTTTTTCACGTCTTTATAATTTAATGGCGTAATTGTCACGCGTCATTCAAATTGATATGCAAATAGTTTCAGTGTGGCAATAATTAAAATTAGAAGCGAATTTCGGATGGCCTTTCTGAAAAACCGAAGTGAGTTATCAATTGCATACCAACTGGTCAAATTCTGCATAGAAATTCATTTTTGTTAGTGTAACGCTATTGTGAAAAAAATTTAACTTAAGGATAGTGTTCGTTTGATCAAAAAGTGATCACCCGAGGCGCTTCAGGTGCAGCATAAAGTCATCCATGCGCCTGATGACGGCTCAGGCGCTACCGGACTGCCCGTTATTCAAAGTGCGCTTAACTGGCGATAAAGCAGGCCCGCGTTTTTATCCAGTTCGGGAAAAAGACTTTGCGGCCAGAGGTCGGGAAGGGTGTCGCTGTAAGCCAGCGCGACAAATTTTTCAGGCTCGCTGACGCTGTAGCTGAAACTCGAAAAGGTGGTGGCGGTTTTAACTTCCACATCCGCAAGTTGCGGCGTAGCGCCGTCGCTGATGCGCCAGACATACAGCAGTTCTACATCACGAATGCTCATTTCACTCATCACGCGGGCCACATCGTCACGATGCGCTTTGCGCCAGCGTAAAGTCGTGTTTTGTTCGACCATCTCATTACTGTGCGCGCGAAATTTGTCGGTCAGTTTGGCGAGTTCCGGCGCGGGGAGTTTACAGGAATAGAGCACGACATCACGTCCGCGTGCATCTTCAAAGCTACGCCAGGCGCCCTGCACGCAGTCGGTACGTGACTCAAAAGCCTGGCCGAGAGATTGCTCCCCCGCGCTGAGGGATTTCACCTGGTCAATGCTGTCCGCATGACACCCTTGCAACAAAAACACTGCCCCGACGACTGCCAGAAGGCCGGACCGCTTCATCTCACTCTCCCTTTGCCTGTAAGCGCGATGGCACGCACCCTCGCTTCAGGTGTGATCGTTGGCTGGTGTGGCGTAGCTGGGGCCAGCCGCAGGTTACTGCTTTCATGCATATCAGTTATCGGCCGCGTTTCGTATCGCTTTAATTTTATTAATGAAGTCACAATGGCCAGGCCAGCGACGCCGCCGCAGAGAGCAGGTGTGGACTACACTTGACATATCACAGTCACTTGGGGAGTCGATATGCCTTCTGTTCAGTTGCATCTGAAAGACCGCCCGGAGGTGGATTTTACCGCCACCTACAGCGTGAGTGAACCCAGTGCGGTAAACGGGGAGACGATAAAAACGTTTGAGATCGATAAATCCCAGCAGATAAGCGCATTCGCCGGGTTGCGTCAGGGCGAACGTCTCTTTTTTGTTTTGCCAAGCGGAGAAGCGCAGGAGGTCTTTTTAACCGCTGAAACGCCGGAAACGCTGGTGTTTAGCAGTGAACGCTGACGCCAGAGCGGGCAGGGATGCCGGGCGAGAAACGTAAAAAAGGAGAGCATAACGCTCTCCTTTCTCTATTTAATGCTTCCTGTTTCATGCATCACAGGTGCCCTGTTAGACCTCTCCGGGCACGCTGTTTAGCGTCAACCGCTGTATCAGGAGCGACCGCCGCCGTGGCTGTGCTCGCCACCTTTACGCCCCGCTTCAGAGGCGCGTTCACGGTCATTTTTAAAATTCCCCCCGCTCTGCTGGCCACCTTTATGACCTGCTTCAGATGCGCGTTCCGGGTCGTTTTTAAAATTACCGCTGCTGTGCTGACCGCCTTTCTGGCCTGCTTCAGACGCGCGCTGACGATCCTCTGCGAAATTACCTGAACCACCACGATGCTGAGTCATATCATTCTCCTCATGTTGTTGGTCGTACTTATTACAGCAGTGCGTGACTGCTATCGAAAAGGTATTGATAACTGTAGGTCAGGGTATTTTATTCCGCAAGTTTTGAAGGCGAAAAATATAACGTTATGCAGAAAAGTGGCTGAATTTTAGTGAAATTTTATCTACTCTCGTATTTATATTTTTGGTGCTTCATCGGTCCGCTTGATTTTATTTTGTCATTAAAATACGAAGCGGTGGTATAAATAATAATCACAATGTTTCGAAAGTAAGATAATTAATATTATGAATGGGATCGTCATATTTTGACGTATTTATAGGGAGACGATTCACGTGCACTCAAGGCCAGCAGACACCGATGCGCAGGCGGCGCACGGCAGGGCGGAAGTGACAGGACGGAACGGGCGGCAAGGGCAGTGCGGCAGAAATGGGGGTTCATCCCTGAACCCGGTTCCCTGGTGATGGCAAAGCGTGTCTCAGCGGATACTGAGGTATGAAATAAGCGTAGACGGGAAATTTATAGTAACAACATTATTTTTCGGTTCAGGCATTTTTTGATGCATATAACCGGTAATGCGGCTTTTAGAATGTCTATTAATACACATTCTAATGAATTGAACATGTAAAAATAATAATCCACGAAGTTACAGTGGTTATTTTGCAAGGCGTTGTACACCTTGCAGTATCCGTCATTTTCTCTTTTACGCGCCATTTCCAACGGCGATTATATCCACTGCGCGATATATTCCGGCTCCACCGGACGTGAGAAGAAATAGCCCTGCGCCTCATCACAGCCAAACTCCAGCAGCAGACGGGCGGTTTCAGCATCCTCCACGCCTTCGGCAAGCACCACGTAATCCAGCTCCTTAAGCATCTGGATAACGTTACGCACGATGATCTGACTGCTGCGCTCCTGCGCGATGCTTGAGGTGAGCGAGCGGTCGAGCTTAATGATGTCGATAGGGATGCGGCGCAGATAGTTGATGTTGCTGTAACCCGCGCCGAAGTCGTCCAGCAGGATCTTAAAGCCGCGCAGTTTGAGCATATCCATTTCACTGAGCGCGGTTTCGCTCTCCAGCGCCTTTTCAGTCTCCAGACATTCAATACGAATATCGTTTGTTGAAAGCCCGGCGCGCAGCACGCGCTCTTCCAGCGCATCGGCAAAACCGCGGCGGGAGAGATCGCTGACGCTGATATTGACTGAGAGCGGCAGGGTGACGCCCTCTTTGCGCCATTTCTGGAGCTGTTGCAGCGCCGCGCCAATCACCCATTGCGTTATCTCTTCCATCAGGCTGGTATTTTGCGCGAGCGGAATAAACACGCCCGGCGGGATATCGCCGCGGGTCGGGTGACGCCAGCGGAGCAGCGCTTCCGCGCCGACCGCCCGGTTGGTGCTGAGCTTGATTTTGGGCTGATACATCAAATAGAGTCCGCGGTTTTTGGCGATGCTCTCACTGAGATCGTGCAGCAGCTGGAAATCAACGTTGCGCTTCTCATCGCGCTCAGCGTCAAAGGCCATATGGCGCTTGTTAAGCCAGATAGCTTCATGCACGGCGCTGATGGCGCGACGCAGCGCCTCATTGGGCGTGGTTTTCTCCGGCTGCCAGGCCACTTCACCTGCAAAGATATTGAGCCGGATATTGATGCCCTGCAGCATGCGCGCGTTCACCAGCGGCAGCACCGCGGCGTTGCGGCGAATGGCTTTTTGATTGCGCGTTTTTAAAAGCAGCGCAAAGCGGCCTGTCGCCACGTTATAGAGCACGGTGTCGCTTTTCAGCCGTAACTTCATGCGCAGTAACGGGCCGAGATCGTTAAGTAGCGTCTCAAGCGCCGGCATGCCAAGCGAGCGCGCCAGTTCATAGGCGGTCGGCATGTCGATGCAGTCGAAAATCATTAGCGTGTAGCGCTCAGTACTGCCGCTCTCACACAGCCGCTCCATATCGGCCAGCAGTTTCTGACGGTTCGGCAGGCGGGTGACGGGATCTAAAAATCCGACCGCGTTTAAGGTTTCAAGCCAGGCGCCGGTCAGCCCGGCAATCAGCGAGAGCGTGCGGGCGCGCTCGTCGTTAAACGGCTGCGCCACGGTATCCGTCATGCCGATAATGCCGGTCAGGCTGCCGTCACGCGTGCGCAGCGGTGCCAGCGCGTAGAACCGTACGTCAGGCGAGGCGATGACCAGCGGGTGCTGATGCGCCTGCGCGTCAAGTGTGGTATCGCTGCACCACACCGGCTCATTTTGGGGGCATAACGGCTGCGTTAAGACTGCCGCATCGACCTGGAGCGGCTCAGGATGTGCCAGATGTACGGGCAGGCCCGCTTTATCCACCACGGCGATAAAACAGCCCGGAATGCCGAGCGCGAGGCTGGCAAGCCTTGCAAATTGCAGCAGAACCGGGTCCTGATGTCCGTGCTTTCCCCGGAGCATATCCAGGGCTGCCATGCGTCTGGCATCTTTTCTGTCGATGTGGCTAAACATAGGGTGCTACCTTCAAGCACGGCTTCTTTTAGGGCGCTAACGCCTCGGGGCTCTGACGGTCAACGCGGGCGTTGGGTTATCTGCATCATCGGCAAGGGGACGCGGAGCTTTAACGCTATGTGCGCGTTTTCTCCACGCGTTAAACCGGCGCAGCCTCGCGGAGCCTCCAGCAGACGCTGACAACGCCTGCGGCCGTCAGGCTCAGAAATAGCGGCGCGCTGGCCACTTCATACAGGCAAAACACCACCAGGCGATGATATTCAGGCCCGGCAGCGTCAGTAACAGCGCCATCGACCAGCCGAAGCCCGCGCGCGTGGCGATTTTGTAAGAAGGGATAAAAATCAGCAGCCAGACCATAAAGGCCAGCGCCAGCGTGGGTATTCCAGGCAGCATAACGTTCTTCCCCGTCCATTTTCAGAAGGTTATCGGCAGGCGAGGGGAGAAGTTGAGAATTTTCTGAAAGCTATCAGCGAACGGCAAGCACCGTCAGCGGCGCGCGCAGCATGGTAAAGAGCTGAAACTGACTGGCGTCGGAGACATCGCGCAGCACATCGCCGTTGCGGTAGACCAGATTTTTGATATGGCCGAGCTGACGCCACACCACTATCGCTGAGGCAATAAGCGAACAGTTCTGTTCCGTCTGAATACACTCAAGCGTGGCGTACTGAGTTTCATCCAGTTGATTAATAAAGACCTGTAGCGCATCGGCAGGAATAATGGCTTTGATGTCATCGAGCATAACGTCGCTGACGGCATGGGAAAGACGTAACGTAACGCGCGTGGTTCTCATTGCGACAGACTGGCCCTGAGTTGTAAAATTTATGGGTAGGCTGACGTTAACACATCGCGCGCAGATTTGATTCATCCATGTTTACAGCAGGGATACAGTGAAGCAGATCAAGTTTTTCTGCGCGACGGCCCGTACGGACACTTGATCTGCGTCATAAAAAATCGCATATTGCGACCGCCTTCTCAGTATGGATACGCAATCATGACGCTCTATCAACATATGCTCGTGTTTTACGCCGTCATGGCGGCAATCGCGGCGCTCATTACCTTTTTTATCGCCAAAGACAAAACCAGCATTAAGCTGCTTTGCGCGACGCTTATCGGCGCGACCTGGCCGATGAGTTTCCCTGTCGCCCTGCTGGTGGCGCTGTTTTAATCCTCAACGGCATCGCTTCGGCTTGAAATTCCTGCGCAATGTATCACCATAAAGCCAGTTGAATCACCGGAGCGAATTATGCTGCCTGAAAATTATCCCTCCCGTAGCGATGCGGAAAAACGCCTGCTGGCGGTAAACGCCGCCCTTGAACTGATCAAAGCCTCTGTGGCGGCCCCGAATGGTTATGAAGGGCGCGATAAGCTTGCCAAAGATATCGAATATACCCGTCACCACCTGGCTGAACTGGCGGACGCCATTCAGGCCGCGCTGGAAAGCCGTTGAGCGCACGCGGCGACGTTGAACTGACATCAGGAGATACGATGGAGGCCATTAAAGGCTCGGAAGTCAATGTGCCGGACGCGGTCATCGCCTGGCTGCTGGACGGCCACGGTGGCGTGAAACCATTGCAGGATGACGCTGTTATCGATAAAGACCATCCCTGCTGGCTGCATCTGAACTATGCCAACCCGGAAAGCGCGCAGTGGCTCACTGAGACGCCGCTGCTGCCGAATCTGGTGCGCGACGCGCTGGCGGGCGAAAGCCTGCGCCCGCGCGTCACCCGCATGGGCGACGGCACACTGATTACGCTGCGCTGCATCAACGGCAGCACCGATGAACGGCCAGACCAGCTGGTGGCGATGCGGCTTTACATCGACGAGCGGCTTATCGTCTCCACGCGCCAGCGTAAGGTGCTGGCGCTCGACGACATTATTCACGACCTCAACGAGGGCAGCGGCCCCGCGGATGTCGGCGGCTGGCTGGTTGACGCCTGCGATGCGCTGACCGACCACGCCAGCGAATTCATCGAAGAGCTGCACGATAAAATCATCGATCTTGAAGACAACCTGCTCGAAGAGATCGTGCCGCCGCGCGGCGTGCTGGCGCTGCTGCGCAAGCAACTGATTGTGATGCGCCGTTATATGTCGCCGCAGCGCGATGTTTTTTCCCGCCTCGCCAGCGAGCGTTTTAGCTGGATGACGGACGATCACCGCCGCCGCATGCAGGATATCGCCGACCGTCTTGGCCGCGGCCTGGATGAAATCGATGCCTGCATCGCGCGTACCGCGGTCATGGCCGATGAGATTTCCCAGACGATGCAGGAGTCGCTGTCGCGGCGCAGTTACACGATGTCGCTGATGGCAATGGTCTTTTTGCCCAGCACGTTTCTCACCGGCCTGTTTGGCGTCAACCTCGGCGGTATTCCCGGCGGCGGCTGGCATCTTGGGTTTAGCGTGTTTTGCGTGGCGCTGGTGCTGCTGATCGGCGGTGTTACGTGGTGGTTACATCGAAGTAAATGGTTGTAAAAAAACGTATTTCGAGCGAGAACTGAACGAAAAATCCTCACGACTTTGAGCGATATCAAGAAATGGCACGTCGTTTCACGGCATCATTCTTGTCGCAGGTGAATGCAACGTCAAGCGATGGGCGTTGCGCTCCATATTGTCTTACTTCCTTTTTTGAATTACTGCATAGCACAATTGATTCGTACGATGCCGACTTGTTTAAGTCGGCTTTTTTTTGCCTGCGTTTTACTCTCTGCATTCTGGCACACCCGCGCCGCGCTTTTCCCTTCTGTGACGCATCTTCTACGCTTAGGGTATCTGCCATGTAAAGAGGAAGCGACTATGCAGCATCTGTATCAGACCCGCATGAGCGATCCGGTGCCCATCGATCCCGTACCGGTGCCGGACCCGATCCCAACGCCGCAGCCCGTGCCCGATCCCCCATCACCCGACCCGCGTCCTATCGACGACCCACCGCCGCATATGCGTTAAGCGCGCAAAAAAAAGCCCTCCGCGGGGAGGGCATCAGCCTTATTTGATTTCCAGCACGTCGAGGCGCTGCATCGGTGGCGCCGCGTCATCTTCCGGTGCCCAGCCCGCAGGCATCATCGGGATCTCTTCGCGATCGAACGCCAGATCGCCGCCGTTCACCACCTCAGAGCCGTGATGAATACCTTTGAAATCGAACAGTTCGGTGTCGCAGAGGTGCGACGGCACCACGTTCTGCATCGCGCTGAACATGGTTTCGATACGGCCCGGATAGCGTTTATCCCAGTCGCGCAGCATATCGGCGATCACCTGGCGCTGCAGATTGGGCTGTGAGCCGCACAGGTTGCACGGGATAATCGGGAAGCCTTTCGCCTGCGAGAAACGCTCAATATCTTTTTCACGGCAGTAGGCGAGCGGGCGAATCACAATGTGCTTACCGTCATCGCTCATCAGCTTCGGCGGCATGCCTTTCATTTTGCCGCCGTAGAACATGTTCAGGAACAGCGTTTGCAGAATGTCGTCACGGTGATGGCCGAGCGCGATTTTCGTCGCGCCAAGCTCGGTGGCGGTGCGGTAAAGAATGCCGCGGCGCAGGCGTGAGCAGAGCGAGCAGGTAGTTTTCCCCTCCGGGATCTTCTCTTTGACGATCCCATAGGTATTTTCCTCAACGATTTTATATTCCACGCCAAGCGATGACAGATACTCCGGCAGGATATGCTCCGGAAAGCCCGGCTGTTTCTGGTCGAGGTTTACCGCCACCAGTGAGAAATTGACCGGTGCGCTCTGCTGCAAATTGCGCAGAATTTCCAGCATTGTGTAGCTGTCTTTACCGCCGGAGAGGCAGACCATAATCCGGTCGCCTTCTTCAATCATGTTGTAATCGGCGATGGCCTCTCCGACATTGCGGCGCAGGCGCTTCTGCAACTTGTTGAGGTTGTACTGCTCTTTTTTGCTAATTTCTTGAATTTCAGACATTTAAAAGTGGCTCAGTTCTGCGTTGCGGCGCGCCCTGGCGGATTGCCCGGCGCGCGAATTCACCGTTGGCTTGCCCGCGCCCGGCGGATATCGCCGCTTGCGCCAGCAGGCCCGAATATTGTTCCTGTGCGTGGCGTGTATGGTACGGATTACCGCGACGAATACCAGCGCGTTTTGCACCGCACACCCCTGTTTTGAAGCCGTAACATTTTGCTGCCACACTGAGAAAGACCGCATGCCGGGCTGTGGAGCCAGCGGCAGGGGAAAACCATCACGGGAGGGGCTATGCGTCTGGCGTCTTATAACGTAGAAAACCTGTTCGATCGCGCGCGCGTCATGTCGCAGAGTAGCTGGTCGCAGGGGCGGCCGGTGCTGGAAAAGTTCGCACGGCTGAATGAACTGCTCGGCGAAATCACCTACAGCGAGGCCAGTAAAAAAGAGATGGTAAAGCTGATGGTGGCGCTCGGGCTTGAGAAATCAGACACCGGGCCGTTTGTCATTTTGCGTCGCAACCGTGGCAACCTGCTGAAACGCCCGCGCGACGGCGGTATCGAGATTATCGCCAGCGGCCGCGCCGACTGGGTCGGCTCGCTTGAACTTATCGAATCGCCGGTCGATGAAGTCGCCATGCGCATCACCGCGAAAGTGATGAGCGATCTTAACGCCGATGTCCTGGCGGTGGTAGAGGCGGAGAGCCGTCCGGCGCTGGCGGCGTTTAACCAGGAGATTATCGCGGCGCTCGGCGGCGAGCCGTTTCGTCACGTCATGGTCATCGACGGCAACGACACCCGCGGTATTGACGTTGGCCTGCTTACTGGCGCGAACTATCCCATCGGCCTGATGCGCAGCCACGTGGACGATCGCGACGCGCGCGGCCAGCTGATTTTTTCGCGCGACTGCCCGGAATATTCGGTGCCGCTGAAAAGCGGCGACACGCTGTGGGTGATGGTGAACCACCTGAAAAGTAAAGGCTACGGCGGCAAAGCGGAGTCCGACGCCAGGCGTAAAGCGCAGGCGCAGCGGGTGGCGGAAATCTACAAGGCGCGCCGCGATGCCGGCGAGCAGTTTATTGCGATTGCGGGCGATTTCAACGACACGCCAGAGAGCGACGCCCTGGCACCGCTGCTCAAAGAGACCGATTTGCGCGACGCTTTCACGCACCCGGCGTTCGATAACGGCGGATACCCCGGCACCTGGGGCAACAGCGCCAAAAACAACAAGCTCGATTACATTTTGCTGTCGCCCGCGCTCTGGGAGCGCGTCACCGCAGGCGGCGTTATCCGCAAAGGCATGTGGCCCGGCGAGCGGCCGGTAAAATGGGAGGTTTACCCGGAGCTGAAAAAGCCGCAGCAGGCTGGCTCCGATCACGCAGCACTGTGGGTGGATCTTAATATCTGAACGCGACGAATTTATAGCCGGGCCTGCACAATGACGCGCTGGCCCGGATTTATCCGCGTTTTCTCATCGGGTGAAAGAATAATAAAAGCCAGCACGCCACGCGTTATATTTTTCTCTTTTTATAGTCGAATTATTTGCCGCTAAGATACTGTTATATAAAACGTTATTGGTGTTCCTCTCCGCCTCGTTAATAACGCGCCTGGCGTGCTTTCAATCCGCAAAAATAACCCCCCGCAGCGGATAAAAATTACCCGTCTGGTTTCCCGCTTCGCTTGCATAAATATCTCGTCAACTATACTGAAACCTGATTTCATCGTTGGCGCTGATAAGCGTCAGGTTCCTGAAACCCGGATGTCTTTCGCGTTTTAAAGGCGCGAAATGAAAAGAAACAGGAGAACAAACCATGACGACACGTCCACAACCGCCATTCCCGGAACAGCAGCAGAATGTCCCTGGCAGCACCACCAAAATGCAGCCGCAGCCCGATCACGGCGAAACCAGCTACAAGGGTTCAGGCCGTCTCACCGGTAAAGCCGCCATCATCACCGGCGGTGACTCCGGTATTGGCCGCGCGGTCGCCATCGCGTATGCCCGCGAAGGGGCCGATGTGCTTATTTCGTATCTCGATGAGCATGACGACGCCAAAGATACCGCGCGACTCGTGGAAGAGGCGGGCCGCAAAGCGGTCCTGGTGCCCGGCGATATCACCGACGCCGCCCACTGCCGCGCGCTGGTACAAAAAGCGGCCGATGCGTTCGGCAAAATCGACATCGTGGTCAACAACGCCGCGTTCCAGATGACCCGCGATTCGCTGGATGAAATCAGCGATGAAGAGTTCGACCGCACCATGAAAACCAACCTGTACGGTATGTTCTGGATCTGCAAAGCGGCCGTGCCGCATATGCCCGCGGGCGGCTCAATCATCAATACCGCCTCGGTCAACGCCGACCAGCCGAAGCCGAAGCTCATCGCGTATTCCGCCACCAAAGCGGCTATCGTGAACTTCTCCGGCAGCCTGGCCGCATTGCTTGCCGAAAAAGGCATTCGCGCGAACGCCGTCGCACCCGGCCCCATCTGGACGCCGCTGATTCCGTCCACCATGCCGCCGGAACAGGTCAAGGAATTCGGCAGCCAGGTGCCGCTGGCGCGTGCTGGTCAGCCTGCTGAGCTGGCACCGGTTTATGTCATGCTGGCAAGCGACGAGGCAAGCTACGTCTCCGGCGCGACCGTCGCCGTCACGGGCGGCCAGGCGGTTATCTGATAAAAAAGGAGAGAGGGATGCTCAACTATCCGCTGACGCTGACGACGCCGCTTGCAACCCACATTTTTGGCGGCACGCGCATCAAAACGCAGCTCGGTAAGGCGGAACTGCCGGAATCGCGCATCGCGGAAACCTGGGAGGTGAGCGACGTCGACGGCATGATAGCGACCATCACCAATGGCGAATACGCTGGCATGTCGTTGCGTGAGCTTGCGATCCGTTATCCTGATGAACTGGTCGCGCCAGGCTGGCGCGGCCCGTACTTTCCGCTTCTGAGCAAATTTATCGATGGCAGCGGCATGCTGCCGGTGCATTTGCACGCTAACGACGACATCGCGCAGCGCCTGGAAAACCAGCCGAATGGCAAAACCGAGGCCTGGCATATTCTCTGGGCCGCACCCGGCGCGACCTGCCTTGTTGGTATCAAAACCGGCGTCAAAAAAGAGGCGATCCGCGAAGCGTTACTGGCGGGCGATTATGACCGCGTCATGTACCGCCTGCCGCTCAAAACCGGCGATACGATCTATGTGCCGGGCGGGCAGTTGCACTCCTTCGGGCCGGATACGCTTATCTATGAGATCGAGCAGACGTCTGATATTCAGCAGCATGCGATGCCGTGGAATATGGAAGATGGCTCGCCAGTGCCGCCTGACGAGCAGGCGCGTAACATCGATAAACTGCTGGAAGAATTGCGCCCCGAATTGCTGACCCAGCCGCAGCGCGGGCTGGTGCTGGAGGAGTGCGAGGCCGTCCAGCGTCTGCTGTGCTGCGCAGGTCCTTATTTCGCGCTGGAGCGCTGGCGCTTCGATACCTGCTACGACTACCACTTCTCCTCGGTGCGCATTGTCACCAATATCGGCGCGCCGGTGACGATTCACACGCCTGGTAACGCGGTGATGACGCTTGAGCGCGCGCAGAGCGTGATTCTGCCCGCTGCACTCGGCGAGGCGGAGTTTTGCGGCAAAGGGGAGTTGCTAGTGAGTTACGTGCCGGATCTGGCGCAGGAGATTGTCGCGCCGCTGCGCGCGGCAGGCTACCCGCAGACAGCCATCGACGCGCTTGGCGATATCAGCGGACGCCTGCGCTAGCGCGCTGTTTCTCAAGCCGCCGGTAGAGCGTACTGCGCGAGACGCCAAGCTTACGCGCCGCAAGGCTCATGTTACCGTTCACGCTCTGCAAGATGGCGTCCACATCCGGCGTAGTTTTCTCTGAAGGCTGCGCCGGTTCTTTATGGCCGGCCACAGAACAATAGGGGGGCGGCAGGTCGCTTAACGTGACAACGTCACCATCGTCCGCCAGCGCCAGCAACACTTTCAGCAGGCTCGCAAGCTGGCGCACGTTTCCCGGCCACGGCAGACGCGCGATATGGTCAACCAGATCGGCAGACAGCGTGACGCCGCGGCGCGCCCCGCCCAGCTCCTGCCACAGCCGCTGGACAAAACGCGGCAGCGCGGGCCACTCGCGCAGCGGCGGAATGCGCAGCCGGTACTCTTCAATCCGGTAAAAGAGATCTTCGCGAAACGCCCCGCGCGCCACCATCTCGTCCAGTGGACGGTGAGTGGCGCAGATAAGGGTAAAGGTCACCGGTACGGCGCGGGTGCCGCCGAGCGGCACCACTTTTTTCTCCTGCAACACCCGCAACAGGCGGGTCTGCATGGCAAGCGGCATATCGCCAATTTCATCCAGAAACAGCACGCCGCCGTCGGCTTCGCGGATTTTACCGATATAGCCGCGGCTGCTGGCACCGGTAAATGCGCCGGGCTGATAGCCGAAAAGCTCCGACTCAATCAGTTGCTCGGGCAGCGCAGCACAGTTAATGGCGACGAACGGGCCGTCGCGCCACTGGCTCTGCTGATGCAGGCGGCGGCTCAGATGTTCTTTGCCGCAGCCGGTTTCGCCGGTAATGCACAGCGCGATGCCCGCGTTCAGCAGGCGCAGCGCTTTGGCGGTTTCAACGCCGCTCTCTTCTTCCTGCGAAATCGCGGGATACGCGGCCCAGACGCGCCGCGCCGGAAGCTGACGGCGGGTGTGGTAGCGGCGCTGGTTAATGGCGGTAAGGGCGGTGTCATCACTTGCAGGCAACGCCAGCGGGAACAGCGCGTCAAGCGAAAGCGTGCCGATATGCGCGGTGGAAAGCTTGAATTCGTCCATCGCCAGTTTATTGGCGGCCACCAGCCGGTTATCGCGGAACGCCAGCAGCAACTCCTGTGCCGAGCCGAGCGCGGCAGGATCGGTGTGCAGGCGCAGCAGCCACTGCTGGGCGTCGAGCTGCGCGATAACCCAGTCGTGCTCCAGCTGGCGCACGGCCTGGCGCATCAGGCGGCCTGCCTCGGCCACGGGCTGCCGTGCAGGCGTGGAGAGATCCAGCACGCCCGCGATTTGCCCGTCCGGACGGAACACCGGCACGCCGTAGCAGTAAAGCCCGGCGTTCTGATTGAGGAAATGCTGGCTGCCGTGGACCTCGCACGGCGCGTGCAGCGCCAGCGCGGTGCCGATGGCGTTAGTGCCGCGCGCGTGTTCGCCCCACAGATTACCGGGCGCGAGCGCCACGCGCTGCGCCTTATGCAGAAACTGATTATTGCCGAAGGTATCCAGCACGAGACCGGTATCGTCCGTGGCGACCACAACAGACGGCGCGCGGCTCAGACTCTCACCGAGCCGCTGCATCAGCGGGCGGGCGAGCGTTTTCAGCCAGCCGTGTTGCGATCGCGCCTCTTCAAGCAGGGCGCGGCTGACAAACGAAGTGGCGTCATCGTCGCGGGTCAGCCCGTAGCGCTGGCTGCGCTGCCAGGAGTCATTCAGCAGACACGGAAAAGACAGGTCGTCGCAGTACGGCGTTAAGCCTGCGGAGGTCAACGAGGCGCTGTGCGGCATGGCATTCTCCGGGTGGGTATATATGTTTCAAATATGTAGCATTTTGGTGTCGCATGTGTTGCGACACATGACACAGTTCCGCGACATTTTCCGTGTCCCGTGTCTGCCCTGCGCGCCGACGATTCAAAAACCTCGATCTTAACCGATTGTTTATAAAGGTTTAATGGAGATTTTTCACCCAGCTCACCACTCTGGCATAAGACCTGCTTATCTCTGTGCGCCGCACAGATAACTGTGCTTAACCGATTGTCGCTACACTGAGGAATCTGCCATGAAATATGCTCACCCCGGTCAGCCTGGTGCTCTCGTTAGCTTTAAACAGCGTTATGGAAACTTTATTGGCGGTCAGTTTGTCGAGCCTGTCGAAGGTCAATATTTCACTAACACCACGCCGGTGACGGGCGCGGTGGTGGCGGAGTTCCCGCGTTCGGGCGCAGCCGATATTGAGCGCGCGCTGGACGCGGCCCATGCCGCAGCGCCCGCGTGGGGCAAAACCAGCGTACAGGAGCGCTCGAACCTGTTGCTGGCCATCGCCGATCGCATGGCGGGCCATATCGAACAATTAGCGCTCACCGAGAGCTGGGATAACGGTAAACCGATTCGCGAAACGCTGAACGCCGATATTCCGCTGGCGGTCGACCACTTCCGCTACTTCGCCGGTTGTCTGCGCGCCCAGGAGGGCAGCGTCGCGGAAATCGATCAGTACACCGTCGCGTATCACATTTATGAACCGCTCGGCGTGGTCGGGCAGATAATCCCGTGGAACTTCCCGATCCTGATGGCGGCGTGGAAGCTTGCGCCCGCGCTGGCGGCGGGCAACTGCGTGGTGCTAAAGCCTGCGGAACAGACGCCGCTTGGCATTTCCGTGCTGATGGAGCTGATTGGCGATCTGCTGCCGCCGGGCGTGGTGAACGTGGTGCACGGCTTCGGGCAGGAGGCAGGCGAGGCGCTCGCGCGCAGCAAACGCATCGAGAAAATCGCGTTTACCGGCTCGACGCCGGTCGGGCGGCATATTCTGGCCTGCGCGGCGGAAAATATTATCCCCAGCACCGTCGAGCTTGGCGGAAAGTCGCCTAATATTTACTTTGCCGACATTATGCAGGCAGAGCCTGAATTTATCGAAAAAGCGGCCGAAGGGCTGATTCTGGGCTTCTTTAACCAGGGGGAAGTGTGTACCTGTCCGTCCCGCGCCCTGATTCAGGAATCGATTTACGAACCCTTTATGGAACGTGTGCTGGCGCGTATGGCCAATATTCGTAAAGGCGACCCCTATGACACTGACACCATGATTGGCGCGCAGGCCTCTCAGGAGCAGTTCGACAAAATTCTCTCTTACATCGATATCGCGCGCGGCGAGGGCGGCCAGATCCTCGCGGGCGGCTCGCGTGTGAACCACGGCGCGGCGCTCGAGAAGGGCTTCTATATTGAGCCAACGCTGATTAAAGGCGAAAACGAGATGCGCTTCTTCCAGGAAGAGATCTTCGGGCCGGTTATCGGCATCACCACCTTTAAAGACGCTGACGAGGCGCTGAAACTGGCTAACGCCACGGAATTTGGTCTTGGCGCGGGCGTCTGGACGCGTGATACCAATCTCGCGTGGCGCATGGGTCGCGAAATCAAAGCGGGCCGCGTCTGGACTAACTGCTACCACCTCTATCCGGCGCATGCCGCGTTCGGCGGCTACAAGAATTCCGGCATTGGCCGCGAAACCCATAAAAAAGCGCTGGAGCATTACCAGCAGGTGAAAAATGTGCTGGTCAGCTATGACATTCAGCCTCTGAACCTTTTCTGATCCATCCGAACGACCCGTTAACGAGGTAACTGATGAAAGTGATGAAAATGAAAGCGGCCGTGGTCAAGGCCTTCGGGCAGCCGCTGGAGATCCAGGAAGTGCTGGTGCCGGAAGTCACACCAGGTAAAGTGCTGGTAAAAATCGCGGCG
Source organism: Cronobacter sp. 153480017-3 (assembly GCF_053627815.1). NCBI lineage: Bacteria > Pseudomonadati > Pseudomonadota > Gammaproteobacteria > Enterobacterales > Enterobacteriaceae > Cronobacter > Cronobacter sp. 153480017-3. Next base: position 287,549 of record NZ_JBSEYN010000001.1, on the reverse strand, counting down.
ACCGGCGTGTGTCATACCGATCTCCACGCGGCGGAAGGTGACTGGCCGGTGAAACCGAACCCGCCATTTATTCCGGGCCATGAAGGCGTGGGGCATGTCGTGGCGGTCGGCCAGGGCGTGACGCACATTAAAGAGGGGGATCGCGTGGGCGTGCCGTGGCTCTATTCCGCCTGCGGGCACTGCGAACACTGTCTCGGGGGCTGGGAAACGCTTTGTCACAGCCAGCAAAACTCAGGCTATTCGGTTAACGGCAGCTTTGCCGAGTATTGTCTGGCAGATGCCAATTATGTGGGCATCCTGCCGGATAACGTCGAGTTTACCCATATCGCGCCGATCCTTTGTGCGGGGGTGACGGTTTATAAAGGGCTGAAAATGACCGACACCAAACCGGGCGACTGGGTGGTGATTTCCGGCATCGGCGGGTTAGGGCATCTGGCGATTCAGTACGCCAACGCGATGGGGCTGAACGTGGCGGCGGTGGATATTGATAACGATAAGCTGGAGTTTGCGAAACGCCTCGGCGCGCAGGTGACGGCCAACGCGCTGGAGGTCGATCCGGGCAGCTATTTCTATGACACTTTCGGCGGCGCGCACGGCGTGCTGGTAACGGCGGTGTCGCCAAAAGCGTTCGCCCAGGCGACCACCATGATGCGCCGCGGCGGTACGATGGTGCTGAACGGCCTGCCGCCGGGTAAATTCGATCTCTCTATCTTTGATATGGTGTTGGACGGCACCACGGTGCGCGGCTCGATTGTCGGTACGCGTAAGGATCTCCAGGAGGCGCTTGATTTCGCGGGTCATAATAAAGTAGCGGCGGAAATTGCAGTCGAGCCGCTGGAGAATATCAACGATATTTTCGACCGCATGCGCAACGGGAAAATTACCGGCCGCATCGTGGTGGATATGTCGCTGTAAAAATAAGCGCCGCAGGGAGGCGGCGCTTATTACATCTCATTCTGATGAGTATCATCTGTCATTGTACTTTCATAAATAATCACGTTGCGTCATTGCATCCATATGGTCAGGTTGCAGGCCAAAATATTTCTCATTAAGGTGTGGGTTTTGTGACTTAAGGAAAGGTCATGTTTGGCTTACTGCATAAATTCTCGCGCCAGTTGCCCGCGCTTATTCTCTTCTGGTGTATTAACTGGTTTATTACGATTTTTCTTCTGGCCGTGGCGAATAAAACCCATCACCCGTCGCTTAACGGCGCAGCCATCTGGTTTAATATGCTGTGGGTGTGTGCGTATATTATCGATTATTACGGACGCACGGCGTTTCATACTCAGGAGCGCAAACGTCTGAAGGGTTTCCTGCCGCGCAAGCAGAACAGCAAAGTGAAAGCCTCGGTGTCGTTGTCTCGTACCGCCATGCTTACTATCTCCGTAAGCTTTTTACTGGCGGTCGCGCATGCCCCTGGCATTATCGTCTGGTCTCTGGTGGCTGCCTCTTGCTTTTTCGGCGCGGGCAGCCTGACGCTCTCTTATCTGTTTTGCCTTTCGGTCCTCTCCCCGCGCGCCGCGTCGTTACTGAGCAAAGCACTGACGCTGCTGCTGGCGCTGGTGCTGTTTTTTGCCAGAATGATCGCCAGCGGCACGTTGCTTGAATCCTGGGATATTTCTGCGGCACTACTCCCGTATACCACCTGGTCAATGACGTTATTTTTTGCAGCATTCATTGTGGTGAATATTGCCTATTTAATTGTGATTGCGATTGCAGGCGTGATGGAGGCGAACCTTAAAAGGCGCAAGAAACGGGCCAAACTCTCTCTGGACAGTCAGTATATATTTGTCGTGGTATTTACCTGTATTCTGTCGGGATTAATGATAGCGAATCTCCGCACGCTGGGCGGCGCGTTATTAAATTCCTTTTATCAGTTTGATACCCGTACTACGTTTCGCTGCGGCGATCGCTACCAGACGATTTATGAACTTGGCGAAAAGGCGCGTTATTTAGCGGTGGGGGAAAATCAGTACCGTGGGTTTTTCCTGAAAGACGGGGATTTACACGGCGTGGCGGTGAAATGCACGACCGGCGATAAATTTACCTGGTATCGGGTATTAAGCCGCGAGGAGCTTGGCGAAAACGCCCCTGCCAAAAACAGGGGCGATGAAAAAGATAAGCGCTAAATTACTCGCTGACTTTCTCGGCTTTGCCGGCGAGCTGCGCCAGGAAGTCGTAGCGTTTTTGCAGGTCGGCGGCGGCGTCTTTCCAGAGCTGTTCGGCCACCTCCGGCTGCTGCGCGTTGAGGCGACGGAAGCGCTGCTCGGCGAGCAGGGTTTCCGCCAGCGCGTCTGACGGCGGGCGCGAATCGAGGGCCAGCGGCAGTTTGCCTTCGTCGGCGCGGCGCGGGTCGAAGCGATAGAGCGGCCAGAAGCCCGTCGCGGTAAGCTGGCGCATCTGATCGTGGCTCAGCGCCAGATCGTAGCCGTGCTCCTCACAAGGGCTGTAGGCGATGATCAGCGACGGGCCGGGGTAGGCTTCCGCCTCCTGAATCGCTTTCACCGTCTGGTTAAGCTGCGCGCCCAGCGAAATCTGCGCCACGTAAACATGCCCGTACATCATCATGCTCACGCCGAGATCTTTACGCGCCTTGCGCTTGCCGTGTTCGCCGAATTTCGTCACCGCGCCAAGCGGCGTGGCTTTCGACGCCTGTCCGCCGGTGTTGGAATAGCACTGCGTATCGAGCACCAGAATATTGACGTTCTCGGTCAGGCTCAGCACGTGATCGAGGCCGCCGAAACCGATGTCATATGCCCAGCCGTCGCCGCCAATTAGCCAGATGGATTTTTCCACCAGCGCGTCGGCGTCGGTCAGCAACTGCTGCGCGCCTTCCACGCCCTGTAACTGCTGGCGCAGCTCTGCGACCTGTTCGCGACGCACCTCCGGCGTGGCGTCAGTTTGCAGCGCCTCATACAGCGCAGGCGTGAGTTTATCGGCAAACTGTGTGAGCAGGCGCTGCACGCGTGCCTTATGCTGATCGACCGTTAAGCGAAAGCCGAGGCCAAACTCTGCGTTATCCTCAAACAGCGAGTTTGCCCACGCCGGGCCGCGGCCATTGGCGTCGGTGGTGTACGGCGTCGAGGGCAGGTTGCCGCCATAAATCGACGAGCAGCCGGTGGCGTTGGCAATCAGCAGTCGATCGCCGTAAAGCTGGGTCAGCAGCTTGATATAGGGCGTTTCTCCACAGCCGGAGCATGCGCCGGAATATTCAAACAGCGGCGTGATGAGCTGCGAGGTGCGAATGTCGATACGCTCAAGCGAGCTGCGATCGATTTCCGGCAGGTTCAGGAAGAAGTCATAGTTGCGTTTCTCTTCCTCCACGTGCTCCAGACGCGACATCATATTAATCGCCTTGATCTCGGGGTTCTGGCGGTCTTTCGCCGGGCAGACCTCGACGCACAGGTTGCAGCCGGTGCAGTCTTCCGGCGCGACCTGCAGCACATATTTCTGGCCGCGCATATCGCGGGATTTCACATCCAGCGCGGCGAGCGAGGCGGGCGCGTCAGCCAGTGCTTCCGGGGCCACCACTTTGGCGCGGATCGCCGAGTGCGGGCAGGCGGCGACGCAGTGGTTGCACTGGGTGCAAAGCGCCTCTTTCCAGATGGGGATCTCTTCCGCGATATTGCGTTTCTCCCACTGAGTGGTGCCGAGCGGCCAGGTCCCGTCCGGCGGCAGCGCGGAAACCGGCAACGCGTCGCCAAGCCCTGCCAGCATCGCGGCGGTCACCGTTTTGACAAAATCGGGCGCGGCGTCGGAAACCACGGGCGGGCGCAGATGGCTGGTCTCATCCACCGGCTGGCGCGCCACTTCGAAGAGCGATTCGCGGGCCAGCGCCAGCGCCTGCCAGTTGCGCTCCACCAGCTCCTGGCCTTTGCTGCTGTAGCTTTTGGCGATGGCACCCTGGAGCGCCTCCAGCGCGCTGTCGCCCGGCAGGATCTGCGTGAGATGGAAAAACGCCATCTGCATCACAGTGTTGATGCGCGCGCCGAGCTGGCATTCGCGGGCGATTTTCGCGGCGTTCACCACAAAGACGCGCGCGTTTTTGTTATTCAGCACCGCCTGGACTTCCTGCGGCAGCTGATGCCACACCTCATCCGGCGCGTAAGGCGTGTTAATCAGAAAAATACCGCCGGGTTTCAGGCGCTCGGCCATCTGGTATTTATCGATAAACTGCAGCTGATGGCAGCCGACGAAATCCGCCTGGCTCACCAGATACGCGGAGTTAATGGGCCGCTCGCTGACGCGCAGGTGGGAAACGGTCAGGCCGCCCGCCTTTTTGGAGTCATAAACGAAATAGCCCTGGGCGTACCACGGCGTCGCGTTACCGATAATTTTAATGTTGTTCTTGGTGGCCGAGACGCTGCCGTCACTGCCAAGCCCGTAAAACAACGCCTCCAGGCGCGCGTGAGAGGGCAGCGTATTCTCCGGCAGCGGCAGGGAGAGATGCGTCACGTCGTCATAAATACCGACGGTAAAGCGCGGTTTCGGTTTTTCGGCGCGCAGTTCATTGAATACCGCCAGTACGCAGTCCGGCCCGAACTCTTTGGAGGAAAGCCCGTAACGGCCGCCGATGACGCGCGGCAGGCTGTCGCGCTCGCCGCGGTTAAAGGCTTCCGCCAGCGCGGTCATCACATCCAGATAAAGCGGCTCCGCCTGCGCGCCAGGCTCTTTGGTGCGATCAAGTACCGCGATGCGCTGGACGCTCTGCGGCAGCGCCGCCAGCAGGTGACGCGCGCTGAACGGGCGGAACAGGCGGACTTTCAGCACGCCCACTTTCTCGCCCTGGGTGAGCAGTTCATCCACCACCTCTTCACTGGTGCCGCTGGCGGAACCCATCAGGATAATCACCCGTTCGGCCTCCGGATGGCCGTAATACTCAAACGGCCGGTACTGGCGGCCCGTGGCGGCGGCGAAATCGTTCATCGCCTGTTCGACATGGTCATAGACCGCGTCATACCAGGGGTTGGTCGCCTCGCGGGACTGGAAATAGGTATCCGGGTTGGCGGAGGTGCCGCGGATCACCGGGTGTTCCGGGTTGAGCGCGCGGGCGCGGTGGGCGTCGATTTCCGCCTGCGGCAGCAGGGCGCGGATTGTGTCATCGGCGAGCGGCGCGATTTTGTTGATTTCGTGCGAGGTACGAAAACCATCAAAGAAATGAATAAACGGCACGCGGCTTTTCAGCGTGGCGATATGGGAGATCAGCGCGAAATCCTGCGCCTCCTGAACGCTTGAGGCGCACAGCATCGCGCAGCCGGTCTGGCGTACGGCCATGACGTCAGAGTGATCGCCGAAAATAGAGAGCGCATGGGTAGCGACGGTGCGCGCCGCCACGTGCAGCACAAAAGGCGTGAGCTGGCCCGCGAGCTTATAGAGCGTCGGGATCATCAGCAGCAAACCCTGGGAAGACGTAAACGAGGTGGAGAGCGCGCCGGTCTGGAGCGCGCCGTGGACGGTCGCGATAGCGCCCGCCTCGGACTGCATCTCGACCACGCGCGGGACGTCGCCCCAGACGTTTTTCATCCCGTTGCCGGCCCAGGCGTCGGCCTGTTCCGCCATCGTGGAGCTCGGCGTGATGGGATAAATAGCGATAACTTCACTGGTGCGAAAAGCGACTGAAGCGACTGCGCCGTTGCCGTCGATAGTAATCATAAAAGACCCTTACATTGCGCAACATTGTCAGATCTGTGCGGACGCAACAGACCCTGTAGTAATAAGGGAATTTTAGCAAAGCCCTGAAGCCGGGATTTTCGTTTTTGTGTACTGACTATTCGCGAGGTGAATCATTTCATGCGCAGGATCAAGAGAAAGAGGCCGAAAAGCGCAAAAAAATGTGTCTTCGTCCAAAAAAGCAGCAGCGGGAATCTCGACGCGCCGCGTCGGGCGGCCTATGATGCTCAGGTTTTGCTTGTCAACGAAAGGGGAGAAACATGCGAGCAGCGTTTTGGGTAGGATGTGCCGCGTTACTATTATCGGCATGCAGCAGCGAACCCGTTCAGCAGGCCACCGCGGCCCATGTGCCGCCGGGAATGCGGGCTGCGTTGTCGAGTGCAGGGCAGGCGAACTGCGCGATGGTCGGGGGCTCGCTGTCGGTCGCGCGCCAGCTTGACGGCACGACCACCGGTATGTGCGCGCTGCCCAACGGCAAACGTTGCAGCGAAGCGGCGCTCGCCTCTGGCGCCTGCGCCGCGTACTGATTACGACATCAGATCCGCCAGTTTATAGACCAGACTGTACTGGCGGTATTTCAGGGTGAGCTGCTGTTTCTCCACGCTCACCGTCGCTCCCTGGCTTAACATCTCATTCATCAGCTTATCCAGCTCGTTGAGCTGCGGTTCGGCGCACAGCATGCGCGTTGACGCGAGCCCCTGCACCTTCAGCGTATCGCCATGCAGTTCACCCTGACCCATAAAGCGGTTGCACATGCTGCCGGAGACATGCATACGCTCGCCAAAGCTCAGCTCCGGCACGCGGTGCGTTGAGTCGAGCGGCGCGCCGTTGACGGTTTGCAGCACGTAGCGGTGGTGTTGCAGCGTTTCAGGCGTCACGTTTGACGTCGCCGTGTTCTGGCAACCGGCGAGCGTCATTCCCGCCAGCAAGGTGAAAAGGATTTTTTTCATGGTCGTCTCCCTGAGGTAAAAAACGCGACGCGCCAGGCGGCGCGTCGGCGGTGTTACACCAGCTCGTTCGGGCAGGGCTGGCCCTGTTCCAGCTGGCGCAGATTTCCAAGCGTGGTTTCAGAAATGCTGATCAGCGCCTCTTCCGTCAGAAACGCCTGGTGGCCGGTGAACAGCACGTTGTGGCAGGCGGAAAGACGGCGGAACACGTCATCCTGAATCACATCGTTGGATTTATCTTCAAAGAACAGATCGCGTTCGTTTTCATACACGTCCATCCCCAGCGCGCCGATTTTCTGGCGTTTGAGCGCTTCAATCGCGGCCTGGGAATCGATCAAAGCACCGCGGCTGGTGTTGATGATCATTACGCCGTCTTTCATCTGCTCGAACGCGCTCTGGTTCAGCAGGTGGTAGTTTTCCGGCGTCAGCGGACAGTGGAGGCTGATGACATCCGATTCCGCCAGCAGGGTCGGCAGGTCGACATATTCCACGCCAATCTCCAGCGCGGCGGCGCTCGGGTACGGATCGAACGCCAGCAGGCGCATGCCAAAGCCTTTCAGAATGCGCAGCGCCGCGACGCCGATTTTACCGGTGCCGATAACGCCTGCGGTTTTGCCGTACATCGTAAAGCCGGTCAGCCCTTCGAGGTTAAAGTTAGCGTCGCGGGTGCGCTGATACGCGCGGTGAATGCGGCGGTTGAGGCACATCATCATGCCCACCGCGTGTTCAGCCACGGCTTCCGGTGAGTAAGCCGGCACGCGAACGACTTTCAGCCCTAGCTCTTTTGCCGCGTCGAGATCGACGTTGTTAAAGCCCGCGCAGCGCAGCGCGATAAATTTCACGCCATGCTTTTTCAGCTCTTCCAGCACCGGACGGCTGGCGTCGTCGTTAACGAAAATGCAGACGCCGTCGCAATGAATGGCGGTTTTCGCCGTGCGCTCGGTTAACAGGAAGTCATAAAATTCAAGATCGAAGCCATATTCCTGGTTAACATGCTGCAAATACTTTTTGTCGTACTGCTTTGTGCTATAAACCGCCAGTTTCATAAGACTTTCTCCAGTGATTTGCTGTGATCACGTTAGCATAATTAAAAATATCGTACAAAGTTTAAAAATTAATTGTCGAACAGGTGCTTACCTCTAATTCTAGGTCAACTATGCTTTCAGAGCCGCCCTGGCTTCACCTCGCCTGGCAAAGCTGTCAGAATAATGGCTTTCTTCGGCATAATTTCTCGCTGAATCAGGATATTAACGGCCCATGAAGGGTAAATACAGAGCCGTCATCGCTTTATTACTTCTGGTTGTGCTGCTGCCTCTGGCGCTGCTGTTAACCGCGGGCTACTGGCTGCCGACGCTCGCGGGCGTCTGGCTGCCGCAGGGAACGCGCATTGCGCTGGAGCAGCGCCCGCGCCTGACCCGCTCCGCTATTGTGCTGCCGGATCTGCGTTATTTCGCGGGCGATTGCGAACTCGCCCACGCGCAACATGTCGTGTTGAGCCACCCGACGCGCTGGCGGCTGCATCTGGACGCGCTCACGCTCAATACCGGCTGTTTCAGCGCCATACCTGACGACCCCGCGCCCGGCGCGCCGCGCACGCTCGCCCAGTGGCAGGCGATGCTGCCGGAAAGCGAGGTGGAGATAGCGCGCCTTAAACTCGCCGACCTGCCGGACTATGTCGGCACACTGCAGGCGAGCCTCAGCCCGCAGGCGCAGCGCATTGCTTTTACCGGCGACAAGCTGGACGTGAGCGCCAGGCTTGAAAGGCAGGCGCTGAAGGTGGAGCGCCTGCGTCTGTACCTCTTTGACGGCCAGCCGCCGGTGTCGCTGCTCGGCGATTTCACGTTAGGGCTGATGCCAGACGGTATTCCGACCAAAGGCGAGGCGCAGGCGCGTTTTTCACTCCCCCAGGCGCCGCATGACGCCCGCGCCGAAGTGACGTGGCGCGGCGGCGAAGGGCAGTTATTACTCTTTGCGCAGGATGATCCCGATCCGCTGCTCGATCTCCCGTGGCAGGCCGGTCACGATTCGTTTGCTTTCAGCGACGGGCGCTGGCGCTGGCCGTATGAGGGCTTTCCGCTAAGCGGTCGCGCCGCGCTGCGCGTGGAGAACTGGCGCGGCGGGCTGGATGCCGCGCGCATCAGCGGACGCGTGAATGTGGTGACGCAGGGGAATGCCGGGAAGGGCAACGCAGTCATGACCTTCGGCCCCGGCACCCTGAGCCTGCGCGAGAGCGCGATGCCGCTGCGCATTACCGGCGAGGCGAAACAGGACGCGCTGGCGTTTTACGCCAGCCTCCCCGCCATGCTGCGCGGTCCGCTGCTGTCGCCTGCGCTGCATTTTATGCCGGGCGCGCTGCTGCGCTCGCGCGGCCGGGTCATTGATGCGCTCAATATTGAAGAGATCCGCTGGCCGCTGGCGGGCGTGACGGTGACGGAAAAGGGCATTGACGGGCGTTTGCAGGCCATCGCGCGCGCCAGCGAGCCGGGTCAGGGCGATATGCTGCTGCATCTTGATGGCCGCGCCGAGGATTTTCTCCCCGATGCGGGCCTGTGGCGCTGGCGCTACTGGGGCAACGGCACCTTTGAACCGATGCGGTCGCGCTGGTCTGTCGGCGGGCGCGGCGAGTGGCGCGACGAGGTGATCACGCTCAGTGAACTCAACACGCGTTTCGACAAATGGCAGTACGGGAGCCTGACGGTCGACCATCCGCAACTGGCGTTGAGCACACCGGTGCGCTGGGCGCGGGGAGCCGCGACTCAGGGGCTGGAGGGCGCGCTGAAGCTGGATGCCGGCGCCACGCGCTTTACCAGCGGTGCCAGCCTGCCGCCGTCAACGCTTAATTTCAGCGTCCAGGGGCGCGACCCGAGCGCGTTCCAGTTTAAAGGCGATCTGCACGCGGGTGAGATTGGCCCGGTGCGCGTCAATGGCCGCTGGGATGGCGAGCGCCTGCGCGGACAGGCCTGGTGGTCGCCGCAGCCGCTCGCCGTCTTCCAGCCGCTGCTGCCGCCGGACTGGAAACTGCTGCTGCGCGACGGCGGTTTTTACGCGCAGGTGGCGTTTTCCGCCGCGGCAGGCCAGGGATTCGAGGCGGGCGGTCACGGCGTGGTGAAACAGGGCAGCGCCTGGACCAAAGACAACCAGTTTAACGGCGTGGACTTCGTGCTGCCGTTCCGCTTTCGCGATTCGACCTGGCAACTCGGTACGCGCGGGCCGGTGCGGCTGAACATCGCGGAGATCCAAAGCCAGGTGCCGGCGCGGGATATTACGGCGTCACTGCAGGGCAGCTATCCGTGGAGCGAGGCGAGCCCGCTGGTGTTAAGCGACGTCAGCGCGTCGCTGCTCGGCGGCAAAATCCGCATGCAGCAGTTGCGCCTGCCGCAGCACACAGCGGCGCTGCTGCGTCTTGAAAATATCTCGTCGAGCGAGCTGATTACCGCGACCAACGTCAAACAGGTGGCGCTCTCCGGTGCCATTAACGGCGCGCTGCCGCTGTGGGTCGATAACCCGCAATGGATTGTGCATGACGGCTGGCTCACCAGCCCCGGCCCGCTGACGCTGCGCATGGATAAAGAGATGGCGGACGCGATGGCGCGGGATAACGCGGCGGCCGCGGCGGCGGTCAACTGGCTGCGCTATATGGAAATCTCCCGCTCCTGGACGCGGCTGGATGTTGATAATCTCGGCGTGCTGCGCATGCGCTCGGAGTTCCAGGGCGAAAGCCACGTGGACGGCAAAACCAGCGGCGTGCGGCTTAACTATCAGCATCAGGAAAATCTTTTCACACTGTGGCGCAGCTTGCGTTTCGGCGATAATTTACAGTCCTGGCTTGAGCAACACGCGACGCTGCCCGCCGCGCGTTGCAAGGCAACGTCAGGGAAGACCTGCGAGGAACAACCATGAAAACCGCAATCACGCTGCTGGCAGGCGTCATCACCCTGATGCTGTGCGGCTGTACGCCGCGCATTGAGGTGGCGGCACCCAAAGAGCCGATTACCATTAATATGAACGTCAAAATTGAACACGATATCCATATTAAAGTGGATAAAGACGTCGAAGCGTTGCTGCAAAGCCGCAGCGATCTCTTCTGAGGAGGCGACCAATGAAAAGCTTGCTGGTCGTGATGCTGGCGCTGCTGCTGGCAAGCCCCGTCAGCTATGCGTTGAAGCTTGACGAGGCCCGCGCGCAAGGGCGCGTGGGCGAAACGTTCACCGGTTATCTTGCGCCGGTGGCGCAGGATGCCGAAACGGCGGCGCTGGTGGCGCGCATTAATCAGGCGCGGGCTGAAAGCTACCGCGATGTCGCTCAACAGAACGGATTGCCGGTCGATGAAGTGGCGAAAATGGCAGGGCAGAAGCTGGTGGCGCGCAGTAAACCCGGCGAATATGTCCGCGGCATCAATGGCCGGTGGATGAAAAAATAATACCGCTACTCCCCACGGGTAACAGACGAGGCTGCGCGCCTGTGTCAGGCTCGGCAAACACGCTTACAGGAGAAACGTCATGACAACCGAATACACTCTGCCGCTGGACGACGCGCAGGCGTCATCGTTACCGGCTATTGCGCAGGTGCTGCGCGCTAACGCCGGGTTGTTTAAACATCTGGTGATGTCCGAGCACCCGGACGATATCCGCTACGCGTATCAGCCGGAGTCGTTCGAGATAACCGACATTACCGACCGCACCTTTACGTTCCGCTGTCTGGTGCACTATTTCGAGCCGTGCTGCGATCGCGATATGCATGATGCGCGCACTTACACCATTCCCTATCAGGTGCGGGATAACACGCTGGTGTTTGCGCTTGATGAAACGCCGTGGGTGGTGGCGTAACGCGGGCTGCGCCCATAAAAAAACCGCCCCGGAGGGCGGTTTTTTCGTCTGGACGTCTCTTATGCAGAAACCAGTGCGTCGATAGCGGCTTTGGCGTCGCTCTGCGCTTTGGTCGCCATTTCCGGGCCGTAAGCCACGCCTTCGGCAAACACAAAGTTCACGTCGGTGATACCGATGAAGCCCAGGAACAGGGAGAGGTACGGGGTCACCAGATCGGTCGGGGTATCTTTATGGATGCCGCCGCGGCTGGTCAGCACGATAGCGCGCTTGCCGGTTACCAGACCTTCCGGCCCTTTCTCGGTGTAGCGGAACGTCACGCCAGCGCGGGCCACCAGGTCAAAATAGTTTTTCAGCTGGGTCGGGATGTTGAAATTGTACATCGGCGCCGCAATAACAATCACGTCATGCGCCTGCAGCTCAGCAATCAGTTCATCAGAGAGCGAGAGCGCGTCCTGCTGACGCGGAGTCAGCGGCGCGTCTGACGGGCGCAGGGCACCAACCATCTCGCCATCCAGTACCGGCACCGGGTTTGCTGCCAGGTCGCGCACGGTGATTTCATCCGCGCTGTGCTTTTCACGCCACTGCTCCACGAAGTAGTCGGAAAGCTGGTTGGACTGGGAGTAACCTGCCAGAATACTGGACTTCAGAACGAGTACTTTGCTCATGGGATGTTCCTTTTTGATTTGGTTGTCAGGGCCGTTGCCCCTTGCCTGACGACAACTCTATTCACAAACCGATTACAGTGATAGCGCAATATATCGAAGTCTATGTTCTAAATTTTTGAACAAGGCGCGCCAGAAAGCGGTGTGGTACTCTACGCTTAACGAAACCCTAAGATTTAACGGGCCGTGCACAGGCCGTATAACACAATGATGGAAAAACAAAATATTACTCTCTCCGCCCTGATGGCACGTCTCGACTCGCTGATGCTGCGCGATAAAAGCCGCTTCGCCCGTCGCCTCCACGGGGCCAAAAAGATTAAAAATACTGAATCTCAGCAGGCGCTTTTCGAACAGCTTTCTCAGGAGATGAGCGAGGCGGCAGGGAGAGTCCTGCTGCGCGAAGCGGCGCGCCCGGCCATTACGTACCCGGAAAACCTGCCGGTCAGCCAGAAGAAACAGGATATCCTCAACGCCGTGCGCGACCACCAGGTGGTGATCGTGGCGGGGGAGACCGGCTCCGGGAAAACCACCCAGTTGCCGAAAATCTGTATGGAACTCGGGCGCGGCGTGAAAGGGCTAATCGGCCACACCCAGCCGCGTCGGCTCGCGGCGCGTACTGTGGCGAACCGCATCGCCGAAGAGCTGCAAACCGAGCCGGGCGGTTGCGTCGGTTATAAAGTGCGCTTTAGCGATCACGTCAGCGACAATACCATGGTTAAGCTGATGACCGACGGTATCCTGCTGGCGGAAATCCAGCAGGATCGCCTGCTGATGCAGTACGACACCATCATCATCGATGAGGCGCACGAGCGCAGCCTGAACATCGATTTTCTGCTGGGTTACCTGCGCGAACTGCTGCCAAAGCGCCCGGATCTGAAAGTTATTATTACGTCGGCGACCATCGATCCTGAGCGTTTCTCGCGCCACTTTAATAACGCGCCGATTATTGAAGTCTCTGGCCGTACGTATCCGGTTGAGGTGCGCTACCGGCCGATTGTAGAAGAAGCAGACGACACCGAGCGCGACCAGCTACAGGCGATTTTCGACGCCGTGGAGGAGCTGGGCCGCGAAGGGCCGGGCGATATCCTGATCTTTATGAGCGGCGAGCGCGAAATCCGCGACACCGCCGACGGGCTGATGAAGCTCAACCTGCCGCACACCGAGGTGCTGCCGCTCTATGCGCGGCTCTCCAACAGCGAACAGAACCGCGTCTTTCAGCCGCATGCCGGGCGACGCATTGTGCTGGCGACCAACGTCGCCGAAACGTCGCTGACCGTGCCGGGCATTAAATATGTGATAGACCCAGGGACGGCGCGCATCAGCCGTTACAGCTACCGCACTAAAGTGCAGCGACTGCCGATTGAGCCGGTGTCGCAGGCGTCCGCCAACCAGCGTAAAGGCCGCTGCGGGCGCGTCTCGGAAGGCATCTGTATCCGCCTTTATTCGGAAGACGATTTTCTCTCGCGCCCGGAATTTACCGACCCGGAAATTCTGCGCACCAACCTGGCGTCCGTCATTCTGCAAATGACGGCGTTGGGGCTTGGCGATATCGCCGCGTTCCCGTTTGTCGAAGCGCCGGATAAGCGCAACATTCAGGATGGCGTGCGTCTGCTGGAGGAGCTCGGCGCTATCACCACCGACGCGCAGGCGTCAGTGTATAAACTGACGCCGCTGGGCCGTCAGCTTTCGCAACTGCCGGTGGACCCGCGTCTCGCGCGCATGGTGCTGGAGGCGCAAAAGCATGGCTGCGTGCGCGAGGCGATGATCATCACCTCGGCGCTGTCGATTCAGGATCCACGCGAGCGTCCGCTTGATAAACAGCAGGCGTCGGATGAGAAACACCGCCGCTTCCATGATAAAGAGTCCGATTTTCTGGCCTTCGTGAACCTGTGGAACTACCTCGGCGAGCAGCAGAAAGCGCTGTCGTCCAATCAGTTCCGCCGCCTGTGCCGCACCGATTATCTTAATTATCTGCGGGTGCGCGAATGGCAGGATATCTACACCCAGCTGCGCCAGGTGGTCAAAGAGCTTGGCATTCCGGTGAACAGCGAACCGGCGGGCTACCGCGAAGTTCACACGGCGCTGTTGACCGGACTGTTGTCGCACATCGGCATGAAAGACGCGGATAAACAGGAGTACACCGGCGCGCGCAATGCCCGTTTCTCCATTTTCCCGGGCTCCGGGCTGTTTAAAAAGCCGCCGAAGTGGGTGATGGTGGCGGAGCTGGTGGAAACCAGCCGCCTGTGGGGGCGCATCGCGGCGCGTATCGACCCGGAGTGGATCGAACCGGTGGCGCAGCACCTGATTAAGCGCTCATACAGCGAGCCGCACTGGGAGCGCGCGCAGGGTGCCGTGATGGCGAGCGAGAAAGTGACGCTCTACGGCCTGCCGATCGTGGCCGCGCGCAGCGTTAACTACAGCCAGATCGATCCGGTGCTTTCGCGTGAGCTTTTCATCCGCCACGCGCTGGTGGAAGGCGACTGGCAGACGCGTCACGCCTTTTTCCGCGAAAACCAGAAACTGCGCGCCGAAGTGGAGGAGCTGGAGCATAAATCGCGTCGCCGCGACATCCTGGTGGACGACGACACGCTGTTTGAGTTTTACGATCAACGCATCAGCGTTGATGCGATTTCCGCGCGCCACTTCGACAGCTGGTGGAAAAAAGCGAGCCGTGAAACGCCGGATTTGCTCAACTTCGAAAAGAGCATGTTGATTAAAGAGGGCGCGGAGAAGGTCAGCAAGCTCGATTACCCGAACTTCTGGCATCAGGGCAACCTGAAGCTGCGCCTGTCCTATCAGTTCGAGCCAGGCGGCGACGCCGACGGCGTGACGGTCCATATTCCGCTGCCGCTGTTAAACCAGGTGGAAGACGCGGGCTTCGAATGGCAGGTGCCGGGAATGCGCCGCGAACTGATCATCGCGCTGATCAAATCGCTGCCAAAACCCGTACGCCGCAATTTCGTTCCGGCACCTAACTACGCCGAGGCGTTTTTAGGCCGCGTTACGCCGCTGGAGCTGCCGCTGCTGGACGCGCTGGAGCGCGAACTGCGCCGTATGACCGGCGTGACGATTGACCGCGAGGCGTGGCAGGCCGAACAGGTGCCCGATCATCTTAAAATGACTTTCCGGGTTGTGGATGAGAAAGGCCGCAAGCTGCGCGAGGGCAAAGATCTCCACGCGCTGAAAGAGGGGCTGAAAGAGAAAGTGCAGGAAACCCTTTCAGCGGTAGCGGATGACGGCATCGAGCAGAGCGGGCTGCATATCTGGAGCTTCGGCACGCTGCCCGAGCGCTATGAGCAGAAGCGCGGCGGCTATCAGGTGAAAGCCTTCCCGGCGCTGGTGGATGAGAAAGAGAGCGTCGGCATCCGGCTGTTTGATAACCCGCAGGAGCAGCAACATGCCATGTGGCGCGGGCTGCGCCGTCTGCTGTTGCTGAACATTCCGTCGCCGATTAAATATCTGCATGAGAAACTGCCGAACAAAGCGAAGCTCGGGCTTTATTTCAACCCATACGGCAAGGTGCTGGATCTGATTGACGACTGCATCTCCTGCGGCGTTGATAAGCTTATTGCCGAAAACGGCGGGCCGGTCTGGAGCGAAGCGGGCTTTGCGCAGCTTCACGATAAAGTGCGTGCGGAACTGAACGACACCGTGGTGGATATCGCCAAGCAGGTCGAGCAGATCCTGACGGCGGTGTTCAATATCAACAAGCGTCTGAAAGGGCGCGTGGATATGACGATGGCGCTCGGTCTTTCTGATATCAAAGCCCAGATGAGCGGCCTGGTGTACCGGGGTTTTGTCACCGGCAACGGTTATAAGCGCCTCGGCGATACGCTCCGTTATCTTAACGCCATTGAGAAACGGCTTGAGAAGATGGCCGTTGACCCGCACCGCGACCGCGCGCAGATGCTCAAAGTGGAAGCTGTACAGCAGGCGTGGCAGCAGTGGCTTAACAAGCTGCCGCCCGCGCGGCGCGATGACGACGACGTGCAGGAGATCCGCTGGATGATCGAGGAGCTGCGCGTCAGTTATTTCGCCCAGCAGCTCGGCACGCCATACCCGGTATCCGACAAGCGCGTGTTGCAGGCGATGGAGCAGGTGAGCGGGACGTAGTTGCGCACAGTGGGTGCGGAATATTGTTATGGTGGGTGCGCTTACGCTTACCCACCCTACAAGTTCCTACAACGCCCACCGTATTCCGTAGGGCGGGTAAGCGGAGCGCACCCGCCGTTCCGGAATCTATATCGCAAACCTGACATCCCCAAAAAGCGAACGCCCATCGTACATGTTATAAACCCGCGACAACCCCCGTAGGGTGGGAGCGCAGCGCACCCACCATGAAAACGGCAACGGGTCTCATGGAAGGAGGCGAATCGTATGTCCCGCTATCGCAGGCTTTATATCCCTGGCAACACCTGGTTTTTCACCGTCAATCTGCGCAACCGTCGCAGCCTCCTGTTATGCCGTTACATTGACCTGTTGCGTGCGCAGGTCGCTCGGGTGAAACGCCGCTATCCCTTCACCATTGACGCCTGGGTGGTGCTGCCTGAACACATGCATTGCATATGGACGCTGCCGGAAGGAGACCACAATTATTCCGTGCGCTGGCAGGAGATTAAAAAAGGGTTTACCCGCGCGTTAACGCCGCCACGCGCGGCAGACACGGTCTGGCAGCGACGCTTCTGGGAGCATGGTATCCGGAATGAAGAGGATTTGCGGCGGCACTTGGATTATGTTTATTTCAATCCGGTGAAACATGGTTGGGTGCGCGAGGTGTGCGAATGGCCATTTTCATCGTTTCACCGCGATGTGGCGCGGGGGGTGTATCCGAAAACCTGGGCGGGAGACAGCGGGGAGTTTTGCGTTGGTGAACGGCGAAGGTAGCCGCGTCCTAGGGTGTGGTTGGATTGGGTGATGGCGGGTGCGCTTCGCTTACCCACCCTACATTACCCACATTGACCTGTGCGTAGGGCGGGTAAGCGGAGCGCACCCGCCGGGGCAACCCCCACGTTAACCTATATGTAGGGCGGGTCAGCGTAAGCGCACCCGCCGTTCCACCAAACCATACCCGCCGCCCCTCAAACCGCACCCGCCGCGCCGTAATTATTTTACCACCGCGAGCGTAAAACCGTCCCAGCCTTTGCTGCCGACGGTTTGCAGCGCGGTAGCGCGCAGGCGCGGGTGGTTGCCGAGCATCTCAATAAACGTTCGCACGCCCTGTACGCGCAAATCATCGCTCTGTGGATCGGTCACGGCACCGTCGCGCACCACGTTATCACCTACAATCACCGTTCCGGTGCGTGAAAGCGTCAACGCCCACTCCAGGTACAGCGGGTTATTCGGCTTATCGGCATCGATAAAAATCAAATCGAAAGGCGGCTCGTCGGCATACAGCGGCAGGCTCTCCGCCGCTGGCCCCACGCGCAGCTGCACTTTCGGCGTCACGCTCGCCAGCGCCAGGTTGGCGGCCGCCACTTCGGCGTGTTCGGCACTCGCCTCAAGCGTCACCACCAGTCCGTCCTCCGGCAGCGCACGCGCCAGCCACAGCGTGCTGTAACCGCCAAGCGTGCCGATTTCCAGTACGCGCTTTGCGCCGGTCATCATCACTAACAGCCCGAGAAACTGTCCCTGCAAGGGCGAGACGTCATGCGGCGGCAGGCCCGCCAGACGATTGTTCTCCAGCACCTGCGTCATCAGCGGATCGGCGGGGATCAGCGCCTGCGCCAGATATTCATCGACTTCACGCCATTGTTGCTGCATCGAACCGCTCCCCTGAAAGCGCCGTGCAGGCGCGTGAAATTACGGACTGGCTACTTTAGCAGCATAGCTGTGATTACCGTTTTGCGCAGCGGCACCGGGCCACCCGCCGCCGAGTGACCGGTAGAGATCCACCTGCGCCAGCAGCAGATTATTTTTCACCTGCACCACATTGAGCTGTGCCGAAAACAGCGTGCGGCGGGCGTCCAGCTCGTCAAGATAAGAGGCGTACCCGTTCTGGTAACGGTTGTGAGCAATGCGCAGCGTCTCCTGCGCCGCCTGCTCCTGCGCCTGTAGCTCAACAAGCTGTTCCCCAAGACGCTGCACCGCGTCCAGACTGTCGTTCACTTCCTTAAAGGCGTTGCGCACCGTGCTCTCATAACTGTAAAGCGCCTGATTTTTCTGTGACGTTGTCACGTCAACCTGCGCATTCAGCGCCTCGCGGTTGAGCAGTGGCGCGAGAACGCTGGCACCCACGCTCCAGAGCCGCAGCGGATTGGCGAGCAGTTCCGGCAGCGTATTCTCCTGCAGCGACCCCGACGCGGTGAGATTAATGCCCGGCAGCAGGCGCGCGCGAGCCACGTTGAGTTGGGCGTCGCTCGCTACCAGCGTCTGCTCGGCCTGGACGATATCCGGGCGGCGGTTCAGCAACGATGATGGCAGCTGCGACGGAATCGTGAGCGGGCTTAAAGCGTCAAATTCACCGCCGCGCGCGATCGGGCCAGGATTCTGGCCGATGAGAATGCTGAGCGCGTTCTCCTGCTGGGTTATCTGGTGCTGAATCTGCGGGATTTGCGCACGCGTGGCGCGCAGTTCAGATTCCGACTGCATCAGCTCCAGCCGAGAGCTATAGCCGGTTTCATACTGGCGTTTCGCCAGCTTCAGCGCGTCTTCGCGCGCGCTAAGCGTCGACTGCGTCACCCGAAGCTGCTCATCCAGCGCCAGCAGGGTGATATAGCCGCTCGCGACCTGCGAGGCCACCGTCAGGCTGGCGGCCGCGGCGGCGGCTTTCTGCGCCTCCAGGCTCGCCTTTGCGGCGTCGGCGGCGCTGGCGTACTGGCCCCAGATATCGACGTTATAACTGGCGTTCAGGCTGCCTTTGTAGAGATCGCCATACACCGGCAGGCCGGTCGCGGCAGATTGCGAACGGCTGCGACCGGCGCTGAAGCCCGCGTCAAGCGTCGGGAAGCGATCGCCGAGCGCCGCCTGTACCTGCGCCTGATACTGATTAACACGCTCGCGGGCGAGCAGCACATCGCTGTTGTAGCGCAGCGCCTGATCCACATAGCGGTTCAGCGCCGAATCGTGAAAATTGCGCCACCAGAAACCTTCTGTGGGCGAGGACGGGCCGATGGCGGCGCGCCAGGCGGGCGGAATGATGAGCGAGGGGCGAGCCTGCTCCACGTTGCCAGAATGACAGCCCGCGAGCAGGAGGGTGGTTGTCAGCAGAGTCAGAGCGCGGCGCATCATTTCGCCTCGCTGCGGGTGTTAATGGTCACCTGTACCGACATGCCGGGGCGCAGGCGCGCGCGTTTTCCGGCGTCGCCCAGTACCTCGATGCGTACCGGGATACGCTGAGCGATTTTCACAAAGTTGCCGGTCGCGTTATCGGGCGTGATGGCGCTGAATTCCACGCCGGTTGCCGGAGAGATACTCTGCACGCGGCCTTCGAATTTTTCATCGTTGAGCGCGTCCACAGTGAATGTGACCGACTGGCCGGTTTTTACGTCGGCGAGCTGCGTTTCTTTCAGGTTAGCGATGACCCAGTTCTGCGGCGGCACCAGCGAGGTGAGTCGCGTACCGGCGGTCACGTAGCCGCCCTGGCGCACGGCAATCTGCCCGAGCTGACCGTCGCGCGGGGCGATGATGCGGGTGTTTTGCAGATCGATTTGCGCAAGCTCCAGCGCCGCGCGGGCGTTTTCCACATCCGCCTCCAGCGACGCACGGTTCACAATCACGCTTTGCAGGTTCTGGCGCGATACCTCTAGCTGCGCGGCGGCCTGCTCTACGCTGGCGCTGCCCTGCGCGGCGCTGGCGATGGCGGCGTCGCGCTCGCGCACCGACAGCGAGCCGTCCTGCGTCAGTTCCTTCACGCGGCGTAAATCGGCCTGGTTATGCAGGCTCTGGGCGCGGGCGCTGGCGAGCGCCGCTTTATTCTGGGCGATGGTCGCCTCGGCGCTGCGGCGCTGTTGCAGGTTATTAGCCAGCGCCGCCTCGCGCATGGCGAGCGTCGCCTGCGCCTGATGTACCCGCTGTTTGTAAATGCGGTCATCGATGGTCATCAGCACGCCGCCCTGTTTCACATGCGCGAAATCCTGCACGTTGACGGCGGTGATATAGCCGTTTACCTGCGGGCTGATAAACGTCGTCATGCCGCGCACGTAGGCGTTATCGGTCGAGGCGGCGTGGCGGGTAAACGGCGGAAGCTGCCAGGCGTACATAATCACCAGCAGGCCGACCAGCCCGATGGCACCGGCGGCGAAAAAGGAAACCACGCGCAGGTTGTTTTTTTCCGGCGACGCGGGGGTCGGGGCGCCTTGTTGGCTCATCACTACTCCAGAATATGTCAGTCAAAAATCGTCAGGTTACTGGCCGCTCTGCATCGCCTGCTTCAGTGCACGGCGTGCGGCGAGCCGCAGGCGGATAAGCCGCCAGAAAATCCACAACAGCGTCGAGGCGGCGATGGCCGCCGTCAGCAGACAGGTATCGTTATAGGCCAGAATATTGGCCTCGGTTGTCGCCACGCTCTGCAACTGCTGCACCGCCTGGGTGTTTAACAGCGTCGGGTCGTTAAGCAGGTTGCTCCAGATCTGGCTGTACTGCGCTATCCGCTCGTTCACCAGCGGGCTGAGCGAGGAGAGCTGGTCGGCCAGCAGGCTGGAGTGATATTTCTCTCGCCAGGTCTGAAAGGTGCCGAGCAGCGCCGAGCCGATAAGCCCGCCCAGGTTCTGGCTCATGCCGAACAGCACGGAGAAGCTCACCAGGTTGCGCGGATCGGCGATAACACCACCAATGCCCGCGAGCATCGCCGGTGCCAGGAAAAAGGCGCTGCCGAAGCCGAGCAAAAACTGGCTTATCAGCATCTGGTCGGCGCGGGTCTGGCTGGTGGCCTGGCTGTCCATCAGCGAGGCGACAATCATCAGCGCCAGCGAGACCATAATCGGCCAGACGGTTTTCTGCGGATTGATAGTGAGCGCGCTGGTGACGATGCCGCAAATGACACCTGCCAGGATCGCCAGCGCCAGGTTAGTCATCTGTTCATTCTGCAAACCGATGTACTGCAACCAGCCGATAGCGCCGGTGTTCTGCTCCGCCAGCACGATGCGGATCAGCACCATAATCAGCCCGAGGCGCACAATACTGCCGCTGGAGAGCCAGCGGGTGTTCAGCAGCGGATTCGTGCGGTTATGCTCGAACGTGATAGCGGCGACGATAAGCACCAGCGACGCGCCAAGCGCCCAGCCTATCCACGGCGCTTCAAACCACCAGTCGAGCCGTCCGAGCGACAGCGCGCCGCAGAGCAGCGCCATGCCGGGCGCCATCAGCAGAAACGTAATAAAATCTTTTTTCTCAAACACTTTGCGCCGATCGCCCGGCGGCAGTTTTAACGCAATCACACAGGCGAGCGAAATCATCGCCAGCCCCAGTTCGAACAGATACAGACCGCGCCACTCTTCAAGTTGCAGCAGCTCGGTGGAGAAGAGGCGAGCGATGGGGATCGCGAGCTGCGAGCCGGTAATGCCGATGGTGAGCGCCTTCAGGCGATGCTTCGCGGGCCAGGCCTGGATCTGGTAATAAATGCCGAGCGAACTCAGCGCCGCGCCCACCATGCCGTGCGCGGCACGCACCATGAGGGCGGTGTTGAGATCGTTAACGAACAGATGGAAAAACGTCACCAGCACATAGAGCACCAGAAACCCTTCGGTAAAAGCGCGCAGCCCGTACTGCTGGCGAAATTTCACCAGCAGCAGGTTGATAGAAACGTTGGTCATAACGTAAACCGCGGGCAGCCAGGCGATTTCCGTCGACCAGGCGGCGAAGGTGCCCTGTAAATTTTGCAGGTTCGCCGTGACCATCGCGTTACCGAGCGCGCCGGTAAGACACACCAGCAGCCCGACGATGCCATAGGCGATGCGCTTCCAGGGCGCATGGTGCGGCGTCGACGGCGAGCCGAGCAGCATCGGTTTTTCATGGGGCGCCCACTCGCGTGGCGCATAAGGGTCGTGTTTCACCGATCGCATTACTGTTTTTCAATTTCCTGCAACAAACGGTCCAGTACGCGACGCGTGACGGCCAGTTCTTCCGGGGGAATGGTGGAAAGGATAGTCTCCCTGAGGCTATCTGCCTCGACTTTCACCTTTTCAAACAGCGCCTGGCCTTGTGGTGTGGCGACCAGCAGCCGCTTGCGGCGATCGCCAGGCGGCGTCACGCGCTCAATGAGTTGCTGTTCCACCAGGCGATTCAGCAATGGCACCAGCGTCGCGCTCTCCACGCCGAGCTGTTGTGCCAGCTCACCCTGCGACAGCGGCGTTTCATGCCGCGCAATCGCGGCGACGGCCACCCAGCTTGCCTGGCTCATGCCAAGCCCTTTCAGCCGCCGATCCATCGCGAGACGCCAGTGGTGGGCGGTCATCCACAGCAAATGTGAGAAAGTCAGGTCACGCGTATCCACGGCGGTTATCCAATCGTTAGTGCTCTAACTATTCTAGAGCGCGCCATTTTGATAATTCAAGTGAAGGTAAATTAATCTTTAAAAAATATTGTGAATGTATTGCGGCGGGTTGTCTGAATTGCAGCCACACCCATTGCCGCTGCGCTATGCTCTGATGCGGCCTGACGCCGCATGAATGAGAGGGAAAGATGCCTGATTACCTGATTGAACCGAGCGACCCGACGCACCCTGACGCTATCGTTTTGCTGGCGGCGCTCTCTGAAACGCTGGCCGCGCTGACTGGCAGCTCGGGCAGGCAGTCGTTTAATAATGACGATGTGCGCGCTGAGGGGGCCACCTTTTTACTGGCGCGCAACGCCAGCGGCACGGCCATCGGCTGTGTGGCCTGTCGGCCTCTGAAGCCGGGCATCGCCGAAATCAAACGCCTGTTCGCACTGCCGGATAACCCCGGCGCGGGCAGCCAGTTATTAAGCGCGGCGGAGCGCTTCGCGCGCGACGCTGGTTACGATCAGGCGTGGCTTGAGACGCGGCGCACCAATCCGCGCGCGGTAGAGTTTTACCTGCGCCGCGGTTACGAGATTATCGACAACTACGGGCGCTACGTCGGGCAGCAGGATGCGGTCTGCTTCGCAAAACCACTTCAGGAAGAAGGCGAAGATGATGCTCAGCGGGCTTAATCATCTGACGCTCGCCGTGCACGATGTGGCGCAAAGCCTGGCGTTTTACCACTCGCTGCTGGGGCTGCGGCTGCATGCGCGCTGGGACGGCGGGGCGTATCTCTCCTGCGGCGATCTCTGGCTCTGTCTGTCGCAGGATGACAGCGCCGGGCAGCCTGCGGCGGACTACACGCATTATGCCTTTACCGTGAGCGAGACGGATTTCCCGTTAATGGTGGATAAACTCACCGCCGCGGGCGTGAAAACCTGGAAAACCAACCGCAGCGAGGGCGACTCCTGGTATTTCCTCGACCCGGACGGGCATCAGCTCGAACTGCACGTTGGCAGTCTCGCCACCCGGCTCGCCGCCTGCCGTGCCGAGCCCTATAAGGGGATGCGGTTTTATGATTAATCACCGCGTGTTTTCTATCACGTGCACGATAAGCGGTGCGGTGATTGTCCGGCATATCGCAGATTAGGAGCTCTCCGGTAGGGGAGCCGAACGCCAGTCGGTACGCTGGATGCTGGCTTTGACTATGGAGGTGACCATGAACATGATGCCTTTTCCTTTGCTGTCGGAAGGCACGCTGCAGCGTGTTAACCTCATCGGCGCGTGGCTCGCCCGGAACGATTTTGCCGCCGCTCCTGCTGCCGGGGATGCTGAGCTGATTGTGCTGGCGGGTAACGCCGTTCTGCCCACCGTGGACGCCGCTGCGCGTCTGGCTAAAGAGAGCGGGCTGCCGCTGCTGATAACCGGCGGGCTGGGTCACTCGACCACGTTCCTCTATGCCGCCGTGGCGCAGCATCCACGCTACAACCATCTGCGCACCACCGGCCTTACGGAGGCGGGAATACTCGCCCGTATCGCCCGCGAGTTTCACGAGGTGCCGGAAGAGCAGATTATTGTTGAAGAAAAATCCACCAACTGTGGCGAGAACGCCCGTTTTACCCGCGAGCTGCTGGATGCGCGCGGTGAACTGCCTGCGCGTGCGGTGCTGATTCAGGACCCGACCATGCAGCGCCGCACCCACGCCACGTTTACCCGCGCCTGGCGCGACGCGCCGACCTCGCCGGAGTGGTTGAGTTACCCCGGCATTCAGCCGGTGCTGGAAAATGGTGCCAGGGCGGTGCAGTTCCGCGAGCCGTCGGAAGGGCTCTGGCCGGTAGAGCGGTATCTGTCGCTGGTGCTGGGGGAGATCCCGCGCCTGCGTAACGACGCAGACGGCTACGGCCCGGCGGGCCGTGATTTCATTGACGAAGTGGTGATACCGCCTGAGGTGCTGAACGCCTGGCAGGCGCTGCACGAGGAGCCGCAGCTCACCAGCTTTCTGCGTCATCGTTCACTCGCCTGACGGCCGACTGCCCGTTTGCGCGATTTATGGCGCAAACGGGCAGCGGCGTGTTGAATAATTGTTATCTCCCGGCGGGATCTCCGCCGTTTTTCCCGACCTGATTCACATTTTCAGCCAAAACGCTTCGTATACGCATTTGCTGCTCGTAATTTTTTAACAATTAATTCACCTGTTAAAAACCAATGCGACAGCAGGAGCATGCGATGACAGCACCCGTACAACATCCGATGTATATCGACGGTCAGTTCGTTCAGTGGCAGGGCGAGGCGTGGATCGATGTCGTGAATCCCGCCACAGAGGCGCTGATTTCCCGTATCCCGGACGGAACGGCAGAGGACGCGGGCCGCGCCATTGACGCCGCCGCCCGCGCGCAGGCGGGCTGGGAGGCGCTGCCCGCCATCGAGCGCGCCGGATGGCTGCGTAAAATCGCCGCCGGCATCCGCGAAAAGGCGGCGGAAATCAGCGCGCTGATTGTGGCGGAAGGCGGCAAAACGCAGCAGCTCGCGAGCGTTGAAGTCAGCTTCACGGCGGATTACATCGACTATATGGCCGAATGGGCGCGCCGTTATGAAGGCGAAATCCTGCAAAGCGACCGGCCGGGTGAAAACATTCTGGTGTTTAAGCGCGCGCTCGGTGTTACCACCGGCATTCTGCCGTGGAATTTTCCGTTCTTCCTGATCGCCCGCAAAATGGCCCCTGCGCT
Organism: Cronobacter sp. 153480017-3; assembly: GCF_053627815.1. Taxonomy (NCBI): domain Bacteria; kingdom Pseudomonadati; phylum Pseudomonadota; class Gammaproteobacteria; order Enterobacterales; family Enterobacteriaceae; genus Cronobacter; species Cronobacter sp. 153480017-3. The sequence continues at coordinate 262,304 of NZ_JBSEYN010000001.1, read as the reverse complement.
GATCACCGGCAACACCATTGTGATAAAACCGAGCGAATTCACGCCGAATAACGCCATCGCGTTTGCGCAGATTGTTCATGACGTGGGCCTGCCGGCGGGCGTGTTTAACCTGGTCCTGGGGCGCGGCGAAACCGTCGGGCAGGAGCTGGCCGGTAACCCGAAAGTGGCGCTGGTGAGCATGACCGGCAGCGTCGGCGCGGGTGAGAAAATCATGATGGCGGCTGCGAAAAACATCACCAAAGTCTGCCTTGAGCTTGGCGGCAAAGCGCCTGCTATCGTGATGGACGATGCTAATGTGTCGCTTGCGGTAAAAGCGATTGTTGATTCGCGCGTGATTAACTCCGGTCAGGTCTGTAACTGCGCCGAGCGCGTTTATGTGCAAAAGGGCATTTATGACCGTTTTGTCAGCGCGCTTGGCGAGGCGCTGAGCGCGGTGACATTTGGCGATCCGGCAGCGCGTGATGATATCGCGATGGGGCCGCTGATTAACGCGGCTGCGCTGGCGCGCGTGAAAGAAAAAGTGGCGCGCGCGGTCAGCGAGGGCGCGACGGTGGCGCTCGGCGGCAAGGCGGTGGAGGGCAAAGGCTTTTTTTACCCGCCGACGCTGCTGGTAGATGTGCGCCAGGAGATGAGCATCATGCATGAAGAGACGTTCGGCCCGGTGCTGCCGGTCGTCACGTTCGATACGCTGGAAGAGGCCATTGCGATGGCGAATGACAGCGAATATGGCCTGACGTCGTCGATTTACACGCAGTCGCTCGCCACCGCGATGAAAGCGATTAACGGGCTGAAGTTTGGCGAAACTTACATCAACCGTGAAAACTTCGAAGCGATGCAGGGGTTCCACGCGGGCTGGCGTAAATCCGGGATCGGCGGGGCGGATGGCAAACACGGGCTGCATGAATATCTGCAAACCCAGGTTGTCTATCTGCAAAGCTAACCGTTTCAGGGCCGCCTGCGGGCGGCCCGCTGCGTCAGAGCTTGCTTTCAATCCAGTTCATCAGCAGCGCTGGCCAGATGTGCGCGGGCAGCCCCAGGGCATCGCGAATGCCAAACCCGTGTTGCCCCTGTTCAAAAAGATGCATCTCCACCGGCACGCCCTGCGCGTGTAGCGCGTTAAACATCAGCAGGCTGTTTTCCACTTTCACCGCCGGGTCATCCACCGCGTGCAGTAAAAACGCGGGCGGGGTGTTGCGGGTGATCGCTTTTTCCGGCGAATAGCGGTGGATGGCGTGGTCATCGGGCTGTGTGCCGATAAGCGCTTCACGCGAGCCGGGGTGCGCCACCGGTTCCTCCATCGTCATCACCGGATAGACCAGCCCCATAAACGCCGGGCGGGCGCTGAACGCGTCGGTTTCATCCAGCGGCGCGTAGACCGCGTCGTTCCAGCGCGTGCCGAGGCTTGCGGCAGCATGACCGCCTGCGGAAAAGCCCAGCACGCCGAGTTTATCCGGGTCGAGTTGCCAGCGTGACGCCTGGGCGCGGATAAGCCGCATGGCGCGCTGGAGATCGGCGAGCGGAGCGTCGGCACCTTCGGCGTGGCCGTCGGCGGGCAGGCGATAGGTCATCACAAACAGCGTATAGCCGCGGTCGTTAAACGCGGGTGCCAGCGCGCTGCCTTCTTTGTCGAGCACCACGCGGCGGTACGAGCCGCCGGGCGTCACCAGAATGCCGGTGCCGTTGGGATGTTCCGGCGCGTAAACCACAATACGCGGCGCGCGCACGCCGGTGACGGAACGGTCAAGCTCGCTGTCGCCGGTCAGGCGTTCCTCAAGGGTGAACACCGCCCGGCTCTGGCGCGCGCCCGGCGCGTCGCCCTGTGGCCAGACGGATATTTCGTGGCTGCGCGCGACCGCTTCGCGCATACGGGTTAACAGAACCTCGTGGGCATTCATATGCTCTCCTTTAATATGCGGTGGCGGCATGAAAACTAATGAATATTTAATCTTCAGCCGTTATCCTGGTGTTTTCGTTGCGTTTAATCAGGATAGTCTTATGCGCAGTAAATACACGTCATTGCAAATCACGCTTCACTGGCTGGTGTTTGTTCTGGTGGTTATGGCTTATGCGGCGATGGAGCTGCGCGGGCTGGTGCCGCGTCCTGTCGGGCGGCTCTTTATCTGGACGCACTTTAGCTGCGGCATCGCGATTCTGGTGCTGATGGTCACACGCCTGCTGGTGCGCATTAAATATCCCGCGCCGCCCATCGTGCCGAAACCGCGGGCGATGTATAGCGGGCTTTCCCATCTGGTGCATCTGGTCATCTACCTGATGTTTATCGGCCTGCCGCTGCTCGGGATCGTTGCCAAATATTATGGCGGCAGCCCGTGGTTTGCGTTTGGCATCAGCATGCCGGTGGCCGCCGAGCCGGATGAAGATCTCGAAATGCAGTTGCGCGCCATTCACGCGTTTATCGCGAATCTCAGCTACTTTGTCATAGGGCTTCATGCCGCGGCGGCGCTGGCGCATCACTACTTCTGGAAAGACAACACGCTGCTGCGCATGATGCCGGGCAAGCGCGATTAACCTGCTTTGAAGTGTGATCCGGGTGGCTTTTTATGCCGGGCTGCGTGGCTTAGCTCACAATTTAAGCAGCGCGACGTGGGCGGTCTGGCGACGGCGGCTTATAGATCTATATCTATTATAGAAACACTTGCGCCCTATCAGCGCACCAGCCGGGAGAGTCAGCATGACGCAGTCAGTGCAACGTGAAGCGACAGGAGTGGAAGTGGACGAACAGGCGCAACTGGCGCGTAAACTGCGAAAGGTGCTGCTGGCGACGGGCGTGGGGCATTTTGTCGAGTGGTTCGATTTTGGGCTTTACGGCACGCTGGCGGCCATTATCGGGATGCAGTTTTTCCAGACCGGCGACCCGGCGGCGGCGCTGCTCTCGTCCTTCGCGGTATTTGGCGCAGGGTTTATCATGCGACCGCTCGGCGGGCTTTATTTTGGCTCGCTTGGCGACCGCATTGGCCGCAAGCGCGTGCTGGCGACGGTCATTCTGCTCACCTCCGGCGCCACCTTCATTATGGGCCTCTTGCCGACGTATCATCAGATTGGCCTGCTGGCGCCCGCGCTGCTGGTGCTGACTCGCCTGGTGCAGGGCTTTGCGGCGGGCGGTGAGACGTCCGGCGCGACCACGTTTCTCGCGGAGTACGCGCCGGTGGATAAACGCGGGTACTTCACCTGCTGGATCGATAACTTCGGTTTTATGGCGTTTGTGGCGGGCTCCGGGCTGGTATTTTTACTGACCGCCAGTCTTGGCGAAACCGCGATGAACGACTGGGGCTGGCGCATTCCGTTTTTGATCGCCGGGCCGCTCGGCTGGGTAGGGCTTTACCTGCGAACACACCTTGAAGACACGCCGGAATTCCAGGCGGCGGCCAAAGCAGGCACCACAAAGGCCGCGCCGCTGCGCAGTACGCTTAAAAGCGCCCGCGGCGCGCTGCTGTTTTGCGTCGGGTTTGTGGTTATCAAAGCGGTCGGCCACTGGATGCTGCAAACCTTTATGCCGGGCTACCTGATAACGCAGATGCACTTCAGCAAGCTCGACGCTTACGCCATTACGACCATCGGACTGTTCGGCATCGCGGTGCTGGTGCCGTTTATGGGCTGGCTCTCCGACCGCTATGGACGCCGGCCCCTGATGCTCGCAGGCTGCGGCGGATTTATTCTCTTTACCTACCCGGCGCTGATGGTGATGGCGAACGGCGATATGCTCTCCGCGGTGCTCGCGATGCTGCTGCTGGGCGCGTTTATCGCCGCCTTTGACGGCGCGTGCAGCGCAGCGATGGCCGAACTGTTCCCGACCAGCGTGCGCTACGGCGGGCTGTCGGTCGCCTATAACCTGTCGGTGGCCTTTTTCGGCGGCATCACGCCGTGGTTCTCGGCGTTTCTCATCGCTTCCACCGGAAATCTTTTCTCACCTGCGTTTTATGTCATGGGCGCGGCGCTGATCACCTTTATTACCGTGATGCGCGCTCGCGAAACCGCCGGGCTGCCGCTGCGCCGCTAAACCTCTACGCTTCGGCCGGGTTTATTCCCGAAACACCGGGAGATCCACCGGCCAGGCGTTGCGCAGGCTCAAAAGCTGGCAGTGGACGAATCTCGCTTCACGCTGATACCAGAAGCCGAAAGACTGCGTCATCTGGTCATACACCATGCTGTCCAGATTCGCGAACGAGAAAATCACTAAACTTCCCCGCTGCGTGCGTCCGCCGCCGGTTTCAAAATGATCGCGGCCCCACGCCTCCTGCGTATGTTCATAGCGATGCAGTATCACTTCAATGGTCTCCCTGCCGGGGCAGCGCAGCATCAGCACACTGTTGTCAAACGCGAAGGGGTAAACGGATGGGGGGAAGATTGCGAGTAAAGCCACTAACAATAATTTTTTCATACCACTCCTGTCCTCTACAGGGCGGCAGTTATGTCATCCTGCAAAGGTGTTGGTATTGAGATATATCATGCTGTTAGTTTGGTTGAGGGTTATATATACAACTGGTGAATGATTTTTAGGCAGATAAATAGTTGATGAATTTACTGGTGATAAAAAGAACTTTGCTATCATTAATTTCGTCTTACCAAGTCATAGAGATTCACAGCTAAAGAATCGTGTCTGTGTAGGATAAGTAAAATACAGCAGAGAAACTAGACTCGTAAATACAAGATCTATTTCACAAACGGCACTTTCCATTTTAAATAAAATCTTATGGCTATGTAAGTCTATAAACAATGCAGGAGGTTTTATATGGATAACTATCACATCACAAAAGAGGGTGATAAGTGGAAATTACAAAAAGAAGGTAATACGAAGCCGAGCAAGACGGCAGGCACTAAGGCTGATCTGATTAGACAGACCCAGGATTTTATGGCTGATAAAAAAGCGTCAGTCAAAATTCACACATCAGATGGCAGGATCCAGGAAGAAAGAACTTATCACAGGAAAGATGATCCAAAAAAATCGAAAGGATAGGGTAAAAATAGCCGCTTTACTCGCGGCTATATTCATTAAAAAACGAATGCGTCCAAATTTTGCTTTTTATTGATATGCAAATTTATCTATTGCGTGTCTCAGGTCTTGCTGTTTTAAAATATCATCAACTTATTCGCGTTTCATAAGGCGAAACAGGAGATAAAGCATAAGTGAACTGATCACTATAGCAGTGCAGGTAAAAACATATAAGATAAAGTCCATTACGCTTTCATCGCCGTAATACCCCATATGCTCTGCAAAGGCATATTGAAGTGTTGCTGGTATGAAAAAGTAGAGGGTCTTCACCGTGACAATGAAGATAATGAACCATGTAAATATCATTAATAAATATTTCATTAGTAAACCTGTATAACGCCATGCGCTATTAAATAATTTCCTACGTATTTCCCGCTTGTTCGGAGAATAGCTCTGGCAAGTATATCAAAATCCTGCTGACTATAAAGCGTGATGCATCCTTTACTTAACCCACTTGGACCAATCGGATGGAGACGGAACATTCCCCTAAGTACACCATTGATAAGTGTACTGTCATCAATTTTCCCATCGTCGCGATACAAAGCAAACCAGGTGCTGCGATCCGAGCCAGTAAAAAAAGCATTTGCATCATCCCTGAATCGGGCAAAGGTACCGCCCCTACCACGTAAAATAATGTAGTAACGCCCACACGGTAAGGGGCCAATATCTTTTAGCTCCGTTTTAGTTGGGTTATTAGTAGCAGAACTATTACCAGAAAAAGCTGAGAAAAAACCGACACCCGGACATGAAAGCGTGCCAATACTTTTCCCATTAAGATGGAAAGTACACCGTAGTAGATCCATTACCATCACTCCATGTGAATGTTATCGCTAAAATTTTTAACTCTTAAATGTAAGGTTGTTTTTAACAAATGTTTGGTGCATTAACGGCGATTGTTAAGTCATATAAAGATATAAAGATTGAAAAGGCATAAAAATCCTGAAAGTAGAGGAAAAATAAAATGCCGGTTTTAACGCCTGTACTTTTGATTAATTGTGCTATAAGTTTTATAGAATCAATAAATTGAATTGTATTTGTTGTATTTATTCACCGGCTCAATTACCTGTTCGCGTATTTATCCAAAGCCGTTTGCCTTCTGGCCAAAACTTTTCGCCTGAGAATGATCATTTGCAGAGATAGATGCTCTTCTATACCATACCCATTCTATATGAGTGGTCATTTAAGTCATTGATATTATTGTTTTATTTTGTTTTTTTTGTTTTCAGAGAAATATTGGGGCAAGTGTGATAATTCTACTCGCCCATGGGAAAGAGTTCTGTGCTGAAAGCTAACAAGGCTCAATTATTACACAATTCTTGTTTTAGAGTTAGAACGATATTTTATTCCGTTAATTGCAGATATATATATATCTGAATCAAGGAAGCTAAGTAACATTTTTATCTCTTTTTTGTTGTTTGGAAGTTTTATTTTATTTTCACCCTCAAGCTGTATTATATCTAATGGGTGGTTTAGCTCACTTGCAGCCTCTTGAAGAGTTTCTATTGTATGCTCTTTCAAAACACCAGACATATTGAGTAACGTAACTTTTCTACGAATTACGGTGTCGTCAAAGTCTGAAAGTTTAAAACCATCTTCACAATGGAAAACATCACTTTCTTGAAATGATTTTAGTTCACCATCAGTAGCTTCACGATAGTATTTGTCCATATTAAAAATACGTCTTAAGTTATTGAAATTTCTAAATAATAAAGTGTTTTTTTCTATTATGGCTGTTAATTTAGAACCTATAGTTAAGCCATTGTGCTCGGGGGAGGCAAAAGTTTTAGTATTATCAAAGAAAAAAAAGCTATTTGTCGTGGTTATTACTTGCCCTTTGTCAAATTTTTGTATGTAGATATGTTGCCCATTAGAGGAACCAGTGAAAAGAGCCTTAATTTTATCAAGACCAATATCATTAATATCTAATGCAGAAATGCCCTTTGGCGAGATTAAAGCTTCTGATAAAGGTGTGTGTTGATCAAAACCAGTCAACCTATAGTGTTCATTTTTTTCAAGCTTGTAATCAGCAGAATAATCCATAGAATTCGGACATGTTTCATGGAAAGCTGTTATCATATCCGTGAAAAGTTTGTTTACTTTCCCAGATGTCTTTTTCTCTAATGAAATTTTCACCACATCTGGTGTAATGTCATCTTCGGTTAGAGCAAATAATTCCATAATTAGACCTTCATGAATGTATGATCAGTAAGTTGGACGACTTTTAGTCCTTTCACATTACCTTTCTGTAATGCCTTTTTAGATATCAAAACGAAGGAAACATTTGTATCATCCTCTGCTTCATAAAACTTATAGCCCAGGAATGACATTATAGGATTAAAAGAGTAGCTGCCTGAAAACCCAATATATACGAAAAGACTAATGTAAAAAAAGACGGCCAGCCAAATATTTTCTATTAACTTGTCGTCAGTAATCAAGGGAAATAAATATGCTAAAAAATAATTGGTGATCTCCTTATTAGCAGGGGTTAAGGAAGTTAAATTAACATGGGTTTCGCTTACTGCTTTTCTGACAATACGCAAAGTTAACCAACACAAAAAGAAGCTTAATAAAGCTAGACTTAAGCTGAAGATAGAATATAACTGGTTGCCATTTAGCCATGCAACAAATGAAAGCGTAATGCACACTGGGGCAACAGCGCTGGCTGTAAGTATATATTTCGCTATGAAGCTCAGCATAGAACCCTCCATATACTGTTGATATATACAGTGTACGCATTTTCCTTTCGATAATTAACCATGACTTTAATGTGGTTAAGGTGTAACACAGATACTGCCTTGAAATCAATGGATTATAATTTTCAACTGTCTGCCTTACAGTCATAAAGTGAGGAAAAAAAGTGCTGAAGTCTAAAAAATTTTACTGAATGTCGGGAAAATAATCTTGCTATGTCACGTTACTTCTAGATTCGTAGTAGTAAAATGAATACAATACCCCCCTATAGTATCCATGAGGCGAAAACCATGCCGCATTCTCCTGAAGACAAAAAACGCATTCTTACCCGCGTACGCCGCATTCGCGGGCAGGCGGAGGCGCTGGAGCGCGCGCTGGAAGCGGGTGAACCCTGTCTCCACATCCTCCAGCAAATCGCCGCCGTGCGCGGCGCCGCCAACGGCCTGATGGGCGAAATGGTGGAAATTCACTTAAAAGATGAGCTGGTCAGCGGCGACACCACGCCGGAGCAGCGCGCGCAGCGGATGGCGGAAATCGGCCAGCTTTTGCGTGCTTATCTAAAATAACTACGACGACTCACTACAACGGAAGGACATTATGAAATCACGTGCAGCAGTCGCATTTGGCCCTGGCAAACCGCTGGAAATCGTTGAGATTGACGTCGCGCCGCCGAAAAAGGGCGAAGTGCTGGTCAAAATTACCCACACCGGCGTGTGCCACACCGATGCGTTCACGCTCTCCGGCGACGATCCGGAAGGCGTCTTCCCGGCGGTGCTCGGCCATGAAGGCGGCGGCGTGGTCGTGGAAGTGGGCGAGGGCGTTACCAGCCTGAAGCCGGGCGACCATGTGATCCCGCTTTATACCGCCGAATGCGGCGAGTGTAAGTTCTGTAAATCCGGTAAAACCAACCTTTGCCAGGCCGTGCGCGCCACCCAGGGCAAAGGCCTGATGCCGGATGGCACCACCCGTTTCTCATATAACGGCGAGCCGGTTTATCACTATATGGGCACCAGCACCTTCAGCGAATACACCGTTTGCGCTGAGATTTCACTGGCGAAAGTAAACCCGCAGGCGCCACTCGATAAAGTCTGCCTGCTGGGCTGCGGCGTCACCACCGGTATCGGCGCGGTGCATAACACCGCTAAAGTCAAAGAGGGCGATACGGTTGCCGTGTTCGGTCTCGGCGGTATTGGCCTTGCGGTAATCCAGGGCGCGGTACAGGCGAAGGCCGGGCGCATTCTGGCCATCGACACCAACCCGGAGAAATTCAAGCTGGCGGGCGAAATGGGCGCGACCGATTTCGTTAACCCGAAGGATTACGACAAGCCGATTCAGGACGTTATCGTTGAGATGACCGACGGCGGCGTCGATTTCAGCTTCGAGTGCATCGGCAACGTCAACGTGATGCGCGCGGCGCTGGAATGCTGCCATAAAGGCTGGGGTGAAAGCGTTATCATCGGCGTGGCGGGCGCAGGCCAGGAGATCAAAACGCGTCCGTTCCAGCTGGTGACAGGCCGCGTCTGGCGCGGTTCGGCGTTCGGCGGCGTGAAAGGGCGCACCCAGCTGCCGGGCATGGTGGAAGACGCGATGGCGGGCAAGATTCGCCTCGATCCTTTCATCACCCACCGCCTGCCGCTTGAGAAAATCAACGAGGCGTTTGACCTGATGCACGAAGGCAAATCGATTCGTACCGTTATCCACTTCGGCGACAAATAACCTTATCTGCCAGCGGTTTAGCGACCGCTGGCCTCTTCACTTCCCCCGGTTTTAGCCCCTCTTTTCGAATCTGTGAGCCAGGTATCGCTTTTAAGGGTAAGCGTTTACGCCATTCTGCCGATGTCCTAAAGGCAAGACTCTATATTGCATCTTACCCAAAGGGAAATCGTGGCCATGAATAAAACAACAACCCGTGATGCCGGGGCGCTCAGCTTCTGGCATCACATTCGGCTTGTCCCGCTGTTCTCCGTCATCCTGGGAGGGATTCTGGTGTTGTTCGCGCTTTGCGGCGGGCTGGCTGGATACTTCCTTATGCAGGGCGACAGCGCGCTCAACAACGTAACGCAGGAAATACAGATCCGCAGTGGGCTTGCGGACAGCGCCAACCAGCTTCGCACCGCGCGTATCAACATGATCCACGCCGGTGCGGCCAGCCGTGTCGCGGAGATGGACGCGATGAAACGCAACATCGCCGATGCGGAAAAAGCGATAGCGCAGGCCAACGTTGGCTTTAAACAGTATATGGATCGCGAGACGCACGCGGATTCAGAAGCGGCGCTCGACAGCGAGCTGAAAGCCCGTTACGACGCCTACATCAGCGGCCTTGCGCCGATGCTGAAATATGCCAAAAACGGCATGTTCGAAGCGATTATCGAACATGAAAACGAAACCGCCCGCAAGCTTGACGACGACTACAACCAGGTGCTGGCGAAAGCGCTGGCGAGCCGCACCGAGCGCGTTGAGCAACTGCGCAGTGACGCCAGCAGCCGCACCCATTTCAGCCTGATGGTGATGGTCGCCGCGTTTATTGTTGCGCTGGTGATGTCGCTGCTCACCTTCGTGGTCCTGCGTCGCGTGGTTATCGTTCCGCTGCAACATGCGGCGACGCGCATTGAAACCATCGCCAGCGGCGATCTGACGCTGCCGGAAGAGGCGACAGGGCGCAGTGAAATCGGCCGCCTGAGCCAGCACCTGCAAATGATGCAGCGATCGCTGGTGAAAACCGTCAGCGCCGTGCGCGAAGGCGCGCAGGCGATTTACCAGGGCACCAGCGAAATCTCTGCGGGCAACACCGATCTCTCTTCACGCACCGAACAGCAGGCCGCCGCGCTGGAGCAGACTGCCGCCAGCATGGAACAGCTGACCGCCACCGTGAAACAGAACGCCGATAACGCCCACCACGCCAGCAAACTGGCGCAGGACGCCTCCGGTAAAGCCACCACCGGCGGGCAGATCGTCTCCGGTGTCGTCACCACGATGGGCAATATCTCCAGCAGCTCGAAGAAAATCTCTGAAATCACGGCGGTGATTAACAGCATCGCCTTCCAGACCAACATCCTCGCGCTTAACGCCGCGGTGGAAGCGGCGCGCGCGGGCGAACAGGGCCGCGGCTTCGCGGTCGTCGCCAGTGAAGTGCGCACGCTGGCGAGCCGCAGCGCCCAGGCGGCGAAAGAGATTGAAGGGCTTATCAGCGAATCGGTAGCGCTCATCGATCGCGGCTCCAGCGAAGTGGTTAACGCGGGCGATACCATGAAGGGCATCGTCGAGGCGGTGAAACGTCTGACCGACATCATGCTGGAGATCGCGGCGGCGTCGGATGAACAGCGCCAGGGCATTGAGCAGGTGGCGCAGGCCATCGCCGAAATGGACAACGTGACGCAGCAGAACGCCTCGCTGGTAGAAGAGGCGTCGGCCGCGGCGGTATCGCTCGAAGAGCAGGCCGGACGTCTCACCCAGGCCGTCGGCGCGTTCCGCTTAAGTGGCGCTTCAGCCGCGCGTAAAAACGAGCCGCAACCGCCTGCCGCACAGCCGCTGGCGCCGGTTGTACCGCGCGCGGCGCTCGCCCAAAGCGAGCACTGGGAAACCTTCTGATCTATCAAGGGCAGCGCAGTCTGCCCGTCGCCATACTCTTAGCCTGACCTTTGCCGCTCCCGTGAGCGGCTTTTTTTTTGCGCACCGTTTTCGGATTATGCTGTATCACTTTTCGCGTTTGCCGCCTGGCTTATTTCCGCATTCCTTGTCCATGCTTAAAGGGCTTTACTTTTGACAACCCTATGGAGGCAAGAGATGCAGATCAAAACCGCTCAGGATCTTTTTGTACATTTACTTTCAGACACCTATAGCGCAGAGAAACAGCTGACCCGCGCTCTGCCGAAGCTTGCACGCGCGGCTTCTGATGAAAAGCTGGCCGCGGCATTCCGCGCTCATCTCGAGGAAACCCGGGGCCAGATTGAACGCATCGATCAGGTGGTAGAAAGCGTGCCTGAGCTCAAACTGCGCCGCATCAAATGCGTGGCGATGGAAGGGCTGATTGAAGAAGGCCAGGAAGTGATCGACGAAATTGAGCAGGGCCCGGTGCGTGACGCAGGCCTTATCGCTGCCGCGCAGAAAGTGGAGCACTATGAAATTGCCGCCTACGGCACGCTCTGCACCCTGGCAGAACAGTTGGGCTATAAAGACGCGAAAAAACTGCTGGCAGCCACGCTTGAGGAGGAGAAATCCACCGACGGCAAGCTGACCACCATCGCAGAAACGGCGATTAACGCGAAAGCCTCCAAAGCGGCGTAACCCCCGCTTACCTGCGCTTTACCCTCAAAGCGCGCACGCCCCACCCCCGGCTTACCGGGGGTTTTTTTATGCCTGCGCAAAAAGAAAAGGGCGCCGTAGCGCCCGGAAGAGAGGTTTATTTTTACTGCGTATTGTCATCAAGGAACGGATAGTCGGTATAGCCCGTCGCGCCTTCGGCGTAGATGGTCGCGTCGTTAAGCGGGTTATAAGGCCCGTTTCTGCGAAACCGCTCCACCAGATCGGGGTTTGCGATATAAAGTTTGCCGAACGCCGCCGCGTCCGCTTCGCCGCTCGCAATGACCGCCTCGGCGCTCTCTTTGGTTAACCCTTCGTTGGCAATCCACGCGCCGGTGAATTTATGGCGGATCTGCGGGCCGACGCGGTTGGGCGTGTCCAGCGCCTCACGCGAGAAGATAAACGCCAGACGGCGCGTGTTCAGTTGCTCCAGCACGTAGCCGAACATCGCCACCGGGTTGGAATCGTGCATTGAATAGGAGTTAGACATCAGGTTGAGGTGCACCCCAACGCGGTCGGCGGGCCATTCGGTCAGCAGCGCGTCCACCGTTTCCAGCAGGAAGCGGGCGCGGTTTTCAATGCTGCCGCCGTATTGATCGGTACGCTGGTTGGAGCCGTCATGCAGGAACTGATCGAACAGATAGCCGTTCGCCGCATGAATTTCCACGCCGTCAAAGCCCGCGCGTTTGGCGTTGATCGCCGCCCGGCGGAAATCTTCCACGATGCCCGGAATTTCATGGGTTTCCAGCGCGCGCGGGGTGTCGTAAGGGCGTTTCGGGCGCACCGTCGTCACGTGGCCTTCCGGGGCGATAGCGCTCGGCGCGACAGGTTTTTCACCGTTCAGAAAGACCGGGTCGGAGACGCGGCCCACGTGCCAGAGTTGCAGTACCATCTTGCCGCCCGCCTGGTGCACCGCATCAACGATTTCGCGCCACGCGCTGACCTGTTTTTCCGACCAGATCCCCGGCGTGTTCGGGTAGCCGACGCCCTGCGGCGTCACAGAGGTGGCTTCAGTGAAGATAAGCCCGGCGCTGGCGCGCTGTGTGTAATACGTTTTGACGATTTCGCCCGGCGTGCGGTCATTCACTGCGCGCATGCGCGTCAGCGGCGCCATCACGACGCGGTTTTTTAACTCCAGCGCGCCGATGTTTACCGGTTCTAACAGCGTTGACATAACAGAACTCCCGTCAGGATAAAGGCGTGTCTGTCATTTAAACGATATCACGCGCCGGATGGCAAGCCTCGGGGCTTATTACTTTTCACGCTAACGTATTCCCCGGCGCGCGTTCAGCCGCCGTTGAGCATTGATTTACGAATCGACGACAGCAGCGCCCGCGCGCCCTGAGAGAGCGGGGCATCGACGCGCGTCAGAATGCCGATAGGCTCGCCGGGGCCGGGAATGGCAATGGGCAGCGCCGTCAGCGTTCCCTGGCGTAAATCTTCTTTCACCGCGCCCGACGGCACAAACCAGACGTAGTTGTAATCGACGGTCAGCTGGCGCGAGAGCGACGCCGAAAGCGTTTCGATACAGGTGGAGGGAAGCTGGCAGCCCTGGCTTGCCAGCAGCGTTTCCGCGTTGTCGCGCGGCACGGTGCCTTTCGGCGAGACCACCACCGGCCACTCCATCACGCGGCTCAGGGTAACGGTATCCTGTAACAGCGGGTGTCCGGGGCGCACGACCAGCTTCAGGGATTCCATAAACAGCAGCTCGTAATTCAGCCCGTTCATCAGTTCCGGATCGGACATCCGGCCCACGCCGATATCCAGCTCGCCCGATTTCAGGCCCGCCAGCAGCATGGTGTTATTCATAATGGCCACCTGCAGCGTGATATCGCTCTGCTGCTTGTGAAACGGGCCAATCACTGCAGGCAATACGCCGAGCGCGGCGGTCGGCAGCGCGCCGACGCGCACCACATCGCAGCCTTCGTCCGGCTTGCGGTTGAGCGCCTGGCCTGCGTGATTGAGAGCATCGAGGATTTTCAGCGCATGCGTCAGAAACTGCTCGCCGGGCAGCGTCAGCTGCGCGCCGAGGCGTCCACGTTCAAACAGCCGCGCGCCGGTGAGTTGCTCCAGCTCGTTGAGTGTTTTTGATAGCGCTGGCTGGCTAAGATTAAGGGTTTCAGCCGCACGCCCGAGGGTTCCCTGCTGAGCGACGGCGACGAAAGTGTGCAAGTGGCGCAAGCGAATGCGCTGGGAGAACAAACCGTTTTTTTCCATAACTGATGTTAAAAACAGAGCGGGAGCCGTGACAAGGTAAGTTGTTTAATTTTGATAACTTGATAGCAAAATAATATTAACAAAACAGATAAATATGCAACATCATCGTCCGGTGAAAAGCGCAAACCGTAACGTGCGGATCGCCAGAGGATTTTCATATGACGGCCGGTAAACCCGACGGCGCAAGGCGGACGGGTTAAAACCGCCGTTCCCGTTTGTTTTGTCGCGCGTTTTGCCTGGCGTGCAGCGGCGGATGCCTTGTTACGTTTTGGATCACAAATTGTGAATTCTTCACCGCTGAAACTGCCGCGATTCTCTACAATCTCAGCAATATTCACTGGAGGCACGACACCATGGCGAACAGCATCACGGCAGATGAGATTCGGGAACATTTTTCGCAGGCCATGTCGGCCATGTATCAGCAAGAGGTGCCGCAGTACGGCACGCTGCTGGAACTGGTGGCCGACGTGAATCTGGCGGTACTGGAAAGCCACCCGCAGCTGCATGAGCAGCTCGCCAACGCTGATGAACTGGCGCGGCTGAACGTCGAGCGCCACGGCGCGATTCGCGTCGGCACCGCTGAGGAGCTGGCGACGCTTCGACGCATTTTCGCCATTATGGGGATGTACCCGGTCAGCTATTACGATCTCTCTCAGGCGGGCGTGCCGGTGCACTCCACGGCGTTTCGCCCGGTGGATGACGTGGCGCTGGCGCGAAATCCGTTTCGTATTTTCACCTCGCTGCTGCGCCTTGAGCTTATCGAAGATGAAAAGCTGCGTAAGCGCGCCGCCGCCGTGCTCGCCCGGCGCGATATCTTTACGCGCCGCTGCTATGAGCTGCTGAACATTTACGACGAGCAGGGCGAGTTTAACGCCGACCAGGCGCAGGAGTTTGTGCGCGAAGCGCTGGAAACGTTCCGCTGGCACAGCCATGCGACGGTGGACGCCGCCACCTATCAGGCGCTTCATGATGAACACCGGTTAATTGCCGATGTGGTCTGCTTTCGCGGTTGTCACATCAACCACCTGACGCCGCGCACGCTGGATATCGACCGCGTGCAGGCGCTGATGCCGGAGTATGGCATCGAGCCGAAAGCCGTGATTGAAGGCCCGCCGCGCCGCGAATTTCCTATTCTGCTGCGCCAGACCAGCTTTAAAGCGCTGGAAGAGCCGATTCGCTTTGGCGGCGACAGCCCCGGCACGCACACCGCGCGCTTTGGTGAGATCGAACAGCGCGGTATGGCGCTGACGCCCAAAGGCCGCGCGCTTTATGACGAACTGCTGGCGGCGGCGGGCAGCGGGAAGGATAACCTCACGCATCAGTTACATTTGCAGGAGGCGTTCAGCCGCTTCCCGGACAGCGACACGCTGCTGCGCCGCCAGGGGCTGGCCTATTTCCGCTACCGCCTGACGCCGGTGGGCGATACGCACCGTCACGCCATTCGCCCCGGCGACGATCCGCAGACGCTCATCGAGCGCGGCTGGCTGGTGGCGCAGCCGATTATCTATGAAGATTTTCTGCCGGTCAGCGCGGCGGGAATTTTCCAGTCTAATCTCGGCGAGGATGCGCGGGCGCGCCGCCACGGCAACGCCAGCCGCGACACCTTTGAAGCGGCGCTCGGCTGCCCGGTGCTGGATGAGTTTGCGCTCTATCAGGAGGCGGAAGATCGCAGCAAACGACGTTGCGGTCTGCTCTGAAACGGCTACGCTCCCAGGATTGCCATTAAAAAAAGGAAGCCGTAATGCGCAACCTGGATATGCCGATTGTCACCACCACGCACGGCGACGTGCGTGGGCTTACTGAAAATGATATCGCCGTGTGGCGGGGCATTCCGTATGCCGCGCCGCCGGTGGGAGAACGCCGCTGGCGCGCGCCGCAGCCGCTAACCGCCTGGCAGGGCGTGCGCGACGCGACCGCCTTTTCTGCCGCCAGCTGGCAGAACGCCGGGTTTTGCCGCGAGCTTGCCGGGGGCGATCCGGGCGCGTTCAGCGAAGATTGTCTCTATCTCAACGTCTGGGCACCGGTGGCGCGCGAGACGCCGCTGCCGGTGATGGTCTGGCTGCACGGCGGCGGCTTCACGCTCGGCGCGGGCAGTCTGCCGCCGTATGACGGCCAGGCGCTGGCGCGTCGCGGCGTGGTGCTGGTAACGATTAATTACCGGCTCGGGCATCTGGGGTTTTTCGCCCATCCGGCGCTCGAAGGCGACGATCCCGCCGGGCCGGTTTATAACTTTGCGCTGCTCGATCAAATCGCCGCGCTGCGCTGGGTGCAGGATAACATCGCTGCTTTTGGCGGAGACCGTGACAATGTCACGTTATTCGGGGAATCCGCAGGCGCGCGCAGCGTGCTGTCGCTGATGGCCTCACCGCTTGCGAAAGGGTTGTTCCATAAAGCGATCATTCAGAGCGGCTATACGCTGCCGGATATCCCGCGCCGTAAAGCGCTCATTAATGGCGCGGCGCTCAGCCGCCATCTCGGGCTTGATAACCCCACAGCCGCCGATTTGCGCGCGCTGCCCGCCGATGCCTTCTGGCCGCTCACCGCGCCGTATGTCACCGGGCCTGCGCCGATTGCGGGCGATATCGTGCTGCCGGAGCCGATGCTGGAGACCTTCTTCGCGGCGCGCCAGCATCCGATGCCGGTAATGGTTGGCAGCAACAGCGATGAAGCCAGCGTGCTGGCCTATTTCGGCGTCAATCTGGAAGAACAGATCCGTAAGCTGCGCCGCGAGCGGCGTTTCGGGCTCGGGCTTATCCGGCTGCTGTACCCGGGCGTGCGCGGTGACCGCGAACTGGGGCGACAGGTCTGTCGCGATATGGCGTTTACCACGCTCGGCTTTGTGGTGATGCAGGCGCAGAGCCGACGCGGCGTGCCGTGCTGGCGCTACTGGTTTGATTATGTGGCCGAAGGCGAGCGCGAGACGTTCGCCAACGGCGCGTGGCACGGCAATGAAGTGCCGTATGTGTTTGATAATCTGGACCAGGTAGAGCCGCTTAAAAACTACGCCACGGCGGCGGATCGCGCTTTCGCAGGACAAGTGGCGGATTACTGGGTCAGCTTTGCAAAACACGCCAGCGCGCAAAGCCAGGCGCTTGACGGCCCGGTGCGCTGGCTCGCCTGCGTGCGCGGTCGCGACCGCCTGCTGCGTATCGGGCTTGATAAAAAGGCGGGGTGGCGGCTGGAAAACCGCTTTATGCGCGCGCGTCTCGCGCTCTTTAAGCGGGTGATGCGCTACCACGTAACGCTGGATTAAGGGCTTAAAAAGCAAAACCCCGCGCGGGGGCGTGGGGCCATAGTGGTGTTTCCCGAAAGAGAACCCGGCGAAGCCGGGCCACCGTGAGCTATCATCATTAAAATTATGGTGTTGGCCGACGGTTTTGTATCGTGCTGGTGTCGGCCCCTCCCACAGGGAGGAATATTATAGGCATATACAGGGGCCTGAACGGCGCGACGCCGCCAGTCTCTGCGTGGCAGAAACTATCCTGTCCCGGTGCGGCTGGCAAGATGGCGGGTCATCGTTTTTTGTGATGGTTCCCGCGAATCCCTCCGAAACCCGCCGCGCCGCGTGGCTTTAGCGGGTGCGCATAAAATAACCCGTTGATTTTACGGCTGCCCGTACCGTCGCGCCTGACATAAATTTACCCAGCTTTATGCATCTATTAAGCTGAAAAATAAGAAATTATTTAATTTTTCAGCGGCCTGTTGGCTTCATCCTGAATTTTGTCTAGAGTGAGCGGTCATATTGCTTGTAACATTTGCCGCCGCCAGGCTTCGGCCTCGCGAAATACCTCGACAAAAAAGGACGGTTTTCAGGCATGAACCGCAGACGTTTTATCAAGGCCTCGTTGGCCCTCGCCGCGGCATGCGGCACTCCAGGTCTCGCCACGCTTTTCTCCCGCAACGCCTGGGCGCAGGAGTCCGATATCGCGGACGGCCAGACGCGCGCCTTTGATTTCAGCGTGTTACAGGCTATGGCCTCTGAGCTTGCGCAGAAACCGTGGGGCGGCGCGCCGCGACCGCTGCCCGACACGCTCGCAAAGCTCACCCCACAGGCCTATAACAGTATTCAGTATGACGCCGGGCATTCGCTGTGGAATAACATCGAGGGCCGCCAGCTCGATGTGCAGTTCTTCCACGTCGGCATGGGCTTTCGCCGCCGGGTGCGGATGTTCTCGCTCGATCCGGCGACCCGCCAGGCCCGCGAAGTGCATTTCCGCCCTGAACTCTTTAACTACCACGACGCGGGCGTCGATACCCGCCAGCTGGAAGGGCAGACCGATCTCGGCTTCGCTGGTTTTCGCGCGTTTAAAGCGCCGGAGCTGGCGCGTCGCGATATCGTCTCCTTCCTCGGCGCGAGCTATTTCCGCGCGGTAGACAGCACCTTCCAGTACGGGCTGTCGGCGCGTGGGCTGGCGGTCGATACCTTTACCGACACGCCGGAAGAGTTCCCGGATTTCACCGCCTTCTGGTTTGAAACGCCGAAAGCGCAGGACACTACGTTTGTGGCCTATGCGCTGCTGGACAGCCCGAGCGTGACCGGCGCGTATAAGTTCATCATCCACTGCGAATCAAGCCAGGTGATTATGGAAGTGGAAAACTTCCTGTTCGCGCGCAAAGACATCAAACAGCTCGGCATCGCGCCGATGACAAGTATGTTCAGCTGCGGCACCAATGAGCGCCGCATGTGCGACACCATTCACCCGCAAATCCACGACTCCGACCGCCTGGCGATGTGGCGCGGCAACGGCGAGTGGGTGTGCCGCCCGCTCAATAACCCGCAACGCCTGCAATTCAACGCCTTCGCGGATGAAAACCCGAAAGGGTTTGGCCTGTTGCAGACCGATCATAAATTCGAGAGCTATCAGGATGTGATGGGCTGGTATAACAAGCGCCCGAGCCTGTGGGTGGAGCCGCGCAACCGCTGGGGCAAAGGCACCGTTGCGCTGATGGAAATCCCGACCACCGGCGAAACGCTCGATAACATTGTTTGCTTCTGGCAGCCGGAAAAACCGATCCGCGCCGGGGATAAGCTTAACTTCCAGTATCGCCTCTACTGGAGCGGCGATGCGCCGGTACGCACGCCGCTGGCGCGCGTTTACGCCACCCGCACCGGGATGGGCAGCTTCCCGGAAGGCTGGGCGCCGGGCGAGAACTTCCCGGCGCAGTGGTCGCGCCGTGTCGCCGTGGATTTTGTGGGCGGCGATCTCAAAGGCGCCGCACCGCGCGGCATCGAGCCTGTGATCACGCTCTCCAGCGGCGAGGCGAAACAGGTGGAAATCCTTTACGTCGAGCCGTTCGATGGCTACCGCATTCAGTTCGACTGGTACCCGACGTCCGACTCCGTCGATCCAGTCGAAATGCGCATGTTCCTGCGCTGCCAGGGCGAGGCCATCAGCGAGACCTGGCTGTGGCAATATTTCCCGCCCGCGCCGGATAAACGCAAATATGTCGATGACCGGCAGATGCGCTAAGCTGCTCTCCACAAGCCCCGTTTCGACGGGGCTTTTTTTTGCGCTCAGGCGCAGGAAACCACGGAAAATCGGTTAAGCCCGCCGATTCAGGCAGTGTTTTTACATCGCCCGCTATGATAACTGTAGAGGTTTACTCATCAGAAGGAGATTCCCTTGCCAAATGCCGCCTCTCAGGACGAGATACTTATCGTTAACGAACATCTTGCGCTGCATGCCGTTCATGAACGGTTCGCAGAGCCGCTGTTCGCACTGGTACAGCGCAATAAAGCCTGGCTGCAAAAAGCGATGAACTGGCCGCAGTACGTCACCAAAATCGAAGACACGCGCCAGACCATTCAGAGCAACGCCATGCTGCACCAGCGCGGCTACGCGAAAATGTTTATGATTTTGCTGGATGGCGAGATGGTGGGCGTGCTGTCGTTTAACCAGATAGAGCCGACCAACAAAACGGCCTATATCGGCTACTGGATGGATGAGCGGCATCAGGGGCGGGGGATTATTTCTGGCGCGCTGCAAACGATGATGGCGCATTACGCGCAAACGGGCGAAGTACGACGGTTTGTCATTAAATGTATCGTCACCAACGCGGCGAGCAACCGCGTGGCGCAGCGTAACGGCTTTACGCTGGAAGGGCGTTTAAAAGAGGCCGAGTACCTGAACGGCCAGTTTCACGATCAGCATATCTACGCGCGTATTATTGACGCGGACGCTTAAACGAGCCCCGGCAGCGGCGTGCGCTGAATATGTTCGTTGCCGTGAAGCGTTTTAAAGCCGCACAGCCGAATGCTTTCGCCGGGCGGCGCGTCGATCGTGACATCATCGTTTACCGTCACGCTGTCTTCGACGATAACGTCGCCGCGGATACGCGCGCGTCCGGTGATGGTCACGTGATTATCGAGCCGCACCGGGCCGCCCGTGATGACCGCGTATTCATCGACCCGCACGTGATGCCCCAGCAGACAGTTGCCTTCAATCACCGCGTGGCCTGATACTTCTGAGCTGTAGCGCACCGTTGGCGAGGCGTTCTCCTCCGTGCCCGCCACCAGCCGGGCGTTGCCGTGGATTTTCGCGCAGTCGCAGACCCAGACGTCATTCTCGTCGTTGCCTTCGAGGATCGCGTTTTCAAACACCTGCGCGCGATGCTCGATAAACGCGTGTGTCACCAGCGCGTGGCCGTAAATCTGGGCCTGATGCACCACCCGCGAGGCGCTGACCGTGGCGTTGCCGTAAATATGCAGCGCGCTGTCGCTGTCTGCCGTTAAGCCTTTCGCACCGACCACCAGGCTGTTTTGCATCACTCGCGCGTCACCGAAAATATGACACTCGCCGCGCACCACCGAGCACTGCACCATGGCGCGGCCGCTGACGTGCGCGCCGTCGCTGATTTCGGCGGCGTCAATCCAGGCATCGTCGCCAATGACCGCGTCATGATGAACAACGCAGGTCTGGCTTAAGCGCGCATTGCCGCGAACTTTCGCGCCCGCAAACACCACGCTGTTGTGGTCATAGACCCAGCAAGAGCCTTGCTGGCTGAGGTTCTCCTCGCTCTCCACCCAGCCGCCCGGCGTTCCGGCGCTAACATCGGCGAAATCGCACAGCGCGATAAGCTGGCGCAGCGTGACGGTGCAGGGCTCGCCGTGGCGGGTATAGCGAAAGACGCGCGTGGCTTCGCTGAGCTGATATTTATTCATCAGAATTTCCTTGCCAGAGACTCCTCATTAACCGTAGCAAATTTTTACGCGCCGGGAAGGCGATAGCGTTTACCGGGGAAGTTTTATAAAATGCATGCAAAATATATCTTTGCCGCATCGCCGGCAGGAAGCGTTTAAGGAACCCCCATGATCGTTCGTGATGAAAACTATTTCACTGAAAAATATGGCCTGACGGCCACGCACTCTGACGTATTAAACGCCGTTAATTATGTCAAACCGGGCCGCGCGCTGGATCTCGGCTGCGGCAACGGGCGCAACAGCCTCTTTCTCGCCGCCCGTGGGTTTGACGTCACCGCGTGGGATAAAAACCCGGCGAGTATCGCCAACCTTGAGCGCATCGCGGCGGCGGAAGGGCTTAATAATCTGCATATCGCGGTGAAAGATTTAAATACGCTGCGTTTTGACGGGGAGTATGACTTTATTCTCTCCACCGTGGTGATGATGTTTCTTGAGCGCGACACCATTCCCGGGCTTATCGATAATATGCAGCGCTGTACCGCGCCGGGCGGTTATAACCTGATTGTCGCGGCGATGGATACTGACGATTATCCGTGCACCGTCGGTTTCCCGTTCGCGTTTCGCGAAGGGGAACTGCGCCGTTATTACGAAGGCTGGGAGTTAATTAAATACAATGAAGATGTCGGTCAGCTTCATAAAACCGACGCCAGCGGCAACCGCATTCGCTTACGTTTTGCGACGATGCTCGCGAAAAAACGTTAATGTGAGATTTTTTACGGAGCCGCCGGTAGCGCGGTTCCGCATTAATGAAATAAAGATTTTTATATATTTTTATTGTTAGTATCAATTTTATTTATTGTTCTAATCCTATTTTACGTCCCGGATCGCTTTTTTCTCTTATCCTGCCGTTTTTATTACTCTTTTCGCACAGCCGTTTGCTATAAATTCAGTGCTCATCCACTCACAGGTAACGTTCTATGCACAGCACATCGGTATTTAAAGCTTCCGGCGTGGCGGCGCTATTGCTGCTTGCCGGTTGTTCCTCCAGCACCACCAAACCCGAGCAATATTCCGGCTTCCTGAAAGACTATTCGGGCCTTGAAAAAACCACATCATCGACCGGCAAACCGGTGATGCGCTGGGTCGCGCCGGGCTTTAACCTGAATAATTATGACTCTATTGTTTACAACCCGGTGGTCTATTATCCGACGCCGAAACCGACTGCGCAGATCTCTCAGAAGGTGCTTGATGGCCTGCTGAATTACACCAACGATAAACTGAAAACCGCCGCCGCAAGCCGCAAGCCGCTGGTGACGACGCCCGGCCCGCGCAGCGTGATTTTCCGCGGCGCGATCACTGCCGTCGACAGCAGCAAAGAAGGGCTGCAATTCTATGAAGTGCTGCCGATTGCGCTGGTGGTGGCCGGAACCGAAGTCGCGACAGGCCATCGTACGATGGACACCAGCCTGTTTTTTGAAGGTGAGCTGATTGACGCGGCGACGCAGAAAACCGTGGTGAAAGTGGTGCGTAAAGGTGAGGGGAAAGATCTCAACAACGAAAAGACGCCGCTCACGGTCGACAACCTCAAACAGGTGATCGACGATATGGCGACCGACGCGCGCATGTTCGATCCCGCGCCGAAATAAACCGTACAGAGGGAGCCTGGCTCCCTCTTTTTTATCCCGCCCGTCGCGCCAGCAGCGCGTAGCTTATCCCGCCAGCCATTAACCCCCAGAAGGCCGACCCGACGCCGAGCAGCGTCACGCCGGATGCCGTCACCAGAAAGGTAATCAGCGCCGCGTCGCGGGTGCGTTCATTCGCCAGCGCCTGATGCAGGCTGCCGCCAATGGTGCCGAGCAGCGCCAGCCCGGCGAGCGTTTGCAGCCACGGCAGCGGCAGGGCGGTCATCAGCGCGCCGACGGAGCCGCCGCATACACCCGCCAGCAGATAAAACACGCCCGCCATCGCCGCCGCTATCCAGCGCCTGTCGCGGTCCGGGTGCGCCTCCGGGCTCTGGCAGATGGCGGCGGTAATGGCGGCAATGCAAATGGAAAAAACACCAAAGGGCGCAAGGAGCAGCGCCAGCAGGCCGGTTGTGACCATCAACGGCGAAACCGGCACCCGGTAGCCGGAAGCCTGCAATGTGGCGACGCCTGGCGCGTTCTGCGAGGCCATCGTCACCAGAAAGAAGGGCAGGCCGACGCCGAGCAGCGAGGAGAGGCTGAACGCGGGCGAGACAAACTCCGGCGGTGCGAGGCGAAAATGCAGCGCTGCCGTGTTCACTTCGCCCTGTAACAGACAGACCGCGACGCCTGTCAGCAGCACGGCCACCACGGCGTAGCGCGGCGCGAAGACTTTACAGAGCAGCCACGCCCCCGTCATGGCGGCGCACAGAATAAAATGCCCTTCCAGCGTGCCGAACGCCTGTAGCCCGAAGCGCAGCAGAATGCCCGCCAGCATCGCGGCGGCCAGGCCCGGCGGAATGATTTTCATCAGGCGGGCGAACAGCCCCGTCGCGCCGCAAATCACAATCAGCGCCGAGGCGAAAATAAAAATCCCGACCGCTTCATGCAGATTGCTGCCCGCAAGGCCCGTCGCCAGCAGCGCCGCGCCGGGCGTTGACCAGGCGGTCAGCACCGGCGCGCGATACCACAGGCTTAGCGCAAGCGTGCTGACGCCCATGCCGATGCCGAGCATCGTCATCCAGCCCGCCGTTTGGGCAGGCGTGGCACCTGCCGCCGCGGCGGCCTGCCAGATAATAGCGGCAGAGCTGGCGTAGCCCACCAGCACCGCCACAAACCCTGCGATAACGGCAGGCGCCGGGGGAAGCGAAAAGCGCATACATACTCCGTTGTGCGTTATAACGTCCAGCGACTCTATCATCGTGCGCTATAACGCACAAGGCGCTATACTGGCACCCTCAAAGGAGAACGTATGGACATTACCGCCCATCTCGCGCAGACGCTGAAAGCGCTGCGCCAGCAGAAAAACTGGAGCCTGACCCAGGCGTCGCAGGAAACCGGCGTGTCGAAAGCGATGCTCGGCCAGATAGAGCGTAACGAATCGAGCCCGACTGTTGCGACGCTGTGGAAAATCGCCACTGGCTTTAACGTGCCGTTTTCGGCGTTTATTACACCGCCTGCGCCGGGGGCGCGTACCGTGTTTGACGCCCAGCAGACGATGCTGGTAGAGCCGGTGTTTCCGTGGGATGAACAGCTGCGCTTCGATATGCTCGCCGTCACGCTCGCCCCCGGCGCGCAGAGCGACTCCACGCCGCATGAGCGCGGCGTAACGGAGCATGTGGTGGTGATTGAGGGCGAGCTGGAGCTTCAGACGGACGGCGTCTGGCGGCGGCTCGGCCCTGGCGAAGGGCTGAAGTTTGCTGGCGACCGACCGCACGCCTACCGCAACGCGACGTCGTTGCCGGTGCGCTTTCATTCGCTTATTCACTACCCGGCGCCATAAAAAAAAACCGCAAGCAAGCTTGCGGCCAACGACAATCTACAACGACACGATGAAACTGAGGTGATAAGTCAGGAATACCGCCTCAGCGTATCCCTTGCGGCGTGCCGCGTGAAATAAACCTTTGTGCAATACTTTCCCGCAGAACGGCAAACCCGCAGCGGTACCGTGAAACAGTTTCCGAACGCCCCGAATGTGACTACAATAGCCGCCTTTCAAATAACGGATAACGACGAATTATGCGCCTGCAACCGCATCACCTTGAACTGCTCAGCCCCGCCCGCGATACCGCCATCGCCCGCGAAGCCATTCTGCACGGCGCAGATGCAGTCTATATCGGCGGCCCCGGTTTCGGTGCCCGCCACAACGCCAGCAACAGCCTCCAGGACATCGCAGACCTGGTGCCGTTCGCCCATCGCTTCGGCGCGAAGGTGTTTGGCACGCTGAACACCATTTTGCATGACGACGAGCTGGAGCCGGCCCGCAAGCTTATCGGCCAGTTCTATGACGCGGGCGTTGACGCCCTGATCGTGCAGGATATGGGCATCATGGAGCTGGATATTCCGCCCATCGAGCTGCACGCGAGCACCCAGTGCGATATCCGCAGCGTCGAAAAGGCGAAGTTTCTCTCCGACGCCGGTTTCTCGCAAATCGTGCTGGCGCGCGAGCTGAACCTCAACCAGATCCGCGCCATTCATGAGAACACTGACGCCACCATCGAATTCTTTATTCATGGCGCGCTGTGCGTGGCTTATTCGGGCCAGTGCTATATCTCCCACGCCCAGACCGGGCGCAGCGCCAACCGCGGTGACTGCTCGCAGGCCTGCCGTCTGCCGTATACCCTGAAAGACGATCAGGGCCGCGTGGTGGCGTATGAGAAACACCTGCTGTCGATGAAAGATAACGATCAGACCGCCAACCTGGCGGCGCTGATTGACGCAGGCGTGCGCTCCTTCAAGATTGAAGGGCGCTACAAAGACATGAGCTACGTGAAAAACATCACGGCGCATTACCGTCAGATGCTCGACGCGATTATTGAAGATCGCGGCGATCTCGCACGTTCCTCCGCCGGTAACACGGCGCACTATTTCGTGCCGTCCACCGAAAAGACCTTCCACCGCGGCAGCACCGATTACTTCGTTAACGCCCGTAAAATCGATATTGGCGCGTTCGACACCCCGACGTTCGTCGGCCTGCCGGTCGGCGAAGTGCTGAGCGTCGGCAAAGAGCATCTGGATGTGGAGGTCACCGAGCCGCTGGCCAACGGCGACGGGCTGAACGTTATGATTAAGCGTGAAGTGGTTGGCTTTCGCGTTAACGTGGCGGAAAAAACCGGCGAAAACCGCTACCGCGTTTTCCCGAACGAGATGCCAGCGGCGCTGAAAACGCTGCGCCCGCACCACAAGCTTAACCGCAACCTCGATCACAACTGGCAGCAGGCGCTGCTGAAAACCTCCAGCGAGCGCCGCATCGGCGTGGATATCGAGCTTGGCGGCTGGCAGGAACAGCTGATCCTGACCATCACCAGCGAAGACGGCGTCAGCGTGACGCATACGCTTGACGGGCAGTTTGACGAAGCCAACAACCCGGAAAAAGCGCTGACCAGCCTGAAAGAGGGCCTGGCGAAACTGGGGCAGACTATCTATTTCGCGCGCGACGTGCAGATTACGCTGCCGGGCGCGCTGTTTGTGCCTAACAGTCAGCTCAACGCGTTCCGCCGTGAAGCTATCGAGGCGCTGGACGCCGCGCGCCTGGCGAACTATCAGCGCGGCGCGCGCAAGCCGGTTTCCGTGCCGCCGCCGGTCTACCCGGAAACGCACCTGAGCTTCCTCGCGAACGTCTACAACCATAAGGCGCGTGAATTTTACCAGCGCTATGGCGTGCAGCTTATCGACGCTGCGTATGAGGCGCACGAGGAAAAAGGCGACGTGCCGGTGATGATCACCAAGCACTGCCTGCGCTTTGCCTTTAACCTCTGCCCGAAACAGGCGAAGGGCAACATCAAGAGCTGGAAGGCGACTCCGATGCAACTGGTGCACGGCGACGAAGTGTTAACGCTGCGCTTTGACTGCAAACCCTGCGAAATGCACGTGGTCGGCAAGATCAAAAACCATATCCTGAAAATGCCGCAGCCGGGCAGCGTGGTCGCCTCCATCAGCCCGGAAGATCTGCTGAAAACCCTGCCGAAACGCAAAAACGCCTGACACTCCTTCCCCGAAAAGCCAGAGCCCATGCTCTGGCTTTTTTTATCTTCATTCCATACCGCTCAACAAACCCGCACAAACTGGCCGTTCTCCAGGCAATTGCGCCGCTTCGCTTAAAAATAGGGTTGTCAGAACAGCACAAATCAAACTACTGTATATAAACACAGTAAATAACAACATAATGAATGGATGGAGTACGCCATGTTAATGATGCGACTCTTGCCACAGCCTGATGCCGAGGGGTTGCCGCTGTTCCTTGAGACAGTGGCCTGCGGATTTCCGTCGCCCGCTCAGGATTACGTCGAAAAGCGTGTAAGCCTTGACGCGCACTGCATTGTGCACCCGAACGCCACCTATTTTTTGCGGGCGGCCGGGGAGTCGATGAACGGTGCCGGGATCGAGGATGGCGATCTGCTGGTGGTGGACAGCGCCCTGAAGCCCCAGGAAGGCGATATCGTCGTGGCTGCGCTGGAAGGGGAGTTCACCGTCAAAACCCTGCGGCTGCACCCGGTGGCGCAACTGGTGCCGATGAACCCGGATTTCGCGCCGATCCCGCTTGGCGGCGACGCCGAGGTAGTGATCTTCGGCGTGGTCACCTGGGTGCTGAAGAAGAGGCGCTGAGATGTACGCGCTGGTGGATGTGAACAGCTTTTACGCCTCCTGCGAGATGGTGTTTCGCCCGGATCTGCGGGATAAACCGGTCGTGGTGCTGAGCAATAACGACGGCTGCGTCATTGCCCGCAGCCGCCAGGCAAAGGCGCTCGGCATCACCATGGCGGAGCCCTATTTCAAACAGCGCGCGCTCTTTGAGCGTCATCGCGTGGCGGTCTTTAGCTCCAACTACGCGTTTTACGCCGACATGAGCAAACGCGTGATGGATATTCTCGAAGAGATGGCGCCGCAGGTGGAGATCTACTCGATCGACGAGGCGTTTGTCGATCTGCGCGGCGTCAGTAACGTCATGTCGCTGACCACGTTTGCTCATGAGATCCGCGACCGTCTCTGGCGCGAAACCCACCTGCCGGTCGGTGTGGGCATCGCGCCCACCAAAACGCTCGCCAAGCTTGCCAATTTCGCCACCAAAAAATGGCCGAAGTCGGGTGGGGTGGTCGATCTCTCCGATCCCGCCCGGCTGCGCAGGGCGCTGGCGCATTTTAAGGTGGAGGATGTCTGGGGCGTCGGGCGCAGACTCAGCAAAAAACTGACGGCGATGGGCATTGAGACCGCGTTTGATCTGGCCAACAGCCCGGCGTGGGTGATCCGCAAAAATTTCAACGTGGTGCTGGAGCGCACCGTGCGCGAGCTGCGCGGCGAGCCGTGTCTGGCAATGGATGAGTTTGTTGCGCCGAAGCAGCAGATCGTGTGCAGCCGTTCGTTTGGCTACCGCGTCACGGCTTACCAGGATATGCGCCAGGCGGTCTGCGCCTGGGCGGAACGCGCCGCGGAGAAGTTGCGTCAGGAGCATCAGTTCTGCCGCCAGGTGGCGGTGTTTATCCGCACCAGCCCGCATGACGAACCCGATAACCGCTACAGCAACCAGGCGCTGTGCCAGGCGCTGACGCCCACCAACGACACCCGCGAAATCGTGCGGCTGGCGGTAAACGCGCTGGACGCCATCTGGCGCGAAGGCTATCGCTACATCAAAGCGGGCGTCATGCTGGGGGATTTTTTCAGCCAGGGCGTGGCGCAGCTTAATCTCTTCGATGAACACCCGCCACAGGCCAACAGCGCGCCGCTGATGCATCTGCTGGATGAATATAATCGCTCAGGCCGGGGGAAGCTCTGGTTCGCAGGTCAGGGGATCGTCAAGCCCTGGGCGATGAAGCGCGAATTCCTTTCGCCTGGCTACACCACCCGTTTCAGTGAATTACCGCGCGCGAGTTTGTGGTGAGGGGTTAACAATTACGCCTTCGCCGCGCTGCTGATTAAACGTGGCCATAAAACGCTGCGCGGCGACAATAAAAGTCCGCCAGGAAGGCATTTCTGATCTTGTAATAACCCCTCAGCACCGCTCCACCAGGTCAAATTCTTCAAACATCAGCGGCATGTCGGGAGAGAAACAGCCGGCGCGGGTGAAAAACGCCTCGTGCTCATTGCGCCAGTAAGCGAGGCTTAAATCGCCTTCGCCTTCCAGTGCGGCGAGTTGTTCAGTAACGTCGCAGAATTTCACCAGCCGCAGCGTGTGGGTGCGAATAACGCACAGCGGCTCGCCCGCGCCGTTGAGGATAATGTGGTAATCCCCCGGCAGGGTTGGGTCGGCGTCTTGCCGCCAGGCGTGATAATCGCTGCAGCTGGCGCGTTTGGTGCCGTGCGCCACCAGCGCGCCCAGCTCGTCCGCCATGTGCGGTGAGTCGCCAAAGCCCCAGGCCCGCGCGCCAGGGTATTTCTGTTGCAGTTCGTCTACGGTCATTCTGATACTTCCTTGTTAAATTAATGTAAGGAAATAGCATATCGTGAAAAAAGAGAGCCTGCTAATGATTATTTACTCGCCTGGCATGATTAATTAATCGGGGCGTTAAAATAAGCCGCTGTTTTTGCCCCGATAAAAAATAAAAACTGCCGTAAATTAGTGTAAACGGGTTGAGAAAAGTCTGGCGGCATGGTTTAATTCGGGCGTGTTTGACTACCGAGGCCAATTTTGATCCGCAACGACGAGAAGCAAGACCGCGGATAAATTGAAAGATTATGGACAACCTGTTCAATTGTTTTATCTCCCTGTTTTACGTTTCTTCCACTCCTTTCCCTGCCACCTTTCTTTGCGGTGAACAGCACTGGCGCACGGCGCTTTAGTCCGTCTCTCTTCTGAATTTTTTCAGGCCGTCACTGTACGCCTGTTACTGTTTTAATCGTTTTTAATGACGCGTATTTACGCGCCATCTGATATGCCTGTGTATTTTTTCAGGCAGGAGAGAGATTATGATTTACTGGGTTTTATTAGCATTAGCTATTATGTCGGAAATTACCGGGACGCTGGCATTAAAATGGGCAAGCGTTGGCGGTGGCCACGCCGGATTTATTTTAATGCTGGTGATGATTTCCCTTTCTTATATTTTACTGTCTTTTTCTGTTAAGCGTATTGCGCTGGGTGTGGCTTACGCCCTGTGGGAAGGTGTCGGGATCGTCTTAATTACGCTCTTTAGCGTGTTGCTGTTTAACGAAACCCTGACGGTGCAAAAAGCGCTGGGCCTGCTGGTATTAATTGCCGGGATTTTACTGATCAAAACCGGCACCCGTACCGTGAGCCGCAACGCGGAGGTGCGTCATGTCGCAGGTTGAGTTACAGCATATTCTCTGGCTGCTGCTGGCGATAGGCCTCGAAATTATCGCCAATATCTGGCTGAAATTCTCCGACGGCTTTCGCCGCCCGGTCTATGGCGTGGCGTCGCTTGCCGCCGTCCTCGCCGCCTTCAGCGCGCTGGGGCAGGCGGTGGAAGGCATCGATCTGGCGGTGGCGTACGCGCTGTGGGGCGGTTTCGGGATCGCCGCGACGGTGGCGGCAGGCTGGATTATGTTCGGCCAGCGGCTTAACCGCAAAGGCTGGGCCGGGCTTGGGCTGCTGCTGGTGGGCATGGTGATTATCAAGCTGGCGTAAGCCGTAAAGCAAAGAGAGAGGGGCGCTGAGCGCCCCTTTTTTATTCGCTCGCCAGCGCTTCCAGGCGCTCGCGAAAACCGGTCACTGAAATCGCGCGGTTATCGGCGCGCCAGCGGTCTTTGGCGGCGGGCGCTGAGCTCTGCACGCCAATCAGTTGCCAGCCGGTGTCGGTGCGCAGCATCAGCGGCGAGCCGCTGTCGCCCGGCAGCGTGTCGCACTGGTGCGCCAGCACGTTACGCTGCGCCCAGCCTGTAATCAGGCAATCCTGATGGCTGTAGAGCGCGTCGAGATGATCTTCCGGGTAGCCGGACTGCGTCACGCGCCGGCCTGTCGCTTTCAGCGCGCGGTTCAGGGCCGCGCGATCGCCTTCGAACAGCGGCAGCGGCGTCAGGCCAGACGGCGGGTTACGCAGAATAATCAGCCCGAAATCTTCCGGCGCGGCGGAAGACGGCACAATCCAGCCTTCGCCGTCGGCTTTCAGTTTATGCCCGAGCGACGGCGATACGCGCCCTTCAATACTGTGAATTTCGTAGCGCCACGCCCCTTTATGCGACACAAAACGCAGCGCCACCGCACGGTCTGGGGTGCCGTCCGGCGGAGAGAGCAAACAGTGCCCGGCGGTCAGCGCCAGGTGCGGGGAGATAAGCGTGGCGGTACACAGGTTACCGCTTTCGGTTTCAAGCTGGCCAATGGCATCCCACGGGGACGCGGCCGGGTCCGGTACGGGCGTGCGGTCATCATGACCAAAAAAGAGGGTCTGAACGTCGCTTGCGGTCTCAGACGCGTCATCGCCCTCGTCGGCATGGGTAATAAAAGCGGGTAATAGTAGCGATCCCAGTAACAAGAAAACGGTTTTGCGCATATCACTCTCTGGTGGGGCAATTATGATTATTAAAGTAACCCTGTGAGGTAACTATAGACGTGACGCGAGCAAAGTGAGAATAAAATCAGCGTGCTAGCGACGTTTACCAGTAAAAAAAGATCGACAGCGCGCCGCATAACAGCAGCAGCGTCAGGATTATCTCAAACTGATAGCGGCGGATCATGTCGGGCCTCCGGAAACGCAGCCCGCGCGTCCGGCGCAAACGGCGACGCGCGTGCCTGAGCGCGCAGGCCTGACAAAAGCGGCGAAAAAAAACGGCGGGGCGTAAAGAGACTATAACGGCGCGGCGGGGCGGGCGTCCGTAGGTGATTAGTATCGGCGTGTAACGGAATGTACACACCGGGCGCGCGGCCCGGCGTATACGACGGCGCTACAGGTAGCGGGTCGTCAGGTGATCGCGGAAATAGCGCGGGTTGAGATCGTCGCCGGTGGCGTTAATCATCAGCTGCGAAGTGGTAAAGCGGCTGCCGTGCTGCCACACCGACTGACGCAGCCAGTCAAACAGCGCGCGCAGATCGCCTGCGGCAATCGAGGCGTCCAGGTTCGGCAGCGCCTGGCGCGCGGCCTGGAAAAGCTGTGCGGCATACATCGCGCCAAGCGTGTACGACGGGAAGTAACCAAAGCCGCCATCCGTCCAGTGAATATCCTGCATACAGCCGTCGCGGTAGTTGCCGGTGGTGGAGAGCCCCAGCCACTGCTGCATTTTCTCATCCCACAGGGCCGGAATGTCATCCACTTCAATATCGCCGTCGATCAGTGCGCGCTCAATCTCGTAGCGCAGCACCACGTGAGCCGGGTAGCTCACTTCATCGGCATCGACGCGGATAAAGCCGGGCTTCACGCGCTGGTTCCAGGCCAGATAGTTCTCCTCCTCAAACGCCGGTTGCTTGCCGAAACGCGAGACCACCTGCGGCAGCAGCAGCTTCAGGAACGGACGGCTGCGCCCGAGCTGCATTTCGAAGAACAGGCTCTGGGATTCATGGATAGCGGTAGAGCGCGCCAGCGCCACCGGCTGGCCCGGCCATTCGCGCGGCAGGTTTTGCTCATAACGGGCATGGCCGGTTTCGTGGATCACGCCAAACAGCGCGCTGAAGAGTTCGTTTTCGTCATAGCGGGTGGTGATGCGCACATCTTCCGGCACGCCGCCGCAGAACGGGTGCGCGCTGACATCCAGCCTGCCGCCGTCGAAATCAAAGCCAAGCAGGCGCATCGCCTCAAGGCCCAGCTCGCGCTGTTGCGCCACCGGGAACGGCCCCTGCGGCGTAATCAGCGCGGTGCGTTCCTGTTTTTCCACCGCGCGGGCGAGGAGATCCGGCAGCCAGCTGCGCAGATCGCCAAACAGCGTATCGAGGCGCGCGCTGGTCATATCCGGCTCGAAAATATCGAGCAGGGCGTCATAGCGCGAACAGCCTTTGGCTTCGGCGCGAATAGCGGCCTCTTCACGGCTCAGCTTGACCACCTCTTTGAGATTTTCCGAGAAGCCGTCCCAGTCGTTGGCCGGACGCTGGCTGCGCCAGGCGTGTTCGCAGCGGCTGCCCGCGAGCGATTTGGCCTCGACCAGCGCTTCCGGCAGCAGCGCCGCCTGTTGGTAGTGGCGCTGCATTTCGCGCAGGTTTGCCTGTTCGAGATCGTTTAAGTCTTCCTGTTCCGCGCCGCGCAGCCATTCGGCCATCTTTTTGTCGGTCAGGATCTGATGCTGCAGCACGCTCAGCTCCGCCAGGGCTTCGCCGCGCGCACGGCTGCCGCCCGGCGGCATCATGGCGAACATATCCCAGCTTGCGATAGCGGAGAGATGAGAGAAGCGGGAAAGCCGCAGGAACGTGCGGCTAAGCTGTTGATAGTTTTTGTTTTCCATAAGGCCTCGTGACGTTGTCGGCAAGCAGAAAAGGTAGCACTAACCCTGACGAAACACGAGGCCCGAAGGGCGATTAGCGGACGCGGCGGTGCAGCCCACCGCCCACCAGCAACGCCAGCACCAGCAGCAGCGCGATAAACCCGCCGACGCCGTTCCAGCCGTAGCGGTGCCAGAACAGCCCGCCGAGCGTGCCCGCGAAGCTTGAGCCTAAGTAATAGCTGAACAGATAGAGTGAGGACGCCTGGCCTTTGGCGCGCCGCGCCCGCGGGCCTATCCAGCTGCTCGCAACGGAGTGCGCCGCAAAGAACCCGGCGGAGAAGAGCAGCATACCCGCGAAAATCAGCCACAGGGATGAGAACAGCGTGAGGAGCAGGCCGCACAGCATGATGCCGGTAAAGCCGAGCATCACCGGGCCGCGGCCGAAACGCGCGGTCATCGCGCCCGCTTTCGGCGAGCTCCAGGTGCCAGTGAGATACGCGACAGACAGCAGGCCCACCGCCGCCTGGCTTAAGTGCCAGGGCGAGAGCATCAGCCGGTAGCCGATGTAGTTAAACAGCGTTACAAACGCGCCCATCAGCAGAAAGCCTTCGGCGAAGAGCAGCGGCAGGCCGTCGTCGCGCCAGTGCAGGCGAAAGTTAATCAGCAGCGTGCGCGGGCGCAGCGATGAGGCGCGAAAATGGCGCGAAGCCGGAAGGATTTTCCAGAACATTAAGGCCGCCGCGAGCGCAAAGCAGCCGATACAGGCCATCGCCACGCGCCAGCTAAAGAAATCGGTGATAACCCCGGTGAGCAGACGGCCGCTCATACCGCCAATCGAGTTACCGCTGATGTAGAGCCCCATCGAGAACGCCACCATGCTGGGGTGGATCTCCTCGGACAGATAGGTCATGCCGACGGCCGCCACGCCGCTCAGCGACAGCCCAATCAGCGCGCGCATCAGCAGAATGCCGTGCCAGCTGTGCATCATGGTGGCAAGCAGGGTGCAGATGGAAGCGAGCAGCAGGGCCGTGACCATCACGTTTTTGCGCCCGATAGCGTCGGACAGCGGCCCGGTAAACAGCAGCCCCACGGCCAGCATCCCCGTGGCGACCGAGAGCGAAATACTGCTGGCGGCGGGCGTGACGCCAAATTCCTGCGACAGCACCGGCAGAATGGGCTGTACGCAGTAGAGCAGGGCGAAAGTGGCGAGACCCGCGGAGAAGAGCGCGAGCGTGACGCGCATAAAGGCGGGCGTGCCGCGTTTGATATAGGTTGCCGGCGCGGCAGTAACGGCATCGTCAGCAGCCTGCGCCGGCGGCGCGCTGACGGTAGTGGTACGACTCACAGCATATCCTTACGTAATATCCCCGCGATTGCTGGCTGCGGGTGAGGCACACACACGAAGAGTAGAAAGCGGCGAATCATCTGTCTAATATATTAATAATCTCAAATAATATGTATTAAATATGAATATCGAACTGCGTCATCTTCGCTATTTTGTGGCGGTGGCAGAGGAGCTGCATTTTGGCCGCGCCGCCGCCCGCCTGAACATTTCCCAGCCGCCGTTAAGCCAGCAGATCCAGGCGCTGGAAGCGCAGACCGGCGCGCGGCTGCTGGCCCGCACCAACCGCAGCGTCACGCTCACGGCGGCAGGCAGGCAGTTTCTCGCCGACAGCCGCCAGATTTTAAGCGAGGTGGAAGCCGCGGCGGTGCGCGCCGCGCGCCTGCATAACGGCGAGACCGGCGAACTGCGCATCGGTTTTACGTCATCAGCGCCGTTTATCCGCGCTATTTCCGACACGCTTTCCGTGTTTCGCCGTCGCTACCCGGATGTGCATTTGCAGACGCTTGAGATAAACACCCGCTCGCAGATAGCGCCGCTGACCGAAGGGCGGCTCGATGTCGGGCTGATGCGTAACACCCCGCTGCCGGAGACGCTTGCCTGGCAACTGGTGCTGCGCGAACCGCTGCTGGCGCTCATCCCCTGCGATCATCCGCTCGCCGCGCGCGAGGCGGTGTCGATAAGTGAGCTGGCGGGCGAGCCGTTCGTCTTTTTTGACCCGCACGTCGGCACCGGGCTGTGTGACGATATTCTCGGGCTGTTGCATCGCTACGGCGTGCAGCCGCGCATCACGCAGGAGGTGGGCGAGGCGATGACAATCATCGGCCTGGTGGCGGCGGGGCTCGGCGTGTCGATTCTTCCGGCGTCGTTTCAGCGCGTGCGGTTAGAGGAGATGCGCTGGGTAAAACTGCGCGAGCCGGATGCAATTTCAGAAATGTGGCTGGTCTGGGCGCGGCATCAGGAGCAAAGCGCCGCGGCACAACGTTTTATTTCTCTGCTTAACGGGGCCGCGCAATGGCCGGAAACGGCCGCCGATCTGCATAAAAATGTGCGGTAAATCACAAGGCTAAGTAAAAATTTGACGCGCCCTGGCGAAGTGATTCACCATAGCCGAATGTTTATTTCGAAGCGCGAAAATAAGGGAGCAGGACGTGGTTGCTGACAGTCAACCGGGCCATATCGATCAGATAAAACAGACCAATGCGGGCGCTGTCTATCGCCTGATTGATCAGCTTGGCCCGGTATCACGTATCGATCTTTCCAGACTGGCGCAACTCGCCCCCGCCAGCATTACCAAAATCGTGCGCGAAATGCTGGAGGCGCATCTGGTTCAGGAGACGGAAATCCAGGAGCCAGGCAGCCGTGGTCGCCCCGCCGTAGGGCTCGCGGTGGAAACCGACGCCTGGCACTACCTTTCGGTGCGCATCAACCGCGGTGAAATCAACCTCGCGCTGCGCGATCTCAGCAGCAAACTGGTGGTGGAAGAGCAGCTCGATCTGCCGTTGCAGGAGACCCGCCCGCTGCTCGATCGCATTATCGACCATATCGATCGCTTTTTTATCCGCCATCAGCGCCAGCTGGAGCGCCTCACCGCCATCGCCATTACGCTGCCTGGCGTGATTGATACCGAACATGGGCTGGTGCGCCAGATGCCGTTTTATGATGTCGTTGATATGCCGCTTGGCGCGGCGCTGGAGGCGCACACCGGCGTACCGGTGTTTGTCCAGCATGACATCAGCGCCTGGACGATGGCCGAAGGGCTGTTCGGCGCGTCACGCGGCGCGCGTGATGTGATTCAGGTGGTTATCGATCATAACGTCGGCGCGGGCGTCATTACCGACGGCCGCCTGCTGCACGCGGGCAGCAGCAGCCTGGTGGAGATTGGCCACACGCAGGTCGATCCTTACGGCAAACGCTGCTACTGCGGCAACCACGGCTGCCTTGAAACTATCGCCAGCATCGACAGCGTGCTGGAGCTGGCGCAGCAGCGGATGAATCAGTCGATGGGCTCGATGCTGCACGGACAGCCGCTTAGCGTGGAGTCGCTGTGCGACGCGGCGCTGGCGGGCGATCTGCTGGCGCGCGATATTATTCTCGGCGTCGGCGTTAACGTCGGGCGCATTCTCGCGATTATGGTCAATCTGTTTAACCCACAAAAAATTCTGATTGGTTCGCCGCTCAACCGGGCGTCCGATATTCTCTTTCCGGCGATTGCTGACGCCGTTCGCCAGCAGTCGCTGCCCGCCTACAGCCGGAACATCAGCGTGGAAAGCACCCAGTTCTCAAACCGCGGCACGATGGCGGGCGCAGCGCTGGTGAAAGACGCGATGTATAACGGTTCGTTGTTGATTCGCCTGCTGCAAGGCTGACGACTTTCCCTTGATCCACTAAAAATTGCGCTAACTCAAGCTGACCCTGAAAGTCTTCTTTTAGACTTTTGCCACTGGATCATTCTTTTTAACACAATGGCAGATGGAGTCAGCGATGCTTAAGCGCGTCTTTATTACCGGTACAGATACCGCCGTCGGGAAAACGGTGGTTTCCCGCGCCCTGTTACAGGCGCTGGCCGCCACCGGCAAACGCGTGGTGGGCTATAAGCCGGTGGCGAAAGGCAGCAAAATGACGCCGGAGGGGCTGCGCAACAAAGATGCCCTGGTACTGCAAAGCGTCTCTTCCCTGGCGCTGCCGTATGAGGCTATCAACCCCATCGCGTTTAGCGAAGAAGAGAGCAGCGTGGCGCATAGCTGCGCCATTAACTATTCGCTGCTGTCAAACGGCCTCGCGCAGCTGTGTGAACAGGCGGATCACGTGGTGGTGGAGGGCACAGGCGGCTGGCGCAGCCTGATGAACGATTTACGCCCGCTTTCCGACTGGGTAGTGCAGGAGCAGTTGCCGGTGTTGATGGTGGTGGGCATTCAGGAAGGGTGTCTGAACCATGCGCTGTTAACCGCGCAGGCGATTGCGAGCGACGGTCTGCCGCTGGTGGGCTGGGTGGCGAACCGGATAAATCCGGGGCTGGCGCATTACGCCGAAATTATCGAGGTGTTAAGCCAGAAGCTGCCTACGCCGCTGATAGGTGAATTACCGTATCTGCCGCGCGCCGAGCAGCGCGATTTAGCGAAGTGGGTGGATGTGACGCGTCTTGGTGCAACCGACCCGTTGCGCGCCGCGGTGTGAGTGGTTTTATGGCGGGTGCGCTGCGCTTACCCGCCCTACGGAACAGACGGTGGAGCAATAATGTAGGGCGGGTAAGCGCAGCGCACCCGCCTTGTGGAACAGACGGCAGGAGACGCACCCGCCGTTTTACTCACCCTTCGTGAATATTGAGCGCCCGTCGCGTACGCCCGGAGCTGAGATAATCGGCGATATAATCCTGTGAAATCTCACCGCTGTAGCGGCCGTCTTCATCCACGATCGGCATCCAGACCGTGTTGTGCTCGTAAAGACGTGATAACACCACGCGCAGGTTATCTTCCGCTTTACCGGTCACGCGGAACGGGTGGGTGATATCGGCGCAAACGCCCGTTGCGCCGCGCGCTTCGCGACGCTTCACAAATCCCAGCGGCTTCTCGTTCTCGTCCACCACCGTTACGGAACGCATATCGTTGTCGTCCATCAGCGCGAACGCCTCTGCAAGCGGCGTCGAGCTACGCACTGTAATCGTCGGCTGTTTGTCCGTCACATCGCCCGCCTGAATCAGCAGCAGGCGTTTCAGCGTACGATCCTGGCCCACAAAAGAGCCGACAAACTCGTTGGCCGGTTTCGCGAGCAGCTCGTCGGGGCTGGCGCACTGAATGATTTTCCCCTGGCGGAACACCGCGATGCGATCGCCAAGCTTCAGCGCTTCATCGATATCGTGGCTCACCAGCATCACCGTTTTCTTCAACTGGCGCTGCATCTCCAGGAACTGATTCTGGATAACCTCGCGGTTAATCGGGTCGACCGCGCCGAAAGGTTCATCCATCAGCAGCACCGGTGGATCTGCCGCCAGCGCGCGAATAACGCCGATACGCTGCTGCTGGCCGCCGGACATCTCTTTCGGGTAGCGGTTGAGGAAGCGTTTCGGATCCAGCGCCACCATCGCCATCAGCTCGGTCGCGCGTTCCTTGCAGCGCGCTTTATCCCAGCCCAGCATCCGCGGCACCACGGTGATGTTCTCTTCAATCGTCATATTCGGGAACAGGCCAATCTGCTGAATGACATAACCGATATTGCGGCGCAGCGTGACGGTATCGAGATCGGTTGTGTCTTCGCCGTTAATAAAAATCTTGCCGCCGGAGGGCGCGATCAGCCGGTTAATCATCTTCAGCGTGGTGGTCTTGCCGCAGCCAGACGGGCCGAGCAGCACGCACATTTCGCCTTCCGGCACGTTCAGGTTGACGTTATCGACGGCGTTAAACGTCTGGCCGTTCTTCTGCACAAACTGTTTGGTGAGGTTTTCAAGTTTAATCATTAGCGGATCCCCTTCGGCGTCAGCACAACCTGCAGGCGGTGCAGTAACCAGTCCAGAATAATGGCCAGTAAACAGATCATCAGCGCACCGGCGATAAGCATACGAATGTCGCTCCCGCCGATGCCGTTAAGCAGCAACAACCCCAGACCGCCCGCGCCGATAACGGCGGCGATCGCCATCACGCCGATATTCATCACGACCGCGGTACGAATGCCGCCGAAAATCACCGGCAGCGCCATGGGAATTTCCACCCAGCGCAGGCGCTGCCAGAACGTCATGCCGATACCGCGACCGGCTTCGCGAAGCCCCGGCGGCAGGCTGTCGAGCGCGGTGTGCGTGTTACGCACGATAGGCAGCAGTGAATAGAGAAACACGGCGGTGATGGCGGGCAGAGCGCCGATGCCCTGGCCTATCAGCGAGAAGAGCGGGATCATCAGCCCGAACAGGGCGATGGACGGAATGGTCAGCACCAGCGTCGCCAGCCCCAGCACCGGTGTGGCGAGCCATTTATGGCGCACAATCAGAATGCCGAGCGGCACGCCGATAACAATCGCGAAGCCCACCGCCAGCAGCACCAGCCACAGGTGCTGGAACGTAAGGCTCGCCAGAAAACCGGCGTTATCGATCATATAGTGAATGGTATCCATCATCCCTCCTTAAAGCAGACCTTTGTCGCGCAGGAAGTCGCGGGCGACCTGCTGCGGCGTCTGGTGATCGATATCCACCTTCGCGTTAAGCGTGGTGATGGTCTCGTTATCCATCAGGCCGGAGATCGTATTGAGCGCCTCCTCAAGCCCCGGATTCGCCGCCAGCGTATCCTTACGCACGACCGGCGTAACGGCGTAGCTTGGGAAAAAGCCCTTATCATCTTCCAGCACTTTTAAATCGAAGCCTTTCACGCGCCCGTCGGTGGCGTAGACCAGGCCTGCGTCCACAAAGCCGTCGCGGATGGCGTTATAGACCAGCCCCGGGTCCATCTGGCGGATCTGCGGGCGGTCGAGCGGCATGTTGTACGCCTGTTGCAGCGGCTTCATACCGTCACTGCGGCCGTAAAACTCCAGGTCGAGCGCCAGCATCCAGTTATTATCCGGGTCGGTTTTGCGCACCTGTTCGACTTTCTGCGCCAGCTGCGAAATCGTCGAAATATGCTCCTTTTCGGCGCGCTTGCGCTGCATCGCGAACGCATAGGTATTGTTCATGCTGGCGGGTTTCAGCCACACCAGCCCGAGCTTCGCGTCGAGCTTTTTCACCGTGTTATAGGTTTCCTCGGGCGTCATTCGTTTATTGATATGGTTGAAGATAATCAGCGACGTGCCGGTGTACTCCCAGGTCATGTCCACCTGTTTGTTGATCATGGCGTTGCGCGAAATTACCGTCGCGATATTGGTGCGCGGCTCCACCTGAAAGCCTTTCTTTTGCAGGTAAAGCACCGTCATGGCAGAAAGAATATGTTGCTCGGTAAAGCTCTTGGTGGTCAGCACCAGCGGTGCGGCGCGGGCGGCGGTCGTGGCCAGCAAGAGGCCCGCGGCGGCGAAAGCCAGCCAGCGATTCAGCAGGGTCATCGGAAGCTCCTTATCATCAGGCGGTATGCGGGCTGAGCACGCGGCCAAGGGCTGCGAGCGCCATATCCAGAATCAGCGCGAACAACGCCGTGGCGGCGGCACCAAGAATGAGCGTCGGAAAATCGTTCAGATAGATGCCAGGGAAAATCAGCTCGCCGAAGCTGCTCGCGCCGATAAGAAAGGCGAGCGGCGCGGTGCCGACGTTAATGGCGGTCGCGATGCGAATGCCGGAGAGCATCACCGGCCAGGCGTTCGGTAGCTCCACCTGCCACAGCCGCTGGCCTTTGGTCATTCCAATGCCGTTGGCGGCTTCAATCAGCGAGCCCGGCACCGAGCAGAGCCCGGCGTAGGTGTTACGCACAATCGGCAGCAGAGAAGCCAGAAACAGCGCCACGATAGCGGGTTTATCGCCAATGCCGACCACCACCATCGCGAGTGCCAGCACCGCCAGCGGTGGCAGGGTATTGCCGACGTTAAAAATCTGCATCGCGTATTCTGCGAAGCGGCGCGCGGCCGGACGGCTTAACAGAATGCCGCTCGGGATACCGACGGCGAGCGCCAGCGCCATGGAACTGAACACCAGAATCAGGTGCTGTTTACCCAGATAAAGCAGATCTTCGCGGCGGGCGGCGAGGGTGTCGGGGCCGATGCCCCAGACCAGTAAGGCAATAACGGCCGCGAGCCCGGCCAGCGCCCCGATGGCGCGTAAAGTCAGTGAGGCTTTCTGCATGAGGCGTTGTCTCCCTGGTGCACGTTTTATGGCGATAAGGCTCGCCTGTTGTTATGCCGTGTGTCGGCAGGGTGTATTGAGCTATAGCAACGGGGCGGGAAGGATTCCACATTACGTGACATTTATCTGGCGAATGATTTACCCGGGCAATTAACGATTTCCCCTTATCCCGCCTCGCTTCCCGGGCGCGACAGAGAATTATCTTAAAAGGCAAGCGGAGAAAGTGACGCCGTAACAAAACGGGCGTCTATAGCGAAAAAATCCCGGCAGGGCGCGCAGTTATGGTAGCGTCAGAAAAAACCGAAACCAGAAAGTGGAACGTAAAACGATGGGGCTGTTGATTAAAGCGCTGCTCGGCGCGGCGGTAGTAGTGCTGATAGGCATGCTGTCGAAAACGAAAAATTACTATATCGCGGGGCTCATCCCGCTCTTTCCGACGTTTGCGCTGATTGCCCACTATATCGTCGTCACCGGGCGCGGCGTGGAGGCGCTGCGCACCACGGTGATTTTCGGTATGTGGGCCATCATTCCTTATTTTGTCTATCTGGCCTCGCTGTGGGTGCTAAGCGGCATGGTTAAAGTGCCGCTGGCGCTCGGCGGCGCGGTGGCCTGCTGGTGCCTGAGCGCCTGGCTGCTGATTGCGCTCTGGAGCCGCTTTCACTAACGGTAAAGCGTTTTTTGCGAAACCGGCATCAGCAGCCCGCTGCGCCAGTGGGTAAGCGTCGCACGGGTCAGCTCGCCCAGCGCCTCGTAAAACGGATGTTGCGCCTGCGCGCAGAACACCTCCAGAAAGCGCGGCGCGAAGGGCAGCAGATGCCAGGCCAGCAACTCATCGAGCTCGCGGGTTTTTCCCTGTTCCGCAAGCCAGGCCGCCAGCAGCAACAGCAGACCGATATGATCCGCGGGTTCATTTAGCGGCGTTTCAAAAGCGATGGCGTTGTCACGCAGCCACCCCTGCAGCGCAAGCGTGGAGTCGCCAAACAGCACCGATTCACGATCGAGCCAGACCGATCCCCACGGCGGCGCGGGCAGCGCGTGCGGGCCGATAAAGAGCCGCTGCCACGCCTGCGCCAGCGTTTCATCCCCGCTGTTCAGCGTGTAAAACCCGGCCACGCGCGCGCTATCAAACCCGCAGGGCCATTCGCGTTCCCAGCCCGGCATACGCAGCGCGTCCACAATGGCGCGCGCTTCGGGCGCCTCGGGCGAGTAATAAAAGAGCGCGCCCAGAATGCGGGCGCAACAGGCGATATCCGTTAATTTTTCTTTCACTGCGTCACTGTCCTGAAAAAGCCGGGCGGCGTCGCCGCCCGGAGATTATCCCGCAACGGCCATACCGACCGTCATGTGCAGCCCATAAAAGAGGCCGCGACCGATAAGTTCGCCTGCCAGTACCAGCGCAAACCCTGCCGCCAGCCCCCACGGGCGCGGCGGAACGCGGCGCACCAGCGGGCAGAGCCAACAGCCGATGCCGAGCGCCAGCAATACCATGCGCCACGCCTGCCAGAAGCCGTAATCCGGCAGCAGGGCGCTTGCCTGTTGTACGGAGCTGTGAATGCCTGCAAGGCCCGCGCTCTGCATCAGCGCCGCCGCGACGCTTATCACCAGTGCGAATACGCTTACCATCGCGAACTCTCGCGGGCCAGCGACGCCCGCGACGGCGAGCAGAAGCGCGCCGAGCAGCGGCCCGCCGAGAAACGCCGTCAGAAAAAAGCCGAGCGTGGTATAGCCGTTATGCCAGGTCGGCACGGTGTTTATCTGATAAACGCGGGTCATCGCGAAGATAAACAGCACGCCGAGCGCCATCGCCACGATAAGCCAGATTTTCCCGAGCGCGTCGGGCATTTTCCCGAGCACCGCCACCAGCCACCACAGCCCACCCACCGCGAAAAACAGCGATCCGCTGGCGATTTCATTACTGAGCGGCGAGTGCCCGAGGCGGTT
The DNA here is from genome assembly GCF_053627815.1 of Cronobacter sp. 153480017-3. Taxonomy (NCBI): domain Bacteria; kingdom Pseudomonadati; phylum Pseudomonadota; class Gammaproteobacteria; order Enterobacterales; family Enterobacteriaceae; genus Cronobacter; species Cronobacter sp. 153480017-3. The sequence goes on along the minus strand of NZ_JBSEYN010000001.1, from coordinate 218,945 downwards.
CAGTGAATTGAACGCGCGCAGCGGCGAGCCGAGATGCATCACCGAGGCGAGAAAGGCGATGCCCATCAGCACCCAGAGAAAAAACATGGCGCGCACCATGCGCGGGCGTTCATCCTTAAGGCCTGTAAACCACGCCAGCCCGGTGACGATAAGCCCGCCCACCACGCACTGGCCGAGCACGGTGAATAACACCAGCGGCCATTCATGCCATCCGCTTCCCATTTCAGACCTCCTTCGGATTCGCCAGTTTGCCGGTGGTGTCACCGGTCGGGCGGCTGTTTGCATTGGGTTTAATCACAATATTCGGGCGGGTAAAATGCGCGGCGGGCAGCGGCGCGACCTGCGCCAGCGAACCGTACTTTTTACGCAGTTCGTCAATCGGCGCCATATCCAGCGCGCGCAGCGGGCAGGATTCGACGCAAATCGGTTTTTTGCCCTCAGCGATGCGTTCATAGCAGCCGTCGCATTTAGTCATATGCCCTTTGGCGGCGTTGTACTGCGGCGCGCCGTACGGACAAGCCATATGGCAGTAGCGACAACCAATGCAGACCTCTTCATTCACCACCACAAAGCCGTCCTCGCGCTTGTGCATCGCACCGCTGGGGCACACTTTGGTGCAGGCCGGATCTTCACAGTGGTTACAGGCTATTGAGAGGTAGTAAGCGAAGACGTTCTGATGCCAGACGCCGTTATCCTCCTGCCAGTCGCCGCCCGCGTATTCATAGATGCGGCGAAAGCTGACGTCAGGGGTGAGATCTTTGTAATCCTTGCACGCCAGCTCGCAGGTTTTACACCCGGTGCAGCGGCTGGAATCGATATAAAAGCCGTATTGTGTGGTCATCGGAACTCCTTACACCCTGGCAAGCTGAACGAGATTGCTGTGCGACGGATTGCCTTTCGCCAGCGGCGAGGGCCGTTGCGTGGTCAAAACATTGATAGACCCGGCGTGATCGACGCCCTCGGCGTCAGGCTGGTACCACGCGCCTTCGCCCAGCGCCACGACGCCCGGCATAATGCGCGGCGTCACTTTCGCCTCAATGCGCGCTTCGCCGCGCGCATTCCAGACGCGCACCGGGTCGCCGTCGTTGATGCCGCGCGCCTGCGCATCCTGCGGGTTGATCCAGACCTGCTGGCGACACGCGGCCTGTAACACGTCCACGTTGCCGTAAGTCGAGTGGGTGCGGGATTTGTAGTGAAAACCGGTGAGCTGGAGCGGGTACTGCGCGCGCAGCGGGTCGCTGACCTGTTCAAAACCGGGGCTGTAGACCGGCAGCGGATGAATGACATCGCCTTCCGGCAGTTGCCAGTGCGCGGCGATGTCGGCAAGCGCCGACGAGTAGATCTCGATTTTACCGGAGGGCGTGTCGAGCGGGTTGGCAGTCGGGTTTTCCCGGAAAGCCTGATAGGCGACGTGATGGCCCTGCGGATCACGAAGCTTAAAGATCCCCTGTTGGCGGAACGTGTCGAAATCCGGCAGTTCCGGGATCGCGCGCCGCGACTGCGCGTAAAGGTGACGCAGCCAGCCTTCCTGAGTACGGCCTTCGCTGAAGGTGTCGCCAACACCCATGCGCGCCGCGAGCGCGCTGGTGATGTCATAGATAGTGCGGCACTCAAAGCGCGGCGCAATCGCCTGGTCGGCGAAAATCACGTAGGCCATATTGCCGCAGGAGGCGTCGAGCGCGAAATCCATCTGCTCCGACGCGGTGCAGTCTGGCAGCAGGATATCGGCATAGCGCGCCGAGGCGGTCATATGGCAGTCGATCACCACGATCAGCTCGCACTTTTTGTCATCCTGCAAAATCTCATGGGTGCGGTTGATCTGCGAGTGCTGGTTGATAAGACAGTTACCGGCGTAGTTCCAGATCATCTTAATCGGCACGTCGAGCTTCTCTTTGCCGCGCACGCCGTCGGCGGTGGCGGTCATCGACGGGCCGCGCTCGATGGCGTCGGTCCAGGTGAACATCGAGATGCTGGTCTCCACCGGGTTTTGAAGCGTCGGCATTCGTTCGAAAGGGAGTGAAAACGAGCCTTCGCGCGCGCCGCTGTTGCCGCCGTGAATGCCGACGTTCCCCGTGAGGATGGGGAGCATCGCTATCGCGCGGCAGGCCAGCTCGCCATTGGAATGGCGCTGCGGCCCCCAGCCCTGGGCGATAAATGCCGGTTTCGCCTCGCCGATTTCACGGGCGAGTTTGATAATGCGCGCTTCGGGAATGCCGGTGATGGGCGCGGCCCAGGCGGGCGTTTTGGCGGTGCCATCCGGCCCGTCGCCGAGAATATACGCCTTATAGTGGCCGTTCGCGGGCGCGCCGGGCGGCAGCGTTTTCTCGTCATAGCCAACGCAGTAGTTATCCAGAAACGGTTGATCGACATAGTTTTCAGTGATCAACACCCAGGCGATCGCGGACGCCAGCGCGGCGTCGGTGCCGGGGCGGATCGGGATCCACTCATCCTCGCGTCCGGCGGCCGTGTCGGTATAGCGCGGATCGATGACTATCATTCGCGCCTGCGATTTCGCGCGCGCCTGCTCAAGGTAATACGTCACGCCGCCGCCGCTCATGCGGGTTTCGCCAGGGTTATTGCCAAACAGTACCACCAGCTTGCTGTTTTCAATATCAGACGGGCTGTTGCCGTCGGCCCAGCCGCCATAGGTGTAATTAAGGCCGGCTGCGATCTGCGCGCTGGAGTAATCGCCATAATGATTAAGATAGCCGCCGCAGCAGTTCATCAGCCGGGCAAGCAGCGTTTTCCCCGGCGGCCAGGAGCGCGTCATGGTGCCGCCGAGCGTACCGGTGCCGTAGTTAAGGTAAATCGCCTCGTTACCGTAGTCGCTGATGATGCGCTTCATGCCCTGGGCGATGGTGTCCAGCGCTTCATCCCAGCTGATGCGCACAAATTTGCCTTCGCCGCGTTTGCCGACGCGCTTCATCGGGTATTTCAGGCGGTCCGGGTTGTAGACGCGTCGTCGCATGGAGCGGCCACGCAGGCAGGCGCGCACCTGGTGCAGCCCGTCGTAGTCATCGCCGCCCGTGTTATCGGTTTCGACATAGCGGATTTCGCCATTCACCACATGCATACGCAATGGGCAGCGGCTGCCGCAGTTGACGGTACAGGCGCTCCAGACGACGCGCTCGTCCGGCGCGCTGATGGCCTGCCCGACGGCGGCGGCCACCTGTCTGACCCCGAAGGGCAGGGAGATGCCGCCTGCCGCGAGCGCCAGACCGCCAAGCGCGGTGGATTTCACCAGCGTGCGGCGGCTGATCCCGACCGGATTATCGGTATTTGACATTACTCACTCCTTGTCTCCGCAAAAGAGACGCAATGTGTTTTCTGATTGTGGTTTTGTTTTTATGGTCGGCCTGCTTGCCCGCGTTTCAGGCGACGCCAGAAGGGCGAGAGACAGGTGGCGACAGGTGCGACGATGAAACCGGATTGCAGAAAAGTAGATGGCTAATGATTAGCGCAGGGAAGAGTTTTACTCATAACGGAGTAGAAAACGTTAACGAGGGTCAATAGATGTGGCGTATGGAAGGCGGGAAATAAAAAAGGGGCCGAAGCCCCGTGTGCGGTTATTGCGGTTCGCTGGCCGCGCCCTGCGACGTTCCGCCGCCGCTGGCGTTGCCGCTTTGAGTACGGGTGTAGAGAATTTTCTGCGTATCGTTCGCGCAATGCCCGACAACCTGCGCATCCGGCTGGTCAGCCTGGTCGTTAGGAACGATAGTTAACGTAAATCCGGTTTCCGGTACGCCATTATTAATGATGCGCTGTTCAATATCGGCTTTAACCCGTTCACAGGAGTTTTGCGCGGCGCTGACCGGTAATGTCGCAGCCAGCAGGAGGGCACCTGCCCAGTAACGTTTTTTCATTAACGGCTCCTTATTGACGTAAAACAGATGTAGTAAGCATAGCAGTTGTTATATATATCACTGACTTTTCAGATATCATGCCGCTTTTGGCGAGGCCGCAGAAGGATAATAAAGACGTGAAAAACTACGTGACGGTAATGATGGTAACGCTTGTGCTGACCGGCTGCGATAAGCCGGACGCGCTCGCACCGTTCAGCCCGGAGATGGCCAGTTTCTCAAGCGAGTTTAATTTCGATCCGCTACGCGGCCCGGTAAAAAACTTCACTCAGAAGCTGGTTAACGACAGCGGCGAGGTGGAGACGGAAGTTAACGGCACCCTCTCGCAAGAAGGGTGCTTCGAGACGCTGAATTATTCCGACAAACCGAGTAACAGCCATCTGGCGCTGGTGCTGGACGCTAACTATTACCTCGACGCGATAAGCCGCGAAAAGCGTATCCGTTTACAGGGCAAATGCCAGCTGGCCGAGCTGCCGGCGGTGGGCATGGTCTATGAAACCAACGATCGTGAATTTGTCGTGAAAGGGCACACGTCCGAAGTATCAACCACCTACCGCTACGATGATGAAGGCTATCCGCTCGGCAAAACCAGCAAAACCAAAGACGCTGAACTGTCGACCGTCGCGACGCCGAGCGATACGCGTAAAAAACATGACTACAGCTCGGTGACGACGCTTAACAGTAAAGTGATCGATACGGCGAAACAGAGCTGCGAATATGACCGCCATCTCAACCCGTCAAGCTGCGTACTGGAAATTACCGACGCCAGCGCGATGCCGCCCGTGCTGCATAAATTCACGATTCAGAACGAAATTAATTATTACTGACAGGCCGTTAAAATGTGTACGAGAAAAGCGCAGGCAATCCTGCGCTTAAATATTACTGCGCGGTGGGTTTCAGCAGCGTCGTCCCGGCGGGTTTGAGGTTCGTCAGGTACTGATGCTGGAAAATACACATGCGGATGGTGTTGCGGTACTCGCCATTAATAAAGAATTCATGGATAAGTTCGCCTTCCACCATAAAGCCGAGCTTGCGGTAAATATGAATCGCTTTGGCGTTCTCTTTATCGACGATCAGATAGAGCTTATAGAGATTCAGCACCGTAAAGCCGTAATCCATCGCCAGTTTTGCCGCACGGCTGGCGAGGCCTTTGCCCTGATGCTCCGGTGAAATGATTATCTGAAATTCAGCGCGGCGGTGGACGTGGTTAATCTCCACCAGCTCCACCAGGCCTGCTTTATCGCCGTCACACTCCACCACAAAGCGGCGTTCGCTCTGGTCGTGGATATGTTTATCGTAGAGATCGGAGAGTTCGACGAACGCTTCATAAGGCTCTTCGAACCAGTAGCGCATGACGCTGGCGTTATTGTCGAGCTGGTGGACGAAACGCAAATCTTCACGTTCCAGCGGGCGCAGTTTGACATCAACGTAGTCTGACATCGTTCATCCTTTTATGCGCGGGAAATACCGGCCCCCGCTGTGCGGGAGCCGTGATACAAAGAGGGTTTACGGATTAATGACGCGGCCGGTGCGGCGGTCAAGACAACGCAGGGTGTTGGGCTCCCAGTAGGCGTTCAGATTCGCGCTTTTCTCGCAGTTGTCTTTGGCGTCGAACGCGACATCTGTTTTATCCCACTCTTTTTCGGTACGCTTGTTCACTTTCTGGCGTAAAGAACGGGTGTCATTCCATTGCTCTTTATCCATCGCGGCATCCTGGCGGGTCCGCGCGTTATCGCCAGACTCAATAATCAGTTTATCGGTTTGCGCGTTAGCGACGCCTGACAGCGCGCCGGTCAGCAACGCCAGCAGCAGTGAGTGGCGAAGGAATTTGTTCATAGCGATATCCTTAAGAAGCGGTTCTTGTCGTGAAGCCGACACGCTTTACTATATCATCGTGCGCGATTTGCGCACAGCGGCAGCGATTGCCGATATTACCTCAATGAGTCTCAATATGATTAAAACCACTTTGCTGTTTTTTGCCACCGCGCTTGCGGAAATTATTGGCTGTTTTCTGCCGTGGCTGTGGCTGCGCAAAGGGGCGAGCGTGCTTTTACTGCTGCCGGCGGCGCTGTCGCTGATGCTGTTCGTCTGGCTGCTCACGCTGCACCCGGCGGCGAGCGGGCGGGTGTATGCCGCTTACGGCGGCGTCTATGTGATGACCGCGCTTATCTGGCTGCGCGTCGTCGACGGCGTACGCCTGAGTCTCTACGACTGGGCAGGTGCGGCGGTCGCGCTGTGCGGCATGTTGATTATCGTCGCAGGTTGGGGCCGCGCCTGACGCGCTTCTGATTTCACCTGACTTTTCTGGCAACCACGCTTCACGCTTTGTGAAGCGTTGCGCATTTTTCCGTCAAATCAACTTGTATGGTAGTTAAGTTAGTTGAGCGTAATGCGTACAAATTACGCATCGTTGTTACACAAAAGGAAGGATGCATGAAGATCAGTAAAGCGGAAGTGTTTGTCACCTGCCCGGGGCGCAACTTTGTGACGCTAAAAATCACCACCGACGACGGACTGACGGGACTTGGCGACGCCACGCTTAACGGGCGCGAGCTTTCCGTCGCCAGTTATCTGCGCGATCACCTCTGCCCGCAGCTGGTAGGGCGCGACGCGCAGCGCATCGAGGATATCTGGCAGTTTTTCTACAAAGGCGCGTACTGGCGGCGCGGCCCGGTGACGATGTCTGCGATTTCCGCCATCGACACGGCGCTGTGGGATATCAAAGCCAAAGCCGCCGGAATGCCGCTGTACCAGTTGCTCGGCGGCGCGTCGCGCGACGGTGTGATGGTCTACTGCCACACCACCGGCCACACCATCGATGACGTGCTTGAGGATTACGCCCGCCATAAAGAGCAGGGGTTTAAGGCGATCCGCGTGCAGTGCGGCGTGCCGGGCATGAAAACCACTTATGGAATGGCGAAGGGCAAAGGGCTCGCGTATGAACCCGCCACCAAAGGCCAGTGGCCGGAAGAGCAGCTCTGGTCTACTGAAAAGTATCTCGATTTCACGCCAAAACTCTTTGAGGCAGTGCGCGAGAAATTTGGCTTTAACGAACACCTGCTCCACGACATGCATCATCGTCTGACGCCCATCGAGGCGGCGCGTTTCGGTAAAAGCATTGAGGATTACCGTCTCTTCTGGATGGAAGATCCGACGCCCGCCGAAAACCAGGCCTGTTTCCGGCTTATCCGCCAGCATACCGTGACGCCGGTTGCGGTCGGTGAAGTCTTTAACAGCATCTGGGACTGTAAACAGCTTATCGAAGAGCAACTGATTGACTACATCCGCACCACGGTGACCCACGCGGGCGGGATTACCGGCATGCGCCGCATCGCCGATTTCGCCGCACTTTATCAGGTGCGTACCGGTTCGCACGGGCCGTCGGATCTCTCGCCCATTTGCCACGCCGCCGCGCTGCATTTCGATCTCTGGGTGCCGAATTTCGGCGTGCAGGAATATATGGGCTATTCAGAGCAGATGCTGGAGGTTTTCCCGCACAGCTGGTCGTTCGACAACGGCTATATGCATCCGGGCGAGAAGCCGGGGCTCGGCATTGAATTTGATGAAAAGCTGGCGGCGAAATACCCCTACGACCCGGCGTATCTGCCGGTAGCCCGCCTCGAAGACGGCACGCTGTGGAACTGGTAACCCTGCATCACCGCGGCGTGCCGCGGTGACAATAATAAAAACCTCCGGACCCTACCTATGAAAATTAAACACTTACGCTGGTATATGATAGGCCTGGTGTCGCTGGGCACGATTATCAACGCGCTGGCGCGCAGCTCGCTCAGCGTCTCGGCCCCGACGCTGTTCACCGAACTGCATATCAATGAGCAACAATACGCCTGGATTTTAAGCGCCTTTCAGTTCGCCTATACGCTTGCGCAGCCGCTCTGCGGATTCTTTATCGACGTGGTGGGCTTAAAGCTCGGCTTTTTCATTATGATCATCGCCTGGTCCGTGACCAACATGGCCCATGCCGCCTGCAATTCGTGGGGCGGGCTGGCCTTCCTGCGCGGGCTGATGGGGCTTAGCGAAGCCTCGGCGATCCCGGCGGGCGTGAAGTGCAACTCCGAATGGTTTCCGGCGAAAGAGCGCGGCATCGCAGGCGGTGTGGCGAATATCGGCACGTCGATTGGCGCGATGCTGGCGCCGCCGCTCGTGGTGTGGGCCATCATGGCCTACAACTGGGAAATGGCGTTTGTGATCACCGGCGCGCTCGGGCTTGTCTTTGCCGTTATCTGGTGGTTTGGCTATGAATCCCCCGCGCGCCATCGGGCGCTCAGTACGGAAGAGGCGCGGCTCATCGAAGCGGGGCAGGAGAAGCATCTGGAGGCTGACGGCAGCAAACCGTCGGTGATGCAGATCCTGCGCCAGCGTAACTTCTGGGGCATCGCGCTGCCGCGCTTTCTGGCTGACCCTGCCTGGGGCACGATTAACTTCTGGCTGCCGGTCTACCTGATGACGGTGCGGCATATGCCGCTTAAAGATATCGCGCTGTTCGCCTGGCTGCCGTTTCTGGCGGCGGATTTCGGCGGCATGGCGGGCGGCTTTCTCAATAACTTCATGATGAAGCGCTGGAATATCTCGACCATTAACGCGCGGCGTATCGGGTTCAGTACCGGCGCGGTGCTGATGCTGCCGCTCTCGCTGGTGGGGTTTGTGGAGAGCGCCTATGTGGCGATAGCGCTGGTTTCCGTCTGCGCCTTCGCCCACCAGATGCTTTCAACCCAGGTGATTACGATGGCGACCGATCTCTTCCGGCGCAACGAAACCTCTACCGTCAGCGGTTTCGCGGGTACTGCGGGCTGGACGGGGATTTTCATCTGTACGCTCATTATGGGCGGCCTGGTCAACACCGTCGGCTACAACCCGTTCTTTATTATTCTGAGCCTGATGGATATCGTCGGCGCGATTATCCTCTGGACGTTCGTCAAAGCGCGCGTGGCGGATAACCTGGCCGCGAAGCCTGTGACCGTCTGATCGTTCCCCTGATTTTCTCCGGCAAAACGTAAAGCGTGATAAAAATCACGCTTTACTACCATTCTAGTTAATGTAGTTATCAAAAGCTGTCGTAAATCATAAAGCGTACCGGTGTGAAGCGTAGGCTTTATACAAATTTCTTTATTTATCAAACGAGTCACGACCATGGAAAATACGCTGCTTCACGCCCACGCCATTCTCCCGACCTATCACCGCGACGCGCTGGTCGCCCGTATTGTGCATCTGGGTTTTGGCGCGTTTCACCGCGCGCACCAGGGCGTTTACGCCGATATTCTTGCCGCAGAACACGGCAGTGACTGGGGCTATTGTGAAATTAACCTGATTGGCGGCGAGCAGCAGATCGCCGATATCCGCCGTCAGGATAATCTCTATACCGTGGCGGAGATGTCCGCCGACGCCTGGCGCGCCCGCGTGGTGGGCGTGGTGAAACAGGCGCTGCATGCGCAGGTGGATGGCCTGGAGGCGGTCTTCGCCGCGCTGTGTGAGCCGCAGGTGGCGATTGTTTCGCTGACCATTACGGAAAAAGGCTACTGTCATTCCCCCGCAACGGGCGAGCTGATGCTGGATCATCCGCTTATCGCCGCCGATCTCGCACACCCTGAAACGCCGTCATCCGCCGTAGGTGTCATTGTGGAGGCGCTGGCGCGCCGCAAAGCCGCCGGGCTCGCGGGTTTCAGTGTGATGTCCTGCGACAATATGCCGGAAAACGGGCATGTGGCCCGCAACGTTGTAATGGCGTTCGCCCGCGCCGTGGACGCCAGTCTGGCGGCGTGGATTGAAGAGAACGTGACGTTCCCCTCCACGATGGTGGACCGGATTGTGCCAGCGGTGACGCCGGAAACGCTCGATAAAATCGCGCAACTGACCGGCGTGCATGACCCGGCGGGTGTGGCCTGCGAGCCGTTTCGCCAGTGGGTGATTGAAGATAATTTTGTGGCGGGCCGTCCGGCGTGGGAAAAGGCGGGCGCAGAGCTGGTACGCAATGTGGTGCCGTTTGAGGAGATGAAGCTGCGTATGCTGAACGGCAGCCACTCGTTTCTGGCGTATCTCGGTTATCTGGCGGGGTATCAGCACATCAACGACTGCATGGAAGATACGAATTATCGCCGCGCCGCGCAGGCGTTGATGCTTAACGAACAGGCACCGACGCTCCGCGTGCAGGGCGTTGACCTGGCGCGTTACGCGGATCGGCTGATTGAGCGCTACAGCAATCCGGCGCTGCGCCACCGCACCTGGCAAATCGCGATGGACGGGAGCCAGAAACTGCCGCAGCGCTGGCTCGATTCGCTGCGCTGGCATCAGGCGCACGACAGCGCGGCGCCGCTGCTGACGCTCGGCGTGGCGGGCTGGATGCGCTACGTGAGCGGTATGGATGAGCAGGGGAATGCGATTGAGGTGTGCGATCCGCTGTTAAACGTGATTCAGGACGCAGTACGCACAAGCGAAGAGGGCGAGGCGCGGGTAAAAGCCTTGCTCGGTATTCATGCGATTTTTGGCGAGGAGCTTCCGGCGCGAACAGAGTTTGTGGCGCAGGTGACGCAGGCGTATCAGCTTCTTCTTGATGGCGGTGCCAGAGCGACCGTGGCGCAGTATGTGAAAGCGGGGTGTTGACGGGTTATTAAAGGTGGGGGGGTATTGGTGGGTGCGCTGCGCTTACCCACCCTACGAAAACCCATCGAGTTTGTTATTTGTAGGGCGGGTAAGCGGAGCGCACCCGCCGTTCACCAGCATCGGCACTCGCCGTCCAACAACACCCGCCCGAACTATTAATGCATACCCAAACGAATCAACTCGACCGGCTCGAATTTCCCTTCGCAACCTTCCACTTCGACGGTACGGCCACGGCGAATTTGTTCCGGCGTCATGCCGTCGCCGTGAATCGCTTTAATCACGCCGGTCTGCCCGGTGGTGCTGATCATGACACGACTGCCGGTGGTAATCGCGTTACGGTTGCGATCGTAGGTCATCATGGTGATATCTCCTCTGAATAGTTGGGAATGATCCAGACGAGCCCCATTTTAAAAATCACAACCTGAAAAACGTTAATCTCGATCAAAAACAAGGCATTTGTGTGATGAATATCACGGCCCGCAACTACTCGCCTGCGGGCCCGTTACGCACGATCTTCCCGCTCGCGATATCAATATCGATATTCGCCACCACCGGTGCGACTTCAGGGTCGGCCGCGCCGCGACATCCCGCGCGGGTGTGATCCTCACGCACCAGCAAACGGTAATTGCCGCCGTCCTGCGCGTTCTCATAGAAAATACACTGACCGTTGGGGTTGAGCTGCAAAGAGACGGTGCGGGTTACACGGGCCAGCGGGCTTGCGCTGATATCCTCACGCCAGGCGTCGCCCGCGCCGGTCGCGTGCAGCGCCGCCGATTCCAGCCAGCCTCTGACAATTCGCCCGTCATTGCCGTACCACGTCGCCTCGCTAAAGCCCGGCAGCGTGCGGCCCACGCTCACCGTATCGCCCGCCACCAGAAACACCTGCTGGCTGCGGCACTGCGCGTCGGGGGCGGTGTAAAAGAAATGTCGTCCTCTGCCGGTTACGTCGTAGCGGTTGGCGTTCTCCGGGATACTCTGCGTATCGTCCATCTCACGAAGACGAGCGGCGCAGATGCCTTCTGGCCGGAGCGTGTCTTGCTGCATTTTGAGCGCCGCGGTTTCCATCCAGCCGGTCGCCACGCGCCCTCTGCTGTCGCGATAGCTCACCCAGGCGAACGGGCGCGTTTTATCATCCGCGCTCTGGCTGTCACCTTGAGAAAGACGAAACACCTGCACGGCGTCGCCCGGCACCAGAAACGCGTCAAGGCGGCATTCCGGTGACGGCGCGGAATAAAAATGCGCGCGCGGCGTGGCGGTGACGGTACTTGCCGACCACGTAAAATCCGCGGCGGCCGTGGCGATAGCCTCGCTCTGAAAACAATCGGCCAGCAGCGGTGAAGAGAAAAGGGCGCAGCCTATAAGCAGTAATGCGCGCATTACATATCCATCCCTGAGTGGGTTAGCAACGCCGCGCGGTTACTCTTCGGTAAACCAGTCGCGGTTTTCCTGGCGGATCAGCAATACGGATTCGCTGATCTCCTGCAAATGCAGGCGCATGGCGTCGTCGGCGGCCTGCGGGTCGCGGCGCTCCAGCGCGTGAAAAATATCATTATGCTGGCGCAGCAGCATTTCCGGCGGAGAGACGTGATCGAGGCTCATATAGCGCACCCGGTCGATGGTCGCTTTAATGTTTTCCACGGTGTCCCAGGCGAGCTGGCAGTCGGCGACCTGCGTCAGGCGGTGGTGAAATTCGTCGTCGAGCTGAAAAAAATCGCTCAGCTGTTTGCGATCGATAGCCGTGCGCTGCTGGTTAAGGTTTTGCTCAAGCTGATAAAGATCCGCGTCAGTCACCATACCCGCCGCCCGCTGCACCACGGCGCGCTCAATCGCCTGGCGCACAAAGCAGCCGTTACGCACCTGGCGCAGCGAAATTTTATTCACAAAACTGCCGCGCTGCGGGCGGATCTGAATCAACCCGTTTTCGGCAAGCTTGATAAACGCTTCACGCACTGGCTGGCGCGACACGTCAAAGCGCACCGAAACTTCCTTTTCAGAAAGCGGTGTGCCCGGCGGGATCAAACAGTGCACGATATCGCGGCGCAGGATACGGTAAATCTGTTGGCTCACCGGCTGGGTCGGGTTGAGCGGAGTTTCAGCGGCCATTCTTTTGTCTTAATTTGCGGGTAACTGCGGCAATTTAACATTAATTGCCCACCCCGCCCAGCGCGGACGGGGTACGGGCAGAAGAGCGTTACTGGCGGTGTACGCTAAGCCCGGCGAAGCTCTGGCTCACCGGCATCATCTCGACGGTGTTGATATTGACATGCGGCGGGAGCGTCGCCACCCACCAGACCGCTTCGGTCACATCGTCCGGCGTCAGCGCGGTGGTATTTTCGTAGGTTTTACCCGCTTTATCGTCGTCGCCTTTAAAACGTACGTTCGAGAATTCGGTGCCGCCCACGAGGCCCGGCTCGATATCCGTTACGCGCACGGCGGTGCCGTGCAGATCGGTGCGCAGATTGAGGCTGAACTGGCGCACAAACGCTTTGGTCGCGCCGTAGACATTGCCGCCCGCGTAAGGCCAGCTGCCCGCCGTGGAGCCGATATTAATCACGTGGCCGCGGTTACGCTCAACCATGCCGGGCAGCACCGCGCGGGTCATATAGACCAGGCCTTTATTGTTAGTGTCTATCATGTTTTCCCAGTCTTCGACGCTCGCTTTGTGCGCGGGCTCAAGCCCCAGCGCCAGCCCGGCGTTGTTGACCAGCACATCGATATCGCGCCACTCCAGCGGCAGGCTGCTGATGGCCTCTTCGATCGCCGCGCGATTGCGCACGTCCAGTTGCAGCGTCAGCACGCTTTCGCCAAGCTCATCCTTCAGCGCGTCGAGGCGCGCCTGGCGGCGGCCTGTCGCGATGACTTTATGACCGTTCTTCACAAACCGGCGGGTAATGGCTTCGCCAAACCCGGCCGTCGCACCGGTAACCAGAATAATCATCTCGCTGTTCCTCAAGGCTTTTTCAGAGCAGTTACCTTAGCACGCCCGGCGCGCCCTGTGGAATATCACTTCCTGATGGGTTGCGGCGCGAAACCATTGCCGTTTGCGGCGAGGCTGCATAAGCTGTGTTTTTACCATCACGCTTTTGCGGAGATCCTCATGCCGGTAACGACCCCTTTTTCCTCAGCCAGTACGCTGCCTTACGAGGCGCCGCCGTTCGACGCGATAACCGATAACGACTACCGCCCGGCCTTTGACGAGGCGGTGCGCCAGAAGCGCGCCGAGGTGGAGGCGATCGCCGCCGACCCCGCCGCGCCGACGTTTGAAAACACGTATCTGGCGCTTGAGCGCAGCGGTGCGATGCTCGCGCGCGTCACCCGCGTCTTTTTCGCGATGACTTCAGCGCACACTAACGATTACCTGCAAACGCTGGATGAAGAATTTTCCACAGAGCTTGCGGCGCTGTCCGATGATATTCATTTCAATGAAACCTTATTCGCGCGCCTCAACACCGTTTATGAGCAGCGCGACGCGCTGGGGCTGGATGAGGAGTCGCGCCGTCTGGTGGAGGTCGTCTGGCAGCAGTTTATGCTCGCGGGCGCGACGCTTGGCGCGGAGCAAAAAGCGCAGCTTAAAGCGCTAAACCGCGAGGCCGCGCAGCTCACCAGCCAGTTTAACCAGCGTCTGCTGGCGGCGGATAAAGCGGGCGGGCTGCTGGTGTCGTCCCGCGAGGCGCTGGCGGGGCTGAGTGAAGCCGAGGTCGCCGCCGCCGCGCAGGCCGCGCGTGAAAAAGGGCAGGAAGGGCGCTGGCTTATCGCGCTGCTGAACACCACACAGCAGCCGGCGTTACAGTCACTGGAGCGTCGCGAGACGCGCGAGGCCCTTTTTAAAGCGGGCTGGCACCGCACCGAAAAAGGCGACGCCAACGACACCCGCGCGCTGGTATTGCGCCTGGCGCAGCTGCGCGCGCAGCAGGCGGCGCTGCTCGGCTTTAAAGATTTCGCCTCCTGGACTATCGCCGATCAGATGGCCAAAACGCCGGAGGCGGCGCTGCGCTTTATGCGCGATATCGTGCCGGCGGCGACAGCGCGCGCCAACCGGGAGCTTGCCGATATTCAGCAGGTGATTGACCGCGAGAACGGCGGTTTTCAGGCCGAAGCCTGGGACTGGGCGTTTTACGCTGAACAGGTGCGGCGCGAAAAATACGCGCTCGACGACGCGCAGATCAAACCGTATTTCGAGCTGGATAATGTGCTTATTCACGGCGTCTTTTACGCCGCCAGTACGCTGTTCGGGCTTCGTTTCCAGGAACGTACCGACATTCCGGTTTATCACCCGGATGTCCGCGTCTGGGAAATCTTCGATAAAGACGGCAGCGGGCTTGCGCTGTTTTACGGCGATTTCTTCGCGCGCGACAGCAAGAGCGGCGGTGCCTGGATGGGCAATTTCGTCGATCAGTCCACGCTCACCGGCCACAGGCCGGTTATCTACAATGTTTGTAACTATCTGAAGCCTGCCGCCGGTCAGCCTGCGCTTATTTCCTGGGATGACGTTATCACGCTGTTCCACGAATTTGGCCATACGCTGCACGGTCTTTTCGCCAGCCAGCGCTACGCGACGCTCTCCGGCACCAACACGCCGCGTGATTTCGTGGAGTTCCCGTCGCAAATCAACGAACACTGGGCGAGCCACCCGGACGTTTTCGCAAACTTTGCGCGCCATTACCAGACCGGCGAGCCGATGCCGGACGCGCTTCGCGAGAAACTCTTCCGCGCGGCGCGCTTTAACAAAGGCTATGACATGACCGAGCTTTTGGCCGCGGCGCTGCTCGATCAGCACTGGCACAGCCTGACGCCGCAATCCACTCCCGAGGATGTGACCGCGTTTGAAGCAGCCGCGCTTTCGCAGGAGCACATCGCGCTGCGCGCCGTCCCGCCGCGCTACCGGAGCAGCTATTTCGCCCACATCTTTGGCGGCGGCTATGCGGCGGGCTACTACGCTTATCTCTGGACACAAATGCTGGCGGACGACGGCTATCAGTGGTTTGTAGAGCAGGGCGGGTTAAACGCGCAAAACGGCGCGCGCTTTCGCGACGCCATTCTTTCGCGCGGCAACAGTCGCGATCTGGAAGGGTTGTGGCTCGACTGGCGCGGCCATGCCCCGCGTATCGGGCCGATGCTGGAAAACCGTGGCTTAACGGAATAAACCCACGTTTAGGTGACGTTGAACCTGCGCATGGCATGATGCGGCAATAAGCGTGATGTTGAGCGCAGGACAATAACAATCCATGCAAGCCTTACCGTCAGTCATACTGGCGGTATTTTTTTGTTTTACGCTCAGTCATCCCATTTCTTGCTGCAATACGCGGCGAGAAACCCCGCCAGCAAGACAATTGCCGGCATACAGATAAAGAGATCCGCAGCTCCCGGCATCACCACTCCCGCCTTTAGTCACACTCTCCTTTAACAAAGCCCTGAACGTGTGACGTAAAGACGACAGCGGGATAACCGTTTCGCGACACAAGCGCTTACTGAGCGTTTTCGCAGAGCGGCGCGTCGGGGAGGTTGGCGGCGTCCGGTAGCTCAGGCGGCGTTGCGAAACCAGCGCCAGCGCTGAATAGCGGCATTCCGTCAAGCTGCCACTGCTGCCAGAGCGCAAGCTGGGCGGGCGTTAACGGCACATCGCTGTAAATCAGATAGTGATCGGCGGCGAACTGCGTGAGATCGGGCAGCGGCACGGGCTGCTGCAGCACATCAATGCGAAAGCCTTCACCGGAAAAGCGAATCGCTTCCAGCCAGACGCTCAGCGGATCGTGACTGTTCATCGCTATCACGACCAGCCCGGACGCCGGACGCTTACGCAGCGTCTGCATCAGAAAGGTGGCGTATTCGATAATCAGCGTGTCGAAGCGCGCGCGGCGCGTCAGTTGCGCTGGCGTGCCCGTGCCCCAGCCACAGACGGAGTGGCAGCACGACCTTATCCAGCAGCATCCCGGCGGGCAACTCGCGGCCCATTTTAAGCAGCAGCGCGCGGCCCTTTTCAAGGCTCGTTTTCTCAAGCGTGGCGAGCAACTGCTCCTGCCATACTTCCCACTGGCTGATCTGGGTCGTCTGTTCACCCTTAAGAATACGGGCGATTTCATTAAGCGGTAGGCCGCGATCGAGCCATTTCAGGATGGCGTGAATGCGCATCAAATGGCTGTAGTCAAAATAGCGTCTGCCGCTGTCGTCGCGCACGGGCTGGAGTAATCCTGACCGCTGCCACGCGCGTAAATTAGGCATGCTGACTCCGCACTGATCGGAGAGCATTTCGATCGTGAAATGAGACATGGCGATTCCTTAATGCCAGGCTGCAATACAAAACAGGAGAGGAATGGCCCTTTCAAGAGAAACGAAGGGAAGAAGAGAACAGGGTTTACGCTAACACACTTCGTCCACCCTGCTAATCATTAACGGTGCATTATTCAATATTTGTCGTGAATATGAATATACATTAGGTAAGCTGATAATGCCGGTTCGGCAATAATTTAGCCGGTTTTTGTGCCTCTTCGTTCATTTCACGTAAGTCTATTTCAATATTATTGCAAAGCGCGTCCAGCGGCAGATCGTTATCTTCGGTGCCGAAAGGGTCTTCCAGCTCTTCGGCCAGCGTATCGAGCGCAATAAACGTGTACGAAATAAACACGGACACAAAGGGCGTCATAAAATGCAGGTCAGTCACCAGCGCGAACGGCAGCATAATACAGAAGCAATAAACCGTGCGGTGCAGCATCAGCGAATAGGCGAACGGCGGCGGCGTATTGGCGATGCGCTCGCAGCCCGCCAGTACTGCCGCAAGCTGATTAATATGCTGATCGAGCGTCTGAAAGAGAATATCGGACAGCCCGTTGCGCCGCGCGGCAAGCCACTCACCCATAATAAGTAAAATCGTATTACAAGGTGAATTGCTGTTCATTACGCGCGCCATTTCACTGCGGGTGAGATAGCGGTCAAGCACATTGTCGAGCTTCCTGCGGCGCAGCGTCAGGCGCAGGCAGTGGCAAAACGCCACTTCCAGATTCACCAGATGATGCAACTCCTGTGCGTTATCCGGCAGCAATGTGCGGGCGGTGCGCAGCAGTGAACGGCAGTGGATAACCAGTTGCCCCCAAATCAGGCGCGCTTCATTAAAACGGGCAAAACAGGTGCTATTTCGAAATCCAAGAAAAATCGCAATCGCCACCCCCAGAATACTAAAAGGGGCGGTGGTCAGTTTTATTCCGAGCGCCTCATACCACGGTAAAAAGAAAATAACCGTCACGGAGAGCAGGAAATTAAGGAGTAGACGCGTGGATATTTTGGCTAATACGGAACCATGCCAGACAAAGAGTCGGGCAAACCAGTGCTGAGGGGGACGAACAATCATGATACTCACAAGGGGTTAACAAAAGCGCTACTTATTAAACGAGATAGCGCTTTTGTCTGCAACCAGAAAAACGCAGTGTCTTACCCTAAAGGAATAAATTTCGCCTTTGCACGCGCCAGCCAGTCGCGGGACTTTCTCAGCGAACCGCCTTTGCGGAACAGCAGAAACACGTCTTGTCCCATAATCAGCACCATAAAACGGTCTTTTAACTTCATGGAGGGGCAGCAGTACCATTTCTGTTTCATTAATCACTCCTCGGCGGAAATTAAATCAACGAACGACACTTCGCAGATAAATAATAGACCTGACTGCGACCCGGAAATAATTAACGCTTTCTTTTAAGAATTTTCTTATTAAGCGAGAGCGCAAGACGATAAAACCCTTTGGTATTCAGCAGATAAACACACCCTGTAAAATATATTCGTACAAGCGCAGCGTTAAAATAGTTGATTGCGGCTAATGTGACTTGCGAAACGGAGAAGCGTGCCTATAGTTACTGCTGCGTTCGCATGGTGAGAACGCGGTTTAAATTATCTCTGCTTATCCGAGGAGAATATTATGGCTCAACATCGTGGTGGTTCAGGTAATTTTGCTGAGGATCGTGAACGCGCTTCTGAAGCCGGTCGTAAAGGCGGCCAGAATAGCGGCGGAAATTTTAAAAATGACCGCGAGCGTGCCGCAGAAGCTGGCCGTAAAGGCGGTAAAAGCAGCAGCCGTTCGTCTTCCTGACGGGCTGGCGGGCCGCATGCGCCCGGCATAACGTCCCTCCGGTATGGGTCAATGCTCATACCGGAGGTCGTTTAGCGCATGACGTAAATACCTTTTATTTGTTTAATGACCTTATGAAATTACAACGCGCAGTAAAAATAACGTTGCTTCCGCTTCTTTCCCTCGCTTTTTTAGCGCAGGCGCAAAACGCCACACCGCCGGGTGCTGATAAAAGCACGACGACCAGGTTACTGGAAACCGGTGCGGCCGTATTACAAAGCAACGCTCCGTTAAAAGGATTTGATATTTATCTGGTGGGCTTTCATCCGATGAAAGAGATCCCCGAAAAACAGATGGAAGCGCACCACTATTGCCATCAGGTCAATCAGGATTTTGCCCAGTGCGTCTTATTTGACGGAAATACCAAAGAGGCCAGGATGAATGGCCTGGAATATATCATTTCCGAAAAACTGTTTAATCAACTGCCGGCGCAGGAAAAACAGTACTGGCATCCGCACAATGGCGAAATCCTTAGCGGGCAGCTTATCGCGCCGGGTATCCCGGAGCCAGCTGAGCACCGACTGATGCAGGATAAAATGAACAGCTACGGGAAAACCTGGCATGTCTGGCATACCGGCGGGCCGGGTGATAAAGGCGATGCGTTGCCGCTTGGGCCGCCGATGCTTGCCTGGTCATTTAACCGCGACGGCGAGGCGAAGCCTGAGCTTGTCAGCGAGCGCGACAAAAAGCTTGGCGTCAACACTGACGAAATCCGCCGCTCGCGCGCCGATCTTGAAAAATTCGCGAAGCCGCAAAGCGGCGTCGATGCCCTGAAAGGGCAGTTTAAAGGCGATATCAAAGATATTCCTGGCGTAGTGGACAGCAGCGCTTCGTCTGAGAAAAAATAACCCCTGTTTGTGCCTTTCGTTTTCCCCACTTCGGTGGGGATTCTTTTATCTGCTACATGAATATTTTTCAACACCCATGAAATTTCCTCGTTTGCCTGACGCGCAGGGTAATGTCATTCTCTGGACATATAGACATCCAGATGGCTAAAAATTCAATTATTGAACTATCACCTGACGTGACCATCGCGGCAGGCTACGAGGAGAACACTATGCAGCGTCAACACGCCCCGTTTCGCGCCGATATCGTCGGCAGCTTTTTACGCCCGGATGCCATTAAGCAGGCCCGCCAGCAGTTTGCGGCAGGGGAGATAGACGCCGCGCACCTGCGTAAGATCGAAGACGACGCGATTCGTCACGCCGTTGAGCAGCAGTGCGCCTGCGGCCTGCATGTGGTAACCGACGGCGAATTTCGCCGCGCCTGGTGGCATCTCGATTTCTTCGGCGCGCTGCAGGGCGTGGAGCTGGTGGAAGTGAATCAGGGCATCCAGTTCAACGGCATCCAGACCAAAGCGCAGAGCGTGCGCGTCACCGGTAAAGTGGCGTTTGGCGATCACCCGATGCTGGAAGATTTCCGCTTCCTGAAAAGCGTCAGCGGCAACGCCGAGCCGAAAATGACCATTCCAAGCCCGAGCGTGCTGCATTTTCGCGGCGGCGCGGCGGCCATCGACCGTAACGTCTACCCGGATCTGAAAGACTACTTCGACGATCTCGCCACCACCTGGCGTGACGCCATCCGCGCCTTTTACTACGCGGGCTGCCGTTACCTGCAACTGGATGACACCGTCTGGGCGTATCTGTGCTCTGATGAGCAGCGCCGTCAAATCCGCGAGCGCGGCGACGATCCGGACGAACTGGCGCGCATTTATGCCCGTGTGCTGAACCAGGCGCTGGAGGGCAAACCGGAGGATTTAACCATCGGGCTGCATGTCTGCCGCGGGAATTTCCGCTCAAGCTGGATTGCCGAAGGCGGCTATGAACCGGTGGCCGAAGTGCTGTTTGGCACCGTGAATGTCGATGCGTTTTTCCTGGAATATGACAACGACCGCTCCGGCGATTTCGCGCCGCTGCGCTTTATCCGTCCGGGTAAACAGCAGGTGGTGCTGGGGCTGATTACCACCAAGAACGGCGAGCTGGAGAACCCGGAGCTGATTAAAGCGCGTCTGGAAGAAGCGGCGAAATATGTGGATATCAATCAGATCTGCTTAAGCCCGCAGTGCGGTTTCGCCTCGACCGAAGAGGGCAACAGCATTACGCCTGCCGAGCAGTGGGAAAAAGTGCGCCTGGTGACGAGTGTCGCCAGCGAAGTGTGGTAAGGCGGGTTTTGAACGGCGGGTGCGCGATGCTTACCCGCCCTACGAGTGGGCAGTGTGATTTGTAGGGTGGGTAGGCGCAGCGCACCCACCTTGCGGGTGGCGCTGTGTGGTTTGTAGGGTGGGTAAGCGTAGCGCACCCACTTTGCGGGTGGTGCTGTAGGGTTTGTAGGGTGGGTAAGCGCAGCGCACCCACCTTTGTTTTTTACCCTCAGCCGGGGCGAGGCGATATGCAAGACCGGTGAACAGGTTCCGTTCGCCAGAACGTGACCCTTATATGGGCGCTGCCCTCATGCGAACGTGCAAAGGGGGCTCGCCGCCGCCCCCTTTGCAATCCCGGCTCCCGGCGGAAATCGGCCCTCAGGGGCCGATTTTTTTTAGCCGGAGCAAAACCAACCTCTTTACCCTCGGTTTATTTTGAAAGGCGGGTGCGCTTTGCTTACCCGCCCTACAAAACGCCACCCTCATCGCATGGCGGGTGCGCTTTGCTTATCCGCCCTACAAAACGCCACCTTTATCGCATGGCGGGTGCGCGTCGCTTACTCGCCCTACAAAACGCCACCCTCATCGTAGGGTGGGTAAGCGCAGCGCACCCACCATTTATATTGCGAACACCCTGACACAAAATCTTCTTAACCATCGCAAAAATGTATTCCCGCCACGTTAACCATAATCTTTATTTATTTTATCGGCGCATTGCACATTAATGTCGCACCGCTGCACCATAACGAAACCACGTATTATCTGAAGGAGGGGATTTTAAAGATTAAATAGAAATTATTTTGAAATTTAATTCTTAATTCATTGAAATGTGGATGATTTTAAAAACTGGCATTCCCTTTGCTAAATAACTCCCATCTTGTATACCAGATGGGATGCCAGTTATGTCACAGAGTTCACCGCTGTTTACGCCTTTGACGCTTGCTGAGTGGCGCAGGGAATATCAGGACGATCCGACGCGCATTACGGAAATTTATTCCGCCGCTTTTACGAATGAAGAAAATAGCGATCCGGCGTGGATAACCCGCGCCAGCCCGTCGCATCTTGAAGCTCAAATCGCGCCGTTACTGGTGGCCATCAACGAGGGCAAAAGCCTTGCGGATTTTCCGCTCTTCGGCGTGCCGTTCGCGGTGAAAGACAATATTGACGTTGCCGGGTTGCCCACAACGGCCGCCTGTCCGGCGTTTGCGTATACCCCGCAAGAAGACGCCACCGTTGTGGCGAAACTCAAAGCCGCAGGCGCTATCGTGCTTGGCAAAACCAATCTGGATCAGTTCGCGACAGGGCTGGTCGGCACCCGCTCGCCCTACGGCGCGGTGCCGAACACCTTTAACCCGGCCTATGTCAGCGGCGGCTCCAGCGCCGGTTCGGCGTCCACGGTGGCGCGCGGGCTGGTCGCTTTCGCGCTCGGCACCGACACCGCAGGCTCCGGGCGCGTCCCGGCCGGGTTCAACAACATTGTCGGCCTCAAGCCCACCAAAGGCTGGCTGTCAAACCGTGGCGTGATGCCCGCGTGCCGCCTGAACGACTGCGTGTCGGTCTTCGCGTTAAGCGCCGCCGATGCTTTCCAGGTGGCGAGCCTCGCGGGCGGTTATGACGCCGCTGACGCATACTCGCGCGCCAACCCGCGCACCGCGCCCGCACGACTGCCCGCACAACCCCGTTTTGCGGTGCCTGACGCGCCCGAATTTTATGGCGATACCCACAGCGAGGCGGCGTACCGCCAGAGCCTGGCACGCCTCAAAGCGCTCGGCGCGACGCTGGTGCCGGTCGATTTCACGCCGTTTCGCACGCTTGCGGAGCAGCTCTATCAGGGCGCCTGGGTCGCCGAGCGCACCGTCGCGGTGGGCGAGATGCTCAATGAGCCAGCGGGCGTTATGGACCCGACCGTGCGCGGTATTGTGGAAGGCGGCCTGAAATACACGGCCTGCGACGCCTGGCAGGCGGAATATACCCGCGCCGCGCTCGCGCGCCAGATTGCGCAGGTGCTGGAGACCGTAGACGCGCTGGTGGTGCCAACATCGCCCACCATTCATACGCTTGATGAAATGAAAGCAGAGCCGGTGCGCTACAACTCGCACTTCGGCTACTACACCAATTTCACTAACCTGGCGGATCTCTGCGCGCTGGCGCTGCCCGGCGATTTCCGTGACGACGGCCTGCCGGCTGGCATTACGCTTATCGCGCCCGCCTGGCATGACGCGGCGCTGGCGCACTTCGGCGCGCTCTGGCAGCAGGCGGTGCCGCTGCCGCTCGGCGCAACGAATAAAGCGCTGCCCGCGGCCGAACCGTTCGCGCCATCGCCGCACCACGTGCGCCTCGCGGTCGTCGGCGCGCACCTGCGCGGCATGCCGCTCAACCACCAGCTCACCACCCGCGACGCGGTGTTTATCGAAGAGACCACCACGGCGGCGGACTATCGCCTTTATGCGCTCGCCAACACCACGCCGCCGAAGCCCGGGCTTGCGCGTGCAGACAGCGGGCAGCCCATCGTGGTGGAGCTGTGGGATATCCCGCTCGCGCGCTTTGGGGAGTTTGTTGCGGAGATCCCGCCGCCGCTCGGTATCGGCACGCTGACGCTCGCCGATGGCCGCGCGGTAAAAGGCTTTATCTGCGAACCGCAGGCGCTCGGGAGCGCCACTGACATCACCGAATGGGGCGGCTGGAAAGCCTGGCTTGCCCGCCACCAGAGCGCCTGAGGAGAAAATCATGTTCAGTAAAGTGCTTATCGCCAACCGCGGCGAGATCGCCTGTCGCGCCATTCGTACCCTGAAGAAAATGGGCATCGCG
Organism: Cronobacter sp. 153480017-3; assembly: GCF_053627815.1. Classification (NCBI taxonomy): domain Bacteria; kingdom Pseudomonadati; phylum Pseudomonadota; class Gammaproteobacteria; order Enterobacterales; family Enterobacteriaceae; genus Cronobacter; species Cronobacter sp. 153480017-3. The sequence goes on along the minus strand of NZ_JBSEYN010000001.1, from coordinate 195,412 downwards.
AGCGTCGCGGTCTACTCAACGCCGGATCGTAACGCGCAGCATGTGCTCGATGCCGATATCGCCATCGCGCTCGACGGCGACGCGGCGCGCGACACCTATCTTAACGTCGATAAAATTCTCGCAGCGGCGAAAGCGAGTGGGGCGCAGGCGATTTTCCCCGGCTACGGTTTTCTTTCCGAGCGTGCCGAATTCGCAGCGGCGTGCGAAGCCGCGGGCCTGGTATTCATCGGCCCGACGCCGCAGCAGATTGGCGATTTTGGCCTGAAACACCGCGCCCGCGCGCTGGCGGCACAGGCGGGCGTGCCGATGACGCCGGGCAGCGGGCTGCTGCGCTCGCTTGAGGAGGCAACCCTGGCGGCCGAAGACATTGGCTACCCGGTGATGCTGAAAACCACGGCGGGCGGCGGCGGCATCGGGCTCACGCGCTGCGACGACGCGCCTTCGCTGGCGCAGGCCTGGGAGAGCGTCAGACGCCAGGGCCTCCAGTTTTTCAGCGATGACGGCGTGTTTATTGAGAAATTCATCAGCCGCGCGCGTCACCTGGAAGTGCAGATCCTGGGCGATGGCAAAGGCTACGTGGCGGCGCTCGGCGAGCGCGACTGTTCGCTCCAGCGCCGCAACCAGAAAGTGGTGGAAGAGACGCCCGCGCCGGGTCTGCCGCAGGCGACCCGCGAGGCCCTGCACGCCGCCGCGGTGGCGCTCGGCAAATCGGTCAATTATCGCAGCGCGGGCACCGTGGAGTTTATCTACGACGCCGGGAGCGATCGTTTCTGGTTTCTGGAGGTCAACACCCGCCTTCAGGTGGAGCACCCGGTAACTGAGGCCGTGACGGGGCTCGATCTTATCGAGTGCATGATTAATGTGGCCGCGGGCGAGCCGCTGGACAGGGCGCGGCTCGCAAAAGCGCCGCAGGGCGCGTCGATAGAGGTGCGTCTCTATGCCGAAGATCCGCTGAAAAACTTTCAGCCGTCGCCGGGGCAGCTTACCGACGTGCATTTCCCTGACGGCGTGCGCGTCGATGGCTGGGTCAGCACCGGTGCGGAAGTCAGCGCGTTTTACGATCCGATGATCGCCAAAATCATCGTTTACGGCGACGACCGCCCGCAGGCGCTGTCGAAGCTACGCCAGGCGCTCGACGCCACGCGCCTGCACGGCATCGCCACTAACCTGGATTATCTGCGCCAGATTATCCGTCTGGAGGCGTTTGAAAACGCCACCATGTGGACGCGCCTGCTGGATGAAGTGAGCTACCACGCGCACGCCATCGAAGTGCTGGAGCCGGGCACCTGGAGCAGCGTGCAGGATTATCCGGGCCGTCTGGGCTACTGGGATATCGGCGTGCCGCCGTCCGGGCCGATGGACGATTACGCCTTCCGGCTGGCGAACCGTATCGTCGGTAACGCGCCGGAGGCTGCCGGGCTTGAATTCACGCTTCAGGGGCCGACGCTGCGCTTTCACAGCGACGCTATCTTCGCGCTCACCGGCGCGGACTGCGACGCAAAGCTCGATGGCGAACCGGTCGCCTGCTGGCAGCCGGTTACCGTCCGCGCCGGACAGACGCTGACGCTGGGCCGCGCCCGCACAGGCTGTCGCGGTTATCTGGCGGTGCGTAACGGCATCGACGTGCCGCAGTATCTCGGCAGCCGTTCCACCTTCGCGCTCGGGCAGTTCGGCGGCCATGCGGGCCGCACGCTGCGCCCCGGCGACGTGCTGGCGATATCGCGCCCGGCGCTCGCCGCCTGCACCACGCCTGCGCCCATCTCGCCGCCCCGGACGCCGGAGCCGGGGGTTATCCCGCGTTATGGCGAGGTCTGGAATATCGGCGTGCTCTACGGGCCGCACGGCGCGCCCGACTTCTTTACGCCCGCGTCAATGGACGCTTTCTTCGCCGCCGAATGGCAGGTGCATTACAACTCCAACCGTCTCGGCGTGCGGCTGGTCGGCCCGAAGCCGGAGTGGAGCCGCGCCGATGGCGGCGAGGCGGGGCTGCATCCGTCTAACGTCCATGACTGCGAATACGCTATCGGGGCGATTAACTTTACCGGCGACTTCCCGGTGATCCTCACCCGCGACGGGCCGAGCCTCGGCGGTTTTGTCTGCCCGGTCACCATTGCCCGCGCGGAGTTGTGGAAAGTCGGTCAGGTGAAGCCTGGCGATCGCATTCGTTTTCATCCGGTAAGCATCGAACATGCGCAGTCGCTGGAGCTGGCGCAGGAGGTGGCCTGCAACCATCTGCGCGCGGTGACGGCCCGCCCGGATGAGACGCCGACGCTGCTGCCCGGCATAACCGGAAGTGCGGCGATTTTAGCCGAAGTGCCTGCGCAAAATGGTCTGCCCGCCGTTGTGTGGCGGCAGGCGGGCGACAGCTACATTCTCATCGAATATGGCGACAACGTGCTGGATCTGGCGCTGCGACTGCGTGTGCATCTGCTGATGAAGGCGATTCGTTCGAGCGGCGTCGAGGGCGTGGAGGAGCTTTCACCCGGCGTGCGGTCGTTGCAGGTACGTTACGACAGCCAGCGTCTGGGACAGCGCGCCTTGCTGACGCTGCTGATGAGCCTTGAAAAACAGCTTGGCGATGTGGAGTCGCTGAAGATCCCCTCGCGAATCGTCTGGCTGCCGATGGCGTTTGAAGACAGCGCGACGCTTGGGGCGGTAGAGCGTTACCAGCAGACCGTGCGCGCTCAGGCACCGTGGCTGCCGAATAACGTCGATTTTATCTGCCGCGCGAACGGGCTGTCGCACCGCGACGACGTGAAAAAGGTAATGTTCGACGCGAGCTACCTGATCCTCGGGCTGGGGGATGTCTATCTCGGTGCGCCGTGCGCGGTGCCGGTCGATCCGCGCCATCGCCTGCTCAGTTCGAAATATAACCCGGCGCGCACGTGGACCGCCGAGGGCACCGTCGGCATCGGCGGGATGTATATGTGCATCTACGGCATGGATTCGCCCGGCGGCTACCAGCTGGTGGGCCGCACGTTGCCCATCTGGAACAAATTCCTCAAAAACCCGCAGTTCGGCGAGGAGCCGTGGCTGCTGAAGTTCTTCGATCAGGTGCGCTTCTACCCGGTGAGCGAAGCCGAACTGAATGATTTCCGCGACGCTTTCCGCGAGGGCCGCGCGTCTGTCCGTATTGAAGAGAGCGAGTTTGATTTTGCGGCGTATCGCGCCTTTTTAGCGGCTAACGAGCAGGATATTGCCGCGTTCCGCGAGCGTCAGCAGGCTGCGTTCAGTGCCGAGGTGGCGCACTGGCATACCCAGGAGCCGGAGGATGACCCCCATGAGGCGCAGGCAGAAGATGAGGCCGAAAGCGAAGGGCAGCTGGTGAGCGCCGATCTCAACGGCAACATCTGGAAGATTCTGGTCGAGCCGGGCCAGCGGGTGAAGCAGGGCGAGCCGCTTATCGTGGTGGAGGCCATGAAGATGGAGCTGATGGTGCATGCGCCGGTGGATGGCGTGGTGGCGCGTATTCGTTGTCAGCAGGGGCGGCCTGTGGCACCGGGCGATGCCCTTTTGTGGCTGGGCTGATCTGGCATGTCGGACGGCGGGTGCGCTGACGCTTACCCGCCCTACAACGCAAGCCGCCCCGTAGGGCGGGTAAGCGTCAGCGCACCCGCCACATTAAACCATGCACGGAAAGCCCGTAGGGCGGGTAAGCAACGCGCACCCGCCATGTTAAACCAGACGCAAAAAGGAGGCGCTATGCCGCTTACCGCCCGACACCGCGAGGCGCAACCGGAGGCGCAGGGCGATCGCATCTACCGGCTGATGAAACAGGCGATCTTCGATTTCCGCCTGCTGCCGGGCGATCGCTTCAGCGAAAACGACGTCGCCGCGCGCATGGGGGCAAGCCGCACGCCGGTACGCCAGGCGCTGCACCGGCTTGAACAGGAAGGCTATCTCGACGTTCAGCCGCGTAGCGGCTGGCAGGTGCGGCCGATCGATTTCGACCATCTGGAGGCGCTCTACGATCTGCGCATCGTGCTGGAAACCGAAGCCGTCGCGCGCCTCTGCGCCTTACCGGCGCACGTCACGCCGTTGCCGCTGCGTGAGCTGCGCGAATTCTGGATTGACGCGCCGCCGCTCGCGGACGGCAGCGATGTCGCGCCGCATGATGAGGCATTCCACCTGACGCTTGTTGCCACCGCGGGCAACCCGGAAATGGCGCGCGTGCATCGTGAGGTCACGGAAAAAATCCGCATCGTGCGCCGCATGGATTTCACCCAGGCGTCACGCGTCAGCGCGACCTACGCCGAGCACGGCCAGATCCTGCTCGCCATTTTTGAACGCAACCTGAAGGAGGCCCGGACCCGACTGCACGACCATATCGCTCAAAGCCAGAAAGAGGTTCGCAAGATTACGCTGCACGCCCTGCAACAGGCGCGGCGTGGCGCGTCAGATTAACCGTACACACAGCATCCATTATCAGGAGTGACCTTATGCATCGTCGTACTTTGTTAAAAGCCTTCGCCCTTTCCGCCTCGGTCATCAGCATGGGGTTCGCGTTCAGCGCCCAGGCCGCCGACACCATTAAAGTGGGCATTATGCACTCGCTCTCCGGCACGATGGCGATATCGGAAACGCCGCTCAAAGATGTGGCGCTAATGACTATCGATGAGATCAACGCCAAAGGCGGCGTTCTCGGTAAAAAGCTGGAGCCGGTGGTGGTCGACCCGGCCTCCAACTGGCCGCTGTTCGCCGAGAAAGCCCGCCAGTTGCTGAGCCAGGATAAAGTCGCGGTGGTCTTCGGCTGCTGGACATCGGTATCGCGCAAATCGGTGCTGCCGGTCTTTGAAGAACTCAACGGGCTGCTCTTCTACCCGGTGCAGTACGAAGGCGAAGAGATGTCGCCGAACGTTTTCTACACCGGCGCCGCGCCTAACCAGCAGGCGATCCCGGCGGTGGAATACCTGATGAGCGAGGACGGCGGCGGCGCGAAGCGCTTCTTCCTGCTCGGCACCGATTACGTCTATCCGCGTACCACCAATAAAATCCTGCGCGCGTTCCTGCACGCCAAAGGCGTTCAGGATAAAAACATTGAAGAGGTCTATACGCCGTTTGGCTACAGCGACTACCAGACGATTGTCGCTAACATCAAAAAATTCTCCGCGGGCGGTAAAACGGCTGTCGTATCCACCATTAACGGCGATTCCAACGTGCCGTTCTATAAAGAGCTGGCGAACCAGGGGCTGAAGGCGACCGACGTGCCGGTGGTGGCGTTCTCGGTGGGCGAAGAAGAACTGCGCGGGATCGACGCCAAACCGCTGGTGGGCAACCTGGCCGCGTGGAACTACTTCGAGTCGGTGGATAACCCGGAAAACAAAAAATTTGTCGCCGATTACCGCGCTTACGCCAAAGCGCACAAGCTGCCGAACGCCGATACCGTCGTGACCAACGATCCGATGGAAGCGACCTATGTCGGCATTCATATGTGGGCGCAGGCGGTAGAGAAGGCGGGCACGACGGATGTCGACAAGGTGCGCGCGGCGATGGCCGGGCAATCGTTCAAAGCACCGTCCGGCTTTACGCTGACGATGGATAACACCAATCACCATCTGCATAAACCGGTGATGATTGGCGAAATCGAGGGCAACGGCCAGTTCAACGTGGTGTGGCAGACCGAAGCCCCGGTGCGCGCGCAGCCGTGGAGCCCGTATATCGCCGGGAACGACAAAAAAGCCGATACGCCGGTGAAAACCGCCAGCAATTAAGGGGCGGTCACGGGCCACGCAATTGTGCCGGTTAATGTGGCGGGTGCGCTTCGCTTACCCGCCCTACATGGAATAAACGTGTTTTGTAGGGCGGGTAAGCGAAGCGCACCCGCCGTAAAAACCCTGTAACCGCGCACCCGCCATAACCGCCTGCAAGCCACAACGGTTGCAAAGGAGATAACCATGACATTATTCCGCTGGCTGATGGTCGCCGTCTTGCTGGTGCCGTGGCTCGCCCGCGCCGGTGACGCCGATGATTTTGCGGCCGCCAACCGAAGCACACAGGCGACGCTGCTGCAAACCTGGGCGACAGCGCCGGACGCCGCCCGTCTGCCGCTGCTGGTCGCGCTCGGCCAGGAGAATCTGGTCGTTGATACGCAAAAGCATCCGTTCGCACAGCGTCCGGAAGGGTTGACCGCGCTTGGTAGCGTCGCCACGCCGGTAGGCGCGGTAAAACCGCTTCGGCTCACCAATCGACTGCGCAATCTGGCTGCCGCGGCGCTGGCCGCGCATCGCCTGGTGAGTGACAACGTCACGCAGCGCCTGGAGGCCGTCCGCGCCTTACAGCGCGACGGCGACCCGCAAATGGCCTCCTTACTGACGCAGCGCCTGGCCGTTGAAAAAGACGACACCGTGCGCTACGCGCTCGCCACCGCGCTCGCCAGCCTGCAACTGGCAAGCCCGGATGCGACGGTGCGCCTGAATGCCGTCACGCGGCTTGGCGAATCCGGCGATCCGCAAACCCGCGCGCGGCTCCAGCCCTTTACCGACGCGGCCAGCGAGCCTGACGCCCGGGTGCGCGAGGCCGCAGCCGCAAGCGTTCGTGCAATTGACCATCGCCTGCTGGTGGGCGATCTGCTCGGCCAGGCGTTTATGGGGCTGTCGCTCGGCTCGATTCTGCTGCTGGCCGCGCTCGGTCTTGCCATCACCTACGGCCTGCTTGGCGTTATTAATATGGCCCACGGCGAAATGCTGATGCTCGGCGCGTACGCCACCTGGTGCGTGCAGAACGCGCTGGCGGAATTTGCACCGCAGTGGCTGACGTTCTATCCACTGCTGGCGCTGCCGGTGGCGTTTCTGGTGACGGCCTGCGCCGGGATGGCGCTTGAGCGCACCATTATTCGCCACCTGTATGGCCGCCCGCTGGAGACGCTGCTCGCCACCTGGGGCATCAGCCTGATGCTTATCCAGCTGGTGCGCATGGCGTTTGGCGCACAAAACGTCGAGGTGGCGAACCCGGCCTGGCTCTCCGGCGGCATTCAGGTGCTGCCGAACCTGATCCTGCCGTGGAACCGGCTGGTGGTGATGGGCTTTGTGCTGCTGGTGCTGTTTTTCACCTGGCTTGTGCTCAATAAAACGCGGCTTGGCATGAACGTGCGGGCGGTGACGCAAAACCGCGCGATGGCCGCCTGCTGTGGCGTGCCGACCGGGCGCGTCGATATGCTGGCCTTCGGGCTTGGCTCCGGTATTGCGGGGCTTGGCGGCGTGGCGCTCTCACAGCTTGGCAACGTCGGGCCGGAGCTCGGTCAGGGCTACATCATCGATTCGTTTTTAGTGGTGGTGCTGGGCGGCGTTGGTCAGCTCGCAGGGAGTGTGGCGGCGGCGTTCGGTCTGGGCATCTTTAATAAAATCCTCGAGCCGCAGGTGGGCGCGGTGCTTGGCAAAATCGCCATCCTGGTGATGGTTATCCTGTTTATTCAGAAACGCCCGCAGGGGCTGTTCGCACTCAAAGGGAGGGCCGTGGAATGACGCAGCCGGTGACTTTAACGCTGGTCCGAAATGCGCCGCGCCTGAGCGTTATCGCAGGCGGGCTGGCGCTGGCGGCGCTCTTCGCGCTGCCGTTTCTGACGCTGTTACCCGCAAGCCACCCGCTCGCGGTCTCCACCTGGACGCTGACATTAATGGGCAAAATCCTCTGCTACGCGATTGTCGCGGTGGCGCTGGATCTGGTCTGGGGCTACGCCGGGCTTTTATCACTCGGCCACGGAATTTTCTTCGCGCTCGGCGGCTACGCGATGGGCATGTATCTCATGCGCCAGGCGGCGGGCGACGGGCTGCCCGCGTTTATGTCGTTTCTCTCCTGGAGCGAGCTGCCGTGGTACTGGTGGGGCACGTCGAATTTTCTCTGGGCGCTGCTGCTGGTGGTGCTGGTGCCGGGGCTGCTGGCGCTGGTTTTCGGCTTTTTTGCGTTCCGCTCGAAAATCAAAGGCGTCTATTTTTCCATCATTACCCAGGCGCTGACCTTTGCCGGGATGTTGCTCTTTTTTCGCAATGAAACCGGCTTTGGCGGCAACAACGGCTTTACCGGCTTTACCACGCTGCTCGGGTTTTCGCTCACCGCGACCGGCACGCGCATCGCGCTTTTTATCGCCACGCTTGCCTTGTTGCTGGCCTGCCTGGCGGTCGGGCTGTGGCTCGCGCGCAGCAAATTTGGCCGGGTGCTGACGGCGGTGCGCGACGCGGAAAGCCGCCTGATGTACTGCGGCTACGATCCGCGCGGCTTCAAGCTGCTGGTCTGGACGATTTCGGCCGTGATGTGCGGTCTCGCAGGCGCGCTCTATGTGCCGCAGGTCGGCATCATTAACCCCGGCGAAATGTCGCCGACCAACTCCATTGAAGCCGCCATCTGGGTGGCGCTCGGCGGGCGCGGCACGCTGGTGGGGCCGGTGTTCGGCGCGCTGCTGGTGAACGGGGCCAAAAGCCTCTTTACCGTGGTGATGCCGGAGTACTGGCAGCTCTTTTTAGGGCTGATATTTATTCTGGTCACCCTGTTTCTGCCGCGCGGTGTGGCGGGGCTTTTGCGCAGAGGAGAGAAATAATGCACGCCACGGATACGCTCTATACCCGGCAGTATGAGACCGACCGCTTTCGCGCCGAGACCGATCCGGTGCTGCAACTGGAGAAAATCAATGTCAGTTTTGACGGCTTCCAGGCGCTCACCGATCTGACGCTCTCGACCGGCGTCGGCGAACTGCGCTGCATTATCGGCCCCAACGGCGCGGGCAAAACCACGCTGATGGATGTCATTACCGGCAAAACCCGGCCCCAGAGCGGGCGTGCGATTTACGATCAGCAAACCGACCTGACGCGCCTTGAACCGGTGGAAATCGCCCGGCGCGGTATCGGGCGCAAATTCCAGAAGCCGACGGTGTTTGAGGCGCTGACGGTGTTTGAGAATCTGGAGCTCGCGCAAAAGGGCGATAAATCGGTGCGCGGCACGCTGCGCGCGCGGCTGAATGCCGAGCAGACCGACCGTATCGACGCGATGCTGACAACGCTGCGCTTAGGGGCAGAGCGCCAGCGCCAGGCTGGCGCGCTGTCACACGGGCAGAAGCAGTTTCTGGAAATCGGCATGCTGCTGATGCAGGAGCCGCACCTGCTGCTGCTCGACGAGCCTGCGGCGGGCATGACCGACGCGGAAACCGACTACGCCGCCGAGCTGTTTCGCGCGCTGGCGGGCAAACACTCTCTGATGGTGGTGGAGCACGATATGGGCTTTGTGGAGACCATTGCCGACAAAGTGACGGTGCTGCATCAGGGCCAGGTGCTGGCGGAAGGCTCGCTTGCCGAGGTTCAGGCCAACGAGCAGGTGATCGACGTCTATCTCGGGCGTTAAGGAGCAACGATGTTAAAAGTAGATGAACTGCATCAATACTATGGCGGCAGCCATATCCTTCGCGGCGTGTCGCTTGAGGCGCGCACGGGCGAAGTGACCTGTCTGCTCGGGCGCAACGGTGTGGGCAAAAGCACGCTGCTGAAATGTCTGATGGGGCTGATTCCGGCGAAAACCGGCTCGGTCACCTGGCAGGGCGACGTTATTACCCGTTATAAACCGCACCAGCGCGTGGCGGCAGGCATCGCGTATGTGCCGCAGGGGCGTGAGATTTTCCCGCGCCTGACGGTGGAGGAAAACCTGCTGATGGGGCTGTCGCGCTTTCGCGATACAGAGGCCAGAAGCGTGCCAGAGGAAATTTATACGCTCTTTCCGGTGCTGAAATCGATGCGCCAGCGGCGCGGCGGCGATCTCTCCGGCGGGCAACAGCAGCAGCTCGCTATCGGCCGGGCGCTCGCCAGCCGCCCGCAGTTACTGATCCTCGACGAGCCCACCGAAGGCATTCAGCCATCGGTCATCAAAGAGATTGGCGAGGTGATCCGCGCGCTGGCCGCCCGCGGCGATATGGCCATTCTGCTGGTAGAGCAGTTTTATGATTTCGCCGCCGGGCTTGCGGATAACTATCTGGTGATGTCCCGCGGCGCTATCGTGCAACGCGGCCCTGGCGCTGCGATGGAAGCCGACGGCGTGCGAGGGCTGGTAGCGATTTGATAGCGGTAAAAAGGCTGGCAGGAGGCTGGCCACTGTTTTTCTGAGCATAGCTTCTGAGATAAATATTTTCTGATAAAAAGGGGAGGATACTTAATCAAAAGGGTGACTGGCGTAAAGTGCTGCAAATTGTCGCAGTAAACGGAATGGCCATGAAAAAAACTCAACATATTATCAATGGGCGAGCCTATAATTTCCAGACAGAGAATGGCGGCACACATCTTGTCTACTATTCACATACCCGGCCAGTTACAGAAAACTACGTCCAAACGGTTTATATCCCTTCCTGTAAAATCATTACGCGAACTAATGGTGATATTTTGTTTGCGCTTGGTTTAAAAGAAGGTGAAATGTTTGAGATAATTACAGCGAAAGAATTATACGATCGCTATGCATGGCAATGGTTTGAACCACTGGCGGATAATTATCATCCGATGATATATTTTAATCATGAGCAAGAAGTTCAGAATGCCTATAAGCATTTCAGCTGGCAGGATATCGTCGATTTCGCTGAAACAGACCGGCCTTCATTATCATTCGCTTCGGGAATGCCGGGAGACTGGAAAGCCAGTGCGCAAGGTGCCGATGGATATCTTTTGGTACTCATTAATGGCTTACCTTATTGGGCTGACGCTGTCGGACAGATCCCTTATGCCGTCGATACCTATCGGGCTACGCATTCTGTGGAGCAAACGCTGGAGATAGCAAGGCGTTGGGCGGACGGAACGTTTACCAGTCGTTATGATGACTCCAATACTTATGATAATTTCTTTGTTCTACGCGGTGCGCTTTATGCCAGTAAGCGATTCACTTATAACGTCGTGACCAACAATCAATATTATCCTCGTGTCATGGTGTACGAAAGTACTTTTCCAGTTAAAAGTGAGATGCTCGCGGAACCTATCACCGAAGCGGATTTAAAGCGCTATGGCAGAAAAGGTTAAAAGAGCATGGATAACGATTTCAGTCGTTTCTTTTGTGAGATAATTTCTCGTCCACTGATGGTAATCTTATCTATGATTTGCGTGCTCATGCTGCACGATGCGATCTATTTTTCTGTCTACAGAATATTTTACGGCACTTATAGTGTTCGGGAAACCGCCTCGCTTAATTTAGCCTTGTGGTATGGCATATTTCCAGCATTCATTATAATGGCGTTATTACCGCTTCGCTTAATGAAAGGGCATTTGTTGCTGATGCTTTTAATACCGGTAATGCTCTTTGGCTTCGGTGGCTCAACACATTTCATACTCTGTATATTGTTAAGCTTTTACTGGCTACTCGGTGGTGGGCTGATGCTTTTTATGAAATATGTGGTCTATCGACAGGTCGCCGTTTTACTCAAAATCCCTCCGCTATAAACGTGCGGGCCAGGCGTTTACCCGGCCCGCACTTCACTCAGCCCGGTTGCATCACCCCAACGGCTTTCACGCGCATGCCTTTTACCATCATCAGATACGCCATAGCTGCGAAAACCATCAGCGACGCGAACAGCGACCATGACGGCAGCGTGGTCAGCACAAAGCCGCTGTACATCGGGTTGAACGCCGCGCCCAGCCAGCCGAGCGACTGCACGGAGAAGTAACCGGCTTTCAGGCCCGGCGGGGCAATATTGTCGATCAGCATATATTCACCCGGCGCATAGATGATTTCGCCAAGCGTAAAGACCGCCGCTGCCGCGCCCCACATCCAGAGATTAGTGCCCGACATCAGAAAACCGCCGAGGCCGAGAATAAAGCAGACAGTGCCGAAGAGCATCAGGCGGCTTATGTTGTCGGCGCGCAGTTTTCTGCCCACCAGGTACTGCAGCGAAACCACAAGGACAGCGTTGACCGGCAGTACCACCGCGACAACCTGTTGCGCCAGCGCGCTGTCGGAAAAGGTTAAGACGTATTGCGAAATACAGACGGCAAAGGACCCCGCCACCAGCGAGCCGAGAAACGCCGAGCCGGTAAACCACAGCAGACGCTGGTCACGCCACAGCAGCGAGAGCGGCGGCGGGCCTGCGGGAGAATCCGCCTGTTCGTGCGCCGGCGCCACGCGTTCAACAAAAAAGCCGATCACCATAAAGGTCATGCCGGACGTCACCGCCGAGAGCCAGAACGGCATATTGAGGCCATAGACCATCAGCAGCGTGCCGATGGGCGGGCCAACCGTCCAGCCGATATTCAGAAAGGTATAGTTAAGCGAAAAAATACGCGCCTTGGCCGCCGCCCCCAGCGTGTCGGCGAAATAGCTCTTCAGCACGGTAGAAAACACCGAATACGCGCAGTTAATGATGGCGAAAAAGAGGATCACCAGCAGGGCGTTATGCATCAGCGGGATCGCCACAAAGCCCGCCACAAAGATCGCAATAGCGATGAGCATATAGCGCTTTTTGTCGAAGCGGTCGGCGAACACGCTAAACGCCAGGCTGAAAAAAACGCCTGCGGTCATCGCGCTCGTTAGCGCGACGCCAATTTCATCGACCGACATCGCGAAACGCTTCGCGAGATAAATCGCCATAAACGGCAGTGTGGCGCCGCGGCCAATGGTTAACATTAACGACGAGCCCAGCAGCGCGACGGTGGAACGCGTTTTCTTTGATAACATTTTCTTATCTTTTTTATCGGGTGAGCGGGAGCGAGCGCCTGTTCAGGCCTCTTTTAAAGCAATAACATGCCATCCGGGCGCTGTACACCCTGTCGGGGGTTCAGAAGTGCTTTACGTTCCCCCCATAAATTAGTGATCTGTCTCTCACCTTAAGATTCCGGTATGGTGAAGTATTAACATAATTTTAATAAATAACAGGGGCAGGGGATGACGCGTAAAGACGGGCTGCTGGCGCTGCTGGTGGTGCTGGCCTGGGGGTTGAATTTCGTCGTAATTAAAATCGGTTTACACGCCATGCCGCCGCTGCTGCTGGCGGGGCTGCGGTTTTTGCTCGTCGCCTTTCCCGCGCTGCTGTTTGTCGCCCGCCCGAAAGTGCCGTTTCGGCTGCTGCTCGGCTACGGACTGACGATAAGCTTCGGGCAGTTCGCGTTTCTCTTCACCGCCATTAAGTTCGGCATGCCCGCGGGACTCGCCTCGTTAGTGTTACAGGCGCAGGCGTTTTTCACCATTGTGCTCGGCGTGTTCGCCTTTCGCGAACGTCTCCAGGCCAAACAGCTCACCGGCATTGCGCTCGCCGTCGGCGGGATGCTGGTACTGATTGAGGGCAGCCTTAACGGCCAGCATGTGGCGCTGACCGGTTTTATGCTGACGCTCGCCGCCGCGCTGAGCTGGGCCTGCGGCAATATCTTCAACAAAAAAATCATGCAGCTGCCGACGCCGCCTGCGGTGATGTCGCTGGTGGTGTGGAGCGCGCTGATCCCGGTGCTGCCGTTTTTTTCGGCGAGCCTGATGTTCGACGGCGCGGATGCGGTGGTGCAGAGTCTCGTGAATATCGACAGCGTGACGGTGCTGTCGCTGGTTTATCTGGCCTTTATCGCGACTATTCTCGGTTATGGCATCTGGGGCACGCTGCTCGGGCGTTATGAGACCTGGCGCGTGGCGCCGCTTTCACTGCTGGTGCCGGTGGTGGGGCTTGCCAGCGCCGCGCTGCTGCTGGATGAGCGGCTCTCGGTATTGCAGATTATTGGCGCGCTGTTGGTGATGGCGGGGCTTTATATCAACGTCTTTGGCTGGCGGGTACGGCGGGCGGTGCGCAGCGCATAAAAAACCGGGCCAAAGCCCGGTTTTTTTTAACGCGACTGGTTGTAGTACGGCACGCCCAGCTCGTCTGATTTATCGCTGCCTGCGCTGCGATGGCTGAGATCCAGCGATTCATGATGCTCAATCGGCACCATCATTGTGCTGGTGTCCCCGGCGCACGCGTCAGTTTTGGGGCTGCCTGCCAGCGCATAGCCGGAGGTCAACGCCAGCAACAGCGCAGCGGCGCACGTGACGGATTTCATAATTTCCTCGGTTATCTCCCGAAAGGAGAAGTGTAACGGCGGAATGCCGCCGTCGGCGTTCTTTAACTACTCAGTGATTCAGCGGGTGGAGGTACTTGCCTTCGCCCGGCATCCGCGTCACGCGATATTTATGCGGCGGCACGGAGAAATAGTTCTTAAACGTGCGGGTCAGCGTCTGCTGGGATTCAAACCCATAGCGCTCGGCCAGATAAAGAATCGGTTCGTCGCTCTCTTTGAGTTTGAGGGCAATCTCGGTCAGTTTCCGGTTGCGGATATACTGGCCCAGCGAGTGACCGGTCTCTTTTTTGAACATGCGTTGCAGGTGCCATTTCGAGTAACCCGAACGCGCCGACACTTTCTCAAGGGAAAGGGGGGATTCCAGGTTATCTTCAATCCAGTCCAAAATGCTATGAATAGTAATGGCATCATTGTTGCGTCTGGACATCGTCTTACCTCTTTGCTGTTACGGCAGCACCCTTTTAAGCAGGTATTCGAGGGTCGCCACTTCGTCTGCCGTCAGGTTTTTTGTTAATTCTTGATGCAGGTTTTGTCCTACCAGCTGGTGGCACTGTTCACACAGCACCGCGCCTTCTTCCGTGAGCTCAACCAGGATGCCCCGTTTATCGTTAGGGTTAGGCAGACGCGCCACCCAGCCCTTGCATACCAGACGATCCAGCATGCGCGTCAGAGCACCTAAATCTACTGAGAGCACTTTTTTCAGCTCCCCTGGCGTGATGCGGCCAGGACAGCGAATGGAACAGAGCACCTTAAACTGCGCTGCCGTGATATCGAGCGGCGCAAGGTACTCATTGAGCAGGCGATCCTTTTTCTGATTCACAAGGTGAATCAGTCGTCCTAAGGGAATAATCTCGTTAAACAGATCGCTGTTATTTTCCAACATAGTTGCCCAGGCAAGTAGATTAGTCACGCGAGATATTATTGCCCAGGCAAACATAAGTCAACCGAATGATTTTCGCGATCACACGATCTGCTAAAACGTGTTAAAAACCCTTCAAAATCAAAGGAAAGGTAAGAGCAATCGCTGCGATAGCGCGCGCCTGTTAAGCGCGGAAAGGCGTAACGCGACGCGGTGAAAACAGAGAAAAAGAATAAAAAAACGCCGCCTGAAGCGGCGGCGTTAAGATTAACCGTGGTGCGGTTGCTCTTCAGGAAGCTGAACCGGCCAGCGGCGGAAAATTACAATCGCCCAGACAAACGCGACCAGCGCCGGAATAGCGCCCATATAACCGATGGACGACATCGAGAGTTGCAGGCTCACCTGGTTGCCCACCAGCGCGCCTGCGCCGATACCGATGTTAAAGATGCCGGAGAAGAGCGACATCGCCACATCCGTGGCGTCCGGGGCCAGCGCCAGCACTTTCACCTGCATACCGAGGCCGATAAGCATAATCGCGATGCCCCAGAACGCGCCAAGAATGGTCAGGTTTACAGCGCTGTGCGAGGCAGGCAGCAACAGCAGCAGGCAGATAACCAGTACGCCGATGGCGCTACTGATAAGCCCGGAGGCGTGCAGATTGCCGAGCTTGCCGAAAATCACGCTGCCGATAATGCCCGCGGTGCCGAGCACCAGCAGCAGGAAGGTGGCGAAGTTTTCGCTCAGGCCCGCGACGTTCTGCACGAACGGCTCAATATAGCTGTAGGCCGTGAAGTGCGCGGTCACCACCACGGCGGTCAGCACGTAGATGCACAGCAACGCCGGGCGACGGAACAGCGCCGGCAGACTCGCAAGAGAGCCGGAGTGTTCGCTCGGGATTTTCGGCAGCAGTTTCATAAGGCAGGCGAGCGTAATCAGCGCGCCGATGCCGATGGCGAAAAACGTGGTGCGCCAGCCGAAATATTGCCCGACGATGCGCCCGATGGGCAGACCGAGTACCGACGCCAGCGCGGTGCCGGTCGCAATCAGGCTCAGCGCCTGGGCGCGTTTGCCCGGCGGGGCGAGGCGAATGGCCAGCGACGCGGTAATCGACCAGAAAATCGCATGGGCGAAGGCGATGCCGATACGGCTGATGACCAGCACCTCGAAGCTCCAGGCCATAAACGACAGCATATGGCTCGCGATGAACACCACAAACAGCGCAATAAGGAGCTTGCGGCGCTCCACCTGGCTTGTCAGCAGCATAAACGGCAGCGACATCAGCGCCACCACCCAGGCGTAGATGGTCAGCATAATGCCCGCCTGCGCGGATTCCATATGGAAGCTCGCGGCGATATCAGAGAGCAGGCCCACCGGCACAAACTCGGTGGTATTAAAGATAAATGCCGCGACCGCAAGCGTAACCACCCGCAGCCACGCGGTTTTGCGAGAGACTGTATTCATCGTCATAGAAAAGATTCGCGCTGGTCAGAAGTGAATAAGAAGCGAGCGATCTTAAAACTTTCGCCCGTCGGGACACAACCATTTTGTGACGCAAATCTCACTTTTATACCCAGCATGTAACAAACGAAGCGGCAGAAACGCAATTGCCGTCACGGATTACAGACCGCGTGATAGTGTGTAAAAACAGCAACGACAAAAAACAGGGTGGGGATGACAATGCAATCAGTTGATTTTTATATGGTGGACGCGTTCGCCGATAAAACCTTCAGCGGCAACGCGGCGGCGGTCTGTCCGTTAAGCGAATGGCTGCCGGATGAAACGCTGCTCCTGATGGCGCGGCAGCATAACCAGTCAGAAACCGCGTTTTTTGTGCGCACCGACGACGGCTTCGAACTGCGCTGGTTTACCACGCGCTATGAAATCAACCTCTGCGGCCACGCCACGATTGCCGCCGCGCACGTCATTTTAGAGCACCTCGATTACCCGCACAGCGAAATCCGCTTCTCGACGCGCTTTGTCGGGGAGGTGTCCGTTACGCGCCGCGGTGACTGGCTGACGCTGAACTTTCCGGCGTGGCAGGCGCAGCCGGTGGACGCGCCCGCGCTGCTGCTGAGCGCGCTGGGGATTGACGGCGCGGTGTCGGTGGCGGTGTATCGTGACTATCTGGTGGAGCTACCAACCCAGGCGCAGGTAGAGGCGCTGACCCCGGATATTCACGCGTTGATTCCGCTCGGCAAACAGGTCTGCGTCACCGCGCCCGGCACACCCGGCGGCCCGTATGATTTCGTCAGCCGCTTTTTCTGCCCCGGAGAGGGCGTGCCGGAAGATCCGGTGACCGGTTCCGCGCATAGTATGCTGATCCCGTTCTGGGGTGAGAAGCTTGGCAAGACCGCGATGATGGCGCGTCAGGTCTCGGCGCGGGGCGGGGATTTACGCTGTGAATGGCAGGGCGATCGCGTGCTGATTGGCGGCCAGGCGGTGACCTATCTTATCGGCCAGGTATTGCTGCGCTGATGCTTCGGCGCCCGTAGCGGGCGCCGTTTTCATGCTCAGGGCAGACGGGCGATATTCTCTTTAATCACCGCGACCGAATGCTGAAACTTCGCCTGCTCCTCGCCTTCCAGCTGCAGTTCGATAATCTGCTGCACGCCGTTTTGCGCCAGTACCGCCGGAACGCCTATCGCCACGTTGTCGACGCCATATTCGCCGTCAAGAATGCACGATACCGCCAGCGCCCGGTGGCTGCCGGTGAAGATATTGCGGCAGATCTCCGCGATAGTGCCCGCGATGCCATATTCCGTACAGCCTTTGCGGGCGTAAATCTCAAAGCCCAGCCTGCGCACGCGCTCGGCAAGCGCCGCGGTATCCAGTGGCGTACCCGTTTTGCGCTCGTAAACCTGCGCGACCGGCGAGCCATACACGGAAGAGTGCGACCAGACCGGGAACTGGGTGTCGCCATGTTCGCCCAGAATAAAGGCGTCGATGCTTTGCGGGCCGATATCCAGCGCTTCGGCAAGCGAGCGGCGCAGGCGGGTGGTGTCGAGCCAGACGCCGGTGCCGATCACCTGGTTGCGCGGCAGGCCGGAGAGCTTCCACACCTGCCAGGTGATGATATCGCAGGGGTTGGTGGCGACGAGGAAAATGCCATTAAAGCCGCCCGCCATCATCTGCGGCACAATCTGGCCGACGATGCGCGCGGTGTTGGTCAGCTCGTCAAGGCGCGTCTGGCCGGGCTTCAGCGCGCCGCCGGAAACGGTGATCACCGCGATATCGACATCCGCGCACTCCTGCGCCTGGCGGGTGGAGATTTTAATCATCCCCGGCATATACGCGGCGGCGTCGCGCAAATCCTGGCAGTGCCCTTCGACGCGCGCGGCATCGAGATCCACCAGAATCAGCTCCTCGCCGATATTCTGGTTGAGTAAGGCCCAGGCGGCGGCGGTGCCCACGTTGCCCGCACCGATAATCATCACTTTTCGTGCTCTGTTATTCATGGTGTCATTCCTTGTTAACCCATTTCGCCGCACAGAGTACCTGCACAACCCGCTGCCAGGAAATCCCCATTGTGTATTAAAGCGCGCATCATAAGACAATCGTCTGACCGGCGGGTTGTCGGCGGCGCGCGCAACCGGTAAAGCTAATAAAAACAACCAAGGAGCCGCTATGTACCCGATAACCGCCGAAGCGCCAGGCAGCGCTGAAAGCCGGGCGCTGATCGCCGCGCTGGACGCGTATCAGAGCACGCTGTACCCGGCAGAGAGCAACCATCTGGTGGATCTCGCCGACATCCCCGAAGATGAGATGATTTTTATGGTGATCCGCCATCAGGGCGAGGCGGTGGGTTGTGGCGCGGTGATGCTGAACACTGACGGCTCTGGAGAAATTAAGCGGGTGTATATCGATGCGCGCCACCGCGGGCAGCGCCTCGGTGAAACACTGATGGCAGCGCTGGAAGCCGCCGCGCGCTCACGCGGCTGCCACATGCTGCAACTGGAAACCGGCATTCACCAGCATGCGGCGGTGAAGCTCTATGAGCGCTGCGGCTATACGCACACCGCACCGTTTGCACCTTACCAGCCCGATCCGCTGAGTGTGTTTATGCGAAAGCGGGTGTCAGACACGGCAGCAGTTCTGTAAAGGCGTCGAGCTGACGGGTTTTCGCCCCGCGCCGCCAGATAAGCCAGGTATCGATATAGCGCCATTTATCGGCCAGCGGCCACGCCTGCACCTGATGGCTGCCTGGCATACTCTCCAGCATACTGCGCGGGATCATCGCCACACCGGCACCCGCCACCACGCACGCCAGCATGCCGTGGTAAGACTCCATTTCGTGGATTTTGCCCGGCATCGCCTGATCTTCTTTAAACCAGCTTTCGAAATGCCGCCGGTAGGAGCAGTTCGCGCGAAAGGCGTAAATGCTCGCGCCGTTAATCTCCTGCGCGCGCGTAACCTCAGGGTGATTCGCGTGCGCCACCAGCATCATCTCTTCCTGATAGACCGGCATACCTTCCAGATTCGGATGCAGAACCGGGCCGTCGACAAACGCCGCGCTCAGTTCGCCCGCCAGCACGCCGTCAATCATGGTACCGGACGGGCCGGTCGCCAGATCGAACTGAATTTTCGGGTAGCGCTGGTTAAAGGCGGCCAGCACAGCGGGAATGCGCACCGCCGCGGTGCTCTCAAGCGATCCGAGCGAGAAAATCCCCTGCGGCACGTCACCGGAGACCACCTCGCGCGCCTCCTGCACCAGCGCCAGAATGCGTTTGCTGTAGTCAAGAAAACTGTGCCCGGCGGGCGCGAGCTTCAGGCGCTGGTTCTCGCGGATAAACAGATCCACGCCCAGATCTTCTTCAAGCTGGCGGATGCGGGTGGTCAGGTTAGACGGCACCCGGTGAACGCGCTGGGCGGCGGCCGTGATGCTGCCAGTTTCGGCCACGGCGTTAAACATCTCAAGCTGGGTTAAATCCATCGCATTCTCTCCGGGTGAATGGAATCGTTAATATTATTCACTTTTCAGAAATACCAGAGCAGGCCAGGCTATACCAGAAGTTTTGACGTGTCTGGTGTAAAAAAGCGTCACCGATAACAACACATAAGAGAGAGGCCATTGATGAGCATTTCCCCTGCCACCCATGCGATTTCCGTAAACCCGGCCACCGGCGAAACCCTGGCGGCGTACCCGCTGGCAAGCGCTGAACAGGTCGAGCTGGCTATTACCCGCGTAAGCGAAGGCTTTCGCCGCTGGCGCGCCAGCCGTATTGATGAACGCGCGCAGACGCTGCGTAACATCGGCAATGCACTGCGCGCACGCAGCGAAGAGCTGGCGCAGATGATCACCGCCGAGATGGGCAAGCCGATCCTTCAGGCACGCGGCGAAGTGGCGAAATCCGCCGCGCTCTGCGACTGGTACGCCGAACATGGCCCGGCGATGCTCGCGACGGAGCCGACGCTGGTGGAAAACCAGCAGGCGGTGATTGAATACCGTCCGCTCGGGCCTGTGCTTGCCGTCATGCCCTGGAACTTCCCGCTGTGGCAGGTGATGCGCGGGGCGGTACCGATCCTGCTGGCGGGCAACACTTATCTGCTTAAGCATGCGCCGAACGTGATGGGCTGCGCGCTGCTGATTAATGAGATTTTTGAAGACGCGGGCGTGCCGGCCAGCGTGTTCGAGGTGATTAACGCCACCAACGACGGGGTGAGCCAGGCGATTAACGATCCGCGTATCGCCGCCGTTACCGTGACCGGCAGCGTGCGGGCGGGTGCCGCAATCGGCGCGCAGGCGGGCGCGGCGCTGAAAAAATGCGTGCTGGAGCTGGGCGGTTCCGATCCGTTCATCGTGCTGGCGGACGCCGATCTCGACGAGGCCGTGAAAGCCGCGGTGGCGGGGCGCTACCAGAACACCGGGCAGGTGTGCGCTGCCTCCAAGCGTTTTATCGTCGAAGCGAGCATCGCCGATGCCTTTACCGAAAAATTCGTGGCCGCCACGCAGCAGCTGAAAATGGGCGCGCCGACCGACGAAACCACGTTCCTGGGCCCGATGGCGCGTTTTGATGTGCGTGACGAGCTGCATGCGCAGGTGACGGCGACGCTCAGCGAAGGCGCGACGCTGCTGCTGGGTGGCGAGAAGGTAGCCGGTGCGGCGAATTTCTACGCGCCGACGGTGCTTGGCAACGTGACGCGCGAGATGACCGCGTTTCGTCAGGAGCTGTTCGGGCCGGTGGCAGCCATTAGCGTGGCGCGCGACGCCGAACATGCGCTGGAACTGGCGAACGAGAGCGAATTTGGCCTGTGCGCGACCGTCTGGACCGCCGATGACGCCCGCGCGGAGGATTTCGCGGCGCGTCTGGAGTGCGGCGGCGTCTTTATTAACGGTTACTGCGCAAGTGACGCCCGCGTGGCGTTTGGCGGCGTGAAGAAGAGCGGTTTTGGCCGCGAGCTGTCGCACTTTGGCCTGCATGAGTTCTGCAATATCCAGACCGTGTGGAAAAACCGCCGCTAAGTGATGCGGTGAATAAAAGCGTTATCCCGCCGGGCCGCGCATAGTTGTTTGGTTTTATCGGCGGGTGCGCTTCGCTTACCCGCCCTACATGAGCTGCAATATCCAGACCGTGTGGAAAAACCGCCGCTAAGTGATGCGGTGAATAAAAGCGTTATCCCGCCGGGCCGCGCATTGGTTCAGCCTGACTGGCGGGTGCGCTTCGCTTACCCGCCCTACGAGCTTACCCGCCCTACGGTGGCCGTGGTTCAGTTTGACCGGCGGGTGCGTTTCGCTTACCCGCCCTGGGAGTAAGGGGCCGCTCATGCGGCCCTTTGTCATATCCGTGACATGGTTCTGTCATTTTTGCTTTGTAGACTCGCGGAGGTTTTCGCTGTTTAACGAAGAAAAACATGAACCTAACTAAAATTTTCCGCGCCATCCGGCGCGTCGTGCCGCGCACTCGCTTCGGGCTGATGGCCGGCATTCTGTGTGTTATTACGCTCTTCTCCGCACTGCAAATTCTCTCCACACTGATGCTCTCATCGCTGCTTGGCGACACGCAGCAGCAGGTCCAGCACCACGAGGCGCAGCGCCAGCAGCAGGTGGCGATGGATGACGCCCGCGTCACGCTCCTGATGGCAAGTGACTTACTGAACCGTGCAGGCATCTACTTTATGCAGGATAAAGAAACCGGCTCGGTGGGGAGCTGGAACAGCCTGATGGATGAGGCGCAGGCCGCGCTGAAACGCTCCCATGCGGCGTTTGAGCGCTACGGCAAACTTAACCGGGCGAAAGATGATCCCTTAAAGGCGAGCTATGAAAATTTTTATGGCGCGCTGAAAGAGCAGGCGGACGGCCTTGTCAGCACTAACAGCATTGACGCGTTTTTCGCGGTGCCGGTGCAGGCGTTCCAGGCCGATTTCAACGACAACTTCGCCCGCTATCAAAGCGCCAACGCGCAGCGGGCGGACCGCGACAGCCGCGAGCTGCTGGGCGGTCTTGAGCAGGCGCAGCGGCTGTTTATTATGGCGCTCGGCGTGCTGCTCGCCATTGCGCTGCTGGTGTGGCGCAGTATGGCGGTGTGGGTGATCCGCCCGCTAAGAAGACTTATCACCCATATCAACCGGCTGGCGGCAGGCGATCTTAGCACGCCGCTGCCGTCAGATAAACTGGTCAACCGCGAGATGGCGGAGCTGAGCCAGAGCATCGGCCAGATGCAGGGCGGGCTGCAACAGCTGGTTAACGAGGTCCGCGAGGCGACGTCCGCGATGGTTGCCAATATCGGCGAGCTGGCGGCGGGCAACGAGCAGCTTTTCAGTCAGTCGGCACTGCAGGCGGAAGAGTTGCGAAAAGTCACCGAGCATATCGAAACGCTGGAAGCGCACGTGGAAGAGAACAGCGAGTACGCCCGCGTGGCGAACGCCCGCGCCGATGAAGCGCGGGGGGTGGCCGCAGGCGGCGATGAAATGATGGTGACGGTGAACCACTCGATGCAGGATATCGTCTCGCGTTCCTCGGAGATGCGCGGGATCGTGGCGATGATCGAAAGCGTCGCGTTCCAGACCAATATTCTCGCGCTTAATGCCGCCATTGAAGCGGCGCATGCCGGGAATCACGGCCGCGGTTTCGCCGTGGTGGCAAAAGAGGTCGGGCTGCTGGCGCGTAAGAGCAGTCATTCAACACAGACCATTCAGGAACTTATCCATCACTCGTTGCAGGGAATCGAGAAAGGCTCGCAGGCGGTATCGAAGCTTGAAGAGAATCTGGGGCGGGTGATGGCGCTGGTGAGCCATCTGACGGGGTTGCTTGGCGAAATCGCCGTGGCGACCGTCAATCAGGGCGACAGCATTCATCAGGTAACGCAGCGCATCGGCGCGCTCAACCAGGTGGCGGGCGAGACCGGGACGCTGGTGCAGCACACCACCCAGGCATCGCTGCGCCTGCGTGATGAATCGCGCAGGCTCACGGAAGCCGTCTCGCGCTTTCGTCTTTCCGCCTGAGATTGCTATACTCCCGGCCCGAACGATCGTCCTTCGCGCCGGGAGTCTCTGGTGACCCACACGCTTAATAACGAATTACTGGCTTCAATTCTCGAACAGGTGCGCCCGCTCGCCGCACAGGGCAAGGTGGCGGACTATATACCCGCGCTGGCGGATGTGCCCGCCGACCGGCTTGGGATCGCCGTCTGTACGGTCGGCGGCGAGTGTTTTGCCGCAGGCGACGCCGATGAGCGCTTCTCCATTCAGTCTATCTCCAAAGTGCTGAGCCTGGTGCTGGCGATGGGGCGCTACGACGACGACGAGATCTGGCAGCGCGTCGGGAAAGATCCCTCCGGGCAACCCTTTAACTCGCTGGTGCAGCTGGAGCTGGAGCAGGGCAAACCGCGTAACCCGTTCATTAATGCGGGCGCGCTGGTGGTCTGCGATATGCTGCAAAGCCGCTTAAGCGCGCCGAAACAGCGGATGCTGGAAGTGGTGCGTAACCTCTGCGGCGCGCCGGATATCATCTATGACACCGCCGTGGCGCGCTCCGAGTTTGAACATTCTGCCCGTAATGCCGCTATCGCCTATCTGATGAAATCCTTCGGCAATTTCCACAACGACGTCATCACCGTCTTGCAGAACTATTTTCACTACTGCGCGCTGAAGATGAGCTGTGCGGAGCTGGCGCGCGCCTTTCTGTTTCTGGCGAATCAGGGAAGGGCGCCGCATCTGGACACGCCGGTAATCAGCCCGGTGCAGGCGCGACAGGTTAACGCGCTGATGGCGACCAGCGGCATGTATGAAAGCTCCGGCGAATTCGCCTGGCGCGTGGGAATGCCGGGGAAATCGGGTGTCGGCGGCGGGATTATCGCCGTGGTGCCGCATGAGATGTCTATCGCGGTCTGGAGCCCGGCGCTCGATCACGCCGGAAACTCGCTCGCCGGCATCGCGGCGCTGGAAATTCTTGCCCGCGAGATTGGCCGTTCCATTTTCTGAGGAGGCGTTATGGATGCGCTGTTCGCGCGCCTGAACCGTTCCGCCTTTCGCCGCCGTTTTCACCTCGGCGCGAAAGAGCGGCAGTATTGCATCGATAAAGGCCCGGAGGTGATTGACCAGCACGCCGCGGACTTTATCGCCAGACGGCTGGCACCCGCTGAGCCCGCGAATGATGGTAAGCAGACGCCGATGCGCGGGCACCCGGTGTTTATCGCCCAGCACGCCACCGCCACCTGTTGTCGCGGGTGTTTGGCGAAGTGGCATCACATCCCGGCGGGTGTGGCGCTCAGCGCCGCACAACAGGCCTATATCGTTGCCGTGATCCACCGCTGGCTGGTACAGGAGATGAACCGCTGAGCGGCGGCGCGATTTTGCGCTGGCACGCGTAAACACCCGCCGATTTGTGTTTAAAACGTGTTAAGCTTATTGCCATTCCGTTATCCCGGCGCCGTCTTTCTGCCGCCGCCCGCAGCCGTAAGCGATACACTATGTTTAACCAGGTGAAGCTGACTGGTTTTCGTGAAGAAAAAATGTTGCTCAACGCATCCCTTCTTTTTCTTCTGACCACCCTGTTTTATTTCCTGGGCGCGATGATGCGTCTGGTTGAGCCCTTGTCGCTGTTCTGGCCGCTGAATGCGGTGATGGCGGCGGTGTTTGCGCGCTATCCATTCCTGAACCGCCCTGGTTACTACGCTATCTGCTATGTGGCGATGCTCGCTTATGACGCGATGACCACCACGTGGGGCGCGGCTTCGCTGCTGATTAACTTCTCCAATATGGTGTTTATCGTGACCGTGGCGCTGCTGCTGGTGCGCGATAAACGTCGCGGGCCTGCGCTCGCCCGCCCGGTTAATGCGCTGCGGCTCTTTAACTACTGTCTGGCGGCGGCGCTGCTGTGTGCCTTTTTCGGCGCGACGGGCAGCCTCGGCATTAACGCGCAGGGCTTTCTGCCGCTGTTGTGCGACTGGTTCAGCGAGCAGTTCTCGACAGGCGTGCTGCTGATGCCGTGGATTTTGACGCTTACGCGCCCGTCGTGGCCGTCGCGCGTGAAACCCGAAGCGCTGTGGCCGTTTCTGGCGCTGGTGGCGTCGCTTGCGGCCTCGGTGGTCATCGGCGGCGCGGGCTGCCTGGCGTTTCCCGTCGCGGCGCTTATCTGGTGCGCGGTGCGCTATCCGCTGAACGTGACCTGTTTCTTAACGCTCTGCACCGGTGTGCTGCAAATTATTCTGGTCAGCGCCGGGATCATTGAAATCAGCTCCGCGAAGCTCTCGGTCGGCAGCCAGATGTTCTCGACGCGTCTTGGTGTCGCGACCATCGCCATCTGCCCGGCGATTGTGGCGGTGAGCGTCAGCGCCATTAACTCGCTACTGGCGCAGATCTCCCGGCGCGCCAATTATGATCATCTCACCGGCGTGTATTCACGCTCCGGGCTTTTTGAGGCGCTGGCGCGCGACGATAACAATCCGGCGCTCGCCGGTCGGCCGCTGTGCGTGATGCTGATGGATCTCGACCACTTCAAAAGTATTAACGATAACTACGGGCATGAGTGCGGCGACGCGGTGCTGGCGGTGTTTGGCCAAAAACTGCGAGAGATAACGGGCGAGGCCGGGCGCGTGGCGCGAATGGGCGGTGAGGAGTTCGTGGTGGTCTGCCCGACTATAACGCTCGACCGCGCGTGTCATCTGGCCGAAACGATTCGCCAGCAGGTGGCGGGTCAACCGGTGGTGTGCGAAGGGAAAAGCGTCTCTTTTAGCGTCAGTATCGGGCTTGGCTATGACGCCGCACCGCGTGAGCGGGTGAGCGACGCGTTCACCCGGCTGATGCGTGAGGCGGACACGCTGCTGTATCAGTCCAAACGACAGGGGCGCAACCGCACGTCGGTAGATGATGAACATCAGCCCACGCTCCGCCTGGCGCAGCATCTCTCATAACGTGACGCAAACGCTCAGTGACAGTGTCACGTGAATAAGATATTGAACTGCCGTTTCTTTTCGGAAACGAAGTAATTGTTTCTGTCAGCGCTTTAAAGTACTTGCCCCCAGGATCCGGGGTTACTAAGATGGCGGGGTTTCGTCACCGGATACTGGTATGAAGAGCGCATCTGAGCAGCTAAACCGTCATCAGCATTCCTCCGCGCTCAGGTTCGTCAGGCGCATGTTTTTTATGCGCCAGCTGGGTACCACCCTCTGCTTTATTCCGCTGTTCGCCTTATTACTGGAACTCCACCGCCCGTTATGGACGCAGGCGCTGCTGGCCGCGAATGCGTTTCTCTGGCCGGTTGCCGCGCGTTATCGCGCGCGCCGCAGCCCTCATCCTGCGCGTACCGAACTGCAAAACCTGCTGGCTGACGCGGCGGCGGGCGGCTTCTGGATAGCGCAGACGGCGCTTTCACCCCTGACCTCGGTGACGATCGCCACCATTTTGCTCGCTGACCGGCTCGCCGCAGGCGGTTTTCCGCTGATGCGGAAGGCGGCGGGCGTCATGGCGCTCATGTTCGGGGCAACGTGGATGGCGCTGGGTCTGCCGGTCACGCTGTCGGTCTCATCCCGCACGCTTTACGCCACGCTTCCGCTTATTTCCGTCTATGTGCTGGCGCTCAGTATGGTGAGCCACGCGCTCTCAGCGCGGCTGCGAGAGAAAACCCGCGAGCTGGAACGCTTCGCTAACACCGATCCGCTGCTCAATATCGCCAACCGGCGCAGGCTTGAGCATGATATCGACGCGGCGCTGCAGCGCTTTCACCAAAGCGAACAGCCTGCGGCGCTGATGTTTATCGATATTGATGATTTTAAAGCTGCGAACGATCGCTACGGGCACGAGGCAGGGGATCAGTTGCTGGTCACCTTTTCTGACATCCTGCGCGGGGCGACGCGCGGCGGCGATACCGTGGCGCGCTTCGGGGGCGACGAGTTTGTGGTGTTGCTGCCCGATACGTCATTCGGACGCGCCTGTGCGGTGGCCGATCGCATCATGGCGCAGACCGCGCAGATGGACGTTTTCCCGAAGCCTGCGCTGCGCTGCACGCTCAGTATCGGCATCGCGCGCGCCACGGCGGAGATGCGCGAAGCGTCGCAGTGGTTAAAAGCCGCAGACGAGGCGCTTTACAGCGCCAAGCGCGAAGGTAAAAATCGTATTTACGCGCTTTGACGGCGGCGGTCTCTTTGCCTGATGCCGGATACGCTATGCTTCAATTAAACAGTGCTTACAGGTTGCGCAATGAAAACACCCGATATCCCGGTTAATGAGCAGGCGCGTCTTCAGTCCCTGCATGATTCTGGCCTGCTTGATGCGGCGCCGACAGAGCGTTTTGACCGTCTTACCCGGCTTGCGAAGCGCCTTTTTAACGCGCCGGTGGCGTTGATTAGTCTCGTCGATCAGGAGCAGCTCTGGTTCGTCTCCTGTGATGGCGCAGAGCCGAAACCCATCCCGCGCCGCGTCTCGTTCTGCGGGCATACGATTTTAAGCAATGCGCCGCTTATCATCACGGATGCACTCAGCGACGAACGGTTTCGTGATAATCCGCTGGTAAATGGCCCGCCGCATATCCGCTTCTATGCCGGTTGTCCGGTCAGGCTGCCCGACGGCGCGACCGCCGGTTCGCTGTGCATTATCGATACCGAACCCCGCGCGTTCAGCGAGGCAGACGCGCATCTGCTACGCGATCTGGCGGCGATCGTTGAAGATGAGTTTATGGTGCTGAGCGTGGCGACGAGCGACGAACTGACGGGCCTTTTGAACCGTCGCGGTTTTACGTCACTTGCCGGTTACGCGTTCTCAACCCATAAGCGTCGCAGCGAGCCGATGTCGCTCGGGTTTATCGATCTCGACGATTTTAAAGAGATTAACGATACCTGGGGCCACGCGGCGGGGGATGAGGCGTTAAACGCGATGGCGATGCTGATGAAAAACGCCTTTCGCGACAGCGATCTGCTGGGACGGCTCGGCGGCGATGAGTTCGTCGTGCTGTTTAACGATACCGACGAAAAGGGCGCATGGATTGCGCTGCAGTATCTGGTCGAGCAGACCGACGCGTTCAACCGCGACAGCGGTAAACCGTGGCGGCTTGGCTTCTCGTGGGGCGTGGTAAAATTTGATGACGATAAACATCAGGATCTCGCCGGGCTACTGAACGCCGCTGATAACGAGATGTATCAGATGAAAACCACCCACAAGCGCGCCGCAGGATAAGATTTTCCTCTGACCAATTGCGGCGTTTCTCCGCCATGATAAGGATTATCGGTTAACCCTTTGATAAATCCTCATGGCGGAGTGTCAATGTCTACATCCTATAGTGTTCGTCGTCTCAGCGCGGCGGAAATTCCGACCCACCTTGATTCCCTTTGTGATGTACTGACCGACTGCGTAGAAGGCGGCGCGTCGGTGAGTTTTATGCTGCCGTTCAGCGTGGAGAAAGCGCGCGCCTTCTGGCTGGATGTGGCCCAAAGCGCGGCCCGTGACGAGCGCGTTGTGCTCGCCGCATTTGATGCGCAGGGGAAGGCCGTCGGCACCGTACAGCTTATTCTCAGCCAGCCGGAAAACCAGCCGCACCGCGCGGACGTCTCAAAACTGCTGGTACACCGACGCGCGCGTCGGGCCGGTATTGCACAGGCGCTGATGGAAACCCTGGAAAGCGAGGCGCGTCGGGCCGGGAAAACGGTGCTGGTGCTGGATACGTCCACCGGCAGCGATGCCGAACGTTTTTATTCGCGTCATCAATGGGAGCGGGTCGGTGTGATCCCGCATTACGCTCTGATGCCGGATGGCAGTCCCTGTGGCACCACGCTTTTTTTTAAGCAGCTATAAAATTTTTTAATAAAACGGCTCAGTTTGATCGAAACGGGGTTTCATAAACGGTGGTTCTGATAGCGTGGAGCGCAATATCCGTCAGCAGTCTGCTGTTAATCCATCAAGGAACCCATTGTGAAAACATTGAATCGTCGTGATTTTCCCGGCGCGCTCTGGCCGGAGCGCATCATCCAGTTTGGTGAAGGGAACTTCCTGCGTGCTTTTATCGACTGGCAGGTTGATCTTCTTAATGAACATACCGATCTCAACGCTGGGGTGGTCGTAGTGCGTCCTATCGCCAGCGATTTCCCGCCGTCGCTCAGCACACAGGACGGGCTGTATACGACGATTATTCGCGGTCTGAATGAGAAGGGCGAGGCGGTCAGCGAGTCACGACTCATTCGCTCGGTGAATCGTGAGATCAGCGTTTATGCGCAGTATGACGAGTTCCTGAAGCTTGCGCATAATCCGGATATTCGCTTTGTGTTCTCAAATACAACCGAAGCGGGGATTAGCTATCACGCCGGGGATCAATTCGACGACGCGCCTGCGGTGAGCTATCCGGCGAAACTCACGCGCCTGTTATTCGAACGATTCAGCCATTTTGACGGCGCGCAGGATAAAGGCTGGGTGATAATTCCCTGCGAGCTGATTGATTATAACGGCGAGGCGCTGCGTGAACTGGTACTGCGCTACACCCGCGAATGGGCGCTGCCGGCGGCCTTTACCACCTGGCTTGAGAATGCGAATACGTTTTGCTCGACGCTGGTTGATCGTATCGTCACGGGCTATCCGCGCGATGAAGTCGCGCAGCTGGAGGAAAGCCTCGGCTATCACGACGCGTTTCTGGATACCGCCGAACACTTTTATCTTTTTGTGATTCAGGGGCCGCAGTGGCTCGCACAGGAGTTACGCCTCGATAAACTGCCGCTCAATGTGCTTATCGTCGATGACATTAAGCCGTATAAGGCGCGTAAGGTGGCGATTCTGAACGGCGCGCATACGGCGCTGGTGCCGGTGGCTTTCCAGGCCGGGCTGAATACGGTCGGCGAGGCGATGAACGACGCGCAGATTTGTGCGTTCGTTGAGAGGGCTATCCATGACGAGATAATCCCGGTGCTGGATCTGCCCCGCGACGAGCTGGAATCTTTCGCCGATGCGGTGGTGAGCCGTTTTCGCAACCCGTACATCAAGCATCAGCTGCTTTCCATCGCCCTTAACGGCATGACCAAATTCCGCACCCGTATTCTGCCACAGCTGCTGGCGGGGCAGGCGCAAACGGGCACGCTGCCGCCGCGCCTGACCTTTGCGCTGGCGGCACTCATTGCGTTTTATCGCGGCGAGCGAAACGGAGATGGTTATCCGCTTCAGGATGACGCCCATTGGCTCGCGCGGTTTGAGCAGCTCTGGACGCAACGCGGCGATAACACCATTACGCTTCGCGAGCTGGTGGACGCGGTACTGGCGGACTGCGAGCACTGGGAGCAGGATCTGACAGCGGTACCGGGGCTCGCGGCGCAGGTGACGCGCGATCTTGACGCCATTCTCAATCAGGGCATGCGTCACGCGGTCGCGCCGCTGTGCTGACAGGCGCATACGATTCAAAACGAACCCGGCACCTGCCGGGTTTTTTCATAAAGTTATGATTTTAGTTACAACATACTATTTATTCAAAAAACCTTACGCTTAAGCCACAACGCTGTTTGCTTTCTGGCAGTGAACATAAGGCAAACCGTCACATTTCTCGCGCAGACTCTCAATTCCAGGTGTTAATCGGGTGGGCTGGCGCAAACGCTCTACACTCTATAACGCATGGTTTTCTTTAAATATTGACCTCTGAAACGCAGGAGCGCGTATGTCTTTTTCACTCTCTGGTCTTTCCCTGCAGGTAGGGCTGGCGCTGGGCTTAGCCTGTGGCGTTGCCGCGCCCGCCGCCGCGTGGGATAACCTCTACGTCTTTGGCGACAGCCTGAGCGATACCGGCAACAATGGCCGCTACACGTTCGACAGCAATCGTTATCCGCTGTATGACGAAATCCTCGCGCAAAAATATGGCCTGACGCTTGCGCCCTCGGATAAAGGCGGCAATAACTACGCCGCAGGCGGTGGGGTGGCGGTGCCGGCGCTTGGCACAGACAACACCCAGGAGCAGGTGCAGCGCTATCTGAGCCAGACGAATGGCCGGGCGGACCGCGACGGGCTCTATATCCACTATGTGGGTGGTAACGATTTGGGTGCCGCGGTGCTGCAACCGCTACAGGCGCAATCCATTGTGACCGGCAGCGCCACGGCGGCGGCGTCGCAGGTGCGCACGCTTTTAAACGCGGGCGCAGGCACGGTGATTGTGCCAACGGTGCCGGACGTCTCGGCAACGCCGACGTTAATTGAAACCGTTGTTCAGCTGGGAACGGCCGGTAACAGCGCCGCGCTGCAGGCTGCGTTCGCGTCGCTTGGCAATGCGCAAACCCCGACACTAGCCGCGCGCGAGGAGGCGATTCGCAACGCGTTTTATGCGGCGGCGGGAGAAGTGAGCCCGGTTCCGGCGCTTTCGAAGGCGCTTGGCGACGGCCTTTATGCGGCGTATCAGGCGGCCGCTGAACAGGTCTCTGCGTTAAGCCAGCTCTATAACGCGACCGAGGAGCAGGCGCTGGTCGCGAACGGCGGCGGCAATATCGTGCGTGCCGATATCAACGCTATCTTTAATGAAATCCTCGCGAATCCGGGCCAGTTCGGCATCACCAATACCGCGGGGATGGCGTGCCCGCCGGGCCTTTCCGCCGCTGATTGTACGTCGTCGAGCGCCGGGTTTAATGGCAGTCAGGCGTGGCTCTTTGCCGATCATCTGCATCCGAGCCCGCAGGTGCATCGCCTGATGGCGGATTATATCCAGTCGATACTCGCCGCCCCGGCGCAGGTGGCGCTGCTGAACAAGGCGACGGCGGCGCAGGTACAGAACAGCCGCGCCACGCTCGACAGCCGTTATCAGCAACGCCGTACTGAACAGGCGGAGCAGGGCAGCGCGGGCATTTTTGGCGGCTACAGCGGCGAATATGCCCGCTACACCAAAAATGAGACCGGCGACGGCAGCGCCAACACCAACAATCTGACGATCGGCGCGGATTATCGGGTGACAGACAACTGGCTGGTCGGCGCGCTGATTGCCGGATCGCTCGACGATCAGCGCCCGACCGATAACCTGAGCTACGACGCGCGCGGTTATCAGGCGGCGCTCTTTACCGCGGTCGATTTCGGGCCGGGCTGGGTCAACGCCGATGTCCACTGGCTGAAAGGTGAATACCGCAATATTCAGCGCCGCGTGGAGTTAGGACCGTTGACGCGCGTTGAGACAGGCGAAACGGATGCCAGACTCTGGGGCGCGCGCCTGACCGCCGGGCTGGATCTGCCGGTGACCCGCGCACTCACGACCGGGCCGGTGGTGCAGTACGCGTGGGATTACAGCCACGTGGATGGGTACAGCGAAGCGGGCGACGACAGCACCGCGATGCGCTTTCGCGATCAGAACTTCCATTCGCAAATCGGCAGCATCGGCTGGCGTCTCGATGCCGATATCGGCCCGGTGAAACCGTACGCGCAGGTGGATTACAAACACCAGTTCGGTGATTCGGTCTGGCGCGGTCAGGGCGGGTTGAAGTCAACATCGCTCACTTTCAGCCGCGACGGGGCGCAAGATGATAAAAACTGGATGGATATCACCGCCGGTGCCAGCGTCGCGTTAAGCAGTAATGTGTCGGCGTTTGCGGCGCTGTCGCAAACCGCAGGCCTCAGCAGCGGCGAGCAGACGCGCTATAACATCGGCCTCAGCGCCTCGTTCTGAGTCCATTGCCGCCATAAAAAAGGGCAGCCATCAGGCTGCCCTCTGTTTTTACACGGTAAACGGCTTACGGTTCGCCATAAAGTGCAATCAGGCGGCGCGTAACGCCGTTGGTCCAGCCGAAGCCGTCCTGCAACGGGTATTCACCCCCGCCACCCGGGCGCGGCGAATAGTCGGCGATATGGTACTTCTCAATGAGCTTATGGTTCTCATTGTAGAATCGTTTCACCGTACGCAACCAGTTATTGGCAATGATGTCAGCCAGCGCGTCGTCGCCATAGTTTTTCAGCCCCTGAATGGCCATCCACTGGAGCGGCGCCCAGCCGTTCGGCTTATCCCACTGCTGTTCCGTTTCCACTTCGGTAGTCAGGATACCGCCTGGGCAGAGCAGGCGTTCACGCAGATTCGTCGCGATACGATCCGCCTGCGCATAGCTGGCAAGCCCGACATACAGCGGCACCACACAGGCGGCAGAGAACGATGCGAGCTGGCCACGACGCCAGTCGTAATCGCGAAACGCGCCCATGTCGTTATCCCACAGATAGCGGTTAACCGCCTCGCGGCGGTCAATCGCTTTTTTGCGAAACATCGTCGCGGTGGCCGGAATACCTTTTAACTGCGCGATGTTGGCGATAGCGGTTTCCAGCTTGTAGAGAAACGCGTTGAGATCCACCGGCAAAAAGTGTGTGGTGCGGATGCTCGCGAGGCGGTCCGGATCGCGCAGCCAGCGGGAGGAGTAATCCCAGCCGGAGGCCGCGCCCGCGCGCAGATCGCGATAGACCTCGCTCGCCGGACGCCCGGAGAGTTTTGCGGTTTCCACATCCTCGCGCCAGGATTCATCGCGCGGGGTGTCGCGGTCATCCCAGTAACGGTTAAGCACTGTGCCGTCGGCCATTTTCACCACGTGGCGAAACGCCTGGCCTGCCTCCAGCGTGTCAGCGCCATCCATCCAGAACGCGTATTCCATCAGCAGATGATCAAGATAGCGCCGCGCGCCGCGTACGCCATCCTCTTCAAACAGCTCCACCATCAGCGCAAACACCGGCGGCTGCGAGCGGCTCAGATAATAGGTGCGGTTGCCGTTCGGAATATGCCCGTAGTTTTCAATCATCCAGGCGAAGTTATCCGCCATGCAACGCAACATATCGTGGCGGCCACTCTCGGCGAGGCCGAGCATGGTGAAGTAAGAATCCCAGTAATAGGTCTCGGTAAAGCGTCCGCCTGGCACGATATACGCCTGCGGCAGCGGCAGCAGCGATGAGTTCTCCAGATGCTCATGCGGCTGGCGCGTCAGAATCGGCCATAAGTTGTCGATGTGCTCAGTCAGCGTCCGGTTCGGGTCCGAGACATACGGATTGGTGTTGATCACCGGAAAGTAAAAGTGCTCCTCGACAAAGCGGCGCAGGTCGAAGTTCGGCAGGCGTTTGGCCTGACGGTAGTTCATCAGAATGGTCAGCGGCGACACTTTCGGCGCGCAGTCCGGGAACGTTTTACTGTCCGCAAAAATACGGGAGGCCTGAACATGCTCAAACAGCTCTAAATAGCGGTCTGCCGGCGTCAGCGCGTCGGGGGATGGCATGCCTTCGATCGATTCAGGCTGCGGCTCGACGTCGCGGGTATCCGGAATAATTTCACCCGATTCAGGGTCCATACGCGCCTTCTCAGCTAATTCCTCTGTGAAAGGTAAGCGTGTTGTCTGTTGAAACATGCTAATACGTACCTCCAGAGCGGCTTTCGTTTCAGATTCTGTAAGTTTAGCAAATCGTTATCGCTCTTTAACCGGGCGGCAAAGAGTTTAAGAAGAGACTGAACGCCGCGGAGCGTCCAGTTATTCGTACAGCGTGCTTAACGCCTCAGGGCGCGACGGTGGTTTCATAAAAGTTATGGCCAACCGTTTTGCCTTGCGCATCAAGAATTTCGTACTCGATGCGCAGCGCGCCAGGGGCTGTGGGAGTGAACGTCAACTGCGCCACCTGGCGACCAGAGTCAGGCGGGAGGGTCATCGGTTTGCTCTCTTGCTGCCCGGTGATGCCGGGCGTTTTTACGCGCCAGCGCAGTGTACACCCGTCGCAGGGCGAAAAACTATCGTTTATCGCCCATAATTTAACCACTCCGGGCGTGCCGGCGCGCCAGTTAAGCGTCACCGGCTCGATGGACGGCAACAGCGGCTGATACGCGCGTTGCAGCGCGTAATAACCGGCTTTCGGCTGGCGCAGATAGTCCACAACGCCCCAGTTAATCGACGGCCAGGTTTCAACAAACATAAAGTGGAACAGGGCGGTCACCGGTTGATAGCGCTGGCGACGATAACTCTCCGCCGCCATGCCCACTAAATCGGCCTGGTATTTCTGCGTGTTGTGGATAAATTCGTCCATATTTTGGCCGCGCGGAATTTTCGCAAATCCGAAGGTCTGGAACGGCTGGAAGTTATGGTATTTCCAGATTTCCCAGTCGGGATCGTCCGCTTTTGTCGAGGCGGGCCAGCGTTTGTCGGCAGGGATAATCGTTTTCAGCGTCGAGAGTTTCGGCAGCGCCTGGGCACCGAATTCCGTAATGATGCCGGTTTTCGCCGGTTGCAGCACATCCGTGGTGACCCCGAAATACCAGCCTTGCCAGTAATGTTCTTCCACCGCCGAGAAACGGTGCACGATGCGGCTGTTGTCTTTGGCGAGCGCGTCGGCGACACGTTCCGTCAGAACGCGGTTGAGATCCTTATGCCAGTCCGGGAAGCGCTTTTCCATCCACGGCGAGTTCCACGGCGGCTCATTATGACCGCCCCAGGCGATGATAGCCGGCGAATTGCCGAACTGCTCCGTCATCTCCAGACTCTGCCGCGCGGCGTTATCGGCAAATTCAGGCGTGTCCTTATAGCCCCACTGGAGCGGCACGTCCTGCCAGATCATCAGCCCCATTTCATCAGCCATGCGGTAGAGCGGGCGGCCCGCCACGTGGCCGTGGACACGAATGGCGTTGGCGTTCATATCCAGCACCAGTTGCAGATCGCGCCGGTACTTTTTCTCATCCATCTCGCTAAGCCACGGCGAGCCGATATAGTTACTGCCCTTAATGAAAATGCGTTTACCGTTGAGCACCCAGCCTTGGTTATCCGGCTGTTCGACAATCTGGCGCAGCCCGGTACGGCTTGTAATGCGCTCCATCTCGCCCTTGTCATCGTTAAACGCCGCGCTGACGCGGTAAAGGTGTGGAAAGCCGTAACCTTTCGGCCACCAGAGCTGCGCGTTTTCCATCGGCAGGGTTACTGTCAGACGCTGCGGCGTGCTGTCGGTCGCCTCAAGTTGCACCTTCTGTTTTTGTGTAAAACGCTCGCCGCTAAAATTTGCTGGCCGGGCGCGCAGGGTTAGATACACCTCGCGCGCCTGCGTGGCGCGATAGACCAGCTCAACGCGAAGCGCCGGTTTATCAAGCCCGTGCTGGAAATCGGGGCGCAGAATCAGGTTATCCACCGTCACGCCGCGGCTCAGATGCAGCCGCACCGGCGCCCAGATCCCGCCGGAGTTCGCGTCCTGGCCGCGCGGCGACCAGGCACCGCCGGGACGGGTATCGTGCTGATTCAGCACGCCTTTTACCATCGTTTTATGCAGTGGCCAGATGGTTTTGGGGTCTTCAAAGGGGCTGTCGACACGTACCGCCAGCTTATTGTGACGTTGTAACTTATCGGTGATATCATACGCGAAACGCTGGAAATAGCCTTCGTGTCTGCCGAGCGGCTGTTGGTTCAGCCACGCGTCGGCGTAGTAATCCACGCCGTCAAACACCAGCGTCGCCATCGTATCTTCGGGTAACGGCGGCAAGGTGAATTCATGGCGATACCAGAGCACGCCCTGATGATCCCAGCCTGCGGTATACCAGTTCGACGGCACCGGTAACGCGCGCCAGTCGCGCACCGGGCCTTGCTGGCCCATAAACGCGGCATCGTTGCCGTCGTGGGCGCGCCAGCTGCCCGCAAGCGACCAGCTGGCAGGCACCGGCACCGGGGGCGCTTCTCTGGCGGCCACCGCGCCGCTTGTGATGACCAGTAATGCACAGGCCAGACGTTTCATCATCCCTCCAGCAGTTGTATCAGGAATTCACGCACGCGACGCTGCTGCGTCCCGAGCGCCTGACGCCACGCCTCGCGCTGCGCCGGTGTCGCGCCAGGCTCCTGGCTTTCTATCTCCAGTAACCGCGCGGTCAGCCCGTCAAAGCCGAACGTCGCGGCCTCGCCGCGAAGCTTATGCGCCAGCCGGTGCGCCTGCTCGCCGTCGCCTGCGGCAAGCGCGGCATCAAGCAACCCGGCCAGCTCGTCAAATCCTTCGGAAAAGAGCCCGAGCAACTCTTTTAACAGCGCCATATCGCCGTCGAACGCGGCCAGCAGTTGCGTGCTGTCCGGCAGGCCATCAGGCGGCGGCGGGGCGCTTTGCGGGGCAAAGCGTGAGAGTTCGTCGGCGAGCGCGACCAGCGCCACCGGTTTTGAGAGATAGCCGTCAAAGCCCATCGCGAGGCAGCGCTCTTTATCGCCCTGCATGGCGTGAGCCGTCATCACAATCGCTATCTGATGGCCACCGCGCAGCGCCTCTTCCTGGCGCAGCGCGCGGATCGCCGCTTCGCCGTCCATGACCGGCATCTGCAAATCCATCAGGAGAATATCAAAGCCGCCGCCGCGCCAGGCCTCCAGCGCCAGCAGGCCGTTATCCACCGTCACGCACTCATGGCCGAGTTTTTCCAGCAGGCGCACCGCCAGCAACTGGTTCACGGGGTTATCTTCCGCCAGCAAAATGCGCATTGGCGCGCTGTGCGCCAGTTCCGGCATCACGGGCGCTACGGGCGCGGCCTGCGCGGCGCTGGCGGGTTCCGGGCGCAGCGCCTCGCCGAGCGCACGCGCCAGCTCCTGCTGATCGACCGGCTTATTGAGATACCAGGCGATGCCGGTACGGCGCAGCGTGGAGAGATCGAGATCGCGGCTCATGGAGCTGAGCATAATAATTTTGCTGCGCGACGCCTGCGGCAGCACGGAAATCTCCAGCGCCAGCGAAATGCCGTCCATTTCCGGCATCTGGGCATCAAGGACGATCACCGGGAAATCGCTGTCGTTCTCAAGTAACGCCAGTGCGCCCGTCGCCCCGGAAACGCAGACCGGGGTTAAGCCGAGCTGTTTCAGCATCGCCTGCATCAGACGGCGGTTAGTGGCGTTATCATCCACCACCAGCACCCGCTCGCCGTTGAAATGCGTTTGCGCAGGGATTTCCGGCGTCGCCTGCGCCGCGCTTTGCAGCGGTAGGGTGAAGCTAAATTCGCTGCCCTGATTCGCTTCACTGGCGACGGTCAGCAACCCGCCCATCATCGCCACCAGCCGTGCGGAGATCGTAAGCCCGAGCCCCGTACCGCCGTAGCGGCGGGTCGTGGAGGTATCTGCCTGGCTAAAGGCTTCAAAAATCACTTGCTGTTTTTCCGGCGGGATACCGATGCCGCTGTCGCGCACCCGAAAGCGCCATTCGCCAGGCTGCGGGCCTGGCGCTACCGCCAGCAAAATTTCGCCCTGATGCGTGAATTTGAGCGCGTTACTAAGCAGGTTGGTCAACACCTGGCGCAGACGCACCACATCCACGCGCAGCGTCTGCGGCACACGTTCATCCACCTCGACCAGCAGCTCTATCTGCTTTTCGCTCGCAAGCGGCATCAGCGGGCGCACCAGCGACTGTATAAACGGCCGCAGCGCCACATACTCTTCATGCAGGACGATTTTGCCCGCCTCGATTTTCGAGAAATCGAGAATGTCGTCGATGATATGCAGCAGCGACTGCGCGGAGCTCATCACCAGCGTCAGGTATTCGCGCTGCTCGCTGTTTAAATCCGTATCGAGACAGAGCTGCGTCATGCCGAGAATGCCGTTCATGGGCGTGCGGATCTCATGGCTCATGTTGGCAAGAAACGCGCTTTTGGCCTCATTCGCGGCGCGCGCGGCGTTGGCCGCCTCGCGTGAAATCAACTCCGCCTCTTTGCGCCGGGTGATGTCCTGAAGGGTGCCAATCAGGCGCTCAATCTCGCCGGTGACGGTGAGCGCGATGATCTGCCCCGAGAGCAGCATCCACAGCCACTGGCCGCTGCGATGCTGCACGCGGATCTCGCACTCAAACACCGGCATCTGGTGTTCGCTGGCGCGCTGCATCGCGCTTTTCAGCAGATCCCGGTCGTCCGGGTGGATCAGCGAGAGCAGAAAATGGCTGGTATGTTGCAGCTGACCGCGCGGCTCGCCGAGCAGATTCAGAAAGGCGTCGTTGAGATGCAGCGCGTCGGTCGTGACCTGCCAGTCCCAGATGCCAATATGAATTGATTCGGCGGCCAGCAGGAAATCGTCATGCAGCAACTGGCGCGTGTTCTGCACGTTATCCAGCGCGCTGATATCGGTGTGCAGGCTGATGATGCCGCTGTCGGCGGTACGCTGATGCTGAATAAAAAGCCGCCGCTGTTGTAACTGACGCACTTCGCAGTGGCCATCGTGACGACAATTTGCGATGAGTGAGGCGACAAGCGTGTCGCGGCTGCGGCTGTCGGTCTGATAGCCCGTATGGATAAACGTCTGCGCCAGCGCGCTTAACGCCGCCCCCTCAACCAGATGCGCTTCGATGCCGGGGTAAAAACGGCTCACCTGCGCGTTCCAGGCGACCAGCCGTTCGTCTTTATCGTAAACCAGCAGGGCGGCGGGCAGCGCGTCGAGCGCCGGAGCCAGAGAGGCGCTGTTCATAATGCCGCCCCTGGCTGGTAATGCAGCTCCGCCTGACGGCGCATATATTCAAGCCCCGGCGCGATGGTCATCGCCCAGGCGGTCAGTACTTCTTCATCGCACGCCGGGTCGCGTTCCGCCACGGTATCGAGAATAGCCCGCCGCCAGTGGGCGAAGAAGTTCGGCGGCAGTCGCACGCCGTTGCTCTCCTGCTGGCGCGCCAGGCGCTCCAGAAAATCAGGCACCATCAGCACGCCATCCACCATCAGCATCGCGAAAAAGCTTTTATACACGAAGTTGCGTAACAGCCGCGGTTCGACCGCCGCAAAATGCTGTTCGGTTTCCGGCGTCATATGAATAAAGCGGTTAAAAAAGGCGTCAAAAAAGGGCTGTTTATCGTCGTCCGGAAACAACCGGCTGTAGCTTTCGTCGAACAGATCCCGATAGAGCATCATGGGCGAACCTCCGGGCGGCTTTCGCCAGGCAGGCACTGGCGCAGGGGGTTGAACACGTCACTCAGACGGCGGCTGAAATAGCTGCCGGGCGCGGGGGTGTCGCTTGCCAGCAACGGGCCGCCGTTCGCTTTATAGAACAGCGCTTCAAGGACAGTGGCGTTGGTGGAAAGCGTCAGCGAGCGGTTGTAGTCGCCGGTCGCCTCGACGCGCCCTTCGTACCAGCCGCGTTTTTCGTCATACATCAGGCGTGTCGCCTGCATCAGCGCATCGGTGTACGGGGTATCCCACAAGACCCACAGCGAAAAAACCGCTTTGGTGGAAACCTGGGCGAGGCGCGGGTACTCTTTGCCGTCATCGCCGAGGGTATTCCAGGGGTAGCCATTCGCCCAGACGGTGTCCGAAGCGTGCCACGGCGCGGCGCTGGTACTGAAATCGGCGCGGGCGGTGAGAATATTCTCCTGCTGCCAGCGGCTCTCCTGGGAGAGATACACCAGCTTCGCGCGCTCGCGCAGGTTATCTATTTGCGCGCGATCGACGCCCGGCACTTCCCAGCCAAATTCGAGCCCCGGCAGCGTATACGGCAGCGTGGTGATAAGCGACGGCTGCCAGGTCGTGCGCGGATCGCGGGCGTCCACCGGCAGCGCGCGGTCATAGAGAATCACATTCTGCGACGGCGGCCCCCAGGCTTTTGTGGGCTGGAATCCCCACAGGCTGAAGCCCGCGGCGGCGTATTCGCTTTCGCCAAGCCGAATTTCATCGCGCGGTGTCAGCAGTCCGTTTTGCATCTGCGCGGCGTAAAGCGTGCCATCTTTATCGATGACCGGGCAGAAATTCCAGCGCATCACCACGCGTTCCAGATATTCGCTGTATTGCGGGTGATACTGCGCCACCAGACGCAGCGCCAGCATCAGCCGCGCCATATCGCGCGCCGACCAGCCCATCACGCCCGGTTTGCCGGTGAAATCCACCATCGTGGGAGACCACGTGGAATAGAGGCGGTTTGGCGTCTGACGAGGGGTGAGCGGCAGGCGATTAAGCGTGCCGAGCAGACGTGTCAGGCGCTCATCGAAAATTTTTTCGTCTATCAGATTCAGCTCGCGCGCGGCCGTCAGCGCAATCAGCGAATCGCCTATCTGCCAGAGGGACACGACGGGGCGTTTGTCGCTGCCGTTCACGAGACCCGTGGCGTCCTGGGTATTGTTTTCAAAATAACGCCAGGCGATGGCGGCCCATTCGCGCTCCTGCGGCGTGAGCGTGCTGATGCGCGCGGTGGTGTGCCAGCCCCCGTGCGAGAGCCAGCGCCAGCCCGCGCGATCGTCGCGAAGCAACAGCCAGGCGAGCGCCACGCCCAGCACGGCGAGGATAAGCAGCAGGCGGCTTACTGTTTTAAGCATGTCGCGGTAACCGGTGGCAGTTTCACAGGTTCGTCCTCTTTACAGGTCGCGCACTGGCAGGCCTGACAGGTCGGTTTGCTGCGTATCGCGGTGCCGTTCTGCTGACACCAGTTCTGGATGCCAGGCGTCATATTGAGGAACGGGCGGTTGCGACGCGAGTTGTTCTCCTCAAACAGATCGACCAGTTTTTTCTCCCACATGGACGGAGCGTAATTTTTATTCTTGGGATCGTTGGTGTTAAAGCGCAGCAGCTTGCCCTGTTTCTTAAAGAGCAGCGCTTCCAGCATGATGCCGTTATTGTTACCGGTGAAGGCGTTAATGGGCCCGTCGCCGTTCTCATAGATACCTTCGTAATAGCCCTGTTTCGGATCGTTGGCATTTTCAATGGTGGTGAAGAGACGGTCGGTATAGGGTGAATCCCACAGCACCCACATGCCAAGCGCCGCCTTGAGCGACACCGCCGCCGCCTGCGGCACATACTGGCCCTTGTCGGTGATGGTGTTCCAGTTAAAGCCGTCGCTGAACACGGTGTCGTAAACGAAGTACGGGGATTTATCGAGCTGATGCTCAGAGCGTGCGGTCAGCACGCCGGTGATGGTGTAGCGGTTCTCCTGCGCCTGATAGACGCGGTCAGCGAAGTTTTTCATCCACGGATGCGAGTAGTTGTTCGGGCTGTCGTCGCGATCTTTCGCGGTATCCCAGCCCATCTCCAGCCCGTAGAGCAGGTACGATTCCGTTACCACATAGTTATGCTGGCTGGTACGGCGCGGGTCGCGGGAATCATAGGGCACCAGCACGCAGTAGATATCCGCCAGCGCATACGGCTCCGGACGGCTCGCCTGGCAGGTGTTAAACCCCCACAGTTGATAGCCTGCCGCGCCATACTCTTCATACCCGAGACGGCCTTCCTGAACATATTTCGGCTGGTTGTTCTCAAGATACGCGCCATACATGGTACCGCACGGATCTATCACGTTAGTGAAATCCCAGCCCAGCACGATGTTGTCGACGCTGTTGCTGTATTCCGGGTAGCGCTCTTTAACGTTCTGAAGCCATATCAGCATGCGGCCAATATCCAGCGCCGAAAAACCGATTTCGCCCGGTTTGTTCAGGTAGTTTACTTTCTGCGCCGTAATGGTGTTGTAGGCTTTGTTGGGCACCTGGTTGCGGAAAAGATCGAGTTTATTCAGCGTGCCGAGCAGCTTTAGCATCCGGCGGTCAAATTCCGCTTTATCAATAATCCCAAGTTCGCGGGCGGCCACCAGCGCGCCGATATAAGAGCCGGTATCCCACATGGTAGTGGACGGATACTGGTTAACGGCGTTAACCAGCCCGGTCGTCGGCTGGTAGTTGACCACGAAATATTGCCAGGCGTTTTTCGCCATTTTCATTTCGCGCTCGGTCAGTTCGCCATGACGCGCCGGATAGTCGTTCGCGGGCAGTTCGCCCCGGCCCTGTGCGGTGACAGCGCATCCCAGCAGCAAAAAGAGGCAGGCTACGCTGCGAATAAACAGGGGCAAAGATTTCAGACTCATGGCGTAACTCCCGCAGAAGCAGTGGCGGTGGAAGGCGTGTGCTGGCATCCCAGACAGAGCAGTTGCCCGCCCGCAATATAGGCAAGGCTCTCCAGCACCACCGCGTTGGTGTCGGCATCAATTACGTTATTCACGCTGTTATTCAAATTCAGACCACGTTGCCAGCCTTTACCCGGCACCAGTAGCGGCTGTACCTGCTGGCGCAGCGCTTCGCTCCAGCCGTTGCGAAAGAGCGCATACCAGGCGAAGGCGGAGCGGGTCGAGGTAATGGCGGTGCGCTCCGGCGCGGCTTTGTCATACGCCGTTTCGCCCGGCGCACGCTGAGGCTGGCGTTCAGGGATAGCGGTGGCGAAATCGGGCGCCTGTTCGGCGTAGTCGGTGCTGATGGGCGGCTTGCGCACCCGCAGGCTGTGACGGCGCTGCTGGATCTGCATGATGCGCCACGCGACTTCGCCACTCTGCGCGTCAAAGCCAAGCTCAAGTCCGGTTAACAGCCAGGGGAGGCTCACCAGCGAGGGCTGTTTGCCCCAGGGTGTGCGCAGGCCTTCATCCGGCACCATGATCCCGTCGATGTCGATCATGCTCTGACCCTCCGGCGGCTGCGTGACGGCAAGCCCGGCGGTGGTATTAATAAAACGCAGCGTATGGCTTGCGTAAGTGCGATAGCCAAAGCTGTCGCGCGGCTCGTCGGTTGGGATAACCCAGTGGCGTACCGCCAGCGCCGCGTTGGTGTTTTTCGCCTGCACAAACAGCGCGTCGAGATGCCAGTGCGAGAGCAGCGCGTTTACGGCAGGGGCATGCTGCGGGTAGTGCCACAGCAAAACCTGAAGCGCCATCAGTAACCGTCCGACGCCAATCGCGCTGCTTTCCGGCTTGCCTAAAATCTCCTGTTTATCGCCGCGGTAATACGCGGCAGGCAGGCCGTCCGGCGTCAGCGGCAGTTCGCCCAGCGCGAACAGCGCCTGGCTGATGCGTTCGTCAAATTCGTCACGGGTGATCACGTCCAGCCGGTAGGCCGACACTGCCGCCAGCAGATAACTGCCGGTGCTCCAGAGGCTGAACCACGGCGCGCCGTCCTGAGCGTTCACCAGCCCGTCGGGGCGGCTGTTATTAACGAAATATTGCCAGGCCACGCGCGCCCAAATCGCTTCATCAAAGGTGAGCGGGCGGGCATCGGGCAGCGGCGGAAAATCGTCGCTTAGCGTAATGCCGCTGCTGCTCTCCACGCGCGTCGGCATCTGGCGCTCCACCCAGACCACCACCGCGAACCCGATCAGAAAGCCCACCAGAATGGTGATATAACTGCGCGCGCTAAGCAGCGCACTGGAGACTTTCATGCGCCGCTCTCCTCATCCGCGGGCTGCCACATGGCGGCCATGATCATGGGGAGCATGGCGGCGATATTCACCGCGCCCCAGAAGATGTTTATCACGTAGCCGGA
The DNA here is from genome assembly GCF_053627815.1 of Cronobacter sp. 153480017-3. Classification (NCBI taxonomy): domain Bacteria; kingdom Pseudomonadati; phylum Pseudomonadota; class Gammaproteobacteria; order Enterobacterales; family Enterobacteriaceae; genus Cronobacter; species Cronobacter sp. 153480017-3. Next base: position 150,988 of record NZ_JBSEYN010000001.1, on the reverse strand, counting down.
AGGGTCATCGACCGCGCCGCGCGCCACCTGAATCCCGCCCCAGATAAGCCCGATAAGCGTCAGCACCACAATGGCGATTTGCGGTTTCACCAGATAGAGAAACCGCCCGGTCTGGCGCTCTTTTGGCGTGACGTGAAACTTAATCTGTTCACCGCGCAGCACCGTATCGAGCGCTTTTAAGTTCATCGAGAAAAACGACAGGTACGAGGCGCGCCCGTCCCACGCGGAAATTCCCCAGGTACCGAACATAAACGCCAGCTCCGAGACAATGAAAAAAGGCAGAAAGTGCAGATAGAAGGGCGTCGACCACGCGGAGACGGGCGGGATGCCGGTAAAGAGATAAATCAGCGGCGAGACAAGAAACACCGTATTCCAGATGCAGGCCAGATAAGACCAGAACGTGGTGGCGTACATCAGCGTTTGTGGCAGCGAGAGCTTAAAACGGTGGCGGCTGAAGATATTGTCGTGAAAGAGAATATCCAGCGAACCCGCGGCATATTTGAAGCGCTGGATAATCCAGGTCAGCATATCCTGCGGCGAGAGCATTTTCGATTCGATGCGCGGGTGCATCACCGAGCGCCAGCGGCGCGCGCTGTCGCCATGCAGCACAATGGAAGTGTAGATATCTTCTGAAACGTGGAATTTATAGGGCGTCAGCTCGGTGTCATAGAGCACATGCGGGCGCATCGCGTCCTGAAGCGCTTCGCGCATCGACGGGTCGCGGATATCGCGCGTGTGGCGGTCAATCTCTTCTTCCACCGTCCAGACATAGCTGCGCAGCGCCGCCTGCATAATCGCCTCGCGACGATGCACCGACGCCGCGCCACAGCAAAACGCCGCGTTGGCCCAGTTGCGACGGCGCAGGATCACGTCATAAAACATGCGCGGATCGTTAAAGAACGGATCGCGCCCGATGGTCACCGGGCCGACGATTTTCTCCGACAGCCAGCCGAGCGCGTAACCCGGTTTGCCCGCTTTACGTGACAGCCAGCGCGGTAGCCGCTCGCCTTCGGGGAGATCGAAAAACCACTGCGGCGTCTGTACCCAGGCGACGTCCGGGTCGCGGAAATAGCCGAGCGTATGCTCAAGCAGCGTCGGGAAGACGCGGGTGTCGGCGTCGCAAATCACGATAAAATCGCCGTCGGTCTGCTCAAGGCCGTTGCGCAGGTTGCCCGCCTTAAAGCCGATATTGGTTTCGCGGGTAATGTAATTGACGCCTTCTTCCTCGCAGACCTCCCGCATCGCGGGCCTGCGGCCATCGTCCAGCACGTGAATACGGTAATCGAGCGGGCCGGGGTAGCGCATTTTCAGCGCATCCTGAATGGAGAGCCGCACCAGCTCGACATCTTCAGAGTAGGTGGCGATAAAGAGATCGACGCGTACCGGGCGCGGCTCGGCCTGATCTTCCGCGTTCAGACAGTCGTTAATATCCAGCGGGGCGGGCTGCTGCGGCGGGTCGTCTTCCCGCCAGAGATTAATAGTGAACAGCACGGTGCCAATCCAGGCGCAGGTTTCGGCGATGACCAGCGGCAGGGCATACCACAGCGCGTCCATATTGAGCGATTCCATCCAGCGCCAGCGAATATAATTCGCGCCCAGCACCAATGCCGCGACCGACATTATCTGCCAGAGAATTTTTACGACGCGGGGCGTTTCTAAGGGCTCCGGCGGTTTACGGTTTTCAAAACGCGAGAAATAAAAACCCATAGCGGCATCATCATCCAGACACAACAAAGACAGTGGCGTTGAATAATTATCAATGGTAACTATTCATCGTCAGCGGAATATCTCTGGTTCAGTTTTAGATTCGTTTTAAGTTTATGAAGTGATTGTAGATGCCCGCGCTGAACTTTCCAGAAAGATAAATTTATGGCGCACTTTGCGCCGTTTCGCTTTTTCGTTTACTGCTGCGGGAAAATATATTTTCCGCGAAACGCTGACAGCCGCTTATTGCCGTATACACTTTCCTGATAATACTCAGAATATATTGCGCTGCCCGGAGCAGGCGGCCCCAGCCGATAAGAAACCGTGCCGATGAGCGATACTGCAAGCGTAGCTTCAACCCGCGATATACCGCCCGTGCGCGTCTCCTGGCGCTATGTGGCGGCCGACCGGCGCGATCTGCGTATCGACCTGATGCGCGGCATTGCGCTTGTGATGATGGTCGTCGCGCATACTGAAGTGATGTCGATATTTAATATATTGACGTGGGAGCGTTTCGGATTAACTACAGGCGCTGAAGGATTTGTGATCCTGGCCGGTTTTATGCTCGGCATGCTTAACCGCCAGCGGTTGCAAAAAGCGGTATTACTGACGGTAGGCTGGACACTCTGGCGGCGTGCCTGGAAGATCTATCTGGTTAATATCATTATTATCCTGAGCGTGCTGCTGTTATCGAAAATACCTTTTATTAATACGTTTGAAATAACCCACTTTGTGGACCGTTACTCGGGGAATAGCTGGTCGTTGTTTCCCACCACGCCGCAAATTAAAGAAACCTGGTTCAATATTATTTTGTTTTTACAGATTGGCCCGCACCAGACACAAATTCTGGGTCTGTATGTGTTTTTGCTGCTGTTGAGCCCGCTGTTTCTCGCTTTACTGCACTATCGTAAAACCGCCTGGCTGATTGCCGGTTCGGCAGGGGTGTATGGCCTGTATCAGGTGACCTCATTTCGTCTGACCGCCAGTGAGTTTGAGTTCGCATTTCCGCTGATGGCCTGGCAGCTCATTTATATTCTGGGGATGTGTTGCGGCTGGTACAAAGAGGAACTGTTATCGCTGGCGCGCACTGGCCCTGGCAAAGTGACCGTCGCGTTTATGATCCTCTGCGCGCTGATGCTGATGTTTATCGCCCAGAACCATACCAACCCCTTTATGCCGCCGGGCCTGCTGCTGCATATTATTCCGCCCGCCGATTTCAATGCGCTCTACCATACGTGGGCCGCCAAAAACGCACTCGGGCCGCTGCGCGTGCTGAACGATTTTTGTCTGATGGTGGCGGTCTATGCGCTGCTTACCTGGTGCTGGACCCCCATTTACCGACTGACCGGCTGGTTTCTGATCCCGCTTGGCCAGCACTCGCTCTATACCTTCATTTTGCATGTGTATGTGGTGCTGCTGGTAAGCCAGGTAGTGCATTTCGATTTATGGCATCAGGCCTGGCTTGTGAATACGCTGGTTCATAGCGTGGCGCTGGGCATTCTCTGGCTGATGGCGAAGTATGACGTCGCCGGACGCTGGATCCCCAATTAAGGAACGACAAGGGTATGACGAGGATATATCACTGCGTTGGTCTGGCGATGCTTACGCTTGCGGGCTTCCCGTGTCATGCTGACCAGCCGCCTGCGAGCACGCAGAGTGGGGCGAGTGCGGATAACGAATCCGAGCCGATTCAGGCGGGCGTATTCACGAGCCGCTGGGGACGGCTGTTTTCGGGCAACGACAAAAAATTCTCCGGCGCGCTGAGTTTTAACAGCGGGCTGAAAGAGCAGTACGTCACGATCCCAAACAGTAGTGATACGGCGACGCAGACCAATAAAATTAACCAGACCGTCAACCTGAGCCTGCAATATTCGCCGTGGAGTTATCTCTTCGCCAACGTCACGCTGCGCGCACCGGTGCGTGATTTAACACGTTATTCCAGCGATTTCCGCTACAGCTTTGGCTATGACGACTGGCACGCCAATACCTTCAGCCTGGTGTACAGCAACTACGGCGATAACCATATCTGGCCATCGGGCAACAAACGTCACACCTATTTTGAACAGGGCGGCGTGACGGCAGCCTATAAATTCTCGCTGCCGAAACCGCTTGAGAAACATCTGCTGATCAATAAAGGCGATTCGATTATCTGCCAGGTGGGCTACACGTGGGTGCCGCGCTATTACGATCTCAACAGTAACGACATTCGCAGTAATAAAAATGTGGTGCTGGGTGGCTGTGGCTATACGCTCAAACAGCATTTCTTTGTGCGCGCCACGGCGTTCTGGTTCCCCGACAGCAGCCAGCAACAGCCGTGGAACGGCGATTACAGCTACAGCTTTGGCTACGCAGGCTATACGCCGGGCTCGTTCTCAATTCAGTACGCCAACTACAGCGGCACGCGGTATCCCGGTCATGCCAGCGGCAACGGCAAATTCCGCGAAGGCACCGTCAGCCTTATCTGGTATTTACCCCTTTAAGGAGCTTTGATGCCGGACAGACAGCGGGTTTTGATTGTTGATGACTCCACCGTTTACCGGCGGCTGCTCGGCAGCATGCTCGGCAAATGGGGCTACGAGGTGCTGGAAGCGGTCAACGGCGTCGCGGCGCTGGACGTGCTGGCCACAAAGCCGGTCAATATGGTGCTGAGCGACTGGGAGATGCCGGTGATGGATGGCCTGACGCTGTGTCAGGAGATCCGCGCGCGTTTTCAGGAACACTATATCTACCTGATTTTATTAACGGCGCGGGAGAGCGTGGACGACCTGGCGTTAGGGTTCGAGGCGGGCGCGGATGATTTTCTCAGCAAGCCGGTAAACCAGAGTGAACTGCGCGCCAGGCTGCACGCGGGCGAGCGCATTCTGGAGCTGGAAGCGACGCTCGCGGCGCGAAATGCGCGCCTTCGCGAGGCGCTCTCCCAAATCGAAAGCGATCTCCAGGCAGCGGCGCAGTTACAGCGCTCGGTGCTGCCGGCCCGGCGCATGCAATACGATAACTTTTTCGCCGACTGGCTGTTTGTGCCGTCGGCCTATGTCTCCGGCGACATCTTTAATATTTTCCCGCTCGACCGCCATCTCGGTTTTTACTGCGTGGATGTGGCGGGGCACGGCGTGGGCGCGGCGATGATGTCGCTTGCCGTAGCGCGCCAGTTTCTGCATGGGCGGGCGGTGGAGCGTTTTTTATTTGATGGCGACGGCGTCACCGCGCCGCATGAGGTAATCCGGATCCTCAATGAACGTTTCTGCCATGACGACACCGAAATCGTCAGCTATTTCACAATGATTTACGGCGTGATCGACACAGAAACCGGCGAAGGCAAGCTGTGCCAGGCCGGACACCCGACGCCGTTTATTACGCATCCGGACGGCTCCATGACCCGTATCGGCAGCGGCGGTGCGCCGGTGGGCTTGCTGGCAAGCTTAAGCTGGGAAGATGCCACGTTTACGCTTAACCGCGGCGACCGGCTGTGCCTCTACAGCGACGGCATTACGGAGTGCGAAAACCCACAGCAGGAGCAGTTTGGCCATGAGCGGCTGGAACAGTGGTTACAACGTCACGTTTCCAGCCAGCTTAGCGCGATTTTTCCGGCCCTGCACGACAAGCTTGTCGACTGGCGCGTCAGAACGCAGGGCGATCAGGTGGCGATGGCCGACGACGTCTCACTGTTAATTATTGAACGAAGCCACGAGGGAGTGCGCGATGAATCTTGAGACTGAACATCTGGACGGCGTGAGCGTGATAACGCCGGTGGCACGACGGCTTGACGCCTCGGTCGCCGCCGCGTTTCGCCAGGGCGTAAGCGAAGAGATAAACCGCACCACGGGCGGGCTGGTTATCGATTTCTCGCGCGTCGATTTTATCGACAGTAGCTGCCTCGGCACGCTGATAGCGCTCTTTAAGCAGATGAACGGCAAAGGGGAGATGGCGCTGTGTTCGCTCAACAGTAACATCATGAATATGTTTAAGCTGACCCGCATGGACCGCGTATTTATCCTTTGCCCGGATCGCGCCGCTGCGCTGGCCCGGTTGCAAAAAGGATGAACCGGTGAGCGTTATTCTGACGCTTCCCGCGCGCCTCGATGCGCTTGGCCCACTCGCCGACGCGCTGGCACAGTTTATGGCGCCGCTACCGGTGGATGACGGCTGGCGTTTCGAATTCGATCTGGCGGTGTGCGAGGCAGCAGCGAACGTAATTCGCCATGCGCTAAATGAGACACCGGAGCGCACGTTTAGCGTCGAATTTCAACACAGCGAAACCTTCGCGCGGGCGATTTTCACCGATGACGGCAATGCTATCCCTGACGGCAAACTGGACGCCGCGAGAGCAGGCGCAAAGGATGATGACGTTGCGCTGATGAGCGAAGGCGGGCGAGGGCTGATGCTGATCGTTGCCTGTGTCGACGACGTGGATTACCGGGCGGGGCAGATCAACCGCCTGACACTCTGCAAGCGGTTTTAAGGTGACGTTGTCACGGATCAGTGCGGTTCATGAACCGTCATGGTAAAGATAAGCGTCTCCTGCTGTTCATTCGCGTAGCGGTGCGGGGCATCGGTGCGCGCCACGGCGGACGCCCCCGCGTTGACCTGCAACACTTCATCATTGACGCCAAGCGTGAGTGTGCCTTGCTCAACGTGTAATAGCTCAGACGTTCCCTGCGGATGGCCCGGCGAGGTAAAGACATCGCCCGGCTGCAACTCCCAGCGCCACAGCTCCACCATATTTGGCCCGCTGGTTCCGGCAAGCAGACGCGCCGTACCGCCATGGTCACCTGTCCACAAAACCGGAATTTGCGTGGCTTCTATCAACCGCGCGGCAGGCTGGCTCGCCACATCCAGCAGGTCGGCTACTGATAACCCCAGCGCGGCGGCGACTTTGCAGAGGATAGCGATACTCGGGTTGGCCGCGGCTTTTTCAAGCTCAACCAGCATACCTTTGCTGACGCCCGCGCGCTGTGAGAGCGCATCCAGCGTCACTTTATGTTCCTTACGCCAGCTTTTTAGCTTTTGCGCCAGGGCGACGCTAAGCGAGTCAACATCCGCACCCGCGTCGGTCATTATATTGACTTTATGGGTCACTGGTCATTACCATGAAATAAAATAGTCATTACAGGATTATCTGATGAAACCATTAACACCGTCAATTGCCCCGGAGATCGCCCGTCTCGCGCCGGGGTTCCGGGCTATCAGCATTAACGTTATTGCCGCGCCGCTGGCAGATGAAAGCGTGGGAAGAAGGGCGCTGGAAGATGCCTGCCGCCACGTGCAGGAGAACGATTTCCCCTGGGCGCAGTCGCATCTTGCTGCATGGGACGCCGTTTTTCAGGCATTCGGCGCAAAGCCGAAACGCACGCCGTGTTCCGCCCAGGCGCTGCGTAAACGGGTCGCGCGTGACGGCGCAATGGCGTCGCTCGATCCGGTGGTTGATCTCTATAACGCCGTGAGCATCAAATACGCCGTGCCAATTGGCGGGGAAAACCGCGCGGCATACCAGGGTGAGCCGCGTCTGGTCATTGCCGACGGCAGCGAAGCGTTCGATACCTTTAAAGACGGCGAGCCGGTGAATGAATCCCCGGAGCCTGGCGAACCGGTCTGGCGTGCCGCCGCTGGAACTGGCGTCAGGGCGTGCGCACACGGCTGGATTCGCAGGCGCAGGAGATGTGGTTTATTCTGGAATGCTTACCGGCCATGCCGGAGGAAGCCGCTGACGCCGCCGCGCGTGAACTGGCCGAAGGCCTGGCCGCGATGATGCCGGGCGCGCAAATCACCACAGAAACGGTTCAGCCTGGTTGACCGTATACAGGAGAAAATGATGGCCGGACGACAGATAGTGCTGGAACCTTACAACCCGGCCTGGCCTGCGCAATTTGCTGAAGAAGAGAAAAGGGTGTGTGAAGTGCTCGGCGACGTTGCGCTGGCCGTTCATCATATTGGCAGTACGTCGGTGCCGGGGCTCGCGGCCAAACCGGTTATCGATATGCTGATTGAGGTCTCCGGTTTAAGCGCGCTTGATGGCTGTAACGCCGTGATGCAGGCGCTGGGCTATACACCGCGCGGTGAGTACGGCATTCCCGGCAGGCGTTACTTTATTAAAGGCCACGCTGTGCGAACGCATCATATTCACGCATTCGTGGCAGGCAGCCATCACGTAACGCGGCATCTGGCGTTTCGTGATTATCTGCGCCGGCATGATGACGTCATGCAGGAATATGCGCAGACAAAATTTACGGCCGCGCGCGACAGCGGTTTTCAGTCGGACATCTACAGCGAACTGAAAAACGAGTTTATCGCGCGGGTTGAACAGCAGGCGCTGGCGCGGAGGCAGCAATGAACAGCGACAGCCTGGAAGCGCAGGTTTATGCCCATGTGCGCAAGCATGACGGCTTTTATCTGTTCGGCAAACCTGAACTGACCGAACAGACCGATCTCGATTTTGACCTGCAGCTGGACGAGGACGAAGCGCTGGCGCTGATGGAGGATTTTTTTACGACATTTAGCGTGGCGCGGGGAAATTTCTCCATCACGACTTACTATCCGCCCGATCCACCGCTGAGCGTTATGCTCAATCCATTTCGTAAACGCGAAATCCCCATAGTGCCGTTTTTTACCATCGGTATGCTTATTGAATCTGCCCGGGCTGGCCGCTGGCTCTATGACTAACGGCGCGTTTAGCAAGTTTTTTCTGCATGATGACCACCATGACGGGAAATCCCGCCGCGCTCAGCGCACTTATGACCAACAGGCAGTTCAGGTTTTGCGGGTTTATTACGTGCTCAGGAAGTAATGAAGTAATAAAGAAGAGAGAAAGAACGCGAGCGTGGTTATCAGATACATTATTGCTGTCTGTAGTGACGAAAAACTGGCTCTTTGCTCATTTGCAGGGTACTGCATCGCCAGCGCCGAGGCGCAAACCAGTCGGCTATAGGAGGCACCAAGAAACAGGGTGATAAAGAGAAAGATATGCTTAAATCCCATCGCAGGAATGAGCAAGCTTACTACAAATAACAGCGTTGAAAGGATGGACAGGGCCAGCGCAGATATTTTAGATGTAAGAATCCCTGTTATTTTCGTAGACGCATAACCTGCAATGCCACCACTTAAAAATAATAACGGCAAGAGAGATTCCTGTGCGCCAATAAACTGAATCAGCAAAGGCGTTAAAATGGGGATAATAAGCATGGGGCTAAATTGCACCAGTGCCGTTGATGATGCAAAAAGTAAGGTTTGACTATCAAAAAAGAGCTTAGCCTTTATGCCTGATGAAACCGCGTCGCGGGGCAGGGTAAACACAATTAGCGGCAAACAAACCAGGCATAACGCACTGATTAACCACAACGAAGCCTGCCAGCCATAATGGGTACATAAAAACATGACCGCTGGCATACCGACGATACTCACCATCGAAAATGAAGCTATCACCGTGGCCAGCATTTTCCCGCGCAATGGTGCTGGGGCAGAATTTATTAAAATACTCATACCCACACCCATCGTCGTACCACCCACCAGGCCTGCGCAGAATCGTATTATCAGAAGCGTGCCAAAATGCGTGGTCACAGTGCACAAACAAGTAAATATTCCAAGCAGCAGCATATTGCGGAATATAAATCGCTTTTTATTAAATCTCTCAACCCAATAAAACGCCGCTACGCCAGAAATAACCGCCCCTGATGTATAAATACCCGATGCATAGCCAGCAAAGGAGACAGGAACAGACAATGCGTCCGTCATAAAGGTAAAAACGGGCGTGAACGCTATGTATTCCAGGGCATTGGTGAACTGGATAAAAGCGATAACAAGGGCTGTCCGCATAACGGATTTATAATTAACGATCTGTGTTTCCACTGGCATAACAAGCAACCTGTTGATAAAAGAAGCCTGATTTTATCTAATATCAATAGTGATTTTTATATGGTAAAAAAGGCATTCTTTGTTATCAAAATTGGGATATCAGATGCGTCCGGCGCTGGATTTTAATAGCCTGAAAGTGTTCATCACGGTAGTTGAAAAGGAAAGTTTTGTCGGGGCATCGAAAGCCCTTGCAATGCCGACATCGAATGTCAGCCGCTGTATTGCGCAGTTAGAAGAAAAACTGAATCTGCAACTCATTGAGCGCAGCACACGGCATATGAAACTCACTCAGGCAGGGCATCTGCTTTACAGCCGGGCGAAGCCATTACTGGAGGCGCTTGAGCAAACGGAGACGGAATTAACGTTGCGGCAAATGCAGCTTAAGGGGCCGCTGCGTATCTGTATTCCCAGTGAATCAGGTCCTGCGTTGCTGGGTTCGGCTATCGCCGATTTCGCCTGCCAAAACCCTGATCTTGAAATCAGCTGCATCACTAATTTGTCAGGTTTCGAATCCCTGCGAGACGATCTCGATGTCGCAATCATTATTACCCGTGGACAACTGGATGACAGTGACTACATTGCCCGTCATCTGATAACCATTCCGTGCACCATTGTCGCCGCGCCCGCGATCATTGCGCGCTATGGCACGCCTTCCGATATAAGACAATTTGAAGCATTGCCTTGTATTACCACGGTAACTGCGCTGAAAGGCGCTCCCTGGCAGTTTGTGAACCGCAAAGGGGAGTTCGAGACGATAAAGGTTAAAGGGCATTATCGCGTCAACAGCGGAGAGATGGCGGGACGCGCGGCAGTCGCCGGCGTCGGGTTTGCCATTCTGTCAAAACAAGCCTGTCAGCCTTACATTAACGATGGACGGCTCATCGAGGTTGAGTTTGAACAAGCGGCAGCGCCGTTGCAGTTGTTCGCGGTGTATTCAAACCGGCGTTTCTTGCCCGCGAAAACAAGAGCGTTCATTGATTTCGTACATCAGCGATTGAGCGCGATGCCTTCAGCGACATAAGGCGGCAGCGCCAGCCAGTAATTCAACGTAACAAATGAAGCCAGTAGCGCGGGTAAGCGAAGCGCACCCGCGATGGGCAATTAATTCAACGTGACAGATGAAGCCGGTAGCGCGGGTAAGCAGAGCGCACCCGCGGTGGCAAATTAGCATGCCGATTCTCAGGCGTTATGTGCACCCGAAACATCTTATCGACGTGAGGAATGCGGCCCGAACTCACTGAACATTGCCTGGATTCTCCTTTGGTACGCATAATGTATATTATGTTAAATTGCATTTGGTATCAGAACCACGCTTATCAGCCCTGGCCGCCTGACGCCGCTATTGCCTGCCCTGCGTGTCTGCACTCGCTTAAGACCCAAACCTCTCTATCTCTCCCGGTGCGCTACGCGAAATCTGCAGACCTGAGCCTCACAACTTTTCTCAGATTTCACGTAGCGCACCGTTTTTATATTGTTTATCGCGGGTGCGCTCTGCTTACCCGCGCGACGGCGTTATCAGCAAACGCCGCCAGTTGTGCGTTAAACCGCGCGGCGTCTTCCATAAATGGCGCATGTCCGGCGTTCGCATAAATGTCGGAACGTATGTGCGGATTGATCGCGCTCGCTCTTTTCAACGAAGCCTCCGGATTTACCAGCGCGTCGTGCTGGCCGTAGATAAACAGCAACGGCACGCGCGTGGCGTTCAGCGCTTTTTCTGCGGGAACCGCTATGCGCGGCACGTTCCGCTGCATGGTCCAGGACGCCATCGCCGCGTTAGCCAGCAGACGCTCAAACGTGTCGCGGTCAGGCTGCTGATAAAAACAGAGCCGCAAAAATTGGCGCTCGCCATTGAGATGTGTTTGTAAATCCGCCGCCGTCATGTCGCGATAAATAGCCGGATGCGCGGGTATCAGCGCGGGCGTTAGCTCCACCACGCCGCCCACGTATAACGCGCCGCCGATCCGGCTGTCGCCATACTCGGCCAGATAAGCCGAAATCACCGCGCCGCCGAGCGACCAGCCGACTAATACCGGCCGCTTCGCCTGGCTCTTGTTGATAACCGCCGCCAGATCGTCTCCCCATCGCCTGCCCTCCCGATACGCCGCGTCGGTGTCAGGCTTCCCGGAAAGCCCGTGGCCGCGTAAATCAAAGGTGATGAGCCGGAAACGTTGCAGCCGCGGGTCGGCGATTTGCCGGTTCCAGTTGAGATGGCTGCCCAGCAGCCCGTGAATGAAAATTATCGCCGGGCCGTTCGGGTTGCCGCTCTCCTGCACGGCAATCGGAACGCCATCCGGCGCGGTGACGGTAAAGTGTCGTTCAGCGGCAGTCGCGTTTGCCATCACCATGAACAGCAGGCTTATCACAATACGGTTAATCAAAGCAGGCATTTTCACTTCCTCATTAATAGGTTCCTGGCTAGCCTGAACGATGACACTAGTGTCAGAGTCAAGCGCCTGATGAGGAGAAACCATGCAACTGACCATTGGCGAACTGGCTAAAGCCACCGGCGTGAGCCCTCGATCCATCCGCCACTATCACAACAACGGCTTACTGGCGGCCGTTCGCGCCTGTAACGGCTACCGCTATTTTGATAAGCAGGCCATTACCCAGGTGCGCCAGATCCAGCGCCTGATTGCGACTGGATTTAGCGTGGCCGAGATCCGCCGTTTCCCCGATTGCATGTTGCTCATTGAAGGCGCGACGTTCTGCCCGGAAACCCAGGCCATACAGTATCAGCGGCTTAAAGAAATCGAAGATCAGATAAGCGAACTTGAGCAGCGCAAAGCGCGTCTGCTGGAGACGCTGCGGCAGAATGGTCACAGCGATGCGGTAACGTTACATAAATAATAGCCTTCCGCGGGTGCGCTCCGCTTACCCGCGCTACGCTTTTGTCATTTACGTAGGGTGGATAAGCGAAGCTCATCCACCATTGGCTTAATCCGCGGGTGCGCTTTGCTTACCCGCGCTACGCGTTTGGTATTTCTGTAGGGTGGGTAAGCGGAGCGCACCCACCGTTGGCTATCAAAAATAACATTAATTCTTCCCAGGGATAATTACCGCATGTTATTTCTATGTGCCGAAAATATCATTTCCGGCCCGATGTAAAGCCCCGCTTTTACATTGAGTTGTTTCTGAACGTGAATATCTGCGCCAGAATGCGTCGGTGACAGATTAATATTCTTTTGCAATGTCAATAATTGTAAAGGATAAGAAAGCGCTGGAGATGATACGCATTTTTAGTAAGAATTCGGGCACCTAACGTAAATTACCGCGTGCCAGTGAGTCGATATGGATTTCCCCGCCAAACCTTTATTTGCCCTTTTGTTCTGTGCTTATCTGACGGGATGCGCCACCAAAGCCCCAAAACCCAAAACGGTCGCCCCGCTGCCTGACGCCACCGCCAGCAGCCGCCAGCCTGACCTGATCCCCGTTATCGCCGCCCTTCACGACCAGATGAACACCTGGCAGGACACACCTTATCAATGGGGCGGCACAAAGCGCGATGGAATCGACTGCTCCGGTTTTGTCTGGCGCACGCTGCACGACCGGTTTAATCTGCCGATGGCGCGCGTCACCACGCGGGAATTAATTCACATGGGCAAAGGCGTTGATAAAAATAAACTGCGCCCGGGCGATCTGGTGTTCTTTCGTATTAATGGTGGGCTACATGTTGGCTTTTATGATTCTGACAACGAATTTATTCACGCCTCAACCAGTAAAGGCGTCACCCGCTCCTCTTTAGATAATCCTTACTGGCAGACCGTTTATTTAGAAGCGCGTCGCCTGCCGGATAATATCAGTTCGGTCGTGACGCTAAATCATAATACGCCGCCCGATCTCGCCAGTAATCGCGGGTAAGCCTGAGGGCCACAGATCTTCTGTGGCCTCCCGCTGTTTACACCACCGGCGGGTTATCGTCACCACCCTTGTCGCTCAGTTCACTGAGCACAATCTCTTTCGCGGGGGCGTCATCAAGCTTTCCTGCGTAATCGTCCGAGAGATCCGGCAGGCTGGTAAACTGCCCGTCGATAAACAGAAACGTCAGGTGTCCGGCGATATCATCAAGCACCGCATCGGCATTGTTCAGCCCTTCGCCATGTTCATCATTGCCATCAAGACGCCAGGCGAAAGCGCCATTCTCTTGTGTGGCTTCGCCGAGATCGATAATCCGGCCATCGATGTTTTGCGCCAGCACGCGGCCTTCGCAGAGAAACAGAAAATAAGGCATCCCGTCGCGTTGGGTAGATTCCGGCATCGTGAACTCCTTGCTGATGAATGAAAGAAAAGTATAGCAGGCGCTTTCACGCCCTTTTGGTAAGGAAAAAGGCCGCGCGCGGCGGCCTGATTTTACTGCGCTGCGCTCACGCGCCAGATGGCGTTACCGGCGTCGTCGGCAATTAGCAGCGCGCCGGAGTTATCCTGCGTCACGCCAACCGGCAGCCCGCGCACCTGCTTTTGATCGTCGGTCAGGAAACCGGTGACGACCGGCTGCGGCATCCCGACCGGTTTGCCGTTTTCAAACTTCACCCAGACCACCTGATACCCATTGAGCGGCGAGCGGTTCCAGCTGCCGTGTTCGCTCACAAACGCCCCGCCGCGATACTGCGGCATGTTATCGCCGGTGTAGAAATGCAGGCCAAGCGGTGCCACGTGCGAGCCGAGCGCGTAGTCAGGCTTGATCGCTTTGGCGACCAGATCCGGGCGCTGCGGCTCAGCGCGTTTATCGACGTGATTGCCGAAATAGCTGTACGGCCAGCCGTAGAACCCCTTCTCCTGCACCGAGGTCATATAATCCGGCACCAGATCGGAGCCGATTTCATCGCGCTCGTTCACTATCGCCCACAGCTTGCCGCTCTCAGGCTCCCACTGGAGGCCGGTCGGGTTGCGCAGGCCGCTTGCGTAAATACGGCTGGCGCCGGTCGCGGCGTCTACTTCCAGCACCGCGGCGCGGCGATACTCCGCGCCGATGCCGTTTTCGGTGATATTACTGTTAGAACCCACGCCCACGTAGAGCTTGCTGCCATCGGGGCTTGCCAGCAGCGCTTTGGTCCAGTGGTGGTTGATCGGCCCACCCGGCAGTTCAGTGACCTCTTCGCCCGGCGTGCGGATCTCCGTTTGCCCTTCCTGATACGGGAATTTCACCAGGCTGTCGGCGTTCGCCACCCACAGCGTATTGCCGGTGAGCTGAATGCCGAACGGCGCATTGAGATTTTCAATAAAGTGATGCTTTTCCCATTTGCCGTTCACGTTACGCAAAAGCGTAATGCGGTTGCCGCCCGGCCCGCCCTTGCCCGACGCCTTTTGCACCACGCCCATGATGAGCTGTTTCGGGCGCGTCGTCGGTTTTGGCGTGCCGTTGGATTCCGCCACCAGAATATCGTTATTGGGCAGCACATAGACCTGGCGCGGATGCATCAGCCCGTCGGCGATTTTTTCAATCTTCAGCCCCTGCGCCACCTTTGGCTTTTCGCCCTCTTTCCAGGCGACGCCTTCCGGCACCTGCATCGGCGGCAGCAGGAAATTTTTCGCTTCCGGAAGTTCCGGGTTTGGCCCGACCTGTTTTTGCGGATCGAGTGTTGCGCTGTTATCACAGCCGCTAAGCAGAACGCCCAGCGACACGGCCAGCGCGAGACGATGAATGTTGTTCATGCGGGCTTCTCCTTAAGCAGCGCGTTGGCGTAACGCGAGTTGAACATTCGCCAGCAGCATCAGCACCACGACCAGCGTTGAAAGAATGACGCCCGCAGGCACCACGGCGTAAGCATCACGGCTGTGAATAAAGGCGTTGAAAATGGCCAGCACTATCGCCACCAGATTCAGCCAGAAGTGCAGCCGCTGCGCCGGGCCATGCAGATGGCGACGCCCGGGCCAGATCTGCCCGAGGCTAATCAGGCGCGGAATAATCGCGATAACAAGGCCGATAGCGATAAGCCAGCTGGCGGCATCGGTCCACATCTGCACGTAGCTTTTCATGTAGAGGATGTCGAAAATCCAGGCGGCCGTGAAAAAGCCTAAAGGAATGGGATTAAGCAGTTCATAAAGCGCCACGGCGGCTGCCGGGGATCGTGCGGTCGTGTGCGGGTGCATGTCCGTCTCCTGAAGTCATCCAGAACCAGCGACGGCAGCGCCCAGGCGCCGCACGTCAGCGTGCCTGTAAAAGCGTAGTCAAGATGCGCGAGAATGACGGAAATATCGAAACCGCGTTTTAGCCTGAGTGCGCGCAGGCGGCGTCAGACGGGCCGCCCGCTGTAAAAATCAGATGATAGTGTCGCCCCATTTCACCGCTTCGTGCGTCATATCGATGATATCCCGCTCGCTAAGATTCAGCTCCTGCGCCACTTCAACCACCTGCGGCCAGTCGGCACGCTCGAACGCTTCGCACAGACGGACCAGCGTACCCGGAACGCCCTCACGGTTGATCAGCGCTTTTTTGACTTCCTTCGAGACGTAGATCTGCTCAAGCAGCGCATCCATGGGGATATCCATAATCGCGTCGAGGCGCGAGAACAGCCCGGCGATAAACGCGTCGTCCTCGCTCACGCCGCCGATACGGTGCGCCGCCAGTTCGCAAAAGCGCCCGTACACCAGGCTGACGTTGTAAAGTTCGCTTACCGACGGATCGCTGATGTGCGTGACCGCGAGGATAGTAATGAATCTTTTCAGCTCATAGAGCCCAAGAAACGCGAAAATGCTGCGAAATGGCAGCGATTCGGCGTTGGCGTGGTAGTTATGCTGATATTTGATGTTATTGACGTAGCGCATCAGCTTATAGGTGATCGCCACGTCGCGGCTAATCAGCTTTTCGATCTTCGCCATATCCGGGCGCGCCGCGTTAACTTCGCGGATAAGCTCAAGAATAAAGACTTTTTGTTCAGGCAGCTTTTTCGTCTTAATGAGTTCTGGCTTGCTGTAAAAATAGCCCTGAAAAAGATGAAAACCGAGTTTCTGGTACTGTTCCAGCTCTTCACGCCGCTCGACTTTTTCAGCCAGCAGTTTGCAGCGCAGGTTCGGGTGCGCTTTCAGGAACGCGTTGATTTGTTCAACGCTTGTGGACTGAATATCAAACTTAATGACGCTGATGTAAGGCAGAAAGCGGCTCCATTCGCTCTCCAGCGTAAAATCATCCAGCGCGAAGCAATACCCCTCCTCATACATCGCGCGCACGGTGGTAAACAGCGCGTTATCCGGCACGCTATTCTCAAGAATTTCAATCACGACATTCTGGCGCGGCAGCGACTGCGCCAGCCCGTTGACGATCATTTCATACGGGAAATTGATAAATGACGTATGTTTCCCGGACAAACGCTGTAACGGCGTGACCAGAAAATGATCGGCAAGCAGCTGGCTGGTCGCGAACTCGGCAGTCACGGGTGGAAAGGCGTTCGTGAGCCCGTCCCGGTAGAGTAGCTCGTAAGCCACCGTGTTCAGCGACGCATCAAAGATAGGCTGTCGCGCTATGAAGGAATACATTTCAACCTCCGGTTTCGTTTTTCGACGTCCATTACAGCGGTGCGCTGCTTGTTCGACCGGCACTAAAACATTCCTGGATACACTCTTCCGGCACTCCGCCGGCAGAACCGCAAGCCAGGCGTAAGCTCCCGAGGTATTACGCTTACGCCTGTCACGCCCCTTAAGGCGAGGCTTTATAAGATGCTTATCGGCGTGCGGCAGGCTTTCTTGAGCATATATCCGGGAGCGCATTTTCTGTTCGCTCAGCCGGTAAACAGAGTGCGAGCAGCGTCAGTAGCACGAAAATACCGAGCGCAGGCACGGCGCTTAAGGTATCCAGCAGCCAGCCAAAGAGTGCGCCGACCAGCGTCGTCGACATTGAAACATCCCGGATAACCTCGGGTAGCTGTAATCCCCACGAGAAACGCGCCAGCCCACAGGCGGCGGCAATAAGCGAGAACCCGCTCAGGGCGAGGAATTGATGTCCGGACAGCAAGGCAACCTCAGCGAAGTAAATGACCCCCACTGAGTGTAGCCGCCCTCAGCGCAACAGACGGGCGAGTTGCTGGCCGCAGGTTTGCGGGTTGCTCGCGAGCGCCGCGCGCTGCGTGCTATCGAGCCCCTGCCAGGTGCTGATGATTTCACGACCCAGCGCGGCGGAGTAGTGCTGACGTTGCAGCGCGTAGTCGTTGTTGCTGCCTTCAATCACATTTTCCATGCTCGCCGCCCAGTTATCGGGCTTGTCTGTCTGGATCGTGCAGAACACCGAGGCGTAGTACGCCTTGTCCTCATGGCTGAAGTGTGGCGTCAGCCACCAGTACGCCAGCGCCGCACAGGCGACAACAGGAAGAATAAAACGCCAGGAGAGTAATTTCATAAGTTGATTCTGATACGTCAGTGAAAGCGCGGTATGGCCGCGGCAAACGGAGAGTATAACCGTTTTGCTTAAACTTAAGCTCTACGGCCCACCGAAACGCCCGGTTAGCGACCTGCTACACTGGAAATACTGACAACCGGAGGGTGCATGAAATTAGGTTTCGCGTGTAAATTTTTAGATTCAGGGCTCAAACAGGAATTTCCCTTTAAATCGACGACCCGCACCCGTTTTTTAAGTCTCGGTCATGAGGCGCGTCTGACGTTGTTATCGCAGCTCGCACAGACCAATCTGAACAATCTTTATCTCACCCTGGAACAACTCGCGCAGTTACCGGCGGCGTTAAGGATGATGCGTATCGGCAGCGATTTACTGCCGCTTTATACCGTGCCGGAGGCCGGCCCGTTCTATCAGGAATTTCTATCCGATCTGGCACCCTTATTTACCCGCTGCGGCGAGTTTGCCCGCACACACGATATTCGTCTCTCTTTTCATCCCGGCCAGTATTCGGTACTGGCGTCAGATAACCCTGATGTGGTCGAAAGAGCCATTGAGGATGTGGAATATCACACCCTGTGCGCCGTGATGATGGGGTATGGCCAGCGGTTTCAGGATTTCAAAATCAATATCCATATGAACGGCAAGCGAGGTTTCGAAGGCTTTCGCGAGGCGTTTGGCCGGTTAAGCCTACAGGCGCAGCGGATGCTGACGGTGGAAAATGACGAAATTTCCTGTTCGCTGGACGATGTATTACAGGCGCAGGCGCTCTGCCCCATTGTGCTGGATATTCACCACCACTGGGTAAAAGAGAATGCATTTATTACGCCGGACGATCCGCGTATTGAACAGATAAAAGCCTCGTGGCGCGGCGTGCGCCCGGTCATGCATTATTCCATCTCTCAGGAAGGACTTATTCCGGAACAGGGTTTTCCGGAACAGTCACAGCTCGGCATTCCCAAAACTAAACTGCGCGCGCATTCCGATCATTATTTCAACAGTACGCTGAATGACTGGGCGCTCTCTTTCATCGATTTCGACATTATGTGCGAAGTGAAAATGAAAAATATCGCCCGCGACCGGTTGTATGATTATGCGTTATTAAAAGGGGTGGTGAAGGCAGCGTGAAAAAATGCATGTATGGATATTCAATCTGATATGTTTGTAGCGCACCCGCGGATTTAACCAATGGTGGGTGCGCAAGCTTACCCACCCTACAGAAATAATATGGCGCGTATACCGCGTAGCGCGGGTAAGCGGAGCGCACCCGTCGGTCTAACCCAAAAACCACGCCAGAAAATAGTCGCGAAAATCATTCGCGGGCCGTTAATGATTGGTCGTCATCGCTTCAAACTGCGTCGGTGGTAGCAGCGCGAACGACTGTTTCATTTCACGGGTTTCCGCCCCCGGCGTGCGGCCAAACAGACGGCGAAACTCGCGGTTAAACTGCGACGGGCTTTCATAGCCGACGCGCAACGCGGCGGTGGCGGCGCTGAGGTTGTCGCGGATCATCAATAGCCGCGCCTGATGCAGACGCACCGCTTTGATGTACTGCACGGGCGAGTTGCTGGTCACCGCTTTGAAATGCGCATGAAAGGCGGGCGCGCTCATGCCGGCTTCGGCGGCGAGCGTTGCGACATCCAGCCGCCCGGCGTAGTCGGCGTGAATGCGTTGCAGCACGCGCGAGATGCGGCTGAACTTGCCGAAGCTTGCCAGCGCCGCGCGGATAGCGCCGCCCTGCTCACCCATCAATACGCGGTAATACAGCTCTTTGACAATCGCCGGGCCGAGAATGTGCGCCTCCTGCGGGTGGCTCAGCGCGCGCAGGAGCCGCAGCGTGGTGTCGGCAAGCGGCGCGTTAAGCGGCGTGGAGAGAATGCCTTCCGGCGGCGCGGCGTTTGCGCCCCGCTCGTCGTCGAGCGCCAGCACCAGTTCAGCAATCACGGTCATTTCAAGCCGCACCGCCACGGCAAGCAACGGCACCTGCGGCGTGGCGTCGGTTTCGGTTGAAAACGGCAGCGGCACCGAGAGCACCAGATAGTGTTGGGCATTGTAGGTGTAGATCTTATCGGCGAGATAACCGCGCTTGCAGCCCTGGCAGACAATCACAATACAGGGCTCATACAGCACCGGCGTGCGCGACAGCGCGCGGTTGGAGCGCATAAAGCGCACCGCATCAAGCTGTGAGCGGGTGTAGCCCTCCTGTGGGGCGAGCTGTTCCAGAAGTTCGATAGTTTCACGCTGTACTGATGACATCGTCATTGCGGCGTCTCCTTCATATTTTCCTGCAACGATTGTGGCACGTTGCGCGCAAAGCTTCACCAGGGCTAATAGGATCAGGCAATACAGCGAGAGGAATGGCGCTATTGAGAGAACCGCTGCGGGCGTAGCCTTTATGCATACGGCACCGGCAGCCCGCCGGGCCTTCTTGTGAAGGAGTAAGCACCATGACGATGACCGAAGAACGCAAAGTTATCCTGCTCACCGGCGCCAGCAGCGGGATCGGCGAAGCGACGGCGCGCCTGCTGGCCGCCCAGGGCTACCGTTTACTGATTGGCGCGCGCCGCACCGACCGTCTCGCGGCGCTGTGCGAGGAACTGCGCTTTAACGGGGCGCAGATAGATTACGCGGCGCTGGACGTGACGAAACTCGACAGCATGGAAGCCTTTGTGCAGACGGCGCTTGATAAATATGGCCAGGTTGACGCCTTCATTAATAACGCAGGCGTGATGCCGCTCTCGCCGCTGGCCTCGCTGAAAGTGGACGAGTGGAATCAGATGCTGGATGTGAACGTGCGCGGCGTGCTGCACGGCATCGCCGCCGTATTGCCGGTGATGCAGGCGCGCAATCGCGGGCAGATCATTAATATCGCGTCCATTGGCGCGTACCGTGTTTCCCCGACCGCCGCCGTGTACTGCGCCACCAAATATGCGGTGCGCGCGATAACCGACGGGCTGCGCCAGGAAAATGAAACGATCCGCGTGACGCTAATCAGCCCCGGCGTGGTGGAATCTGAACTGGCGACGCATATCACAGATGAAACCGCCCGTGTGGCGATGGATGATTTTCGCCGCATTGCGCTGCCTGCTGACGCCATTGCCCGCGCCATCGCCTACGCCATCGAACAGCCCGATAACGTCGACGTGAGCGAAATCGTGGTGCGTCCGACGGCCAGCCCGCATTAATGCTATTTATCTCTGCCGGGGTTCGCCCCGGCTTTTTGCCTCTGCATGCCCTTTGCGTTTTTTTACAGGCCCGTTTACCCCGCTGCCAGCAAGACGGCGGCACGCGGCGCTCATCACTTTGACGATCCCGGCCACGCGCCGCCAGTCGAGGCACCGCGCGGCTGGATGCCCTGAAGCCGCTCAAATAACCCTCAGTCCGCCCCGCTGGCGGGCCTTTTTCATCAGATAAACCCGTAAAACCCGCCACTTTTACCCTGCATCCACCAGGCTTTCTATACTGTTGGCCGGGAGGTTTTACATGCTAAGAATATTTCGCTCGCTTTTTACCAGCCCGGAAAAGCTGGTTCATGCCGTTCATCCGGCGCATATCCAGGATGCGATTGACGAAGGAGAACGCATTATTATCGACGAGGATGGCAACGCCTCGGTTAATGTGGAGTGTCTTGCCGTACAGGAAGATTTCGCCCGCCACGTCGAAATGCTGAAGAGGGCTTAAGATGGGAACGGCGATATTTATGGTGTTGATGGTGTGCGGTTACTGGTATACCAGCCGCGATCTCTCCACCCGGTTTAAGTTTATGCGCACCTCCGGGTGGGACGTCTATTTCCTGGTGGCGCTTTACGGCTGTATTTTCGTGTTGCAGGGCATTATCGCCACCGGCCTGCTGTGGCTGGCGCTGCTTGGCGTCTCAAGCGTGCTGAATGCATTCCCGGCGTGGTCCGGCAGCGACGATTATCACTACCAGATGGCGTTTATGAACTGGAGCTTTCTCGGCATCCAGGCGCCGGTGGTGCTGATGCTGGGCTTTGCCATTCTGTTTTGCCTCTACCGCGCGAACTGGTCGCCGACGGCGAAGCTTGATAACACTGGCCGCCGCACGCTCTACCGCACGCTCTCGCGCGCCAACGGCATCGAAGGGCTGCTGTATGAGTGCATGGAAGAGGGCGAGCTTATCTGGATAACGATGAAATCCCAGCGTGTGTATATCGGGATGATCCATAGCGCCACCTTCGACAGTACCCGCAGCGATATCAGCAATCTGGTGCTCATTCCGATGCTGAGCGGCTACCGCGACCACGAAACGCTGGATTTGCGCGTCGAGCATAATTACAGCGCCTGGTATGACAGCCATGGCATCACGCTGCAGGCCGGAGAGAAATCGGCGCTCGCTTATCGCAAAGTCATTCTGCTCAATCAGATTGAGAGCCTGTCGCTGTTCGACCCGGCGCAGTCGCTGGCGCTTGGGATGCGCGACACGTAGCGCAAAATGGTGCCCGGGCGGCTGTGTTACCCTGCCCGCCTGGGTCAATACAGGGTTATGCGAATGAACGACACTCACTCTTTTATGACACCGGTGCCGCTGGACAAAGCGTACCGGTTAATTAATCACGGGCCAACGGTGCTGGTTTCCGCTCGTCACGACGGCGTGGAAAATGTGATGGCCGCCGCCTGGGCCTGCGGGCTGGATTTTATGCCGCCAAAGGTGACGGTGGTTATCGATAAAATCGCCCGCACCCGCGAACTGCTTGAGCGCAGTGGGTCATTTGTTTTACAGGTGCCGACCGTCGCACAGCGGGAAATGACGTATCAGGCGGGCACGCTGAGCCTGCATAACGAGCCTGAGAAACTGAAACTCGCCGGTGTGGAACTGTTTCATATGGACGGCGTTGAGGCACCGCTGGTTGCGGGCTGCTCGGCATGGCTCGCCTGCGAGCTGATTCCCGAGCCGCATAATCAGCAGCAGTACGATCTGTTTATCGGTCAGGTGACCGCCGCATGGGCGGATACCCGCGTCTTTCACGATGGCCGCTGGCACTTTGAAGATGCGCCGTCTGAGCTACGCAGTCTGCATCACGTCGCGGGCGGACATTTTTATGCTATCGGCGAGGCTTTCCCGCGTACTGATAACGAAATCTGAACGCCCTTCTCACGTCCATTCCAAAGCCAGCGCGTCTGGCTTTTTTTGTCTCTTGCAAACGGTAAATCCTGCCATTCACCGCCATTTTATTCTGGAAAGCTTTTTCTCCAGGCGCTGACGCTGAAGCAGATTTGTTGGATCGTATTAAGTATGTTGTAACTAAAGAAGGTGATTATCGTTCGGTTAAGCCTTTACCCCGGTTTTTTCGTGGTTTTGCGAGGTTTTTTCTCCGGTGCGCGCATGGCAGCGGCAATTCCTTCATGCGCCCAGCGCAACAATTCCTGATTATCTTCCACCAGCTCTTCGGCAATGCGGTAATAACCCAACGCGACTTCCTGCTGGTCACCGCTGCGCCGGGTGGTGACATAGGTAAAAGGCGGGAAGCCTTCGGCGATAAACCGCTCGCGGTTCTGATCGTCTGCTTTGATGTAAAGCTGCGCGTCGCCATCCACCAGCGCAAACATCCGTCCGGCCTGAAACAGCGCCACGCAGCCAAACATACGGCGGGTTTCTACCACGCCGAGCGGCGCCAGCTGGTCCAGTACAAACGTCACGTATTCACGGGAAACGCTCATCACTCTCCTCCCGGTTGGGGTACAGGAATTAACTCCGACTTAAAAAGGTCGGGATCTAAATTAAGATCTGTTTAATTAAAAAGGATCGCTAAAAGTGACAGGGTTAGTCGCTTTGCATGCGGCGGGATCAAATGCGATCGTCTATCAGGATATTTTTTGTTCACTTTGCACATGTTATCCACAAGAAAGCGAACCCGCGCAAGAATATCTTTATGATAAATCACTAACCCGTTGATAAGCAAAGTTAAACCCTCCCTCTCTCCGGCCCCCTTTATTTGCGGCGCGAAATTTTGGTTTGCGTCACATTTTTTAATGACTTTTTATTTGAACGAAAACAGAGGCTTATAAGGAATAGTCAACCTGAGACTTGCGAAGCGTGCAATGAATGCCAGAGTTAACAAGGACTTGATGATTAAGCACAGCATTGTGCCAGACACTGGAAAGGAGGATGTATGAACCGTTTTCAAGAGAAAGTCGTGGTCGTGACGGGTGCAGGATCAGGCATTGGTGCCGCCGCCGCGCGTCGTTTTGCGCATGAAGGCGCAAGCGTTGTGCTGGTTGGGCGCACAAAAGAAAAACTCGATAAAGTGGCCGCGACGCTTACGCAAGGCAAGCACCTGGTCGTGCCCTGCGACGTTTCTGACGCGCAACAGGTACAGGCGCTCGCGCAGCGCGTGGCGGATGAATTTGGTCGCGTCGATGTGTTAGTGAATAACGCTGGCGTGATTGTACAGGGCAAAATTCATGAGATTACGCTTGAGGACTGGGAAACGCTGATGGGCACCGATCTGAATGGCGTTTTCTACTGCCTGCACGCGTTTATGCCGGGCCTGCTGAAAACCAAAGGCAACGTGATTAATATTTCATCGGTCTCCGGGCTGGGTGGCGACTGGGGCATGAGCGTTTATAACGCGGCAAAAGGCGCGGTCACAAACTTTACCCGATCGCTTGCGATGGATTACGGTGCCGATGGCGTACGCGTGAATGCGATTTGTCCGGGCTTTACGTTTACCGATCTCACAGAAGATATGAAGCAGGATGAAGCGCTGCTGCAAAAATTCTATGAGCGAATCCCGCTGCAACGTGCGGGCGAGCCGGAAGATATCGCCGATGCGATTGCGTTTCTCGCGAGCGACGACGCCCGGTATATCACAGGCGCGAATTTGCCGGTGGATGGCGGCCTGACGGCCTCAAATGGTCAGCCGAAACAGGCGTAACAAAAAAGCGGGCTTCATGCCCGCTTTTGCTTTCCGCATCAAAAATAAGAGCGTTTTAAGCCGCCGTCACGGGTTCCAGACGCGCGCCCTGCTGCAGTGACGCCATATCGATCACAAAGCGATATTTCACATCGCTTTTCAGCATCCTTTCCCACGCCTCATTGATTTCCTGAATGTTGATCACTTCCACGTCGGCAGAGATGTTGTGCTTCGCACAGAAGTCGAGCATCTCTTGCGTCTCGGCGATCCCGCCAATACACGAACCCGCCACGCTACGCCGCCCCATAATCATGGGGACCGTATTGACCGCAGGCTGTACCTCTCCAAGGAGGCCGACAAAAACCAGCGTGCCGTCAATTTTAAGCGTCGACAGATACGGGTTGATGTCATGCGCGTAAGGCACGGTGTCGATAATTAAATCGAAATGTCCGGCGACCTGCTGCATCTGGCCTGGCTCTTCAGAGAGCACTACGTGATGCGCACCAAGGCGGCGTGCGTCTTCCTCTTTCCCTGGCGAGCGGGTGAACAGCGTCACGTCGGCACCGAGCGCATGGGCAAGCTTGATAGCCATATGCCCGAGACCGCCAAGCCCAACCACCGCGACACGGCTGCCTTTGCCGACGTTCCAGTGGCGCAGCGGCGACCAGGTAGTAATCCCGGCGCAGAGCAGCGGCGCGGCCCCTTTGAGATCTAACCCTTCGGGGATGCGCAGCACGAAGTCCTGCGAGGCGAGAATAATCTGTGAGTAGCCGCCAAACGTCAGCTCGCCATCATGGCGATCGATACCGTTATAGGTCTGAATGCAGCCTTCAAGACAGTATTGTTCCAGCCCCTCGCGGCACGGAGGACAACTGCGACACGAATCGACCATACAGCCGATGCCCGCGAGATCGCCCGGTTTGAATTTTTTCACGTCGCTGCCGACCGCCGTGACGCGGCCAATGATTTCATGGCCCGGCACAATGGGATACTGACTGAAACCCCAGTCGTCACGAGCCTGATGAAGATCGGAATGGCAGACGCCGCAGTAGAGAATTTCGAGGACGACATCGTCGGGGCGCGGCGCGCGGCGGGTAAACTCAAAAGGCGCGAGCGGCGCTTCGGGGCTCTGCGCGGCATAGCCCAGCACTTTCATGGTCATTATTGTCTCCGGTTACGCGTATCAGCGGTGTTTACTTCTTATACTGCGCATCGGTGACTTTTGCCAGGCACCGGGCGGTGCCGGTTATGGTGGGTTGTAAGGAGCGGAGCGCTAACGTCTTGATATCGTTAGTACCGCTCCCCTCCCCCGCCAGGTGCGGATTATTCTGCTTTAGGAAAATCCACCACGGTGTCGTTCACCCGGTTCACCATGTTGGTAAACAGAATGGCGCTGATGGCGCTTAAGATCTCAATAACCTGACGGTCGTCGAAACCGGCGTCGCGCAGCGCGGTCACGTCGCTTTCCGGCAGCGTGCCGCGCGTCGTTATCACGGTTTTCACAAAGCGCAGCAGCGCATCGATATGGGCATCCTGGGCAAACTGCCCGGCACGCAGCGCGCGGGTATCATCGGCGCTGTAACCCGCTTTTTTCGCCATCAGGGTATGCGCGGCGAGGCAGTAATCACAGCCGGTCGTCTCGCTCACGACTAGGTTAATGGCTTCCAGCTCGCGGGCGCTCAGCGCGCCCTTTTTCAGCGCCATATTGTGTTGCAGCGCCTGGGAGAGAATATCCGGCGCGTTGCTGCCGATGGTGGCATACGCGTTAGGGACTTTACCCATCGCGCTTTTCAGCGTATCAAACAGCTGGGCGGTTTTACCGGTGGCGGTTTCTGTCGCAATGGTCTGTAAACGGCTCATGATGCACTCCTTCGTCAATAAATGCCCGTCTGCGGGCGTTGTGTGCATACTACGCGTGACGCCTTACGCCATCTGCCGCCGGGCGTCGCGGATTTTTGTCTTATCGTCTCAGGAGCTTTATGGACAGCCTCAGCCAGCTTATCGCCCTTCTCGCGCCGGAAAGTTCTGTCGATTTGCACTGCCGCTTCGCCGGACGCTGGCAGTCGGATCATGCACAGAGCCCGGCTGGCCATATTCCCTGGCACGCCATCCTCTCTGGCAGCGCGCGACTGGTGCTCAATGGTGAAGTCATTCATGCACGGGCGGGCGATATCTTTCTGCTGCCTCACGGCGCACCGCACCGTCTGGAAAGCCATAAGCAGGACGGTGCCACCGCCCGCGTGCAGCGGCACGAGAATGCGGTGGTTACGGAAGTCGTGACGGAAGGCGACGATACGCCGCTGGTGATGCTGTGCGGTGAGTTTCGCACCGGCATCAGCGGCGCACTGCTTTTTAGCGGTCAGCCTGCATTGCAGCGTATCGCCACAGGCGGACGGGAAGACTGCCGCTCGCTCGCGGCGCTTCTGACCATGCTGTCGGATGAGAGCCTGAGCGGGCGACCGGGTGCCGCGGCGATTGTACGCGAGCTTTCTTCTACCCTACTCACGCTGGTCTTACGCGCCCTGCTGGCCGATGAGAACGGCGCGCCAGGCATGTTGCCATTGCTGGCGGATAAACGCCTGGCACCGGCCGTCAGCGCGGTGCTGACGAACCCGGAACAGCCGTGGACGCTGGAAAGCATGGCGGCGCGCTGTTTTCTCTCCCGCGCTACCTTTGCAAGACACTTTGCAAGCCGTTACCCGCTTACCCCCCAGGCCTGGCTGAATCAGGTGCGGATGGCGCGCGCGGCAAGGCTCCTTGAGCGCGAACAGGACGCTATCGGCCGCGTGGCGGAGGCGTGCGGCTATCTGACCCAGGCCGCGTTCAGCAAAGCGTTCAAAAACGCCTGGGGCGTTACGCCGGGCCAGTTCCGCCAGCAGCACGCCCGCCCTTAGGGGTTATCGCGAGCAAGCTGCGCCATCATCGCGCAAAACGTCTCGCGTGAAACGCCATGTACCGGATGAGTAAAGCGCATCCCGAAATCCTTTTGCAGGCAGTCATAGACCGCGCCGTCGTCGGCAAGCGTCCGGCGCTCGCCATTCACGGTGAGATGGCGGTTAAGCAGTTTTAAGGGCGTTTGTCCGGGAGGGTGTAGCGCCGCCAGCAGGTGATGGCGGAAATGAGAATCCGGCCAGTGGGCAATAAAATGGTTGGCCATCAGGTAATCTGCCGGATACTGACGCGCCTGGTCAAAGCGGTAAAGTGCGTGCCAGTCGTCGCCCTCTTCTTTTAAGAGCAAAAACTCGCTTTGTCGGCTCTCAATACGAAAGCGCCCTTCCGGGCCGGTTATCTCCGCGCCATGTGCAAGCGGGATCGGCGCGCACAGCGTCGCCCCGCCAAAACCGACATCGGCTATCCACGGCGCATCGTCAATCATCACCTGCACCAGGCGGTGCGTGCGCGGCGGCATAGCGTCAGGATCGGCGATTAATACTCTCGCGGCGAGCGCTTCCACGGCAAAGCCGCATTCCGCGAGCGCGCGGGAGAACAGCGCGTTTTGCTCAAAGCAGTAGCCGCCGCGCCCGGCTTCCACCAGCTTGATGAAAATCGCGTCATCATCAAGCAGGATCTCGCGCCCTAACAGCACATCGAGATTTTCAAAAGGAATGGTCGCGGTGTGGCACTTGTGCAGCGCGGTAAGCGTCTCAAGCGTTGGGCGCGGTTCACCGGTGTAGCCAATTCGGGAGAAGTAATCCTGTCGTTTGAATGCCATGCGAAGTCCTTAATCTGCGTCCTTTGTCTGTCTGATGATAGCGCTTTTCCCGTAAAGCATGTGGCAGGGCGTGTTCAGGCTATTGAATTGTCACCGCATAACGAAAAAGCACCATGCATCGGGCGATATATTAATGAAAATCGTAGTCGCTCCTTTTTACCGCTTCGCTTAAAACCGCTTTCTACATTTATTTCCTTTTATGTAAAGCGAATGTAAAAATAAAATTCACATGCA
Source organism: Cronobacter sp. 153480017-3 (assembly GCF_053627815.1). Classification (NCBI taxonomy): domain Bacteria; kingdom Pseudomonadati; phylum Pseudomonadota; class Gammaproteobacteria; order Enterobacterales; family Enterobacteriaceae; genus Cronobacter; species Cronobacter sp. 153480017-3. Next base: position 122,298 of record NZ_JBSEYN010000001.1, on the reverse strand, counting down.
ATTATTTGCTTCCTGAAGTTATACAGAAAAGGAGTTTTCGTACATATTTCGCCGCAAGTGGATAATAATTATCCAGTTAATTTTGGTTGAGATTACTCTCAAAAAACAGAATATCCGCGATTCCGTCTCCCGTTTAAAAATATCTGCTACGCTTTTTAGGGCGTATCAAATTTATAAATTCTGTAGAGGACGCATAAATATTTCTTTACAGGTAACTGTATATTTCGGAAGAGGTGATTTATGACGACATACGAAGAAAATTATCATGACTGGCTGCGTGACGCTCATGCGATGGAGAAACAAGCGGAACAGATGCTGGAGTCAATGGCCTCCCGTATTGAGCACTATCCTGACCTCAAATCCCGTCTTGAGCAGCATCTGGAAGAGACGCGCCACCAGCAGCAGCTGATTAATTCCGTTATTGAAAGAAATAACGTTTCAACCTCTGTTGTCAAAGACACCATGAGCAAAATGACGGCGATGGGCCAGGCCGTGGGCGGTATGTTTGCTTCTGATGAAGTGGTGAAAGGCGCTATCAGCGGCTATGTCTTCGAACAGTTTGAAATTGCCTGCTACACCTCGCTGATTGCGGCGGCAAAAGCCGTGGGCGATGAACAGGGTGTGGTGATTTTTAAACAGATCCTGGAACAGGAAATTGCGATGGCGGAGTGGTGTCTGAACCATTTACCGGACGTTACTCAGCAATTCCTTAATCGCGCAGCCGCGCCAGGCGTTGAAGCGAAAAAATAATTTCTGAATAAATTCGCCTGTCATTTATATGGCAGGCAAAAAATGAGTGTTGTCGTGTAAACAGGAGAACCTGATGTTCCGACATGTAAAACAATTGCAATATACGGTCCGCGTCGCGGAACCGAACCCGGGGCTGGCAAATTTACTGCTGGAACAATTTGGCGGCCCGCAGGGCGAACTCGCCGCGGCTACCCGCTATTTCACCCAGGGGCTGGGTGATGAAGATCCGGCACGTAAAGAGATGCTGATGGACATCGCCACAGAAGAACTGAGCCATCTTGAAATTATCGGTTCCCTTGTGGGGATGCTCAACAAAGGTGCTAAAGGCGATTTGGCGGAAGCCACTGAAACCGAAGGCGAGCTTTACCGCTCCATTACGGGTGCGGGTAACGACAGCCATCTGACCCAGGTGCTTTACGGAGGCGGGCCGCCGCTGACTAACTCCGCAGGCGTACCGTGGACGGCGGCGTACATCGATACCATCGGTGAAATCACCGCGGATCTGCGCTCGAACATCGCGGCGGAAGCACGCGCCAAAATTATCTATGAGCGACTGATCAACCTGACGGACGACCCGGGCGTTAAAGATGCCCTCGGCTTCCTGATGACCCGTGAAGTCGCGCATATGCTCTCGTTTGAGAAAGCGCTCTACTCTATTCGTAATAACTTCCCGCCGGGCAAACTGCCGCCGGTGGAACAGTACACGAATGTTTACTACAACATGTCCAAAGGTGACGACCTGCGCGGCAGCTGGAACAGCGACGAAAACTTCGAGTACGTCGCCGATCCGCAGCCGGCAGTTAATGGAGGCGACGGTATGATTGATATCCAGCTTTCGCCGGAACAGCAGGCGAGCGTACTGACCATGGCACAGCGTCTGCAGTCCGATCCGGGCATCAACCCGGTGACCGGCGCGGAAATGGGCGCATCAGTGCCCCCGGTAGAGCGTCAGTCGAAAAAGCCGGTTGAGAAAAAATAACCGGCCTTAAAAGAAAACCCTGCTCCGGCAGGGTTTTTTATGGCTTACATCTCATAGCCTGGTTTGCGGGCCAGCGTATCAAGCTGTGGCGCTATCTCGGTATCCCACACCTCGCTTTTCCACTGCTCCGGCTGGACTTCATTGAGCGCCACCGAAACGGAACTCTCTTTGCTTTGCAGATGTTTAACGATGACCTGAGTGAGTTCATCGGCCAGCGCCTGCTGTTGCGCGTCGCTCAGATCGCGCGGGAAGAATTTCACATCGATATGCGGCATAACGGTTCCTTGAAACGTGAACGGTTCATCATCATGCCCCAGACCAGACTGTTCATTCACGCTTTTTTACGTGCAACACCTTCCCTCCTTAGTGACGTTGTCACGCATTTTGGCATTTTTTGCCGTCAAGCGGGCTTACCCGTGGCGACAGGTGTTGCTGCCGTCAGGTTTAGGCTACTATCGTTTCCCTTAACGAAGATAATAATGGTGTAACCTGCTCGCGGCCTTTGATAAAGGCACGGCATTCAACCGGGAAACATTTATGAACCTTAATGAGATCATTCGCACTCGTCATACCAGCAAAGCCTACGACAACAGCCGTAAACTGACGGCCGAACAGCAGCAGGAGCTGCTGGATCTGCTGCGTTTTAGCCCCTCTTCCGTCAACTCCCAGCCGTGGCACTTCTTTGCCGTGACTACTGAAGAAGGCAAGGCGCAGATCCTGCCGGCGCTGATGGACGCCAACCAGGTAAAAGCGAAAAACGCCGCCATGACCGTGGTGTTCACCATTAAAGAAGAGCTGAACGAAGCGCATCTGCTGCAGCTGCTGGAAAAAGAGCAGCAGGATGGTCGCTACGACAGCGAGGAAGCGCGCGCCGCGAACGATAAAGGCCGCCGCTTTTTTGTTGGTCTGAACAGCGAAACGCCAGAGCAGCAGCGCGAATGGATGACCCGTCAGGCCTATCTGGCGCTCGGTTTCCTGCTGCTGGGCGCGGCCGCGATGGGCCTCGACGCGACGCCTATCGAAGGTTTCCATCCGGAGAAAATGGATGAAGTGCTGGGCCTGAAAGAAAAAGGTCTGCGCAGCGTGGTGGTAGCGACCATCGGTTATCGCAGCGATGCCGACTTCAACGCCACACTGCCGAAATCCCGTCTGGATCAGGATGTGGTGATCACGCAGCTCTGAGTGCGTTGATTGACGAAAAGGCCGCCCACGGGCGGCCTTTTTTATGATGCGTTATTTATCAAGCTCCTGAATAATCGCATACGCCGCTTTAACACGGTCGTCATTCGGGAACCACTTGTTGGCGAGCATAATCAGCGCGATACGCTTTTCAGGAATAAACACTGCATAGGTGGAAAAGCCGTTGGTCGAGCCGGTTTTGTTATACCACGCGGCCTGCGGCGCAGGCTGCGGCGGAACGATAGCGGTGGCCGCAAGCCCTTTCATGATGCGCTGGCTGCTGTTGCCTTCCAGAAGACGCGAGAGTGGTGACGGCCACGGATAGTATTCCCACATCAATCCCTGCGTGAACTCACCGCTGCGGTAGTAGCCGTTGTGCGTGGCGTTAATCGCCTGACGCCAGCCTGGCGCGACCTCCTGCTCGCCAAGCTGGATTTGCAGATAACGCAGCAGATCCGCGCTGCCGGATTTCAGCCCATACGATTCGGCGTCCAGCGGGCCGGGCGTCACCCGCACCGGTTTGTCGTCTTTGTTATAACCCTGGGCGTAGTTGTCCATCGCGGCCTCCGGCACGTTGATAAAGGTGTGCGTCATGCCGAAATCCCTGAGCAGCCCCTGCTCCATCGCCTCGCTGAACGGCTTATCGAGCGCCTTCGCGGTAATCATCCCGAGCAACCCTATCCCAAGATTCGAGTAAACGCGCTCTGTGCCGACCGGCTTTTCAGGCTGCCAGGCGCGATACCAGTCCATCAGCTGTGTGGTGTTTTTCACCGCATCCGGCACAAAGAGCGGCGTTCCCGCGGTGTGCGTGGCGAGATTCAGCAGCGTCACGTGGTCGAATGCGCTGCCTTTCAGTGCAGGAAGATACTGGCTGGCGGGCGCGCTGAAATCCAGTTTGCCGTCTTGCTGCGCCTTGCTTGCGAGCGTCGCGGTAAAGGTTTTACTGAGCGAGCCGATTTCGAAAAGCGTGTTTTCATCCACCGGCTTGCGCGTCGCTTTTGACGCCACGCCGTAATGCCAGAAATGCGTTTCGCCGTTAACCGACACCGCCACCGCCATGCCCGGGATCTGGTAGCGCGCCATCAATGGCTTAACGACCGCATCCGGCGGCGCAACGGGCGCGGCCTGCGCATGGCCCGCAAGAACTATCATCATTAACAGCGCACTGACTTTGCTTTTCATCGGCTCTCCTCGCCTCTTTCACCGCACACAAACCGCCATTATCTCCGCTTACTGTGACAAAACTCCATTATTTTCCCTAACAAAGGACGTTTTCTCGCCGGATTTGGGTTATCGCGCATACAACAACCCTGACACTTTTACGGGCTAATCCGTTCTGGCTCACACCCTTACTGGTAGGCTTTGCGAAGCCCCCGGTTTGCGGTTAGGATGCTGCGCCATGTTTTGTCTTATCCGCACAACATAATCACAGGAAAGACGAACATTTGCCGTACAAAAAACCAGCACAGGCAAACGTTTGGTTGGTATACGGCGGTCGGTTATTTTGGCTCGTTCAGGTTCAGACAGGACTACAGGAAAACCAATGAAAACAACGAAGCAAAACGCGGCTGAGCATCGCGCCGCGAAACGACGCTGGTTGAACTCTCATGAAGAGGGTTATCACAAAGCGATGGGCAACCGTCAGGTGCAGATGATAGCCATCGGCGGCGCTATCGGTACCGGTCTGTTTTTGGGCGCGGGCGCGCGTCTCCAGGCGGCCGGGCCGTCGCTGGCGCTGGTCTATCTGGTGTGCGGCATCTTCTCTTTCTTCATTCTTCGCGCGCTGGGCGAGCTGGTGCTCCACCGTCCGTCCAGCGGCAGTTTTGTCTCTTACGCCCGTGAGTTTCTCGGCGAGAAAGCCTCCTACGTGGCGGGCTGGATGTATTTCGTTAACTGGGCGATGACCGGTATCGTCGATATCACCGCCGTGGCGCTCTATATGCACTACTGGGGCGCGTTCGGCGATGTGCCGCAGTGGGTGTTTGCGCTCGGCGCACTGGCGATTGTCGGCACCATGAACCTGATTGGCGTGAAATGGTTCGCCGAAATGGAGTTCTGGTTCGCGCTCATCAAAGTGCTGGCTATCGTCGTGTTCCTGATTGTCGGCGTGGTGTTTCTCGGCACCGGTAAACCGCTCGACGGCAACGCTACCGGTTTCCATCTGATAACCGACAACGGCGGCCTCTTCCCGCACGGCCTGCTGCCTGCGCTGGTGCTGATTCAGGGCGTGGTATTCGCCTTCGCGTCTATCGAGCTGGTCGGTACCGCCGCGGGCGAATGTAAAGATCCGCAGACCATGGTGCCAAAGGCGATTAACAGCGTGATCTGGCGTATCGGCCTGTTCTACGTCGGCTCCGTCGTCCTGCTGGTGCTGCTGCTGCCGTGGAACGCCTACCAGGCGGGTCAGAGCCCGTTCGTCACCTTCTTCTCGAAGCTTGGCGTGCCCTATATCGGCGATATCATGAATATGGTGGTGCTGACCGCGGCGCTCTCCAGCCTCAACTCCGGGCTCTATTCCACTGGCCGTATCCTGCGCTCGATGTCGATGGGCGGCTCCGCGCCGAAGTTTATGTCGAAGATGAGCAAATCCCAGGTACCGTTCGCGGGCATTCTGGTGACCGTGTGCGTCTATATCGTCGGCGTCTTCCTGAACTATCTCGTGCCGTCGCAGGTGTTTGAGATCGTCCTGAACGTGGCATCCATCGGCATCATCTCCTCCTGGGCGTTTATCATGGTTTGCCAGATGCGCCTGCGCAAAGCCATCAAAGAAGGCAAAGCGGACGATGTCTCCTTCAAGCTGCCGGGCGCGCCGTTCACCTCCTGGCTGACGCTGCTGTTCCTGGCCGCCGTCGTCGTGCTGATGGCGTTTGACTACCCGAACGGCACCTTTACCGTGGCCTCCATTCCGGTTCTCGCTATTCTGCTGATTGCGGGCTGGTTTGGCGTGCGTAAGCGCGTGGCGGAAATCCACAGCACCGCGCCGCAACCGCATCAGGATTAAATAGCATGTTGTGAAAAGGAGCCGTAAGGCTCCTTTTTTTATGCGTACTATTACTGGTAGCTTGTCCGAAACGCTCCAGCGCTTCACGCTATGGCGCTGCACTACGTCTACAAGGAACCGTTATGAAACCTGCAATCCTTCGCGCACTGGCACTGACGCCGCTCTGTGTGGCACTCAGCGCCGCCGCTGTTACGCCGAAACCGCCTTACTTCAATCATAAAGACTGGAGCATGGTCTGCGATAACACCGGCACCTGCCGCGTCGATGCCTACGAGGCCGATGAAGGCACCGGCGGCTCGCTGCTGCTGACCCGCAAAGCCGGGCCTGACGCGCCGCTTGCCGCCATGATCCGCTTAGGCGAGATGGATGATGACGTGAAGCCCTCAAAGGGGCCGATGCGCCTTGAAATCGACGGTAAAGATACCGGCATGCTGAAAGAAAATAAGCAGGACGAAACCTGGGAGCTTAACGACGCGCAGACCGCGGCCGTCATTAACGCCGTGAAAGGCCGCGGCAACGTGGTGTTTGCCTCAGATAACCGCCGTTTCGCGCTCTCCGCGGCCGGTGCCAGCGCCGTGCTGCTTAAGATGGATGACGTGCAGGGCCGCATCGGCACGCCCGGCGCGCTCATGAAAAAAGGCAACAAGCCGGAAAGCGCGGTACCGGCGCCGATCGCCGCCCCGGTGATCCACGCCGCCGCCGTGAGCGACGCACAGCCTACTACGCTCACCGGCGCGGCGCTCGCCACGCTGCTGCCGCGTCTTGAAGCCACCAAACTCGACGGCGACAGCTGCGATGGGCTCACCGATGAAACGCTGCGTAACGAGCCGGTGACCGTCACGCCATTAAGCAATGGCAAAGCGCTAATCTCGGCGACCTGCTGGCGCGCGGCCTATAACGAAGGCGACGGCTACTGGGTCATTGACGAGGCGCTGAAAGGCAAGCCAACGCTGATAACGCTTATCGGCAACGATTATCACAATGGCGTCATCACGTCCGTACAGCGCGGGCGCGGCATCGGCGACTGTATGGGCGGCGCGAACTGGACGTGGAATGGTGAAACGTTCATTCAGAGCGAAGACTACACCACCGGCGAATGCCGCCTCATTCGCGCAGGCGGCACCTGGGAGATGCCGACGCTGGTCACGCAGGTCATTCCGGCGAAATAATTACAGCGGGCGATGGCCCGCTTTTTTTATTTCCGGCAAAGCTTCGCTAAAAAAAGCATTTATTTATTCGCGCTAAGTTATTCCAATAAACACTTTTCATTTTTAATCCCGCCCCTGCACGATAAAAGCCAGAACGATATATCACCCTTCACTTTTATTATTAGCGGGATAGCCATGAAAAAAATCACGGGGCGCGCCTGGCTCGGGCTGGCGTTAATGTCGGCTGCCGGACTGGCGCAGGCGGAAGGTAATATCAGCATCGCGCAGCAGTTCGGCATTGGTTATTTACTGCTGGATGTGGTGCGCGACCAGCAGCTTATCGAAAAAGAAGGCAAAAAAGAGGGGCTCGATATTAAGGTGGAGTGGCGCACGCTCTCCGGTGCCACCGCCATGAACGAAGCGCTGCTCTCGGGCGCGCTGGACGTCGCCTCGGCGGGCGTGCCGCCGCTCCTCACGCTCTGGGATCGCACCAAAGGCCGCCAGAACGTTAAAGCCATCGCGTCGCTCGGCTCGATGCCCAATTATCTGCTGAGCAACAATCCGGCGGTCAAAAACGTTCGCGATCTCACCGATAAAGACCGCATCGCCGTACCGGCGGCGGGCGTGGGCTTTCAGTCCCGCACGCTGCAAATCGAAACCGCCCGGCTTTATGGCAACGGCGACTATAAACGCTTTGATAAGATCAGCGTGAGCCTGCCGCACCCGGACGCCAGCGCGGCGCTTGTCGCCGGGAAGTCAGAAATCACCGCGCACTTTTCCAGCCCGCCGTTTCAGTACCAGGCGCTGGAGCACGGCAACGTGCATAAGATCTTAAGCTCTTACGACGTGCTGGGCGGCCCGGCCACTTTCAATGTGCTCTACACCACTCAGAAATTCCACGATGACAACCCGAAAACGTACCGCGCGTTTTATCGCGCCTTAAGCGAGGCGGCGAAAATCATTAACGCCGATAAAAAGGCGGCGGCTGCGGCGTATATCCGCACGGAAAAATCGCGCCTGCCGCAAGCGTTAGTCGAAAAAATTGTGAATGACCCGGAAATTGATTTTACCGTCTCACCGCAACGCACTTTTGTTTATGCCGAAAAGCTGCATGAGCTTGGCGTATTAAAAAATAAAGCCGACAGCTGGAAAGAGTATTTCTTTAACGAAGCCTGGGAAAACCCCGGCAGTTAATTCACCTGCGACGATAAAGGAAAAACCGATGACCACAACGCTCAACGCCACGCCGGTTGCCGCGCAGCCGTTTACCATTACGCCCTTCGCGCGCCTCGGCGCGGAAATTACCGGGCTGGATCTGCGCCTGCCGGTCAATAACGCCGACTTTGCGCGCATTCATCAGGCGCATCTCGACCATCACGTGGTGGTGTTCCGCGACCAGAAAATCACGCCGCGTCAGCAGATCGATTTCAGCCGCCGCTTCGGGCCGCTGCAAATCCATGTGCTGAAGCAGTTCCTGTTGCCTGACCACCCGGAAATCCTCATCGTCTCGAACATTATTGAGAACGGCCAGCCGATTGGTCTTGGCGACGCCGGTAAATTCTGGCACTCGGATCTTTCATACAAAACGCTGCCAAGCCTGGGCTCCATGCTCTATGCGCAGGAGCTGCCGGAAGAAGGCGGCGACACGCTGTTTGCCGATATGGAGCTGGCGTATGAAACGCTGCCGGACGACCTGAAGCGCGCCATTGAAGGCAAAAAGGCGGTGCATTCCTACACCGCGACTTACAGCCGCCCGAAATTCGGCAGCCACTGGCGACCGCAATTAACGGAACAGCAGCTTGCCGAAGTGCAGGCTGTGTCGCATCCGGTGGTGCGCACCCATCCGGAAACCGGGCGCAAGGCGCTGTTTGTCAGCGAAGGGTTCACCACGCATATCGAAGGGCTGCCGGAGGCGGAGAGCCGCGACATTCTGGAGGCGCTTTGGGCTCACAGCGTGCGCCCGGAGCATCTCTACCGCCACCAGTGGCAACCGGGCGATATGGTGTTCTGGGATAACCGCTCGCTGATCCATCTCGCGACCGGCTGCCCGGCGCACCTGCGCCGCAAGCTCTATCGCACCACTATCGAAGGCGACGCGCCATTTTAACGGAGGCAGCCATGCAGAATGCACAGACCCACGGCCCGCTGCTGCGTCTCGACGCGCTGAGCCTGGAATACCGCACCCGGGAAAGCCGCGTTCGCGCGGCGCATGAGGTCTCTTTTGACGTCTGGCCCGGCGACCGGTTCATCCTGCTTGGCCCGTCGGGCTGCGGTAAGTCGAGCCTGCTCAAGGCCATCGGGGGGTTTCTTGCGCCCGTGAGCGGCACCATTCGCCTTGAAGGTGACGTTGTCACAAAATCCGGCCCGGAGCGCATGATGGTATTTCAGGAATTTGACCAGCTTCCGCCCTGGAAAACGGTGCTGGAAAACGTCATGTTTCCGCTCGTGGCGAGCCGTCAGGCCAGCAAAGCCGAAGCGCGCGAGCGCGCGCTGCACTTTCTGAATAAAGTGGGGCTTGCCGCCTTTGCCGACGCGCTGCCGCATATGCTCTCCGGCGGCATGAAGCAGCGCGTGGCCATCGCCCGCGCGCTGGCGATGAAGCCGAAAATTCTGCTGATGGATGAGCCGTTCGCCGCGCTGGATGCCCTGACGCGCCGCCATATGCAGGAGGAGCTGCTGGAACTCTGGGAGGACGCCGGCTTTACGCTGCTGTTCGTGACCCACTCCATTGAAGAAGCGCTGATGGTTGGCAGCCGTATTCTGGTGCTCTCGCCGCATCCGGGCCAGGTGCGCGCCGAGATCAACTGCCACCAGTTTGGCATGGATGACACCGCAAGCCCGGCCTTCGCGCAGGCCGCCCGCCACATTCACGACCTGCTGTTCCCTGTTAATGCTACGCAACCGGCGAAGGAGACCCGCTATGGCGCAACTGCCGCCCGTCCGTCCCGAGTATCAGCGTGAAACCGCGCTCCCCGGCGCGCTGCCGCTGGACACACCGCTGCCGCTCACCACCCGGCTGTGGAACCAGGCCTGGGTACGTAAAACGCTGCTGGTCATTGCGCTGCTTGCCCTCTGGGAAGGCGTGGCGCGTATCCAGAATAACGATTTGATGCTGCCGGGATTCTGGCAAACGCTGCGCGCCTTCAGCGAAGATATGCACAGCGGCGAGCTGCCAGAGAAAATCATTAACTCGCTCGGCACGCTATTAAAAGGCTATGCCATTGGCAGCGTGCTGGCGCTGGTGTTCAGCGCGCTGGCGATTTCCACTCGGCTGGGGCGCGACTTGCTCAGTACGCTGACCGCCATGTTTAACCCGCTGCCCGCGATTGCCCTGCTGCCGCTGGCGCTGCTCTGGTTCGGGCTTGGTCAGGGGAGCCTGATTTTTGTGCTTGTGCACTCGGTCATGTGGCCTATCGCGCTTAACACGTGGTCCGGGTTTCAGAGCGTGCCGGAAACCTTACGGATGGCCGGGCGAAACTACGGGCTGAACGGCCCGCGGCTGGTGCTCAATATCCTGATCCCGGCGGCGCTGCCGTCGATTATCTCCGGGCTGAAAATTGGCTGGGCGTTCGCATGGCGCACGCTTATCGCCGCCGAACTGGTGTTTGGCGCCTCAAGCGGCGACGGCGGGCTGGGCTGGTATATTTTCCAGAACCGCAACGAGCTGTTTACCGACCGGGTATTCGCCGGGCTGGCGACGGTGATTATCATCGGGCTGCTGGTGGAAGGACTGGTGTTCGCCACGCTCGAAAAAGCGACCGTGCGGCGCTGGGGCATGCAGCGTTAAAAAAAGCCCCGCCAGTGCGGGGCCTTTTTTTACAGCGAGATGCGGATAACGTCATCCGGGCTGGTGGCTTCCTGCTGGCGGCTGGAGGCCTGCTTCACCGTAACATACAGCGTTTTACCATCCGGCGAGAGCGCCAGGCTGTTCGGGTGTACCGGCGTTTTAAAGGTTTTCGTGACAGTGTAACCTTTAGCCTCTATTACGCTGACGCTGCCCGCCTCGCGGTGCGTCAGATAGACCTCGTTACGTACCGGGTTGAACAGCACCGCCAGCGCGTTTGGTGCCTCGATGGTTTTGATAACGTTGCCGGTGCGGGTATCCACCACGAGCAGTTGCGGCTGCTTCGAATCCGCCACAAACGCGCGGTGGTTAGCCGTATCCAGGCTCAGGTTGATAAAGAAGTGCTCTTTACCGTCTTCGGCTAGCTTTTTGCGCGACAGGATTTTATTGGTCGCGGTGTCGATGGTAATAAATTCGCCGTCGGCGTTGGTGGTATACAGGCGCTTCGCCGCGGCGTCGAGCGCGAGCCCGGCGCTGTATTTACCAAGACCCGTAATGCTTGCGCGGTGTTTTACCGTCTCGCCATCCACCACCCAGATCTCGCTCTCGTTACCGATGCCGCCGATATAAACGGTATTAGTGTTTTCATCGACCACCAGCTCGCGCGGCTGCAACGGCTTCACGCTTTCTGAACGCACGCGCCCGTCAAGCACCAGACGCCCTTTAACGTCGCCGGTTTTCGCATCCACCGCCGTTACCGCGCCATTGACCGTATTGCCGAACCACAGCGTATTGGTTTTGGTGTTAATCGCGGCACCGAACGGTTTGAGATCGTTATGAATGGTCTGGGTAATATCCAGCGTCGTCGGGTCGAGACGGTAAATCACGCCGCCTTTATCCAGCTTGCGGCTCTGGGACGTGGCGACGAACAGCGCCTGCTCCGCCGGGCTGTAGGCCATTTCATACGCGCCTTTGCCGACCGGCTTGCGCAGCAGCTCGTCGGCCGCCTGCGAGGTGAACGACGCGAACGTACCCGCGATAAACAGCGCGCCGAGCAGCGCGCGCAGCGTGGAGAGGTGACGTAACGGCATAAGAACTCCCTTTTAAACAAACAGAATGGGTTGCATCACACTGGAACCAAAAGGAAAAACATGGCCCGGTCTGGCCGGAACCTTTTATTATGGATGAGAATAATAATCATTATTCACGTGAAAGGAAGCCTTTTTATGGCTCGCGAAATGACAAAAGGCCGCTACACTTGCCTGAGTTAACGCAACGTGCCGTTAAGTTTTTCAAAAATTTACATAACGTTTAAGATTACATCACAGATTTTATTGATTTTGTTACTTCCGGGACTTTGTAAACCGCATGAAAATCTCCCGCGCTGTCTATGCGCCCTTCGCTTTTCTGCTGCCTGTCGCTCTCACCCACGCGCAGGCCGCCGCTACAGATGAACAAACCATGATTGTGACCGCCGCGCCCGGCGGGATCTCTGAACTCGACACGCCCGCGTCTGTCAGCGTCGTCAACGGCGACGATCTGCGTCACGCCGCGCCTCAGGTCAATCTCTCTGAAAATCTGGGCAGCGTGCCGGGCCTGCAGATCCAGAATCGGCAAAACTTCGCCCAGGATTTGCAGCTCTCCATGCGCGGTTTCGGTTCCCGCTCCACCTACGGCGTGCGCGGCATTCGCATGTATGTCGACGGTATTCCAGCGACGATGCCGGACGGCCAGGGTTACACCTCGAATTTCGATCTCAACAGCATTGAGAGCGTGGACGTGCTGCGCGGGCCGTTTTCGGCGCTTTACGGCAACGCCTCCGGCGGCGTGATCAATGTGAAAACCGAAACCGGCGAGCAGCCGCCGAAGATTGAAGCGGGCACCTGGTACGGCAGCTACGGCAGCGTGCGTTACGGCCTGAAAGCGTCCGGCGCGACCGGCGACGGCACCCAGGCGGGCGATGTCGATTACACGGTTTCAACGACCCGTTTCACCACCCACGGCTATCGCGACCACAGCGGCGCGCGTAAAAACCTCGCTAACGCGAAGCTCGGCGTGCGGCTTGACGAGGCCAGCAAGCTGACGCTGCTCTTTAATAGTGTGGATATCAAAGCCAACGATCCGGGCGGCCTGACTCGCGACGAGTGGCGTGAAAACCCGCGCCAGTCGCCGCGCGGCGATGAATTCAACACCCGTAAAACCACGAAACAGACCCAGGCGGGCCTGCGCTACGAGCGCGCGCTGACAGAGAATGACGATATCAGCGTCATGGCGTACGCGGGAGAGCGCGAAACCACGCAGTTTCAGTCGTTCAACCAGGGCTTCCAGGCAGAGCCCTCCAACCCCGGCGGCGTTATCGACCTCACCCGCCACTATCAGGGCATCGACAGCCGCTGGACGCACCGCGACGCGCTGCTCAGCCTGCCGGTGAGCTTCACGCTCGGTCTCGATTACGAAAATATGAGCGAAGACCGCAAAGGCTATAAAAACTTCCGCCTGGTCAACGGCGCGCCGCAATTTGGTGAGAAAGGTGAGCTACGCCGCAACGAGCGCAACCTGATGTGGAACGTCGATCCGTATCTGCAAACCACCTGGCAGTTGACCGACAAACTGAGCCTCGACGCGGGCGTGCGCTACAGCAATATCTGGTTCGACTCGAACGATTTTTACGTGGTGCCGGGCAACGGCGACGACAGCGGCGAGGCCAATTATCACAAGTGGCTGCCGGCGGGCTCGCTGAAATATGCCCTGACCGACGCCTGGAACGTCTATGCCTCTTATGGCCGCGGCTTTGAAACGCCGACCATCAACGAACTTTCTTATCGCTCAAACGGTCAGAGCGGCCTGAACTTCGCGCTTAAGCCATCCACCAGCGATACGGCGGAGATCGGCAGCAAAACGCGCATCGGCAATGGCCTGCTGACCGCCGCGCTGTTCCGGACCGATACGGACAACGAAATCGTGGTGGATCAGAGTGTGGGCAGCGGGCGCAGCAGCTATAAAAACGCCGGAAAAACCCGCCGTCAGGGCGTTGAACTGGCGCTTGACCAGCAGTTCGGCGACGCGTGGAAGCTGAAAGCGGCATGGACCTACCTTGACGCCACCTACCGCACCAACGTCTGTCGCACTGGCGACTGCAACGGCAACCGGATGCCGGGCATCGCGCGCAATATGCTCTACACCTCGTTCGGTTACGAGCCGGAAACCGGCTGGTACGCGGGCGGCGATGTGCGCTATATGAGCAGCATCATGGCTAATGACCCCAATACCGACAAAGCGTCGTCTTACACCACGGTGGGCCTCAACACCGGCTATAAATTCCAGCGCGGCAACTGGCTGCTGGATGTGTTTGGCCGTGTCGATAACCTGTTTGATAAATCGTATGTCGGCTCGGTCATCGTTAACGAATCCAACGGCCGCTACTACGAGCCTGCGCCGGGCCGCAATTACGGTGTTGGCGCAAGCGTCAGCTACCGCTTCGAGTAACGCTGGCGAGTGTTTTCAGCGGCAACGCAACAAAAAAACGGGCCTCACAGCCCGTTTTTTTATGCCCTCTGCAACCGTTGCAGATGCGAGAAATCAACAGACTGGCGCGCCTGAAAGAGATCGTATTCGTTCTGCATACCCAGCCAGACATGCGGCGAGCTGCCAAGGACTGCCGAGAGACGCAGCGCCATTTCCGGGGAGACGTCAGATTTGCCGACCAGCAGCCGCTGCACCGTCGACGGCGCGACGTCCAGCGCTTTGGCCAGCGCACGGGCACTGAGGCCGAGCGCTTCCATTGACTCCTGCACCAGCCTGCCTGGGTGCGGTGGGTTAAACATCGTTGCCATCAGTGGTAATCCTCATAATTGACGATAAAGACATCGCCATCCCGAAACTCAAACGTGATGCGCCAGTTTCCGCTGACGGTCACAGCCCATATACCTTTACGATCCCCCGTCAGGGGATGCAGGAAAAATCCCGGTAAGTCGACGTCAGCGGGTCTTATCGCCTGATTCAGCACCGCCAGCCGCAGAGAAATCTTTCTGGCATGGAGGGCATGAATGCCTGCGGTGGAACCCGTTTCGAAATAGCGTTGCAGGCCTTTATGCCTGAAGCTTCTGATCATCCCTGCCACCTCGCTCCTGATGAAGATTTTAAATCAGTGTTGCGCCATGCGCAACACCCAGATAAGCGTTAAGTTACGGCTTACGCTTTCCACTGCGCAGCACCTTATCAGCGTTGCGCATACGCCAGAAGCCTGATGCTGAATGACGGTTAAAACGTTCGGCACGGCTCGCATTTGTGATGAAACCTCTCTGCGCGCTTTACAACACAGAGACACATCGTTCGCCATGCAGGCCGTGCCGTCGCGCCTATACTTAACATTCGTCGAATTCCGTTTAACCGCCAAAAGGAATCCGCTTATGAGCCGTCTGTGGCACCAGAACGCCGTCATTTACCAGATAGATCCCACCCGCTTTTTTGACAGCAACGCCGACGGCTGGGGAGACCTGCGCGGCATTGTCGAAAAGCTCGACTATGTTGAATCGCTTGGCGCAACCGCCATCTGGCTGACCCCGTTTTATCTCTCGCCGCGTCGGGATAACGGCTATGACGTGGAAAACCACACCGAGCCAGACCCGCGTATCGGCTCGCTGGACGATGTCGAGTGGCTGATAGCCGAGGCGGAGAAGCGGGGAATTAGTGTGATTATCGAACTGGTGGCACAGCACACCTCAGATGCCCACGACTGGTTTCAGGAGGCGCGCAAAGGCCGCGACAACCCGTTTCATGACTACTATCTGTGGCGCGACACGCCAGGCCCGGATGAACCCGCGCCGATGTTTCCGACAATCGAGCCGCACATCTGGCGCTGGGATGAGCAGGCGCAGCGCTACTACCGCCATCTCTTTTACCATCATGAGCCGGATCTCAACCTGCGCCACCCGGACGTGATTCAGGCTGTCGATCACGTGCTGCGCTTCTGGGCCGAAAAAGGCGTGGCGGGCTTTCGCGTCGATGCCGCTTCGCACATGGTGGAACAGGCCAGCCTGCCGGGCGATAAAGAGAGCGGCTACCGGCTGTTTAACCACTTCTACGACCTGCTGACGGACGATCATCCGGATATGATCCTGCTTGGCGAAGTGGACGTGAACGTCTCGGAATTTGAAGATTTCTTCGGCGGCGGCGAACGCCTGACCACGCTGCTTAATTTCTGGATCAACAAAAACACCATTCTGGCGCTGGCCCGCGAAGAGGCGGCACCGCTGGTCAAAGCGCTTAACGAGCTGCCGATGCCGCCCGCCAACGGCGGTTACTGCTTCTGGCTGCGCAACCATGACGAGCTGGATCTTGAAGATCTGGAGCCGGAAGATTACGACTTCGTAATGGAGAAATACGCCCCCGATCCCGACATGCGCATTTACGGGCGCGGCATCCGCCGCCGCCTGGCACCGATGCTCGACGGCAACGAACGCCAGCAGGCAATGGCGCATGCCCTGCTCTTTTCGCTGCCCGGCACGCCGGTGGTGCGCTATGGTGCGGAAATCGGTATGGGCGATCTGCTTTCACAGCCGGAGCGTGAATCGGTGCGCACGCCGATGCAGTGGAATGCGGGGCCGGGTGCCGGGTTTTCCGCCTGCGATCCGGCGCGCTTTGTGGAGCCGTTAATTACCGACGGCCCCTTTCGCTATCAGGCGATAAATGTGGAAGAGCAAGAAGCGCGCGACGGCTCACTGCTGCACCGTATCCGGCAGATTATCGCCGTCTGGCGCACGCTGCCGGAGATCTGCTATCAGCATTTCCACCCGTTCACGGTGCAAGAAAAGAGCGTGTTTGCGGTGCGCTATCAGAACCATAACGTCGCCACGCTGATGCTGACGAACCTGAGCCATGAGGCGGTGACGGTGGATTTGGGCGAGTTAAATCTGGAAGGCGCCTGCGAGATACTGGCGGATGATGAGTATCCGCCAGTCGCCTGCTCACTTCGCATCAACGGCTATGGCTACCGCTGGCTGCGGGTAAAGTAAATTAACGGCGGCGGAACAGGGCTTTAACCAGCAGCCCTGCTACCGCCACGGCTGCCACGCCCATCACGCGGGAATCCACGGCAATGGCCTTGTTCTTTGCGTGGCTGTCAAAGCGTCCGTGCGCCTGATGGCCGTTCTCCAGCGGCTGAAACAGGTAATCGGGGCGCTGTGTCGGTTCGGCTTCGTCGGTGAGTTGCCCTTCCCAGGTTTTCGCCACATAACGGTCGAGTAATCCCGGAAAGAACATATTGCCGACAATCGACATCACCGTGTTTTTCCCAAGCCACACTTCGCGCGGCGGACGGCGCGCCACGGCGGCGTCGTAAATCGCCTTGGCGGCCACTTCCGGCTGGTAAATGGGCTCTATCGGCTGCATCCGGTGATGAAACTTATTGCGCGCCCAGTTGAACTGCGTGGTGTTAATGGCAGGCAATTGCACCATCGAGACCCGCACCCCGCTTTTCTGATGCAGCAGTTCGCAGCGCAGGGAATCGGTAAACGCGCGGATCGCCGCTTTCGCGCCGCAATAGGCGGACTGCAACGGAATCGAGCGCCACGCGAGCGCCGAACCCACCTGAATGATGGTGCCGCTGTCACGCAACTGCATATAGCGCAGCGCGCTACGGGTGCCGTTCACCGCGCCGAGATAGGTCACCTCGGTGACACGCCGGAACTCGTCAAAGCTGATATCCTCCACCGGCGCAAGCACGGTTGTCATGGCGCAGTTCACCCACACCGCCATTGGCCCCAGTTCTTCTTCGATACGCTGTGCCGCGTTGCTTACCTGCTGCGGGTCCGCCACGTCAGCGCAGATGCCAAGCACCCGGCCGCCGTAACGCTTTAAGTCTTCTGTGGCCTCCGCCACGCCCTGCTCTCCACGGGCAATGATCGCCACATCATAGCCAGAGGCCGCAAAGTAACTGGCTGTCGCGCGCCCGACTCCTGAACTGCCGCCGGTCACGACAGCAACAAAGGCGTTTTTTGTCATGTCGTTATCCTGATTTGCGTTAAGGGTAACGAAAGCTTAGTACAGCGCAGGAAAAGTGGGCGCCCGGCGAACCGGGCGCGAGAGAAGAAAGTGCGGGGTAACGCGGCGTCAGAACGTGGTCCAGCCCTCTTCCGTGACGGGTTTGCGCGCGGTCACGGTGACAGGCGCTGCCGAACGGATGGGCCCGGTGGCTTCCGGTCGCGGCGAAGCCGGTTGCGTATTCAGGCGGAACGCGCCCGCAAGCTGGCGCAGACGCGCCGCCTCGGTGCCGAGCTCGCCTGCGGCCGCCGAGGACGCGCTGACAAGCGTGGCGTTCTGCTGCGTGGTGGCGTCCAGCTCGCCAACCGCGCGGGCGATCTGCTCAATACCGCGGCTCTGCTCCTGCGACGCTGACGAAATCTCCTCCATAATATCGTTCACGCGGGTAACGGAACTCACCACTTCATTCATCGTTTCACCGGCGCGGCTCGCCAGCGTGCTGCCGGTTTTGATGCGGTTGACCGATTCATCAATCAGTAGCGCGATATCTTTCGCCGCCTGCGCGCTGCGCTGGGAGAGACTGCGCACTTCAGACGCCACCACCGCGAAGCCGCGACCATGTTCTCCCGCACGCGCGGCTTCCACCGCGGCGTTGAGCGCCAGAATATTGGTCTGGAAAGAAATACTGTTGATGACCTCGGTAATGTCAGCGATTTTACGCGAACTGGCGGAGATATCCTGCATCGTCTGCACCACATCACGCACCACGTCACCGCCGCGCCCGGCGGTCTGTGATGCCTGCGACGCTATCTGGCTGGCATGGCGGGCGTTGTCGGCATTATTTTTCACGGTCGCCGTGAGCTGCTCCATGCTGGCGGCCGTCTGCACCACCGCCGTGGTTTGCTGTTCGGTACGCGCCGCGAGCGCATGGTTGCCAGAGGCAATCTCCTGCGCCGTGTGAGTGAGACGCCCGACGCTTGCGCGCAGCTCGCCAGTCATACTGCGAAGCCTCTCGTTCACGCGAGCCATCGCACCCGTGAGTTTGCCGAACTCGTCATGGCGATCGATCTCAATCTGCGCGCTCAAATCCCCCCCGGCGATGCGCTCGGCAAACGCCAGGTTAAGCTTTAACGGGCGAATTATCTGGCGGCTGATGGCCCACGCGACGATAACGCCGAGCAGAATCACAAACGCGCCCAGGATCAGGGCAAGCGTTGAGGAGCCGGACGCCAGTTCGTCATTCTCAGCTTTAGTGAGCGCCACCATCTGTTTAATCGCGCCACTACTTTGATCCCCTGCCGTTTTCACCGCGCTTTCCGCGCCTTTCAGCGATTCCCGGGCGGCGTAATAATCACGACTCAGCGTTTGATAGCGCACTGTGTCCTGCCAGAGCCCCGCGAACGGCGGCAGCAGTTCCGGCGAGAGACGGCTCACGAGCGCCTGATACTGGCTTTCTACCGCGCTGAAACGGCTCTGAAGCGCCTCGCTCGCCTGCTCTGTGCCGGTAAAGCGCAGCGCGTAGGCGTAATCCCGCAGGTTACTGATGGCGAACAGGAGATCGTAAATCGCGTATGAGAGCTCGGGGTCGGCCACCGGCGTGCGGATAAGCTGGGTATACCGCGCGGTTTCATCCTGGCCTGCCAGCGCGTCAAGCGCGCTTCGGATCTGGCTGAGCTTCGCCGTGGCGTCGCTCATGGTGGTGACGCTGCCCTGGAAGCTTTCCAGATAACGCCTGATATCGGCGACGATGGCGCGCTCGTTGGCGGGCCAGTCGAGGGCGCTGGCCTCAGCGGTTTTCGCGAGCGCCTCGTCAACATAGCGACTCATCAGCGCGCGGGCGTCGTCATCGCCGGTATAGAAATAGTTAAGACGGTTAATTTTGGCCTGTAAGACGTCGATATTAATGTCGTCGATAAGATTACTTTTGAGGTTAGCGTCGCGGATGGCCATAAAACGCGCCACAGAGAGCGCTGTCGCCAGCGCCACCAGCAGCAACACCACGCCAAATCCGGCGGAGAGCTTGCGGGTTATGCGAACGTTGCGTAATCGGTTTACCAGTACAGCCATCCTGCCTCCTGTTTTACGATAGTCGGGCCTCGTCAGAGCGCCACAGGAGGTTATCGGCTAAGCCGCCGATTTTTTTAGCAAAATGTGGAAAAAATGGGCAATAAAATGGCCTTTTACCCGACAGCCTCGCGGGAAGCTGTCGTGACAAAGGCCAT
Organism: Cronobacter sp. 153480017-3; assembly: GCF_053627815.1. Classification (NCBI taxonomy): domain Bacteria; kingdom Pseudomonadati; phylum Pseudomonadota; class Gammaproteobacteria; order Enterobacterales; family Enterobacteriaceae; genus Cronobacter; species Cronobacter sp. 153480017-3. The sequence goes on along the minus strand of NZ_JBSEYN010000001.1, from coordinate 102,254 downwards.
CTGAAGCGCGTGCACAGTTCATTCCAGTAACGCAGCCGGATACCGCGTCGATACCGGTTAGCGCGGGCGGTGCAGGCCCGGATCGATATTGCCGAAATCAAGACCATAGAGATGTCCGTAAGGGATAAAGGATTCCAGCATCAGCGCACGCGTTTCGGGCGGGTGCGGCGTGAGCCAGGCGCGGAGAATGCGACGAATACGTGAGCGCGACGCGTGACGACGTACGGAGATATGCATGATGATCGCCTCCTCGGCGGTGCGCAGGCGTTGTGCTGCCCTGCCAGTAAAGCGCCGGGGAGACGAAAAGGGAAATACGCATTCCGGCAATGTTTTGCCGGTGTGCGGATTAGCCGAAATACTGTTTTTTCAGGATAAGCGCGCCGTCGTTAATCGCTTTATGCACCGCGCGTGCCGCCGCTTCGCCATCGCCCGCCTCAAGCGCTTCCAGCAAATCATCATAATTATGATGACCGCGCACAAAATCATCAGACTGCGGATAGAGATAGTTAAAGCATGGGCCGATGCGCATCCAGAGCTGCTCTATCAGCGACACCAGCGTTGGCATTTCAGCCCAGTTGTAGAGCTGAAAACGAAACGCGCGGTTAGCCTGCAAAGCCTGCTCGACACTGTCGGACATTTTGGCTTCGCGAAATGCGTCACAGAGTTCACGCAGGTGAGCCATACGCGCTGGCGTCATATTTTTCGCCGCCGCTTCCGCCGCCATTCCTTCAAGATTTTTACGGATCTTCGTCACTTCGTCGTAACGCGCCTCGCTGATTTCCGGCACCAGAAACGCCTGTGCCGGGGTCGCGTTGAGCGCACCGGAGGAGACCAGTCGCAGCAGCGCTTCGCGTACCGGCGTGATGCTGATCCCCAGCTGATCGGCGATTTCCTTCGTGACCAGACGGGCACCCGGACGCAGGCTGCCAACGATAAGGGCGTTTTTCAATCTCACTTCCACTTGCATGGTTAAACTCAGGCGTTGCGCTTTTTCCAGATCCAACATGTTTATTTCCTGTCGTAAAAAATTTACTTTGTATTAGCAGGCGCTTAACTAACGTCTCGTCATCCTGACCAGAGGATATATTCTATATCTTTGATAACACGGTTTTTATGGTCAGGAAAACCAAAAATAACCAAAACGTTCACTGACCAGTACGACAACCATTAAGGTATTGACCTAATGAAACGACTGTCCCGTAAGCTTCTCTCACTTTCTGTGGGGCTTTCTTTATTCGCTCCGCTCAGTCAGGCCAGTTCGCTGACGATTGCGCAGCCCACTTCCGCTACTGCCATGGATCCCGGCTTCCTGAAAGAAGCCGCGACCCTGGTGGATAACGTTTTCGATACTCTGGTGCTGCGCGACGCGCAGATGCAACTGAAACCCGGCCTCGCCACCCACTGGGAAGCCATCAACGACACCACATGGCAGTTCGATTTACGTAAGGATGTTAAATTTACCAACGGCGAGCCAGTCAATGCCGCGGCGGTGAAATTCTCCATCGACCGCATTCTCGACCCGGCCAACCACGCCCCCACCATTTCTTATATTCGTACGATTAAATCGGTAGAGGTCACCGGCGACTATCAGGTGCGTATTCACACCAACGGCCCCGATCCGCTCCTGCCCACACGCATGAGTCGTTATCCGGCCTATATCGTGCCGCCTGGTTATGTAAGTAAAGTCGGTGCTGCGGAATTTGCACGAAAACCTGTCGGAAGTGGCGCTTATATCGTCAAAACTTTCATTCCCGATGAGCGTGTTGTGATGGAGGCCAACCCGAACTACTGGCGCGGCAAGCCATCAATCGATGAAGTGACCTGGCGCCCGATCCCGGAAGCGACCGCGCGCATCACCGCGCTGCTGACCGGCGAGGCGCAGCTGGTGGAAGGCGTTCCGGCGGATCTCGCACCGCTGGTGAAAAGCAAACCCGGCGTGAAGCTTGAGCAGGTCAAAGGCGGCGGGCTGACGATTTATCTCGGCATTAAAAACAGCGAGCCGCCGCTAAACGACGTGCGCGTGCGCCAGGCGCTGTCGCTGGCGCTGAACCGCGACGCCTATACGCAGTCGCTGCTGCACGGCTTCGGCACGCCGACCGGCACGCTGGCAGGCCCGAAAGACTACGGCTATAAAGCCATTACCGCGCCGAAACAGGACCGCGAAAAAGCCAAAGCGCTGCTGAAAGAGGCGGGCTACCCGCAGGGCTTTACCGTTAAATTCCAGGCACCGCGCCGTTATATCGCCAGCGCTGACGTAGGCCAGGCCATTGTGGCCGATCTCGCCGCTATCGGCGTAAAAGCGCAGCTCGAAGTGCCGGAGTGGTCGGTCTACACCCAGCAGGTGGCGTCCGGCAAACAGGCACCGCTCTATATGCTGGGCTGGGGCTCCACCCAGACGCTGGACGCCGACGCCGCGCTCTACCCGGTGCTGCACGGGGGCGAGCCGTACTCAACGGTAAGCGATCCGGCACTGGATAAGCTCCTGAACGACAGCCGTGCCACGGTGGATGCCGCGAAACGTAAAGCGCTGCTGGAGCAGATTCAGGAGCGCGTCGCGACCGAACAGCCGCTGATCCCGCTCTACCGCGAAGACGCGATTTACGCCTCCAGTGACAACGTCACGTTTAAAGGCCGTGAAGACGCCCGCGTGTCGTTGTTCGATATGAGGGTGAAATGATCTTCCCTGGCCGTTACGCATCACGTTCACGTCGCCGTCCCCTGCCGGGGGACGGCCTTCTCGGCGGCGCGCTGCTGGCTGTCCTTATCCTGGCAGCGCTGCTCTCTCCCTGGCTGCCGTTACCCGATCCGCTGCAAAGCGATCTCGCGGCGGTCTTTCAGGCTCCTGGCCCGCAGCACTGGCTGGGTGCCGATCAACTGGGCCGCGACGTGCTCTCGCGCATTCTCGCCGGTGCCCGTCTTTCGCTGTTCGTGGTGATTATCGCCGCCCTCATCGCCGCCACCATGGGCACGCTGATGGGCATGGTGGCCGGTTACTTCGGCGGCTGGGTCGATGCGCTCATCATGCGGCTTATCGACATTCAGCTGGCGGTGCCGTTTATTCTGCTGATCCTGCTGGTGATGGCGCTGTTTGGCACCTCGCTTGCTAACATTATTGTGATTATGGGCGTGACCAGCTGGGCGATTTACGCCCGCGTGGCGCGCGCCAGAACGCTGGAAATCCGCGAGCTGGAGTACATTGAAGCCGCGAGAACCATGGGTTTTTCGCACCTGCGTATTATGCTGCGCCATATTTTACCGGCGCTCGCGACGCCGTTGCTGGTGCTGCTGACGTTCGATATTCCGCGTCTCATTGTGCTGGAAGCCTCCGTCGGCTTTCTCGGCATGGGCATCCAGCCGCCGACGCCGACGCTTGGCAATCTTATCGGCGAAGGCCGCGCCTATATGCTGCTTGCGCCGTGGCTGGTGGTCTGGCCCGGCTGCGCCATCGCGATGCTGGTGGTGGGCTGTAATTTGCTCGGCGACTACTGGCTACGCACTACCCAGGCGAGGGTCGAATAATGGCGCGCTATCTGATTTCCCGTTTTTTCCAGGCGCTGCTGGTGATGTTCGGCGTCTCGCTGCTGATATTTTTCAGCCTGCATCTGACAGGCGATCCGGCGGCCGTGATGATGCCGCCGGGTGCCACCACGCAGGAGATTGCCGATTTTCGTCACGCGATGGGCTTTGACAGGCCGCTGCTCACCCAATACGCCGATTACGCGGGACACCTTCTGCGCGGCGATCTGGGGGATTCCCTGCGCTTTGGCCAGCCGGTCTCCGCGCTGATTGCCGAACGTTTGCCCGCCACCGCGCTGCTTGCGCTGACCGCGCTCGCCTGGAGCACGCTCGCGGGCCTGGCGCTCGGGCTGGTGAGCGCGCTGTGGCGCGACACTATCTGGGACCTGCTGGCGCGACTGGTGGCCTTTAGCGGCCAGGCGGTGCCGGTCTTCTGGCTGGGGCTGCTGATGATTTTATTCTTCAGCCTGCAGCTGCGCCTGCTGCCCTCCGGCGGCTACGGCGAGCCGTTGCAGCTCGTCATGCCTGCTGTCTGTCTTGGCGCATACTATATGAGCGCGATGGCGCGTCTGGTGCGTGCCAGCCTGATTGACGTGCTGGACCAGGATTATATCCGCACCGCGCGCGCCAAAGGGCTCAGCGCCTGGCGGGTGCTGGTGCGTCACGGGCTTCGCAACGCGCTAATCCCAGTTGTGACCGTACAGGGCATTTCGCTCGCCGCGCTGCTTGGCGGCGCGCTGGTGACAGAGATTATTTTCGCCTGGCCGGGCATTGGCCGCCTGGCGGTGCAGGCTATTCAGAACCGCGATTTTCCGCTGGTGCAGGGCGTGGTATTGCTCGCCGCACTGACGTTCGTGGTGGTGAACCTGCTGATTGATTTGCTTTACCTGGTACTGAATCCAAGGATACGTTTATGACCGTTCAGCCGCATGCCAGCCTGGATGCGACCCTGGAGCTGCTCTCTTCTCTTACCGCCTGGCAAAGCGTGGCGGATCAGCCGGATGAGCAGCGATCTCTCGCCGCCTGGCTCGAAGCCTGGCTTATCGACGCACTGGACGCCGAGGTGATATTGCCGGTGGCGCAACAGCCCACCGACAGCCCGCCGCTGGTGCATGTCCGCGTGGACATCGGCGCGCCCGACACGCTGGTGCTCTACAACATGTATGACGTCATGCCCGCCGATGCAGAGGGCTGGCAGGTTGATCCGTTCTCCGGCGGCATTCGCCACTGGTCCGATAAAGGCGATGTGTTTATTTCGCGCGGCGCGGAGAACAACAAAGGCCCGCTCGCCGGCATGCTCACCGTCGTGCGCGATCTGTGGGAGAGCGGCAGGCTCACCACCAATCTGGAGATCCTGCTGGAGGGCGAAGAAGAGTGTGGCAGCGGTACGCTCCGGCGCTATCTCGCACGCACACCCTGCCCGGTTTCGCCCGCGCTCGCCGTGCTATTTCCGTCGCTGTGCGAATATGGCGGCGGCGCGCCGCGGCTCTATCTTGGCTTTACCGGCATGACCGCAGGGCGTCTGCGCGTCGCGGGCGGCGACTGGGGCGGCCCGCAGGCCGCCATTCATGCGAGCAACGCGGCGTGGATAGCCAACCCCGCGTGGCGGCTGGTGCAGGCGCTCGCCGCCATCGCGCCTGCCGGGCGCAACGGCGTGCTGGAAACGCTGCCGCTGGATGACGCCGCATTGCGTATCCTTGACGAGCTGGCCCCGCAGTTCAGCATTGCCGATGAACTGACGATGCGCAAAAGCCAGCGGCTGACGATTTCAGGCGATACCCGCGAGGCGCTGGCGTTTTTACTTGGCAGCGCGGTGCTGAACTTAAGTGAGATCCGCACCACGCCGCTACCGGGCCGCGGCATTATTCCCCCACTCGCCTGCGCTGAATTCGCGCTGCGCACGCCGCCGGGCAGTTCTCCGGATATATTGCTCGACGCCATGCGCGCGTCGCTTTCTCATCAGGAGATCGCAGGCGTGGAAATGGTTGTTGATGACAGTTATCCCGGCAGGCGCTTTTCGACTGACGACGCGGGCGTCATGGAACTTCTCAATAGCTATCACCAGCAGCAGACGCGCCCACAGATCTGGCCCTGGGCGCCCGGTTGCGCGCCAGCCTACGCCTTTGCGCCCGTCGCGCCCGCGTTTCTCATCGGCGGGCTCGGCTATGGCGGCAACGCGCACGGCGTGAATGAGTTTGTCACCCTGCGCGGGCTTACGCGCTATACCCGGTCGCTGCGCGACTGGCTGCTCTCATTCTGACGGATTCAGGAGATAACCATGCGATTTCTCACCGGCCAGCAGGTGGCGGCGCTCGGCGGGCTTGACCCGCACGCCGCACTCAGTGACGTCACCGACGCGACGCTGCTGATGGCGGCAGGCGATGCCGTGATGCCCGCCGAAACGCACGTGCCGCTCGATACCGCGCCGGGTAAGGTTTACGCCCTGCCTGCGCGCGTGGGCGGGCGGTTTAACGCCACCGGCGTGAAGTGGACGGCGCACCGCCCGCAGCCGCATGACGCGCTTCCGATGGCGCTGACGGTGACGCTCATCAACCGTGCCGACACCGGCGTGCCGGTGGGGCTGGTGGAGAGCGGCGGCCTGACGGCAGTGCGTACCGCCGCGGTCTCGGCGCTCGCCCTGCGCCACGCCGCGCCGCGCGAGGTGAAACGCGTCCTGTTGCTCGGCGCGGGCGTACAGGCGCGCGCGCATCTGGAGATGCTACGCGCGCACTTTCCGGCGCTCTCGTGTTTAGGGTTGTGGAACCGCACGCCCGCGCGGCTGGAAAGTATGCCCGTTGCGGCGTTGCCGTTCCCGTGTGAAATCTACGGCGATCTTCGTGAGGCGCAGAAACAGCCGTGGGACGCCGTTATCACCTGCACCGGCGCGCAAAAGCCGTTTCTCGGCCCGGAATGGTGCCAGCCGGGGCGGCTTATCATGCAGATTGGCTATCACGAAGTGAGTTTTGCGGCGATTAAACGCGCCACCCAGGTGGTGGTGGACGCCTGGGGGGAGTTTCGCCACACCAGCGCCAAAAGCCTGTTCCAGATGTACCGCGCGGGCGAATTTGCCGATGACGGCTGGTCAGCGGATCTCGCGGCACTGTTAACGGGCGCATGGCGCGCAGCGCCGGACGACTGCGTTTACTTTTCGTCGTTCGGGCTGAACGTGTTTGATATCGCGCTCGCCGCCCGCGTGTTGCAGCGCGCGGCGCAGGAGAATGTCGGCACCGCGCTGCCGCTCTTTGGCGTCGCTTAAGCGCTTTCGCGCAGGCGCAACGCCTGGTGAATATCCGGCGCGCTGTCGATAAGCCGCCGGGTATACGCATGGGCAGGCGTTTGCAGTACCTGACGCGTCGGCCCTTCCTCCACCACGTTCCCGAGATAGAGCACTAAAACGCGATCGCAGAGCTGACGCACCGCCTGGAGATCGTGGCTGATAAAGAGCACCGACAGCCCGAGCTTATCGCGAAGCTCCGCCAGCAGGCGCAGGATCTGGCCTCTCACGGGTAAATCGAGCGCCGCCACCGCTTCATCCGCCACCAGCAGTTCCGGCTCCAGCGCCAGCGCGCGGGCGATGGCGATTCGCTGGCGTTGCCCGCCGGAGAACGCCGCAGGACGCCGCTGCGCCCATTCCGGTTTAAGCCCGACCAGCGTCATCAGTTCGCTCACCCGTTCGGCAATCGCCGCGCCGTGGCGCAGGCCGTGCACCCGCAGCGGCTCGGCGAGCTGATCGCCGACACTCATGCGCGGATCGAGGCTCGCGTAAGGGTCCTGAAAAATCATCTGCGCGCGGCGGCGCACGCGTTTTTGCTCCGTTCGGCTCGCCTGCGCCATATCGACGCCGTCAAAGAAAATCTGGCCGCTGTCGGCCTCGATAAGCCCGATAGCCGCGCGCCCGAGCGTCGTTTTGCCGGAGCCGGATTCGCCGATAAGCCCGACGATTTCACCGCGCGCCACGCTAAAGGTAGTCGGGTGCAGTACACGCTGGCGCTCTGAGGGCATAAACGGCAGCCGTGCGCGGCGTGCAAAGCTTTTCACGATACCTGTCACCTGCAACAGCGGCGTGTCATTATGCGCCACCACACGCGCCGGCGGCTCCTGCGGTGTTGAAGCCGCAATCAGCCGCCGCGTCCAGTCGGCCTGAGGAGAGTTAAAGAGCGGCTCCACCGGTCCCTGCTCGACAATTTCGCCGCCGTTCATCACGCAGGCGCGGTCGGCATAGCGCGCCACCACGCTAAGATCGTGTGTCACCAGCAGCACGCCCATGCCCATCTCCTGCTGGAGATCTTTCAGCAGGCCGAGAATTTGCGCCTGAAGCGTGACGTCCAGCGCGGTGGTCGGCTCATCGGCAATCAGCAGATCCGGTTTGCCGCTGATGGCGCTGGCTATCATCACCCGCTGGCGCATCCCGCCGGAGAGCTGGTGAATATACTGACGCGCCCGTTTTTCCGGCTCGCCGATGCCGACATGGCCCAGCAGCGCCACTGCCTCGCGGGAGGCGGCTTTCCAGCCCAGCCCGCGATGGCGCACCAGCACTTCGGCAATCTGCTCGCCCACTTTCAGCACCGGGTTCATGCTGCTCATCGGCTCCTGGAAAATCATGGCGATGTGACGACCGCGCAGGCCCGCCGGGTATGGCGCATCAGGGAGAATGGGCGTGGTATCGTCAAAGCAGATCTCGCCGCCGCTCTGCCAGACGCCGCGCGGCAAAAGGCCGGTGACGGCAAGGGAAGTGAGCGTTTTGCCACAGCCGGATTCGCCGACCAGCGCCACCATTTCGCGGCGTTCGACGGTCAGACTGACATCACGCAACAGAGTTGCCTGGCGACTTTGCAGGCTAAGATGAGAGAGGGTTAACAGCGGCACAGGCGGCTCCCGACAACAGGCTTTGGTCGAGCATATCGGCAGCCGCCGTGGTTAACAAGTTGTTATTCAGCTGGTTTATGCATCGTCCTGGCCGACGCGGATAACGAGCTTGCCGAAGTTTTTCCCTTCCAGCAGGCCGATAAACGCCTCCGGCGCGTTCTCAAGGCCATCCACAATGTGCTCGCGGTAGTGAATGCGCCCTTCGGAAACCCACTGGCCCATTTCGCGCTGGAACTCTTCGATGCGGTGACCATAATCCTGGTTGATGATAAAGCCCTGCATACGGATGCGTTTTTTCAAAAGCGTGCCCATGAGCAACGGCAGGCGATCCGGGCCAGGCGGCAGGTCGGTGGCGTTATAGCCGGAGACCAGACCGCACAGCGGCACGCGCGCGCCGGTGTTGAGCAGCGGCATCACGGCATCGAAAACTTTCCCGCCGACGTTCTCGTAGTAAACGTCAATGCCCTGCGGGCAGGCGGCGGCGAGTTTATCGGCGAAATCCGCCGCGCGGTGATCGATACACTCGTCAAAGCCCAGGTGTTCCACCGCGTAACGGCACTTCTCTTCACCGCCCGCCACGCCGACCACGCGACAGCCTTTGATTTTGCCTATCTGCCCGACGCTTGCGCCGACCGGGCCGGTCGCGGCGGCGACCACCAGCGTTTCACCCGCTTTCGGCGCGCCGATATCCAGCAGGCCCATATAGGCGGTAAATCCTGGCATGCCCAGCACGCCGAGGAACCACGACGGATGCTCGGGCGATTTTCCAAGCGGCGTCAGCTGTTTTGGATCGCAGATGGCGTAATCCTGCCAGCCGCTGTAGCCGACCACCCAGTCGCCGGGGTGGAAATCCGGATGACTCGATTTTTCCACCACGCCAACGGTGCCGCCGACCATCACTTCACCGATTTGCACCGGCGGCGAATAGGACGGCTCATCGCTCATGCGCCCGCGCATATACGGGTCGAGCGACAAATACACTGTGCGCACCAGCACCTGGCCTTCGCCCGGCTCGGCGATGGAATCTTCCTCAAGGCGAAAATTCTCCGCCACCGGTTTGCCATGCGGACGCGAGGCCAGCACCCAGCGGCGATTACGGGACGATGATTGAGTCATGATGTTCTCCTTCGTTTTCAGGGCATCCAGAAAGCGTAGTGCATTCACATTAACTGGCGACGTTATTCAGACGCACAATCAGATAGACGCACGGCGCGTCGCTCTGGTTAATGAAATGGCATTCATTCGGCGGGCCGAGTTCGAGGCAGTCGCCCTCATGCATCTGGTGGCGGATATTGCCTTCCTGAAACACCAGTTCACCCTGCTGAACCCAGATGAGCTGGCGGGCAAAGGCATAGGCCGAGGCCGGCATCGGGATGTCGCTGCCGGCGGGCAACTCCACCTGAACCATATCCAGCGGCAGATCAGATTTCGGCGAGACGTGGCGGCGCAAATAGTGGCTCTGCGGATCGCGCCAGACCGGCTGATCGGCAAAGCGCAGCAGCCGCCCTTCGTTCATCTCCGCGCGGGCGATAAGCGTGGACATGCTCAGCCCCAGCGCGCCGGAGAGCCTCCCTAACAACATCGCCGTCGGGCTACTTTCGCCGCGCTCAATTTTGTGGATCATGGCGCGGGAAACCCCGGCGCACTCGGCGAGTTCGCTCAGCGACCAGCCGCGGGTTTCGCGCTCGACGCGAATGCGTTCACCAATCCGTTGATTTAATGTGTCGATTATATTATTCATAACGTAACATTATAGTGAACGACTGCCGGGGTTCAACCATGCTGATTCGCCATGCCACTGCGGACGACTGCGCCGCTATCGCTGAGATTTATAACTATGCGGTGTTACACACCGCCGCCATCTGGAATGACGCCACGGTCGATACCGAAAACCGCCTCGCCTGGTTTTATCAGCGCGGCAACGCGGGGTATCCGGTACTGGTGGCGGTGGAAGGCGAACTGGTCGTCGGTTACGCCTCGTTCGGCGACTGGCGCGCCTTTGACGGCTTTCGCCATACCGTTGAGCACTCGGTCTATGTGCACCCGGAGCACCACGGCAAAGGCATCGGCAAAGCGCTGATGACGCGACTCATCGTCGAGGCGCGGGCTATCGGCAAGCATGTGATGGTGGCGGGCATCGAATCGCGCAACGCCGCCTCCATCGCGCTGCATGAAAAGCTCGGCTTTACCCTCACCGCGCAGATGCCGCAGGTAGGCACCAAATTTGGTCGCTGGCTGGATCTGACGTTTATGCAATTGCAGCTTGATAATCGCACCGAACCGGACGCCATTGGATGAACTCGTCATTAAGCCTGCTGTTTCTGGCCGCCGCCGGGGCGGGACTCGTGGTACAGAATATGCTGATGGTGCGGATCACGCAGTCGGCCTCCACGATCCTCATCGCCATGCTGCTCAATTCACTGGTAGGGATTGTGCTGTTCTGCGCCATTCTACTGCTGCGTAACGGCACGGCAGGGTTCAGCGAGCTTATCGCCACCGTACGCTGGTGGACGCTGCTGCCGGGGCTGCTCGGGTCGTTTTTCGTCTTCGCGAGCATTAACGGCTATCAGCATCTTGGTGCGGCCACGACGATTGCCGTGCTGGTCGCAAGCCAGCTGATTGGCGGGTTACTGTTTGATATTGCGCGCACCAGCGGCCTGACGCTGCGTATGCTAGCCGGGCCGGTGGCGGGCGCGGTGCTGCTGGTGATTGGCGCCTGGCTGGTCGCCAGGCGCACGTTCTGAAGGTTACGCTTTCGGTTTCTGCCCGCTGCGGCGCGCGCTGACGGTCGCCAGCGCCGCCCAGTCGAGTTGCTCATCACCGTGCGCCAGCGCGTCAAGGTAGTTATCGCGAAGCACCCCTGCAATTCCCATCGGTACGTTTTTACTCTCGGCCGCCTGCTGCGCGAGACGCACATCTTTAAGCCCCAGCTTCATGGTGAACCCTGCGGGCGTATAACGGTCTTCGGCAATCATCGCGCCATAGTTTTTATACGCAGGCGCGGAAAACAGCGTGCTGGTCAGCATACCGAGAAAATCGCCTTTGCCAACGTTATAGGCCTCGACCAGCGCCGACGCCTCGCCCATGGTCTCAATGGCGCTCGCCAGCATAAAGTTTGCCGCCAGTTTCACCGCCGCGGCCTGCGCCGGGTTGTCGCCGAAGGTCCAGGTTTTCTGGCCCAGCACGTCGAAAATCGGCTGCGCTTTCGCAAGCCACTGCGGCTCGCCCGCCGCGAGAATATTCAGATTGCCTGCGGCGGCAACATCCACGCGCCCGAGCACCGGGGCGGCGAGATAGCCGATGTTCCGCTGGCGGGTCAGCGCGTCCATCGCTTCAGTCAACGCCACGGAAACCGTCGCCATGTTGATCCACAGCGCCCCCGGCGCGAGCGACGCCAGCGCGCCCTGCTCCACCACGACGTTTTCTGTGACTGCGTCATCCGCCAGAATGGTGATGAGCACATCAGCGCCGTGAATATCTTTCGGGCTTGCCGCTACCTGCGCGCCGGATGCGCGCAATGCCTCTGCGGGCGCAGGCGAGCGGTTCCAGACCGTCACCGTAAAGCCCGCTTTAACCAGATTTTCCGCCATCGGCTGGCCCATGCCGCCAAGACCGAGAAAAGCAATATGCATGAGAATTCCTTATAAATTATAAAATGGTGCCGCCGCGGGTCAGCTCCGCCAGGCGTTCCGCCGCCTCGCGCTCGCGATCTTCTTTATGCTGACGGCCATGATGGGCAATCGCGGTGCGCAACTGCTGCTGCAGATCGTAACGCTCCTCACGGCTGAGTTGCGCGTCATCGCTGAGCGCAATCAGCAGTTCATTCATCGGCGCGATAACGTGTTGTTCAATCACCGCGTCAACGCGGCGCTGCATGTCATCACGATGTGACATAAAACCTCCTTAAACGCATCGCCGCGGCAGGGGCCGCGGCGCAGTGCTTAGTTGATTTTCGCTTTCGAGAAGTCGCTGCCCATCAGGCTTACGCTGTATCCCGTCACGTTACTGCGGGTCGCGTAGAAGGTGCGGCCATTGGCGAGCGGCACCCACGGTGCCTGCTGGTAGAAGATCTCCTGCGCCTGTACATACAGTTTAGCGCGTTCCGCAGTCGTGCTGACGCGCTTCGCCTGATCGATAAGCGCAGTGTATTTCTTATCGCACCAGCGCGCGGCGTTCGAGCCGCTCTGGATGCTGTCGCAGCTCAGCAGGACATCGGCAAAGTTATCCGGGTCGCCGTTGTCTGACATCCAGCCATACAGCGCGGTGTCGTGCTCGCCTTTACGAATGCCGGAGAGGTATTCACCCCACTCATAGCTGACGATTTTCGCCTTCACGCCCACTTTCGCCCAGTCGCTCTGGATCATCTCGGCGATGCGACGCGAGTTCGGGTTATACGGGCGCTGCACCGGCATCGACCACAGCGTCGCTTCAAAGCCCTTCTCCAGCCCCGCCTGTTTCAGCAGCGCTTTCGCTTTTTCGGGATCGTAATCGTAGGTTTTCAGGTCCTTATCATAACCGAGCATATTCGGCGGGATCGGCGATTTCGCCACCGAACCGCTGCCCATAAAGACCGCGTTGATGATCGATTTTTTATCGACGGCGTAGTTCAGCGCCTGGCGCACCAGCACGTTATCGAACGGTTTTTTCTCGGTGTTAAACGCGAGATAACCAACGTTCAGCGCCTCAACGCTGTGCAGCGTCAGGTTTTTATCAGCTTTAATCGCTTCGAACTGTACCGGGCTGGGGGCCGGAATAATCTGGCACTCGTTCGTCTTAAGCTTGGCGAGGCGCGTCTCGACGTTCGGAGTAATGGAGAAAATTAAATGCTTAGTCGGCACTTCGCCATCCCAGTAGTTCGGGTTGGCGATATAGCGGATAAGCGAATCGACTTTGTACTGCTGCAGCGCGTACGGACCGGTGCCGATGGGCCAGTTATCGACGTTTTCCGGCGTGCCTTTTTTCATCATCGCATCAGCGTATTCCGCTGAAAGAATAGAGGCGAAATCCATTCCCCAGTCGGCCAGGAACGCGGCATTCGGCTCGCTCAGGGTGAACTGGACGTGGTAATCGTCGAGCTTTTTCACCTCTGTGATGAGCTTATCAAGCCCCACATCCTGGAAATATTCGTAGTTGCCCTGTGACACCTTGTGGTACGGATGATTCGGGTCTTTCTGGCGCATCACCGAGAAGATAACGTCGTCGGCGTTAAAATCGCGCGTCGGTTTGAAGAATTTATTGCTGTTAAATTTCACGCCCTGACGCAGCGTGAATGTCCAGGTTTTGCCGTCCGGGCTCACCTTCCACTCGGTCGCCAGCGACGGCACCGGCGTATTGGTTTTCGGATCGAAATTCACCAAGCGGTTATAGAGCACCTGAGAGCTTGCCACAAAGCTCGGCCCTGAACTCGCGATCTGCGGGTTGAAGGACTCGGGTGATGCCTCAGAGCAGTAAATCAGGGTATCGCTGTTCGCCGCGATCGCGCTTGCCGGTAACAGGGCGCTTAACAGCAGCCCGATCAATGTTTTTCCTGTCTTCATCTTGCGCCTTTTATTTTACTTTTCAGGAGGAAAGCCATCTCATCACAGCACGCTCTGAGTGGCAAATAACAAAAAACTGTAGCTTTATGCCTTTCCGGCATTTTTCGCCTGAATATCAGTCAATTTCAGATAAAAATGATTTACGCTCCGGTTAAGTCGCGTTAACACCGCGAATTTTTGCTTAAGTCAAGAAAATTCCTAAGATTCAATGACCCGAGAATTTACGCTTTTTCGCGTTTCTTTCGCCCTTTGCTTGACCGGTCTATCGTTCAAAGTAGAGCCGTGAAAAAGTTTTCCCAGCAGAGAGAATGACGTGGCAAAAATTTTATTGCGCAGTGGCGACCTTGACGACTTCCAGTCGGTCGGCGAAAACGGTCAGGCGGTTTTCGAGTCGGCACTGCAAATCCGTGAAACGCTTCGCCTGCGCAAACAGCCGCTGGTGGAGTTGCTTGCTATCCCTCAGCTTAATGAAGAGGGCGACCGCGTGGACTGGTATTCGCCGGTCAGCGGCAAAGTCATGGGCTGGGCGTCCGCCAGCCGCGAGGAGCGCGAGCGCGCCCTGCGCTTTCTGGAAAGCGCGCTCTCCAGCGCCCGCGCGCTGAGCAAGCGCTGCCTGGAATCGGAAAAGACCGCCCAGCAACTTTTTGGTGCGCTGCTTGCCAAAGCCGTGCAGTTCCCCGGCGCGAATTTCCTCTATCTGGTGGACGGCAAACCGGTTATCACCTTCTGGGGCTTCGTGAATTTGAACCAGGGCGCGCGCGATGACGTGCTGGAATGTCTGCGTGAAGCCGAGCCCATTGAGCCGGAAATCATCATGACGCCGCAGGAAGAGCCGGAGCCGGAACCCACGCCGTTGATGATGACCGAGCCGGACGCGCCGCTGCTGGCAACGCCGCCTGTCTCGCCTGCGCCCGTAGCGCCAGCGCCTGCCGCCCCCGTACACGCGTCTGCCGCCGCGCTGGCGGCCTATGCCGCTGAAGCTGAGGCGACCACACCACCTGAAGAGACCGCGCCAGCCCCGGTAAAAGCGCCAACGCCAGCCCGCCGCTCGCGCGTACCGCTCTGGACATGGCCGCTTGCCGCCGCCGTCGTGATGGGGGCCGTGGCCGCACCTGTGACCTGGTATCTGTTGCAGCAGAAAGAAACCGCCGCGCCAACCGTTTCGGTCGCGCAGATCAAAGCGCAGGAAATCGCGCCCGCGCCGGTGAAATCGGTCGACGCGCCTGCTGCTCCGGCGGCACCTGTCGTTCCGGTGGCACCGACAACCTCCCTGCCGCTGGCTGAAGCGAAAGTCACTCCGCCTGCGCCGGTTGTGGAAGAGAAGCCTGTCGCTGCACCCGCGCCGGTTGATAAAAACGCACTGGTCATGGACGCCAACCAGGTAAAAGCCGGGACCACCCGCTTCCTGAACGGCACCTGGCGGCTCAGCATCGGCAGCCCGGACCCGATCACCGGTAAAGCCACTTCGATGCGTGTTGAGATGAAAAACAACAAAGGCACCGCCCGTGTGACGCTTGGCGATAACGTCGTCTGCAAAGCCGAGCTGTTCTCGGGCCTGCACCAGACCGGCGAGCTGATGATCAAGACGCGCGGTAAAGCCCGCTGCAGCGACGGCTCCCGCTACCCGATGCCGGAAGTGGCCTGTAAAGCTGGCCCGAACGATGTTGCCGAATGTACCGGTCGCTATGATGAAAAGACCGTGCTGCCCCTGACCATGAAGAAAGTGAGCGCCTGATTTATGCTGGCAAACCTGTGTGATTACAAACAGAGCGTCACCCTGATTGAAAACAGCGGGGTGCAATTTCTTGATTTTGGCCTGACGCCCGTTGAAGCGCCTCACGACGGGCGCTTTGTGCGCAAAACGGCCAACGGGCCGCTGCTGCGCCTCGATTACGATATCACCTCCGGCAAATTCACCCTGCCCGCCCGCCACGGCGGCCAGCCAGAAGTGGTGAAACCGGAAAGCAGCGTCGCGCTGAGCCAGTCGCTCGCCATTCTGGATGGCGTCTGGCTGCCGCTGCCGGTGCTGCGTTTTAACCCACCGCGTACCTTTGTGCAGGGCCCGGACAACTGGGCGCGCGTGCAGATCCGCAAACTCAGCGAGCCGGACGGCGCAGGCAACACGCACCGCGTGACGCTGGCGTTCGACACGCAAATTCAGGCCGATGAAGGCGCGACCTTCCAGCTCGCACCCGTCGAAAATGACGTGCGCAACGGCACGCGTTTCGCGCTTGCCTGGCGCGACGACGAAGTGGCTGATTTCCTTGACCAGACCTGGGTTGACGGCTGGCTGCGTGAAGCCTTCACCCAGTTTGTCGGCGCGAATGAAGGCCGCAGCGAGCAGGAGATCCAGCGCGCGCTGAAAGTGTTTGAATATCAGGCTCACTGGCTCAACCTGATGTCGCTCCTCGGCAACCAGCTCAATGTGCCTGAGCTGAAAATCGTGACCGGCACGCTGAGCTCGCAGCCGGTGGCGGTGGATCTCATCCTGGATGTCGGCAACACCCACACCTGCGGCGTGATTATTGAAGATCACGCTGAAGCGAATGACGGCCTGCGCCAGACGATGGAACTGCAGGTACGATCGCTTAGCGAGCCGCAGTTTATGAATGCGCTGATGTTCACCAGCCGTCTGGCCTTCGCCGAGGCGCGCTTTGGCAAACAGCATTTTTCGGTGGAGAGCGGGCGCGACGAGGCGTTCGTCTGGCCTTCTATCGTGCGTGTCGGTGACGAAGCGCGCAAACTCGCGATGCAGCGTCTTGGCACCGAGGGCAACAGCGGTATTTCCAGCCCGCGCCGCTATCTGTGGGATGAAACCCCGGCGGCACAGGAATGGCGCTTTAACCTGATGACGCCGAAAACCCAGCGCGAGCCGCTGGCGACCGCGGGCCCGCTGATGAACCTGATGAACGACGACGGCGAGCCGCTCTGGCAGCTGCCGCCGGAAGAGCGTCTGCCGGTTTTTTCGCCGCAATACAGCCGCAGCTCTCTGATGACGCACATGTTGTGCGAGCTGCTCGCCCAGGCGGTCTGCCAGATTAACAGCGTTGCCAGCCGTCTGCGCATGGGCAACGCCAGTTCGCCGCGCCAGTTGCGCCAGCTGATTCTGACGCTCCCTTCGGCGATGCCGAAACAGGAGCGCGAGATTTTTCGCCGCCGCATGCAGGAGGCCATCGCGCTGGTCTGGAAAGCGCTGGGCTGGCACCCGCACGATGACGATTTCAGCGCCGATAAAGGTCAGCGCAAGAGCCGCGTGCCGGTGCCAGAGATCCAGATGGAGTGGGATGAAGCGAGCTGCGGCCAGCTGGTGTGGCTTTATAACGAAGCGATGGTGCATTTCGCCGGGCAGACCGAGCGCTTTTTCGCAAGCCTCGCCCGCCCGGACCGCGAAACGCCGCCAGGCGCGACGCCGGGCCGTCAGCTGCGCGTCGCCTCGATTGATATCGGCGGCGGCACGACGGATATGGCAATCGCCGAATATCAGCTTGATGACGGCGTTGGCAGCAATGTGAAAATCAGCCCGACGCTGCTGTTCCGCGAAGGCTTTAAAGTGGCGGGCGATGACATTCTGCTGGATGTCATTCAGCGCTGCGTACTGCCTGCGCTTCAGGAACATCTGCAAAAAGCGGGCGTGGCTGACGCTGCGACGCTGATGTCCACGCTGTTCGGCGATTCCGGGCGTATGGACACGCAGGCGATTCTGCGCCAGCAGACCGCGCTGCAGCTCTTTATGCCACTCGGCCACGCCATTCTCTCGGCGTGGGAAAACAGCGACCCGACTGACACCCAAAGCGGCCTCTACACCACGTTCGGCGAACTGCTGAAACAGCCGCCGACCCGCAACGTGCATAACTATCTCCACCAGGCGATTGAGCATGCGCTGCCCGCTGGCAGCCCGGCTTTTAACGTGCTGGACGTACCGCTGCAGGTGAGCTTCAGCGAGCTTGAAGAAGCGCTGCATAGCGGAAAGTTCAGCATCTGCGCGCCCATTCAGGCGCTGTGCGAAGCTATCTCTTACTACTGCTGTGACGTGCTGCTTATCACTGGTCGTCCGGGCTGCCTGCCGGGCCTGCAGTCGCTGATCCGTCTGCTGCAGCCGGTGCCGGTCAGCCGTATGGTCTGGCTCGATAACTATGAAGTGCATGAATGGTATCCTTTCAGTCAGCACCGCCGCGTGGGCAATCCAAAATCCACCGCCGCCGTAGGCGCGATGCTCTGCAGCCTGGCGCTGGATCTGCGCCTGCCGCGCTTTAACTTTAAAGCGGCGGATATTGGCGCGTATTCCACCGTGCGTTACCTGGGCGTGCTGGATAATGTCGTCAACACGCTGCGCGACGAAAACGTCTGGTATCGCGATATCGATCTTGACGCGCCGGGCGCGAAGCTTGACGCCCGCTTACACTTCCCGCTGCGCGGCAATGTGACGCTCGGCTTCCGCCAGCTCGATAACGCCCGCTGGCCCGCCACGCCGCTCTATACGCTCTCGGTCAACTCACCAGAGCTCGCAAAAGCCATTGCCGGCGACGGCGTACTGAACGTGCGTCTGCAACTGACCGGTGGCAGCAAGCATGAAGCACCGGAAGGCTTTATGCTCAGCGAAGCCTGGCTCTCAGACGGCACCCGCGTGCCGCCGGAGCAGGTCACTTTTAAACTGAATACGCTGGCTGACCGTCGCAGTTCCGGCAGCCATTACTGGATCGACAGCGGGAGCGTTTATCTGAAATGACAGTCTCTACCCTCATTAACCAGACACTCACTACGCCTGTCGCCCTGACCCGGTGGGTCGAAACCACCCGCGCGCACGCGCCGCTGCTGGATGAGGACGCAGGCCCGTTGCTGGCGCGTCTGAACGCGCTGCGCGCCAGCGCACAGACGCTTAACGCGCTCGCCAGTGAGCCGCGCACGCTCGGCCTTTATGGTCATTCCCAGGCGGGCAAAGCGCACCTGCTGGCGACGCTTGCCAACGGTTCGCAGGGCCAGGTGTCCGTGGCACCTGGCGATAAGCACCTCGACTGGCTGACCCATATCAACCCCGGTCACAGCGCGACCGCGATGGCGGTGCGCTTTACCCGCACGCCGCCAACGCTTCCGGAGGAGTTTCCGCTGCGCCTGCGCCTTTTCAGCGAAGCGGAACTGGTGCAGATTTTCCTCGCGCACTACCAGACCAGCGGTCAGTCGCGCGCCGTCAGCGAAGAGGAACTGCGCCAGCGTTTAGCCCAGTTGCAAAGCCTCGGCCAGCCGCAGAGCCACCCGGCCATCAGCGCGCCAGACGTCATGACGCTCGCCGCCCGCTGGCGTGAACTGACACCCGCGCGCCAGCGCACGCTGAGCGACGACGCGTGGCATCAGCTCGCAGAGCTGCTGCCGGCGCTGAATCTCCCAGAACGCGTGCGGCTGTACGCGCTGCTGTGGGGCGATATCGCAGAGCTGACGCAGCAGTTCATCAACCTTTCCGAAGGCCTGTTGCTGCTCGGCCATGCCCGCGAAGTGGCCGCGCCGCTGAGCCTGCTCGTCGATAACTTTTCGCTCCCGGTGGAAGGCTTTCTGCTCCCTGCGGGCTCCGGTGAAGACGCGCTGCCGGATGAGGTCCTGGTACGCGCCCTCGAACAGCAGCAATTACAGGGTATGGTCAGCCTCCCGCTTACGACGCTGACGCTGCTGTGCGCCGAACTGACGTTGCCGCTCGCTACACCTTCTGTACCGGAAGGCGTCGATTTGCTGGATATTCCCGGCGCGACGTTTGACCAGAACGACAGCCTGAACGCCAGTAAGATCGCGTTTCTGCTCGACTATTATCGTCAGCACCAGCAGCCGGACGTGCTGATGGTGTGTAACGCCGTACAGCGCCGTGCTGATATCGCGCCGGTCGCGCGCGCGCTGCTGCGCTGGGTGAACACCTCGCAACCGGCCTCTCCGGACGCGCTGCCGGGGCTCGTGTGGGCCATTACGCCGCATGACGCCCGCTTCCTTGACGGCCAGCATCTTGACGAAGGCGTTCAGCGCTTACTCGGCAAGCCGGGCCACACCTGGGGTACATTGCAGGCGCTCGACGGGCGTAACCTGCAACGTCTGACCGAATGGCTCTCGCAGGCGCTGAGCCAGAGCAGCCGCGAGCGTCGTCTTGCGTTACTCATCGAGCAGGCACAGGAGCAGCCCGCGCTGCTGTTCAGCCGTTATCTGGCCCCGCTGACCAATGACGCGGCGACGCTTCGCGCCACGGCGGAAAACGGCGTACGCACGTTGCAGCGCCAGGCCGCGCGCCACGGCGATCTGCTCCAGGCGCTGCTGCCTGACCCGGCCGCATTGCAGGCGCTGTGTGAAACCGAAGAGCGCCACGAAGAGACGCCACAGGGGCTGTTCAGCGCCGAGATCGATCTTTTCGGCGAATCCACTTCCGTGCGTCCGGTTGATACCGCCTCCGGCGCGTCGCTCGCCCGTCGCGCACATCGCCTGTGGGTGAACCACGTTCGCCAGTGGATGCAGAGCGAGGAACACGCCGCACAGCTCGGCATTGACGTCGCGACGCTGCACTGGCTCGGCGATACGCTGATTATCGCGAGCTATAGGCTGCATCTCGCGGCGCGTCTGGAAACGCTGGCGGCGCATGAAGGGCTTTCCGGGGCACAATTACGCGCTGAGCTTGGCAACTTCGTAAGCTGGCTGGGCTTTGAGCGTGTGCCGCAGGCCGAGCGCCCGGCGAGCCGCGTTAATCCGAACGAGCGCCTGTTCGCCTCTGCCGTTGCGCAGGATAAGCGTCTGACGCGGCTTGGCGAAAAACCGGTTCATGCCGCCACGCGTTATGTCTACGACTGGCTGGTCGCGCTTTACACCCGCGCGATTGAAAATATCGGCTACGAACATCCGCTCGATATCAAACCCGCCGACCGTCAGGCGCTGGCGAAAATCATCGGCCTGCGTTAACGCCTCCCGCCGGTGCACCCGCACCGGCGTTTCTATCCTGCGATTCTCTGTTGCACTGTGCTAAACGCGCTGCACACTTTTAATAAGTTGTACCCGAAACGCTGTTCGTTTCTGCGACGCTTTCGCGCTCTGTTTTACTGTTTATTTGTACAGGCATATTGCCGCTACAAACGGGCGCAGGCAAACCGGCGTTACAATTTTGCGAGACATCTTCCGAAGTGTGAAATCCAGGAAAAAGCGCCATCGATTTTTGTTGCCGTTGTGCTGAAATAACGCTGCACCACCTGAATGAGGAAGGGTTATGAAAACGAAACGTTTAAGTGCGCTGGCGCTTCTGCTGGCAGCGTTTACGGTGTGCGCCACGCCTGCGCTGGCGAATCCCGGCAACGGGAACGGCCACGGAAATGGTAACGGTCATGGTAACAGCGGCAATCACGGCAACAATGGTCATCATGGCGCCCACGACCAGAATGACAGCGGCAACGCGTCGGGCCGTAAAAACTACGGTAAACCCGACCACGTTGAGGCGGATATCAGTTACAGCCGCGCGCGCAGCCTCGCTGTGAATTCCGGCCTCACCGGCTATGAGTCGCTGCCGCCAGGTATCGCGAAAAATCTCGCACGCGGTAAGCCGCTGCCGCCGGGCATCGCGAAAAAATCGGTGCCGACCAGCATGCTGAACGAACTGCCGTATTATCCGGGTTATGAGTGGAAAATGGTCGGCGACGATCTGGTGCTGATTGCGCTGAGTACGGCGCTGGTGACCGCCGTTATCAACAACGTATTTGACTGATCAACGCTTTCTCAGAGAGTAACGCCGGGCGCGACCGCCCGGCGTTTTTATTGAGGTTCCAAACCGAGCATCCCGCGCACCGCCTCCCGCTCATGGCTTCCCGGCGCGTAATTCTCAAAGTTTTGCGAAGACACTTTGATGATATGTTCAGCGATAAATTTGGCCCCTTCCCGCGCGCCGGTTTCGCCGTCTTTAAGGCAGCACTCCCACTCAAGCGTCGCCCAGCCGGGATAGTCATAACGCGCAAGCTTACTGAAAATAGCCCTGAAATCTATCTGCCCGTCGCCCGGCGAGCGGAAACGGCCTGGCCGGTCTATCCAGGGCTGATAGCCGCCATAAACGCCGCTGTCCGCTGACGGCCTGAACTCGGCGTCTTTCACGTGAAACGCCCGGATGCGCGAATGCCAGCGATCGATAAACCCGAGATAATCCATGTGCTGAAGCAGCATATGGCTCGGATCGTAGAGGATATGGCAGCGCGGGTGGTGGCCGGTAAGTTCCAGAAAACGTCCGAACGTCACGCCATCATGCAAATCTTCACCGGGGTGCAACTCAAAGCAGAGATCCACGCCAGCCTCGTCAAAACGGTTAAGAATCGGCAGCCAGCGGCTGGCCAGCTCGTTAAACGCCTCTTCCACCAGCAGCGGATTGTGCGGCGGCCACGGATAGAAAAACGGCCAGGCGAGCGAACCGGAAAAGGTGGCATGCGCCGTGAGATTCAGATTTTGCGAGGCGCGCGCCGCAAGCTTCAGCGTGCTGACCGCCCACTGCTGGCGCGCAACCGGATCGTGGCGCACCGCCTCGGGTGCGAAACCGGCAAACGCCTGGTCATACGCCGGGTGTACCGCCACCAGTTGTCCCTGGAAATGCGTCGACAGCTCGCTGATTTGCAGGCCCATATTGCCGAGCGTCTCGCGCACCTGCGCGCAGTAATCCAGGCTTTCCGCCGCTTTGGCCAGATCAAAAATATGCGGCAGATGCGTTGGCAGCTGCACCGCTTTATAACCGAGCCCGGCAGCCCAGGCCGCCAGCGTATCGAGCTGGTTAAACGGCGGACGGTCGCTGATAAATTGCGAAAGAAAAAGAGATGGCCCCTGTAGCGTTTTCAATCTCACTCCTATGGCGCACGTGCGCGAATCGCTGATGCCAGCGTTAAGCATAGCCTGGCGAAACATAAGCCTCGCTTATTGTACCTGATATAGATATAACCCTTTGTTTTGTTGGGAAAAACCCATTTAACCTAAATTTTTTGGCTGACATTCCGATAACCGTCTGGTGGCACTCCTCTTTTTGAGTGACCGGGTCGCTGTGTTACAACCTCACGCAAGGGAACAACATGTCAGTAAGGCGTTTTTCATTTCTCGTTTTCAGTCTGTTACTTTTCATCTTTCTCGTCAGTACCGTCTCTAACCTCTGGTCGCTCACGCGCAGTAACCAGTCGCTGGATAACGTGAATAAAGAAATTCGCGTGGTGCTTTCGGTGATTGATCCGATTAACCATAGCCGTACGCTGCGCGTGCGCCTGATGGAGGCGATGATTAACGCCTCTCTTGGCGATACCCAGAAAACGCAGGCGTCGCTTGAAACCGCCAATGAGGTGATGCAAAAAGCCATCGCGGCGTTCAATAACTACAAAGCAGCCCCTGCGGTTGAAGGCGAAGAAGCGCTGGCGGCCCCGTACCGTCAGGCCTGGCAGGCGTATGTTGATGACGGCCTGCGTCCGCTGATGGATGCGGCGAGTCGCAACGATACCGCGCGGTTTAACCAGCTCGTAAGCACCACAATTCCGCAACTGGATCGTCAGTTTGAAATTACGCTCGATCAGCTGCTGGCGTTTCGTGAGAAATATGCCCAGCGTCTGAACCAGGAGGCGCAGGAGCGCTTTGTAAACAGCATCGTTACCATCGCGGTGTTCGCCCTGCTGTTTACGCTGCTGATTGGCGCGATGTTTATTCTGCTGAAACGCCGCGTACTGTCGCCGCTGGATGCCGCGCGTCGCCACTGCCAGCAGATGGCGGAAGGCGAGCTGCACACGCCGGTGCTCTCCGGCTCGAAAGATGAGATTGGCGAGATGCTCGGCTCGCTTGAGCAGATGCGTCTGTCGCTGGTCAATATCATCGCCCAGGTGCGCGACTCCAGCCAGAGCGTGGCCCACGCCGCGGAAGAGATCGCCGCCGGTAACGTCGATCTCTCGGCGCGTACCGAAGAGCAGGCCGCGTCGCTCGGCGAAACTGCCGCCAGCATGGAACAGCTGACCTCGACCGTGAAACACACCTCGGAAAACACCGCCGAGGCGAATAAGCTCGCGGGCAATATGCGCAGCGCCGCCCAGGAAGGCAACGCGATTGTCGAAGAAGTCGTCGTCTCCATGCAGGAGATCGAATCCAGCTCCAGCAAGATCGACAACATTATCGGCATTATCGAAGATATCGCCTTCCAGACTAACATCCTGGCGCTCAACGCCGCGGTGGAAGCCGCCCGTGCGGGTGAGCAGGGTCGAGGTTTTGCGGTGGTGGCAAGCGAAGTGCGTAATCTGGCGCAGCGCTCGTCGGTGGCTGCGAAGGAGATCAAAGAGCTTATCGAGCAGTCCGGCGAGCAGGTGGTGCTGGGCAGTGACCGCGTGGCGCGCGCGGGCGAGAGCATGAAGCGCATTATCGGCTCGATTAAACAGGTCTCTGAGCTGATGTCAGAAATCGCGCTCTCCACCGGCGAGCAGAGCCGTGGAATTGAGCAGATTAACCAGGCCGTCGCGCAGATGGATTCCGTTACCCAGCAGAACGCCGCGCTGGTGGAAGAAGCCTCTGCCGCCGCCCACTCGCTGAAAGAACAGTCACAGCTGCTCAATCAGGCGGTCGCGGTATTTAAACTGAGCTAACGGTTGTAAAACGAGTCAGGGCAGGTGTCGGCCTGCCCTTTTTTATTGCCTTTACAGCGGCTTATCGAGCTTTATCACCCACAGTTCATTCTGCGAGGCGGGTTTTTCCAGCGGCTTAATGCCGATTTTGCTGGCAACCGGCTTGCCGTCCAGCGTCAGATGCCCCTGCCCGTCCACGTTGTAGTCATCCATCTCTTTTTTATCGCCCTGCGGCTCCAGCAGCTCTGACTGTAAACCAAAGTCGTTATCATTGATGACCGCGAGGGTTTGCGGGTCGATAAGCGCCAGCCCTTCCGCTTTTTCCTGCTGCCAGCCCAGTTCCCGCAAATCGACCGCCAGCTGTTTTGTGGCGAGCTGCACACCGCGCGCGTTGAGTTTTTCCGCATCGTCGAATTCCGGCGGCTCGGTCTTATCCAGCGTGCTCAGATCGGTGGCGTTACTGAGATCAACTACATAAACACGGTTGCGCATGGTTTTGTTCTTATCGCCGCCCTGTTCGATAAGCAAAATGCGGTGGTCGTCCAGCGCCACGATATCGCCGATTTTGGCGTCTTTGGCTTTTTTATAGACGTCGATGTCGATCGGATAACCATACATCGCGGTTTTGCCGGTAGCCGGGTCAAAACTCACCAGCCGCGTAAAGCGCGCGGTGTTTTTGGTTTTGCCGTCGATATCCAGCGTGCTCTGTACCGCCGCGATAATGCGCCCGTCCGGCATCCGGGTCAGCCCTTCAAAGCCGCGGTTAGGCTGACGCCACTTAATGATATTTGGCAGTCCGCCGGCCACGCCTTCTTCGCCCTTGCCCGCCTGCGGGCCCTGTTTAGCGAGGATCGCGCCGCTGGCGTCAACATGAATAATAAACGGACCATATTCGTCACACAGCCAGTAGCCGCCCTTGCCGTCTGGCGTGATCCCTTCGGTATCCAGCCCGCGTTTATCACCGGTGAGCGTTTGCAGCGCGTCGTTAAGCGCCAGCTCGTTGGTGGCGCCGATGAGCCCGGCGGGCAGCGGCAGACCGCTGATATTGCCTTTATCGTCATGCAGCGGCATCGGATCGCTCGCCTGCGCCTGGTCTTTACTGACGCGAATGGTCATCATCAGCGGCGTGTACTCCGGGCTTGCGAAGATTTTCGACTCCTGCTTGCCCATTTTCGGCGAGTCGGCGTTGGGGCCGCGGTCGGTGACGGTCGCGAAAATCAGGTCATCGCCCTCTTTGCGTAAAAACAGCAGGCCGGAGCCCACGCCTACCGGCAGACCATTGGGAAACGCACTGGCGTAGTTGCCGGAATAGACCACGTGATCTTCCTGCGGAAACGTCACGACATAGCGTTCCACCTGCGGCGCGGCGGCAAGGGAACAGAGCGGAAAAAGCGCGGCGAAAGCGAGCGTAAGCGGTTTGAATTTCATGGTTCTCAGATCCAGAGTCGGGGTGGCACTGTTATAAGACGCAGGCGTGACAGATTAATGACAGCGTCCTTTTCTCCTGTGGATTCAGCGAGTCACCGCGTTAACCGCCGCGCATGCTGAAGCCGTGACGCTGACAAACCGGGCACACTTTCTCGCCCGGATGCCAGGCGCGCCACGGCTCGCCGCAGCGCTCGCAGCGGGCGTGATGCAACGCCCGGCGGATCAGCGGCCCGGCGTCGCCCTCCGTTATCGTTATAGCATCAACCGGGCACACCGCCGCGCAGTCGCCACAGCCATCGCAACGTCCTGTATTGAGCGTGAAATCCTGTTCGCCAAAGCATATCGCGCCGCTGGCGCATGCCCGGCCACAGGCACCGCATAGTAGGCAGCGCGTGGTATCCAGCATGACGGCGTATGCGGATAAAAACGCCCCCGCCGCACGCCGGGTGGCAACGTCGTGCGCTACGCGTGCGCGTTCACCGTCCGGGCGCAGCAGACGGCGCTTGGCCTCACCTGCCGCCGGTGAAACCGCAACACACTGCCAGCCCGGCTCGCCGCGCTTTTTCAGCCACAGGTTAAGTTCAGCCAGTGGCCGCAGCCAGAGCGTGTCACGCGTGAGATCCACCGCGACCGCGCGAATGCGGTACAGCGTGTGCAAGAGCATCAACTCCTCTGCCGCGACAGGCTGGGTAAACGGCCCGAGCAGCACGCCCTCGCGGTGAATTCGCGCCAGCGGTACGAGATCCTCCAGCGCGTCCGCCGGGCAGACAAACAGGCAGATCCCACAGCCGGTGCAGTGCTCCGGCGCGAGAATCACCTCATGATGGTGGATGCTCAGCGCGCCCGTCGGGCAGCGTTTTACGCAAACATCGCAGCGGCTTTTGGCCAGCCGTTTTCTGGCGCAGCGCGCGCCCACACAGGGTTGTGCGGGCGCTATGGTGTTGAAGAGACGCATCAGGCGTCGATGGTGAAAAACGCGAGGCGCAGCAGCAATTCGCCAAGAAGAATCAACGCACTGCCCGTCATTTGCGACGAGCGCGAGCCGTGCGGGCGCGTCAGCCCGGTCATCAGCAGCATCGCCCCTGCGGCAGAGCAGCACCAGCCCGTAAGACGCAGCCCGGCGCAGGCGTTAAAGGCCGAAAGCGGCTGTAGCGGAAAGGTCACCGGCACTACCGTTTGCGCTAAAAAGTGATAGTACGCAGGCTGAATGAGAAGCCGGATCAATACCACCGCCAGGGCCAGCAGCGAAAGGCGACGGCTTGCCGCGAGTTCTGCCTTTGCGTTAAAGGCCGGACGCAACGCGAGGCGAAGTTGTAGCACCGACGCGCCGATAAGCACGACCGAACCCAGGAACATGGCCCAGGTGTTAACGTGCTGCCAGGTCACGACCGACGCGTGGCAGTAGATGGACGCCATAGCGAACATATCTGCAAGCCCCGCCAGGGCTGTCAGCCACAGCAGCGGCCACGGTGTTGCGCGCTTCATCATCAAAAGCAAAATACTGACAGCAATCAGCGCCATAAACACGCCCGCCAGCGCAATCTCCCGGCTGAGCCAGGAGCTGGAAAGGTGGCGCAGCGCATTAAAGGCGTTCAGCGGATAACCCAGATGCAGCGTCGAGGCGAGTAAACCAAGCGCCGCGGCGATGCCTGTACAAACCAGCGCAGGCAGCGTCGCGAGCGTGTGTCGCCCCGCGCGCGGCATCTGCCCGGCGGTGAAGCAGAGCATCAGCGTAAAGCCCACTGCACCCTGCATGAACAGCGTAAAAATCACTAACGGAAACTCATGCATCGTGCTGTTCCTCCTGCTGTGCGCCCTGATGCGGCTTAATGACCAGATTGGGTCTGGTGACAGATGACGGCGGCAGCCCGTTGACGTCACAGAGCGCGCCGAAGCGTTCGCGCAGCGCGCTAATCGGGCCGAACTGAATCGCCCCGAGCGGGCACGTGGCGACGCACACCGGCGGCTCGCCCTGCGCCAGTCGATCGACGCAGAAATCGCATTTCGACATCTGCCCGGTCTGCGTATTACGCTGCGGCGCGCCGTAAGGGCACGACCAGGCGCAGTAACCGCAGCCGACACATTTGTCGGTGTTTACGCGCACGATGCCGTCGCCGTCGCGCTTGTGCATGGCGGTCGTCGGGCAGTTGCGCGTGCAGATGGGATCGGCGCAGTGGTTGCACGAAATCGATAAGGTATAAGCGAAGACGTTTTGCATCAGTCCGCCTGCGCCGGTCGGCGTGAAGCCGCCGCCATGAACTTCATAGACGCGCCGAAAGCGCCGCCCCGGTTCGAGATTATTTTTGTCTTTGCACGCCACCTGGCACGCTTTACAGCCGGAGCAGCGCGACGAATCGATAAAAAAGCCCAGCTGCTCGCCGCTGACCGGGGGATAATCCTTAAACTGGCTCATGTCTGGTTACCTCAACGAGCAGGGTTTGATGGGCATTGCCTTTGGCAAGCGGAGTGATACGCGCGCTGGTGAGCACATTCGGGCAGCCGCCGTTATCGACGCCTTCCGCGTCCGGCTGCCACCAGGCGCCTGCCTGCATCGCCACCACGCCGGGAATAATGCGCGGCGTCACGTCGGCGGGAATGCGTACCACGCCGCGATCGTTATAAATCCGCACCAGATCGCCCTGCTGAATGCCGCGCGCGCGGGCGTCCTGCGGGTTGATCCAGAGCTGCTGGCGCTGTACCTCCTGCAGCCACGGGTTGGCGTATTGCGTCGAATTGGCGCGGTTTTTCCCCTTCCACGTGATGAGCTGTAGCGGGTATTTGTCTCGCAGCGCGTCTTGTGGCCCTTCTTTCGCGGGCACATAGTGCGACAGCGCCGGGATCTCCGGGTGATTCATCTCCCAGAGCCGTTTTGAGAAGATTTCGATTTTGCCCGAGGGTGTCGGGAACGGATGGTTGTCCGGGTCGAGAATGTTCTCTTCAAACGCGACATACGGCGGCGATTTCAGGTAGACGTGCGGTTTTTTGCAAAGCCCGGCGAAATCCGGCAGGTCGTGATCCGCCAGCGCCTCGCGGGTTTTCTCCCAGATATGTTCCACCCACGCTTTTTCGCTGCGCCCTTCGCTAAAACGCGCCTCGATGCCGAGCTTGCGCGCGACCTCGCGCAGCCAGTCGTAGTCCGAGCGGCGCTCAAACTCCGGCTCCACCAGCTTTTGCGACAGCAGCAGATAGTTGCCAGTGCCCCAGGTTTCGCCGATGTTCCAGCGCTCCATAAAGCTGGTTTCGGGCAGCAGCAGATCGGCGTAGCGGGCGCTTGGCGTAAGGAAGAGATCGCTTACCACGATAAACTCGACCTTGCTTTCATCTTCCAGCACTTTCACGGTCTGGTTGATGTCCGGGTTCTGGTTCGCCAGATAGTTGCCCGCAAGATTAAAGATGAATTTGATGTTGCTGGTGAGCGTTTCAGCGCCTGTTAAGCCGTTTTCCGGCGTGACTTTCGCCGCGTCGTCGCAGGCCTGCACCCAGTTCATGATGGAGATTTTTTCCGCCACCGGGTTCGGCACGCTGTAGGGATCGGCACAGAACAACCGGTTGCCGATGCCGCCGTAGCCTGCCGCCCAGCCGCCCTTCACGCCGACATTGCCGGTGATGGTGGCGAGCAGCGTGGAGCCGCGCGCGGTGCGC
Source organism: Cronobacter sp. 153480017-3 (assembly GCF_053627815.1). Taxonomy (NCBI): domain Bacteria; kingdom Pseudomonadati; phylum Pseudomonadota; class Gammaproteobacteria; order Enterobacterales; family Enterobacteriaceae; genus Cronobacter; species Cronobacter sp. 153480017-3. The sequence continues at coordinate 72,697 of NZ_JBSEYN010000001.1, read as the reverse complement.
TCGCCGCAGATATGGCGCTGCGGTCCCCAGCCCTGGATCAGCGCCGCCGGTCTGGTGGTGGCGTAGTCGCGGGCGAGCTGGCGGATGGTCTGCGCGGGCACATGGGTGATGCGCTCCGCCCACTCCGGCGTTTTTTTCACGCCATCTTTTTCACCAAAGAGATACGCCATCAGCGATTCGCCCGCCGGTACGCCTTCCGGCATCGTATTTTCATCAAAACCGATGGCGTGACGCGCGATAAACGCGCTGTCGTGCAGGTTCTCGCTGATGATGACGTACATCATCGCGTCCATCAGCGCGTTATCGGTGGTGGGCAGCAGCGGCACCCACTGTTCGGCGAGCGACGCCACGGTATCGGAGTAGCGCGGATCGACCACGATAAACCGCGTACCGTTGCGCTTCATCTGCTGAAAGTAGTGGTTAGTGTGACCAAAAACGGTTTCGTTCGGGTTATGGCCCCAGAGGATCACAAGCTTTGTGTCTTTGAGTGTATTAAGCGAGCTGCCGCTGGCGGCGGTGCCGTAGGTATAGGGCGTGGCGGCGGCGGTGTTTCCCATACTCACTGAGTGATAGGACTCCAGATAACCGCCGGTCAGGTTCAGTAAACGCCGCGCCATTTTGTCGCCGGAGAACGCGCCGCCGGAGACCGCCGTATCGGTGTGCATAAAGCGCGACGCCGGGCCGTATTTCGCGGTGATACGCCGCAGGTTATCGGCGATAAGCGTCGTCGCCTCATCCCAACTGATACGCTCGAATTTCCCTTCGCCGCGTTTGCCGACGCGCTTCATCGGGTATTTCAACCGGTCCGGATGGTAAACAAACTGACGATAACCGCGCCCGCGCACGCAGGCGCGCATCAGCGGCATATCAGGATCCACTTCGTTATCCGGGCAGGTGGAGATGCGCGTCACTACGCCTTCTTTAACGTGCGCGCGGATATCGCATTTGCCGCCGCAGTCAAAGGTGCTGCAGGTGGGCACGACGGTTTCCGTTTCCTGTACCTCTGCCGCGGGCGTTTGTGCTTTCGCCACGCCGGCCTGCACAAAAAGCGGCGCGGCCGCGAGCGCCGACGTGGCGCGCAGAAAGTCGCGGCGCGACAGCCCGCTTTCGTCCGGTTCATCCTTTGGGGTTAATGGTTCCATTCTGTTCCCTCATAAAAAGGGCGTATTCTGCAAAGCCCCTTAACGGGAAAGCTTGATGAGTATCAACGGGAAAAAACTGGACGGCGCGTAGCGGAAAGTTTCAGAAAAACGGGCGGGGAAAAAGATGAAAAGGAGGAAAACGGCGCCGCCTGAGCCAGCGGCGCCGTATCGGTTACTCGTGGTGCTGTTGCTCGCGGGCGTCTTTCACCTGCGCAGGCGTGACGGGTGCGGCATGGTTGCCGAAACTGCCGCGAATGTAGTTAGTCACATCCGCCGCGTCCTGGTCGCTAAGCGCCCAGCCGTAGCCTGGCATGCTGTACGGCAGATGGTTTTGCGTCACCGCCGTTTTGCCGCCCTCCAGCACCACACGCAGCAGCGTCAGCGGGTTATCGGCGTTGACGGTGAGATTGTCTTTCAGCGCCGGAACGGCGTATTCCGCCCCTTCGCCGTTGCTGGCATGACAGGTAGCGCAGTAGCGGGCATAGAGCCGATGACCGTTCTCCATTTCCGCTTTCGCCACCGTCGGCGCATCACGCTTCACCGGCTCGCTGCCCGGCAGGCTTAAGAGATAAGCCGCGATGGCGCGGTTGTCGTCATCGATCAGGTACTGCGTGCTGTTGGTGACGACCTCATCCATTGGCCCGCTGAGCGCCGCGTGCTTGCTGCGCCCGTCGCGCAGCAGCACGGCGAGATCCTCTTCGGACATTTTCAGCCCGCGCAGCGACGGCGCGTACCAGCCGTTCAGCGCCTCGCCCGCGAGGAACTGCTCGTCGCGCTCGTCAAAGGCTTTCTCCTGCATCCCCACGCCGCGCGGCGTATGGCATGCGCCGCAGTGGCCCGGCCCTTGCACCAGATACGCGCCGCGGTTCCAGGCCGCGCTTTTATCCGCGCGCGGCGTAAACGGTTTATCGTCCACAAACAGGCTGTTCCAGATGCCAAGCGGCCAGCGTATCGAGAGCGGCCACGGAATGTCGCTCTCGCGGTTGGCGGTGGCCTGCGGTTTGACCTCTTTCATCAGATAGTCATAGAGCGCGCGCAGGTCGTCATCGCTCATTTTCGCATAGGACGGATACGGCATCGCCGGGTAGAGATGATGGCCATCTTTCGCGATACCTTCGCGCATGGCGCGAGCGAACTCGTCGTAGCTGTAGCTGCCGATTCCGTGAGTGTTATCCGGCGTGATGTTGGTGGAGTAAATATCGCCAAGCGGTGTGGCGAATTTCAGCCCGCCCGCGAGCGGCGCGCCGTCCGCGGCCGTATGGCAGGCCATGCAGTCGCCCGCGCGCGCCACATATTCGCCGCGCGACATCTCCTGCGCGCCCGCGTGCGCCGCCCACAGGCTTAACGCCAGTAACGTAATACGTTTCATGCGCCCTCCTTCGCCATCTCGTGCAGCTCTTTCACCGCGCGGTAGCCCTGATCGATGGCCGAGTTGGCATACGGGCTCCAGTCGGCGTCTGAGTTGGCGATGGTGATGCGCCCGACCGGCTGGCGGGCTTTTTCAATGATTTTCTGCGAGCCCTCTTCGTCGTCAAACAGGCCACTGAAAAAGTAGGAGTAGCCGTGGGACCAGCGGTTAACCGTGATCGCCGCGATATCCCGCTCGTGGTCAAATCCGGCCGCGCCAAACATGCCCTGGAGCTGGTCGCGGATCATCTTCTCATGCACCTCGAACGGCGTACCTAGCAGAAACGCGCGCCCTTTGCGGAACTGTTCGCGGGCGCTGAGCCCGCTGCCGGGAAACGTCGGCACGTAAACCATGTGCAGACCGATGGGCGCGTTCGGATCGCGTGGGTGCTGATAGCCGCCCATATCCACCGGATAATCGAGCTTAACCCGGCTGTAAGGTGCCGCGGGCGAGTAGATTTCATGTACGCCGAGCTTCATAAACGGCTGCCAGTTGCGAATGACCACTTTGCTGTAGACCAGCGGCGCTTTGACGTTCTGCTTCAGCGCCTCCTGCTGGTCATGCGGAATTTCCGGCACCAGATACGGGATCATCATGTTGTAGCCCGCCATTACGGTCTGCCCGGCTTTTACCTTGTGCAGTTTACCGTCGCGCAGGTACGTCACTTCCACGCCGCCCGCCACATTGGCGGCATGTACGCCGGTGCTGTTAAGGCGCAGACGCACCGGATGCGCCGGTTTATCCAGCTGGCTGTAGTCGAAGGTCGCCAGCACGATATCGTCCATGCTGTTACCCGGTGCCACAGCCGGAATAAGATGCCGCACCATCAGGCGCGCCAGCCCGGCGTTGCCGTCCGGGAAGTGGTAAATATACGGCTCTTCGAGATCCGCCAGCGATTCAGCGTCAAGCGGCGGCAGATCCATACCATCAAGCCCCGGCAGCGCGCAGATACGCGCGTCGCTCGCCGACGTGCCGTCGATGCCAATCGCCTGAAAATCGTTGGTGCGCTGCTGGAAATAGCGGATGGCGCTGTCGCTGAGCCCCACCTTTTCACGCAGGAACTGACTGTAGCTGTGGGAATCGAGCCACGCGACTTTTTCCTCAACGCGCATCCCGGCGAGATAATCTTTTTTCTCAGTGTGCAGCGCGATGAGCGCGTCGCGGTCCGCCTGCGGCAGCGGGAAATCGTTAATAAAGGCGCGAATGTCGCGGGCGTTCATGCGATCGGGCGGAATATCGTCCGCCACCGCGCGCCCCGGATCGCCGCTGACGATTTTATCGACGCCAAAATTGGTTTTATCGAAATAGACGCCGCGGCTTAAGTTGAGATCCGGGTAGAAGGTTTGATCGAAGCTTTTCGCCATGCGCTCAATGCTGACGTTCAGCGTTTTCAAAAGCCCCATCGCGGTTTCGCTGAAGTTATTCGCAGGCGACTGGAAAGATTCGCTGCCGCCGTAGCCGAGCACGGTTTTCCCGTCGACGTGAAATTCGTTGCGCTTGGCATGTCCGCCGAAGTCGTCATGGTTATCGAGCAGCAGAATGCGCTGCTGCTTGCCGCGCATCTCCTGCCAGAAACAGGCCGCGGCAAGGCCACTGATGCCCGCGCCGACAATCACCAGATCGTACTCCTCCTCCACCGGAACGCTGGCCGGGTCGAAGTGCTTACCTTCACGCCCCAGCGCGTGCGCCTGTTCGAACGAGCCCGGATGGTTACCGCGAAGCCCCGTAAGGGTCGGCGGATAATAGAGCGACTGCGCTGCCGTCTGTGGCGAGGCGCGCAGAATTTGCCACGGCGTCATTCCGGCGGCCACGGTGATGGCGACGCCATTAAGAAAATCACGTCGGGTGATTGCCATAGAACTTCCTTAAAGGACAAAAATTATTGTTTTCAGTTTGTTATATAATGGTACAGAATTTTTGCCTGCCAGACACCCCGGCAGGCGTGGATTGCGGAAGGTTTATGCAGAAAGTTTGCCGGTTTGCGCGACTTCATCGAGCCGCTGCTGCATCTCTTTCAGGTTATCAAGCAGATTGGTATCTGCCTCGGTCGCCGTTTCGCCTTTGCCGGTAATGACAAAGTGGTAATTTTCCTCGCGACAGGTGGCGGTATATTCATACGCCCCGCCCGGCTGCTGTTTTTTGTCGATAGACAGTGACATACATCCTCCTTTCAGTCGTTATCTCTTAAAAGGTAGAGTATTTTCGCGCACTGCGTCAGGGGATCGCCGAAAGCTCAGCCAGCCGAAAGTGATCGGGTTTGAATATGCGCGTGCGGCATGGCGCTTCAAAATGCCAGGTATCATCCGGCGCGAGGTTGAAGGTGATGGCGGTGGTATAACCCACCACCATGCCGTTACGCAGGAGATTAAACGCCACGTAAACCTGCCGTAAGGAACTGTCGGTAAGGTTTTTGACCATCCCTTCAAGGCGCAGTTTCCCCGCCTCGGTTGTCACAAAATGGACATCAGTGAGCGCCACCGGCGCGATATCCGCCCGCGCGCACTGGATAAACAGCGCGCACGCGAGCGCAAACAAGGTTAACAGTCGTTTCATGGGTTCTCAGCGTTATGCGGGTGTGATGTCTGTTCAGAATGTTAACCGATTCATAACGCTGATTTAACCAACAAAACCGCTAAAGGGTAAAGGGATGTGAATGTTAAGAGGTAGCGGAATTGGTGTTTATACCGGGCGCTTCACAAACCGCTTACGGACTTCGCGATAACCCTGCGCGTCGTAAAAGTGATGCGCGCGAACGCGGCTTTCACTACTCGAAAGCTCAATCTGCGTGCAGCCCTGCGCGCGCGCCTCGTCGTGCGCGGCTTCAAGCAGCCTCGCGCCAGTTCCCGCGCCGCGTAATGTTTCATCAACTATCAGCGCGGAAATGAGCCCCCATTTTCCGGTTTCATGCAGCGGCTGAATAACGTGCAGCACTATTGCGCCACAAGGCTTCCCGGCGGTTTCGGCCACCAGCACACGTGAACCATTAGCCTCGCTGTGCGCAAGCATTGCGGTCACATCTGGCAAGGCAATCGTATAGCCGAGCTGTTCAAACAGCCGGCAAAGCGCGGGCACATCGTCAATGGTTGCATGGCGAATTATCACTGCTCGCCTCCTTCGAGCCCGGCAGCAGCCAGCGATTTACACAGATATTTCGGCGATTCCGTGTAGCCCTGACGGTAATAGAAGCGATGTGCGTCGCTGCGACGACTATGGCAGTGAACCTCAATGCGATCGCAGCCGCGCGCACGGGCAAGCGCTTCGCCTTCGCTTTCCAGCAGCCTGCCGATCCCTTTGCTGCGCGCGTTGCTGCTCACACAGAAATAGCTGATACGGCAGAAATCCCCTTTAAGCGCCAGTTGGGGAATAAAATGCAGTGACAGAACGCCCAGCAGCGCGCCATCTTCTTCCGCCACCAGCACTCTTTCATCCGGGTGCGCCAGCAGCTCAGCGAGGCGTTGGTCAATAAAGTGCGCCGTATCCAGGTAATCCAGTTCGGTTAATAAAGCGCTGATGGCCGTTGCATCAGCAGGCGTCGCGGTTCGGGTTGTTATCATGGTTATCTGTCTCTTTACGCTGGCGAAGTACGAATGGTGATGGAATGACATTAGCCTGTGCCGCGATAAGTGGCTGTGTCAACTGCGGTTTTGGGGGCAGTGGTTTGCTATAAGCTAATGACAACGGCTCTTGCATATCGTAAATATTCCCTGCCGGGCCCTTTTATCGTGATAACCCTGTTATTTCACGTAGGTGAAAAATAATAAAAAAAGCTTATTATTCTTTTTTTTTTACGAGACCCTACAAAGGAAGAGACATGCCGGACCCAGCAACGTATTCAGCGATAGCAGCGACCTGTGCAGCGATTGCCGCAGGAATTAATGCTTACATTGGTTATAAAAACCGAATGGACGCTCTCGATAAGCCCGTTCTGGACAGGCTCATAAAAAAAGCAGAAGAGTGTAATGCCCTGATTATTAAGAACCACCATTCAATGATTTATGAAGATGATAAAATGGGTGATACCTCTCGTATCTATACATTGCTTTGCCTTTCCATGAAAGACTGTGAAAGCATCGGCAAAGGCATACCGCTTATCAACAGAATTGGTTATTTTAAAAACAAAAGAAATTCAAAAGTTGAAGAACTTAAAGAGTATTTTTTTGATACATTGCACTCAACTATCTGGGTTGATCTGAAAGATAATAATGCGTCAAAGATGTCAAGAAACAAAATTTTAGTATCTCAGGCTAAGAGCGTTATCGAATTTTATGAAAAGCAAATAAAAAGCAAATAATGCCAATATTATTTTTCAGGTGACACCATTATTTAACCGGAAATTTAAATTCGCACTCACTGCCCGCCATGACAAAAAGCTGATTTGCCTGTTTACGGCAAATCAGCCTCTGTATTTAACCGTGTTTTATCATCACATGCCGCACCACGGTGTAATCCTCAAGCCCGTACATCGACATATCCTTACCGTAGCCGGAGAGTTTCTGGCCGCCGTGGGGCATTTCGCTCACCAGCATGAAGTGCGTATTCACCCAGGTGCAGCCATATTGCAGACGGGCACTGAGGCGGTGCGCACGGCCCACGTCGCGGGTCCAGACGGATGACGCCAGGCCATATTGCGAATCGTTGGCATAGGTGAGCGCCTGGGCTTCATCTTCAAACGGCGTCACGCTGATAACCGGGCCGAACACTTCGCGCTGCACGATGGCGTCCTCCTGCTTCGCGCCGGCGAGAACGGTCGGCTGGAAGTAATAGCCCGGCCCGTCGACTTTCGCGCCGCCAGTCACCACGCGGATATGCGGCAGCGCTTTCGCGGCTTCCACCGCCTGGCTCACGCGCTCCAGATGCGCTTGTGAACTAAGCGGCCCGAGTTCGGTGGTTTCCTCCTCCGGCGCGCCTGTTTTCAGGCTGCCCACCGCCGCGCCGAGCTTTTCAACGAGCGTGTCGTAAATCCCTTTTTGGGCGTAGATGCGGCACGCCGCCGTACAGTCCTGGCCCGCGTTATAGAACCCAAAAGTGCGAATGCCTTCGACGACGGCGTCGAGATCGGCGTCGTCAAACACCAGCACCGGCGCTTTACCGCCAAGCTCCATATGGGTGCGCTTGATGGACGACGCGGTACGGCTGATGATGTGTTCTCCGGTGGCGATAGAGCCGGTGAGCGACACCATACGCACTTTCTCATGGCTGGTCAGCGGGTCGCCCACCGTCTTCCCGCGGCCAAACAGCACGTTCAGCACACCCGCCGGGAAGATATCTTTGGCAAGCTCCGCGAGCTTAAGCGCGGTGAGCGGCGTAATTTCTGAGGGCTTGAGCACCACGCAGTTGCCCGCCGCCAGCGCGGGGGCCAGCTTCCAGGCGGCCATCATTAGCGGATAGTTCCACGGCGCAATGGACGCGACCACGCCCACCGGATCACGGCGGATCATCGAGGTGTGATCCGCCAGATATTCCCCGGCGGCAAGCCCGTTTAAGCAGCGCGCGGCACCGGCAAAGAAGCGGAACACATCCGCCACCGCCGGGATTTCGTCACCCGCCACGCAGTGCAGCGGCTTGCCGCAGTTTTTAGATTCAAGCTGCGCAAAGGTCTGCGCGTTGGCCTCAATCACATCTGCAAGCTTGAGCAGCGCCTCGGCGCGCTCTTTGGGCGTGGTGAGACGCCAGTGTTCAAACGCCGCGTCGGCACTCTTCACCGCCGCATCCACCTGTTCCGGGCTGGCTTCGGCAATCTCCAGCAGCACCTCGCCCGTCGCGGGGTTATAGACCGGCAGGCGCTCGCCCTTGCCTTCCACCAGCGCGCCGTTAATCAGTAATTGACTCTGCATAGCGTGTTCCTTTGAGGTTATTTGCCGCTACCGGCGACAGTTTCATCATCGCGCGTCAGCCACCATGCGCCCAGAATAGGGATCATGGTGAGGAGCATGACGCACAGCGCCACCACGTTGGTCACCGGCACGTCGCGCGGACGGCCAAGCTGGTTCAGCAGCCACAGCGGCAGCGTGCGCTCGTGGCCTGCGGTAAACGTGGTGACAATAATTTCATCAAACGAGAGCGCGAAGGCGAGCATGCCGCCCGCCAGCAGCGCGGTGCCAAGATTGGGCATCACGATATAGCGAAAGGTCTGCCAGCCATCGGCACCGAGATCCATCGACGCCTCAATCTGGCTGTATGCCGTGCGCCGCAGCCTCGCTATCACATTATTAAAGACCACCACCACACAAAAAGTGGCATGGCCCACTACCATCGTGAGAAAGCCCGGTTCGATGTCGAGCTGTTTAAAGGCGGTCAGCAGCGCGATACCGGTGATAATCCCCGGCAGTGCAATGGGCAGCAGCAACAGCAGCGACACCGCGCTTTTGCCGAAAAACTCGCGTCGCCAGAGCGCGGCGGCGGCCAGCGTACCAAGCACGAGCGCCAGCAGTGTCGCAAGCGTCGCCACTTTAAGTGACAACGTCACGGATTCAAGAATATCCGCACGCTGCGCCGCCACCTCAAACCAGCGCAGCGTGAAGCCCTGCGGCGGAAAGCTAAAGGCGGATTCTTCGGTGTTAAACGCGTAAAGCGCGATAATCGCCAGCGGAAAATGCAGGAAAATCACGCCGCCCCAGGCGGCGATTTTGAGCGGCCACGGCGCGCGGTCAGAGTGCATCGAACGCTCCCAGGCGCTTCACGAACGCCAGATAAACGGCAATCAGGATAATCGGCACCAGCGTAAACGCCGCCGCCATCGGCATATTGCCAATCGCCCCCTGCTGGGAATAGACCATATTGCCGATGAAAAAGCCCGGCGGGCCGACGAGCTGCGGCACGATGAAATCGCCGAGCGTTAATGAAAACGTGAAAATCGAACCGGCGGCGATGCCCGGCACCGCCAGCGGCAGCACCACGTGGCGAAACGTCTGAGAGGGCCTGGCACCGAGATCGGCGGACGCCTGCAACAGCGACGGCGGCAGACGCTCCAGCGCCGCCTGCACCGGCAGGATCATAAACGGCAGCCAGATATAGACGAACACCAGAAACCGCCCGAGCCCCGAGGTAGAGAGCGTGTTGCCGCCAATGCCCGGCAGCGTCAGCAGCGCGTTAAGCCCCCCTTCCAGCCCCAGATGTTGCAGGAACCACTGCGCCACGCCGTCACGCGCCAGCAGAAGCGTCCAGGCGTAGGCTTTCACGATATAGCTCGCCCACATCGGCAGCATAACGGCGATATAGAAAAACGCCTTCAGCGAGCCGCGCGTGTAGCGCGCCATATACCAGGCCATCGGAAACGCGAGAATGGCGCAGGCGATGGAAACAGCAATCGCCATGACCAGCGTGCGCACGATGATGTCGTAGTTGGCGGGATTAAACAGCGCGCTCAGGTTGGCGAGCGTGAAATCCGGCGTCACCGACATCGTAAAGTCATCGAAGGTGTAAAAGCCCTGCCAGAGCAGCGTCAGCAGCGAGCCGAGATAGATAATCCCGAACCACATCAGCGGCGGCAGTAACAGCAGAAACAGCCAGAGATTCGGACGCCGCCACAGCAGCGCCGCCGCGCGTCGCAGCGGGCCACTGGCGCGTGAGGGAGGTGAAAGCGTCATGTCCATCTCACCCCTCTCCCTGCAACCGGATCATGGCGGCGCGCGCCCAGGAGGCGGTCACCGCCTGGCCCGCCCGCGGCAGCGACGCATCGGCCACTGGCGACGGGTTCGCCTGGCTTACCAGCAGCTTTTCGCCGCCCTCAAGCGCCAGCTCCACGCGCGTGGCCGCGCCCTGAAACTGCACCGTCTGCACCGTGCCGCGCACCTGGATGTCGCCAGGCTCGTTAAGCCGGATATGCTCAGGACGCAGCGAAAAGGTGCCCGGCTCGCCGCCGAGGTGTCGCATCATGGATTCGCTCAGCACATTGGCGGTGCCGACAAAGCCCGCGACAAACGGCGTGCGCGGGCGCATGTAGAGTTCGCGCGGCGCGTCAATCTGCTCAATACGCCCGTTGTTAAACACCGCCACCCGGTCGGACATCGACAGCGCCTCGCCCTGATCGTGCGTAACGAACACAAACGTAATGCCGAGCGAGCGTTGCAGATTTTTCAGCTCCACCTGCATCTGTTCGCGCAGTTTGAGATCGAGCGCGCCGAGCGGTTCGTCGAGCAGCAGCACGCGCGGCTGATTGACCAGCGCGCGGGCGATGGCGACGCGCTGGCGCTGCCCGCCGGAGAGCTGCGAGGGCTTGCGCGCATGGGTAAAACCGAGCGCCACCCGCTCCAGCGCCTCGCGGGCGCGGTTAAGCCGCGTTTTTTTATCAACGCCTTTGACCATGAGCCCATAGGCGACATTCTCCAGCACCGACATATGCGGAAACAGCGCGTAATCCTGAAACACCGTGTTAACGTCGCGCTCCCACGGCGGCAGCTCGCTGGCTTCCCGCCCGAACAGGCGAATCGCGCCGTCGCTCAGTTGCTCAAAGCCCGCAATCATCCGCAGGCAAGTGGTTTTGCCGGAGCCGGACGGCCCCAGCATCGAGAAAAACTCCCCGTCTTCAATCGTCATGCTGACGTTATCAACCGCGCGCACGTCGCCGTAGCGCCTGGAAACCTGCTGAAACTCCACTGCGTAAGCCATACGTCCCCCGCGCTTAGCGCCCGCCCATGATGGCGATGTAATCCTGCGTCCAGCGGCTGTAGGGCACATATTTCCCGCCCTGCGACACCGGCGTTTTCCAGAAGGCGATTTTGTCGAAGAAGGTAAAGCCGTTGGTTTCGCAGCCCTTCTCGCCAAGCAGCGTGCTGGCCTTACAGCCTTCCGGCACCGCCGGGAGCGAGCCGAACCAGGCGGCGACATCGCCCTGCACTTTCGGCGTCAGCGACCAGTTCATCCACTGATAGGCGCAGTTAGGGTGTTTCGCGTCGGCATGCAGCATGGTGGTGTCGGCCCAGCCGGTCACGCCCTCTTTCGGGAAAACGGTGGCAATGGGCTGGCCTTCGTTTTTCAGCGCGTTCGCCTGGTACGGCCAGGCGCTGGCGGCCACGACGCCCTCGTTTTTGAAATCGCTCATCTGTACCGTGGTGTCGTGCCAGTAACGGTGGATCAGCTGATGCTGGTCGCGCAGCACTTTCAGTACCGCGCCATACTGCGCCTCGGTCAGTTGATAAGGATCGGTGATGCCAAGCTCTGGCTGAGTGGCTTTGACGTAGAGCGCCGCGTCGGCGATATAAATCGGCCCGTCGTAGGCCTGCACGCGGCCCTGATTGGATTTGCCATCCGCCAGCGTTTGTTTCACAAACAGCACGGCCCAGCTGTCCGGCGGCGTCGGGAACGCTTTGGTGTTATACATCAGCAGGTTTGGCCCCCACTGGTACGGCGTGCCGTAGACTTTACCGTCGAGGTTAAACCATTCGCCTTTGACGAGGCGCGGGTCGACATTTTTCCAGTTCGGGATGAGCGCGGTGTTAATCGGCTGCACGCGTTTGCCCATGATGAGGCGCAGCGAGGCGTCGCCGGAGGCCGTGACCAGATCGTAACCGCCTTTCGCCATCAGACTGACCATTTCATCGGACGTAGCGGCGGTTTTGACATTCACCGCGCAGCCGGTCGATTTTTCAAACTCCGTCACCCAGTCATAAGCTTTGTCGGTCTGGCCGCGTTCGATATAGCCCGGCCACGCGATGATATCGAGGCGGCCTTCCCCCTGGCCGAGTTGGGAAGGCGGCTCGGCGGCGCTGGCGATAGTGGTCGTCAGGCACAGCGCGGCGGCCGCGCTAAGCGCGAAGGATTTGGTCATGGTCGTTGCTCCTGTCTGAATGATGAGTCGGCCGCCGTGCCGTAAAAATATCTCCCAAAATAACCATATACAGGCACAGATAAACGCGCCTGCGGGCGCTGGCGGAATTTATTCAGGTTGTGACAAACCGCGCACTCTTTATTGTTTTAGTGCTTACGTTGCATAAATCAGGTGGTGGTTTTTCACAGTGTAGACAGTCGCTTAGCGATGTGAAGCCTTTTCCGTTAACTATTATGATTTCATATGCCCGAGCGGAAAGACGATTAACAGAAATAATCGTTGTGGAATAAGCCTGAATCAGGCGGGGTTTTTTATTTCGGCAATAACCTTTTCTTTATTTGAGAATATAAACGCGCATTACCGAAAGGTTATTTCGCGCGTTTATCGCCTCATTGCGGCGCTTTCGCCATTGCTTCGCGGATGAGCCGCGCGAGCGTCTTCACCGCCTGCTCTTCGCGCTCGCCCCACGCCCAGGAGGCGTTGAAGCGAAAATAGTTATGCCAGCGCGCGCTGGTGGTGAACATTTTGCCGGGCGCAATGCTTATCTGGTGCGCCAGCGCCTGCTCGTGAAGCTTTCCTGCATCCAGCGATGCGGGCAATTCTACCCAGAGGAAATAGCCGCTCTCGCTGCGGTGAATTTTAACGGCCTGCGGAAAGTGACGGCGCAGCGACTGCCACGCCGCCTGTTTGCGCTCCGCCAGCACGCGGCGCAGACGCCGCAGGTGGGTGTCGTAGCGTCGTGTGGCGAGATAATCCACCAGCGCCATCTGCATCGGCGAGCTGGTAGAGAGCGTGCTCATCAGCTGAAGCTGCTGGATGCGCTGCGCATGGCGGCCCGCCGCCACCCAGCCGATGCGAAACCCGGCCACCAGACATTTGGAAAACGACGAACAGTGCAGCGTCAGCCCCTGGTCATCCCAGGCTTTCACCGGCAGCGGTTTCTCGCGCCCGTAGTAAAGCTCGCTGTAAACATCATCTTCAATGAGCACCACGTTGTAGCGCGAAAGCAGCGCCATGAGCTGCTGTTTTTTCTGCGCGCTCAGCGTAAAGCCGAGCGGGTTCTGGGCGTTGCTCATCAGCCAGCAGGCTTTCACCGGGTACTCCTGCAGCGCCTTTTCGAGCGCCGCGAGATCGATGCCGTTGACCGCGTCGGTCGCCACAGAGAGCGCCTTCAGCCGTAAACGCTCCAGCGCCTGAAGCGCGCCGTAAAAACAGGGGTTTTCGACAATCACCCAGTCGCCTGGCTCGGTGACGGCCTGGAGGCTCAGATTTAAGGCTTCGAGCGCGCCTGCGGTAATGACAATTTCATCGGGCGAGACGTTCATGCCCTGCATCGCGTATCGCCGGGCGATGGCGTGGCGCAGCGCCTCGTTGCCCGGTGGCAGGTTTTCAATCACGCTCATGGCGTTGGCCGAGCGGCTGACGCTTGAGAGCGAGCGGTTAAGCTGCGCCAGCGGAAAGAGGCGCGGATCGGGAAACGCCGAGCCGAACGGCACCACGGCGGCGTCGGTGCTCGCCTGGAGCACATCAAAAATATAGGTGTTGATGTCGACCTGTTCGTCGCGGGTCACCTGTTCGAGCGCCTGCGGCGCGCGGGGCGTGGGTTTCGGGGCGACGTAGTAACCGGACTGCGGGCGCGCCACGATGATCCCCTGACTTTCCAGCGTCTGATAGGCGTGGCTCACGGTCATAAAGCTCATGCCGCTGCTCACCACCTGCTCGCGCAGGGACGGCAGCCGGTCGCCAGGGTGCCACACCCCGAGGGCAATCTGATCGGTTATCTGCTGAGCCAGCCGCTGGTATTTTTTCATCGCACCTCGCGGCATCCGGCCGCATTCACAAGGGGTTAACGCAGAGCGCGTATCATCGTGCCGTCTGGTTAGATCAGGCAAGCAAAATCGCAACTTTTTATTTAACTGTTATAGTCAAATAACGTTTTTCTGTTTCTGCACGTTCGTGCTGCCCCGGATTACCATGATCGCGGACAACATTATGTCATGAGGTTTGCATGTTTGGTTTAGATGCGTTTCATCTGGCAAGGATTCAGTTCGCCTTTACTGTCTCTTTCCACATTATTTTCCCCGCTATCACTATCGGTCTCGCCAGCTATCTGGCGGTGCTGGAAGGGCTGTGGGTGAAAACAAAAAATCCGGTATGGCGCTCGCTGTACCATTTCTGGTCGAAAATTTTCGCCGTTAACTTCGGGATGGGCGTGGTCTCAGGCCTGGTGATGGCCTATCAGTTCGGCACGAACTGGAGCGGCTTTTCGCAGTTTGCGGGCAGCATTACCGGCCCGCTGCTGACCTACGAAGTGTTGACCGCCTTCTTCCTCGAAGCCGGTTTCCTCGGCGTGATGCTGTTTGGCTGGAACAAAGTCGGCCCCGGCCTGCACTTTTTCTCCACCTGCATGGTGGCGCTCGGCACGCTGATTTCGACCTTCTGGATCCTCGCCTCCAACAGCTGGATGCACACGCCGCAGGGCTTTGAGATCCACAACGGCCAGGTGGTGCCGGTGGACTGGGTGGCGGTAATTTTCAACCCCTCCTTCCCGTACCGCCTGCTGCATATGTCGATAGCGGCGTTTTTAAGCAGTGCGTTTTTTGTCGGCGCGTCTGCCGCCTGGCATCTGCTGCGCGGCAACGATACACCCGCGATTCGCCGCATGTTCTCTATGGCGCTGTGGATGGCGCTGATAGTCGCCCCCATTCAGGCGATGATTGGCGATATGCACGGGCTGAATACGCTTAAGCATCAGCCCGCTAAAATCGCGGCCATTGAAGGCCACTGGGAGAACCCGCCGGGCGAGGCGACGCCGCTGACGCTCTTCGGCATCCCGGATATGGACGAAGAACGTACCAAATACGCGCTAGAAGTGCCAAAACTCGGCAGCATTATTCTTACCCACAGCCTCGATAAACAGGTGCCGGCGCTTAAAGAGTTTCCGAAAGAAGATCGGCCGAACTCCACCATCGTGTTCTGGTCGTTCCGCATTATGGTGGCGATGGGGCTTTTGATGATCCTGCTTGGCGTGATCAGCGTCTGGCTGCGGTACAAGAACCGCCTCTACACCTCTCGCCCCTTCCACCACTTCGCGCTCTGGATGGGCCCTGCCGGGCTGATTGCCATTCTCGCGGGCTGGGTGACAACCGAAGTGGGTCGTCAGCCGTGGGTCGTGTACGGGCTGCAACGCACCCGCGACGCGGTCTCCGGGCACGGCGACCTGCAGATGAGCCTGAGCCTTATCGCCTTTATCGTGGTTTATACCTCTGTCTTCGGCGTCGGCTACAGCTATATGGTACGACTGATTAAAAAAGGGCCGCAGCCGCTGGATGATATCCCTTCCAGCACCGACGGCAGACCGGCGCGTCCGCTGTCGGCGGCAGGCGAATCTCTGGACAGCGCAGAGGAGAAAGCGTAATGGGTATCGATCTCTCCATTATCTGGTTCGTGATTATCGTCTTCGCCACGCTGATGTATATCGTGATGGATGGCTTTGATCTCGGCATCGGCATTCTGTTCCCGTTTGTGCGTGACGGTCACGACCGGGATGTGATGGTTAACAGCGTGGCCCCGGTGTGGGACGGCAACGAAACCTGGCTGGTGCTGGGCGGCGCGGGCCTGTTCGGCGCGTTTCCGCTGGCCTACGCGGTGATTATCGACGCGCTGACCATTCCGCTGACGCTGATGCTGATTGGTCTTATCTTTCGCGGCGTGGCGTTTGAGTTCCGCTTTAAAGCGACGCCCACCCACCGGCCCTTCTGGGATAAGGCGTTTCTGAGCGGCTCGATCCTGGCGACCTTCTGCCAGGGCGTGGTGGTGGGCGCGGTGATTAACGGCTTTAAAGTCACAGGCCGCACCTTCAGCGGTTCCGCGCTCGACTGGCTGACGCCGTTTAACCTCTTCTGCGGCGTGGGGCTGGTGGTCGCCTATGCGCTGCTCGGCGCAAGCTGGATTGTCATGAAGAGCGAAAACCAGCTGCACCAGAATATGCGTCGCCTCGCGCGTTCGCTGCTGCTGGCGCTGCTGGCGGTCATCGTCATCATCAGCGCCTGGACGCCGCTCGCCCATCAGGCGGTTTCCGATCGCTGGTTCACGCTGCCTAATCTCTGGTTCCTGCTGCCGGTGCCGGTACTGGTGGCGCTGTTCAGCCTCTGGCTGTGGCGCAAGCTTGCGGACTCTGAGAGCCACACGCTGCCGTTCGTGCTGACGCTGGGGCTGATTTTCTTAGGCTTCAGCGGGCTTGGCATCAGCATCTGGCCTCACATCATTCCGCCTGATATCACGCTCTGGCAGGCCGCCGCGCCGCCCGCAAGCCAGGGCTTTATGCTGGTGGGCGCGCTGCTGATTATCCCGATAATTCTGGTCTACACCTTCTGGAGCTACTACGTGTTCCGCGGCAAAGTTCAGCATGGGGAGGGCTATCACTGATGGAACATCACGATTCGCCGCGCTGGAAAAAGCTGCTGTGGCTGGTGGTTATCTGGTCCGCGAGCGTTCTGGCGCTCGGCGCGGTCAGCATGGTGTTGCGCCTGCTGATGAGCGCCGCCGGGTTAAAAACCCACTAATCTTCTTTCAGGCCAGCCTTCGCGCTGGCCTTTTTCTTCCCCCACCGCGTTTAAATTCCGTTTATTGAAAGTTGTCTGTGCAGGCGATACGATTAAACAATCCATCCAGACGGATTTTTTATTATGAGCAAAGCACATCATCGTTCAAAATCACCCGAGGCGCTGCGCCAGACGCTGCTGGAATGCGCCGCCGGAGTTATCGCCGAGCAAGGTCTGACGGGCCTTACGCAGGAAAAAGTCATTCGCCGCGCCGGGATCAGCAAAGGGGGTTTACAGCACCACTTCCCGACCCGTCAGGCGCTGGTGGACGGCGTGATGCACCACCTTGAACAGGCGCTGCTGGAAGAGATCCAGACGCTAATGGCGCAGGATCCCAACCCGAATGGCCGCGCCACCCGCGCTTATATTCACGCCTGTGTCAGAAAAATGCCGGACAGTGAACAGGCCATGCAACGCGCGCTGATGACGGCGATTTTCGCCGACCCGGCCCTTCAGCAGCGCTGGGGCGTCTTTCTGCGGGACGCCCTGCCGCGCGACGACGACGAACACGCCTCGCCTGAGAAGGCACGGCGTCGGTTGCTCTGCCGCATGACGGCAGATGGATTCTGGTTTGCCGCGCTCTGCGGCGACCACACGGTGCCGCCTGACGATCGGGCGGCGTTAATCGAAACTCTACTGGCAATGACGGAGTAACATCATGACCTGGCTGCTGCTCTCTGTGGCGATTGTGTGTGAAGTGATTGGCACGACATTTTTAAAGCTCTCTGAAGGCTTTACCCGTCTGCTGCCGACGCTGGTAACGGCGGTCTGTTACGGCATCGCGTTCTGGTGTTTAAGCGTCACCATGCGCACCATTCCGACCGGCATTATTTACGCTATCTGGTCTGGCGTCGGTGTTGTGCTGATTGGCGTGGTGGGCTGGATTTTTCTCGGCCAGAAGCTCGATCTGCCTGCCATGCTCGGCATGGGGCTGATTATCGCGGGCGTACTCGTGATAAACCTGTTCTCCCACGCCGTCGCGCATTGATTTTCCGCCGGGCCTGTTCGCCCGGCCATCGCGTTTTCTTATTATTCCCCCTGTCTGGCCTGAATTTGTCGCCCTTTCAACCTAAGGATAATCCTAAGCGAGAAAATAGTTTTATATAACGCACAAAAATAAAGGCTCAGTATTATTAAGCCTATAAGCGCAGCGGCAAATAAATATATCATTTGAAATTTCCGCGACTATTCCGTGAAATGATAATCACCATAAGAAACCAATTATCTCGCCGCGCTTATTTTCATTCGAAATAGCGGTATGTATTTTTTTGTCATTTATATGGATGGGAAGCGGTATTTATAAAATATAAAAAGCGCGCCACATCGCACCGGGTATTCCTCCGCTACCTTATGCTCACCCTGGCTTTCAGGTATTTCATTCAACGAGGTTTATCATGGTGCAGCAATCAGCAGTGCTGGATAAAGTGACGCCTGCCCAGGACCGACTGACGGTCCGGGAGAAATTAGGTTTCGGTTTTGGTGATGCGGCCTGCAATATGAGCTGGGGGCCGGTAACCATGTTTTTAACCTGGTTTTATACCGATATATTTGGCTTAAACGCCGCCCTTATCGCTACGATGTTTTTAGTGGTGCGGCTGCTGGATGCGTTTATTGATCCGGTCATTGGCGCGCTGGCGGACCGTTACCCGACCCGCCACGGTCGTTTTCGTCCGTGGATCCTCTACGGCTGCGTGCCCTTTTGCGCCATCTGTATTTTCGCGTTTTATACGCCGGATTTAAGCACCGGCGCGAAAGAGATATACGCTTTCGTCACCTATTTACTGCTCTCGGTACTTTACAGCACCGTGAATATTCCTTACTGCTCGCTTGGCAGCGTGATCACCGCAAACCCGGTAGACCGCGTGGCCTGCCAGTCCTACCGCTTCACTATGGCCAACAGCGCCGTGCTGCTCTGCTCTCTGACGCTGCTGCCGCTGGTGGATTATCTGGGCGGCGGCAACCAGCAGAAAGGCTTTTTTATTACCAACGCGATGTTCTCGGTTATCGGCCTGTGCCTGTTTTTACTCTGCTTTTTTAATACCCGCGAGCGCATTATGCCGCAGCGCGAAAAGCAGGAAAATATCGTGCGTAATTTCCGCTCGGCCTTTAAAAATGACCAGTGGCTGATGGTCGTCGCCGGGATGTTTATTGGCTGTATTCCGGCGTTCGTCTGCGGCGGCGCGACTATCTATTTCACCAAATATTTAATGCATCTCGACAACACCATGACGACGCTGTTTATCAGTATTGGCGTGGTCGCCTGCGTGCTCGGTAATCTCGCGACGAGTTTCGTCACCCGTTATATTTGTAAAGTGAAACTGTATATCGCCGTCGGTTTTATTACGGCCGCCATTTCCGTCGTGATTTATTTTGTCGACCCGCAAAATGTGATGCTGATCTTTATTCTGAATACGCTGCGTGCGTGGATTGGCGCGATTACCGTTCCGGTATTCTGGTCGTTTATCGCCGATGCCGACGATTATGGCGAATGGAAACTCAAAAAACGCATGTCCGGTATTTACGCCTCCGGCAACCTGTTTGCGCTGAAAGTCAGTCTCGCCATCGGCGGTGCCATTACCGCGCTGGTGCTTTCCGCCACGCATTATGTTCCTGAAGCCGCCGTGCAGGCACCCGCGACACAGCAGGCCATTATGATGCTGATTACTTTTATTCCGGCCATCGGCGGCGTACTGACCTCCACCATTTTCCTGTTTTATAAGCTCGACAAAAAGACGATGCAGAAAATTCAGGATGACCTGAGCGTCGGCAAATATGCCAGCGATGCCGCCCTTCGTTAATAAGGAGACGTTATGACCACGCTTTCATTTACGCTCGACCCGCAGAACGTGATTTCCGCCATCGACCCGCGCCTGTTTGGCTCGTTCATTGAACATCTGGGCCGCGCGGTCTATACCGGCGTCTATGAGCCGGAGCACCCGCTCGCGGATGAGGACGGGTTTCGTAAGGACGTGATCGATCTCGTCAAAGGGCTGCACGTCACCACGGTGCGCTACCCCGGCGGGAATTATGTCTCCGGCTTTAACTGGCGCGACAGCATCGGCCCGAAGGAAGATCGCCCGGTGCGCCTCGATTACGCCTGGATAAGTAAAGAGACCAACCAGTTTGGCATTGATGAGTTTGCGCGCTGGTGCGAAAAAACCGGCGTCGAGCCGATGATCGCCGTGAACCTTGGCACCGGCACGCCGCAGGAGGCGGGCTATTTCGCCGAGTACTGCAACCACCCCGGCGGCACCACGCTCAGCGATTTGCGCATTCAGCACGGACGCCGCGAACCGTATAACTTCCGCCTGTGGTGTCTTGGCAATGAGATGGACGGGCCGTGGCAGACCGGCCAGATGAATGCCCGCGAATATGCGCATAAGGCGCGCGAAACCGCGAAAATCCTGCGCTGTATCGACCCTAAGGCGCAGCTGGTGGCGTGCGGCAGCTCCAGCTCGGCGATGACGACCTTCCCGGAGTGGGACCGCATCGTGCTGGAGGAGCTGTACGATTACGTCGATTTTATCTCCTGTCATCAGTATTACGAGAACGAAGGCAGCGAGACCGATTTTCTTGCCTCGTTCGTCAATATGGATAATTTCATCGAAACCATCGTCAGCACCGCCAATTACGCCAAAGCGGTGCGGCGCAGTAATAAAGAGATGATGATCTCCTTTGACGAGTGGAACGTCTGGTATCTGCGCGGCGATCCGTGGGACGCGCCGATGAAAGATCCGGCGAACCGCTTCCGTGAGGCCCCGCCGCTGCTGGAAGACCGCTACTCGTTCCTCGACGCGCTGGTGATGGGCGGCCTGCTCTGCTCGCTGCTGAACCACGCCGACCGGGTAAAAATGGCGAGCCTGGCGCAGCTGGTGAACGTCATCGCGCCGATTTTCACCGAGCCTGGCAAAGGCGCACTCTGCCAGACGCTTTACTGGCCGTTTGAGATGGTCGCGAGCGTCAGCGACGGCGTGGTGCTGCGCCACCAGCTGCCCGTGCCAACGTTTGCGAGCAAATATGGCGACGCCCGCAGCGTTCAGTCGTCAGTGGTGTATAACGAGGCGCGCGGCGAAATTTATATTTTCGCCGTGAACTGCGATTTCACTACCGCTTATGAGCTTGATATCAACCTGCCCGCCTTCAGCGACTGCCGTCTGAAAGAGCACAGCGTGCTGCGCAGCGACGATCTGTACGCGAAAAACACTTTCGACGATCCGAACCGCGTGCGCCCGGAGATTATCGATTACCCGCACGGCAGCCTGCGTGAGAACACGCTCACGCTCGCGCCGCTGACCTGGAACCGTATCACGCTGTCGGTCGCCCGCGCGTAAAGGAGAACGCCCCGCGCGTACGGAATAAAACCTCTGACAGGCCCACACCGCCGTTTACGAACGGCGGTAAGGCCGCCTTATGCCCAAAAACTGACAACAATAAGAGAGACACGATGAAAAAGATGATGGTACTGCCCTGTATGTTCAGCCTGCTTGCGCCCTGCGCGATGGCGGAAATGAAAGTGAATACGCCGCAGGGCGATCTGAAATTCTACGGCGATGTGGAGTTTAACGTCGATGCGGCGAGCCGCACCGGGCAGCTTACGTCGCTGCGCACCTCTGACGATAAAGACTGGAAACCGGGCGACCATGAAAAATGGGATGTCAACGGCCGTATTCTTTTGGGCGTGGATGGTTACCGCGAGAAAAACGGCAATTTCGCAGGCTTCACGGTGCAGCCGCTCGCGGATCTGTCGGGGCATACCAATCTTGATGACGCGGCGTTTTACTTCGGTCAGCCGCAGGCCTGGAAAATCAAGGTCGGTCGTTTTGAAGCCTACGATATGTTCCCGCTCAATCAGGACACCTTTATTCAGTATTCCGGCAACACCGCGAACGATATTTACGGCGACGGCTTCGGCTACGTCTACATGATGAAAGAGGGCCGCGGGCGCAGCAGCAACGGCGGCGCGGTGCAGTTCAGCGGCGAATACGGCAACTGGTATTTCGAGCTGAACAATATGGTGAAAGACGGCACCACGCTGTTTGCCGACGACACCTACCACGGCAACGCGCTGGAGAATAAAAAGAACGTTATCTATATGCGCCCGGTGGTTGCGTGGCGCGACGACCACTTCTCCGCCGCCGTGGCGATGGAAACCAACGTGGTGAGCAACGCTTACGGCTATAACGACGCCCAGGGGCGGTTTCAGGATCAGTCAGACCGCACCGGCTATGGCGCGACCTTTACCTGGAACAGCCTGAAGAACGATCCGGACGACGGTACGGTGATTAACATCAATACCGCGTATATGGACGCCGATGACGAAACCGACTTCAGTGCCGGGGCCAACGTGCTGTGGCGTCATCTGGAGCTTGGTTATATCTACGCGCACAACAATATTGATGACTTCAATATGTCGAGCGTCGGTGAAGAAGACGGCCAGCTGAAATACCCCGGCAAATATGACATTCACACCGTGCATCTCTCCTACGGTTTCACCAACGTGATGGATATGGACAACTTCAATATCTATCTCGGCGCTTACTGGTCGCAGCTCTCGCTTAAAGAGAGCGACTACGATAACGAAGGCGATAAAGACCGCTACGGCGCACGCGTGCGCTTTAAATATTTCTTCTGACGCCCTCGCCCCTTCGCGCCCGTGGAGGGGCCAAATATATTTTCCGCATTTAGATAGCGATTTTTGTTGGTTCTCATCCCCGACGCCCTGCGTTTTTATAACGTCGACAGACAGTTAATAACAACGGACGATAAGGGACATTCACCATGCACTTTTCCATTACCGCGCGCGGCGTGGCGCTCGGCCTCGCGTTTGGTCTGATCAATACAGCAAGCGCCGCGCCGGTGAAAGGCGGCACGCTGATTTATCTGGAGCAGCAGGCGCACACGACGCTCTACCCACCCGCAGGCGGTTTTTACCCCAACGGCGGCATCCTGAACCAGATAACCGATAAGCTCACCTGGCAGAACCCGAAAACGCTGGAGATAGAGCCGTGGATAGCGCAGTCCTGGAGCAGCAACGCGGATAAAACCGAATACACTTTTAAAATCCGCCCCGGCGTGACGTTTTCTGACGGCACGCCGCTTGACGCCACTGCCGTGGCCAAAAACTTCGATACTTACGGGCTTGGCAATAAGGCACAGCGCCTGCCGGTTTCCGAGGTGATTAACAACTACCAGCGCAGCGAAGTCATCGATCCGCTGACCGTGAAGTTTTATTTCAGCAAACCCTCGCCCGGCTTTTTACAGGGCACCTCGGCGATTGGCTCCGGGCTGGTGTCGCTCAGTACGCTCGCGCGCAATCTTGATGAGCTTGGCGACGCGCGCCATATCATCGGCTCCGGCCCGTTTGTGGTGCAGAGCGAGACGCTGGGCCGCGAGGTGAATCTTATCGCGCGCAAGGATTACCGGTGGGGGCCGCAGAACAGCGCGCAGCAAGGCCCGGCGAATCTCGACGGCATTAAGATCGTGGTGACGCCGGAAGACAGCGTGCGCATCGGCGCGCTGCTGGCAGGCCAGGCGGACGCCATTCGCCAGGTACAGGCGTATGATGAAAAACAGGCGGCGGATCAGCAGTTTCCTGTCTATGCCGCGCCGACCCGCGGCGTCAATGACAGCATCGCCTTTCGCCCCGCCAACCCGCTGGTGGCCGATGTCAAAGTGCGCCAGGCGCTGCTTCACGCGACCAACGCGCGCCAGATTGTCGATACCCTCTTTTCACCGAACTATCCGGTCGCCACGTCTGTGGTGGCGAAAAGCGCGCCCGGCTACCGCGATTTAAGCGCCAGACTGACCTTTGACCCCGCGCTTGCGAACCGTCTGCTTGACGAAGCGGGCTGGCAAAAAGGCGCGAACGGGATTCGAACCAAAGCGGGACAGCCGCTGAGCCTGACGGTTTATGAATCGCTGCCGCAGCCGCAGAATAAAGAGGTGCTGCAACTGGTGGCGCAGCAGTGGAAACAGGTGGGCGTGCAGCTCAACGTGCGCGCGGGCGACGCGGGCACCAAAGCGCAGGACAGCCTCGATCCGGCCAAAACGCCGGTGAACGTGGTGGAAGTGGGCCGCGCCGATCCGGACGTCATCAAAAGCCAGTTCCATCCGTTAAACCGCGACGCGCTGCTGCAAAAAGGCGGTCTGAGCCAGAAAACCGATTTTATCGACGACAAGCTTAATACGCTGCTCACCACCATCGCCTCGGAGGTTGACCCGCAAAAACGTCTCGCGGCAGCGGGCGACGCGCAGGCGTATCTCATCGATAACGCCTACATCATTCCGATCTTTGAAGAGCCGCAGGTCTACGCCGCCGCGCCGTGGGTGAAAAACCTCACGTTTGAAGCGGTAGGCCGTCCGAGCTTTTACGGCGTCTGGCTGGAGAAACACTGATGGACGGGCGTTATCTCGGCGCGCGCGTCGGTCAGGCGCTGCTGGTGCTGTGGGCGAGCTTTACCGTCTCGTTTGTGCTGCTGCAACTGCTGCCGGGCGATGCGATCGCCATTAAGTTTCAGAACCCGGAACTGGGGTTAAACGCCGCCCAGATAGCGCAGATGCGCACCGCCTACGGTGCGGACGCGCCGCTGTGGCGGCAATACCTGGAAAGCCTCGGCGGCGCGCTGCGCGGCGATTTCGGCTTTTCGCTCCAGGCGGGCGTACCGGTGAGCGCCCTGCTCGCCGCCAGCCTCCCCGCCACGCTGCGTCTCGCCGCGCTCGGGTTTACGCTGGCGCTGGTGATCGCCGTCCTGCTCGCCGCGCTCTCCACGCTGAGTTACGGGCGCGTGCTGCGCCGGACGTTCGCAGCGCTACCGTCGCTGTTTGTCGCGGTGCCGACGTTCTGGCTCGGGATTACGCTTATTCAGCTTTTTTCTTTCCAGTGGCGGCTCATCCCGGTGATTAATCCGGGCTTCTGGGAGGGGGTGATATTGCCAGTGATGACGCTTGCCGTACCCATCAGCGCCCCGCTGGCGCAACTGCTGATTCGCAATATTGATGTGGTTATGCACCAGCCGTTTGTCACCGTCGCGCGCGCCAAAGGCGCCAGCCACCGCGGCGTGCTGTGGCGTCACGTGGCGCGCAACGCCCTGCTGCCGGTGCTGACCGTCGCGGGCCTGCTGCTGGGTGAGCTTATCGCCGGCGCGCTGGTGACTGAAACCGTGTTTGGCTTAAACGGGCTCGGGCAACTGACCCGCGACGCGGTGAACAATCAGGATCTGGCGGTGTTACAGGCGATTGTGCTGGTGGCGGCGCTCGGGTTTGTACTCATCAATCTGCTGGTGGATCTGCTCTATCCGCTGCTCGATCCCCGGCTGTCACTGTCGCGGAGGGCCGCCTGATGACCACACTTGACCTCTCACACGTCCGGGCGCGCCGCACGCGCTTTATGCGCCGCCCGCCCCTGCCGCCAGGGCTGACGCTCGCCTGGCTTACGCTGTTGCTGGCCGCGCTGTGGGCGCTCTTTCCGTCCCTCTTCACCGCATTTGATCCGCTCACCGGCACGCCGGGCGCGCAGCGTCTGCCGCCAGGGGCCGAACACTGGCTCGGCACCGATCAACTGGGGCGCGATCTTTACGCCCGGCTGGTCTGGGGCGCGTCGCATACGCTCAGCGGCGCGCTGGTGGCTGTCGCGCTGGGGCTTGGCGCAGGCACGCTCTATGGCGTCGTAGCCGGTGCCGCGGGCGGGCGCACCGAGCAATGGCTGATGCGACTGGTGGATGTGCTGCTCGCGATCCCCGGCCTGCTGCTGGCGCTGTGCGTCATTATCCTGCTCGGTTTTGGCACGGTGAACGCCGCGCTGGCGGTGGGCGTCACCTCGGTGGCGAGCTTTGCGCGTCTTGCCCGCGCCGAAGTCGTCCGCGTGCGGCATACCGATTATGTCGAGGCGGCGATCGCCTGCGGCGGCACGTTCTTCAGCACGCTGTGGCGACATATCCTGCCCAATTCGCTGACCTCGGTGCTGGCCTTCGCGGCGCTCCAGTTTGGCAACGCCATTCTTGCGCTTTCCACGCTGAGCTTTCTCGGTTACGGCACGCCGCCGCCCACGCCGGAATGGGGGCTGCTCATTGCCGAAGGGCGCAACTATCTCTCAACCGCCTGGTGGCTCACCACCTTCCCCGGCCTTGCGGCCATCGCCGTGGTGCTGGCCGCCAATACCATCAGCCACTATTACACCCGGAGAGCATGATGAGCGAACCTGTACTGGACGTGCGCAATCTGAGCCTCGGCTGGCGTCACGGGCGCGACGTGCGCCGCGTGGTTCACAATGTCTCTTTTTCCGTCGCTCCCGGCGAAGTGCTGGCGATTGTCGGCGAATCCGGCTCCGGCAAGACGACGCTCGCGCAGACGATTATCGGGCTTGCGGGCGAAAACGGCGTCTGGCTGGACGGGGATATCTGCCTGAACGGCGAAACGATAACCCACGCAAGCGAACGGCGGATGAACGCGCTGCGCGGCAAAGTTATCAGCCTGGTGCCGCAGGACCCCGGCAGTTCGCTGAACCCGGTGAAAACTATCGGCGATCAGGTCGCGGAGGTGTTAGCGCTTCACACCGGGCTTAGCCGTCGCGCGCGTGACGCGGAAGTGGTGGCGCTGCTTGCGCGTGTCGGCCTGAGCGAACCGGCGCTGCGGGCGAGGCAGTATCCGCACCAGCTCTCCGGCGGCATGAAACAGCGGGTGCTGATCGCTATTGCGCTGGCGCTGAAGCCTGCGCTTATCATCGCCGATGAGCCCACCAGCGCGCTGGATGTGACGGTGCAGGCGCGCATTCTCGATCTGCTGGATGAACTGCGTCGCGACGCCGGTACCGCCGTGCTGTTTATCACGCACGATCTGGCGCTCGCCGCCTCGCGTGCCGACCGGCTGCTGGTGTTTCGTCATGGCGAGATCCAGGAAATTGGGAGTGCCGCGCAAATTACCCACGCGCCGCGCGCGGCCTATACCCGACAGCTCTTTGCCGACGCCCCGGCGTTCGCCGACGGTTTTCGGACGCGCCCGGCGCGAAATGGCCCACCGGCTGCGGAGATCCGCGCGCTAACGCAGCGTTTTACGCTCGGCGGCGGCCATACGCTGACCGCGCTGGATGCGGTAAACCTGACGCTGGAGCGCGGCATGACCCATGCGCTGGTAGGCGAATCCGGCAGCGGCAAAACCACGCTGGCGCGCATTTTGCTCGGCTTTCAGACGCCGGTCAGCGGCACGGTGACGGTTGATGGCAACGAGTACGCCACGCTCAGCCGCGAGGCGCGCCGCCCGCTGCGCCAGACGATTCAGATGGTGTGGCAGAACCCGTTTTCGTCGCTCGACCCGCGCCAGAGTCTGTTTTCCATCATTGAGGAGCCGCTTCGCAACTTTACCCGCCTCTCCCGCGCCGAGCGGCGCGAGAAGGTCTGTGACATGGCCGCGCGCGTGGCGCTGCCTACTGCGCTGCTGGCGCATAAGCCGCATCAGCTCTCCGGCGGCCAGCGTCAGCGCGTCGCGATTGCGCGGGCGCTCATCCCCGGCCCGCAAATCGTCATTCTTGATGAGGCGACGTCAGCGCTGGATGTCACCGTGCAGGCGCAGATCCTGTCGCTGCTTGAAACCCTGCAGGATGAGCTTGGCCTCACCTACCTGTTTATCTCTCACGATCTGGCGACCGTGCGCCGCTTCGCGCATCAGGTCTCGGTGCTGCGCGCCGGAAAGCTTGTGGAGCATGGCGATGTCGCCACGGTCTTCCGCGCGCCGCAAAACGACTACACGCGCCAGTTGCTTAACGCCATTCCGGCCCCCCGCCCGTTGAATAAGGATGTCGCATGACCCAAAAACGCTTAGGTTTTTTCACCCGCCTGCTGGACCGCGTCAGCGCGGCCGAGCGCTATCGCCTCGCCACCGAGCAGATCCTGCACGCCGAGCGCAGCGGTTTTGACACCGCCTGGGTGGCGCAGCATCACTTTCATGAAGCGGAAGGCGGGCTGCCCTCGCCGCTGCTGTTTTTAGCGCACGTGGCGGCGCAGACCCGGCGCATCCGGCTCGGTACGGGGATCATTACGCTGCCGATGGAATCGCCGCTGCGCGTGGCGGAAGACGCCGCCGTGCTGGATCTGCTTAGCGGCGGGCGCGTGGAGCTGGGGCTGGGCTCCGGCGGCACGCCCTCCTCGTTCCCGCCGTTCGGGCTGCAAAGCGAGGAACGCGGCGAGGCGTATGGGCGTCATCTGGCGCTGCTGCGCGCGGCGCTGAACGATGAGCCGCTGGCGGGCACCGATAATCATCTCTACCCGGCGGCGCGTGGGTTGCGCCTGCGGCTGTGGCAGGCGACATTTTCAGTGGACGGCGGCGCGCGTGCTGGTCGCGCCGGAGACGGCCTGATGTTGTCACGCACCCAGCCGCGCCCGGCGGGCGAGCCGGATATGCCGCTGGACGCGCTGCAAAACCCGATTATCGACGCTTATCTCGATGCGCTGCCCGCAGGCGTTGCGCCGCGCATTATGGCCTCGCGCACCGCGTTTGTGACGGATAACAGTGACGACGCCCGCCGCTTCGCGCAAACCGGGCTTTCGGCCCAGGCCGCGCAGTTCCGCGCGCAGGGCCACCGGCTTACGGGCGAGACGCTGGAAGATTATATCGCCGCGTTCGATGTGCATCTCGGCACGCCGCGGGAAACGCTCACCATGCTGTCGCGCGATACGGCGCTCGCACGCGCCACCGATCTGTCGTTCCAGGTGCATTCCATCGATCCGCCGCACCCGTTTATCTTGCGCTCCATCTCACTGCTGGCGCAGCAGGTGGCCCCCGCGCTTGGCTGGAAACAGGCCGTCCCGTTTGATGCCTCCACCCTTAACCCGATCAAGGAAACCTTATGACCCGCTCGCCCGATCTTCTCGATACCCTTGCGGATATCACGCCCGGCTCCCCGCTGGCGCTGGCGCGCGCCACCCGCGACGCCGCCACGTTAAATATTGCCCGCAGCCGCGAGGCGCTGTTTAACGGTGCAAGCGATCTCACCCGTGCCGAGCGCCTGCATCTCGCCCGCGAGGTGGCGCGCTGGCATGAGGATGAGGCGCTGTCTGCGCATTATTCGGCGGCGCTGCAAGACGAACCGGCACCGCCCGCGCGTCTCTCCGTCGCGCTCGGCCATGCGGAGATCCTCACGTTTCATCCGGTGCAGGCGACCGCGCAGGAAATCGCGGCGCTGACGGAAGCTGGATTCAGCGAAGAAGCCATTGTGACGCTCGCGCAGGTGGTGGCGTTTGTGAGCTTTGAGAGCCGGCTGCTGCGCGGCTACCGGTTGATTAACGGCGGGCGCGTGCCGGGCGAAACCGCCATTCCGCCCGCGGGCCGCTGGCATACCACGCCCACTACGCAGAGTGGACAACCTGCACCCACCGCCTTCACGCAGGATGAGCTGGGCTGGGAGCCGTGGCTTGCACCGAAACCGTTCGCCGCCTTCAGCCCGGATGAGCAGGAGACGCTGCGCCGATTCGGGCATCAGGATTCCGGGTATTTCCGCCTGCTGGCACGTAACCTGCCCGCACTGGAGGCACGCACGCTCACGGACAAAGGGATTTTTTACACCCCAGGCGGGCTGGCGCGGGCGGAGCGCGAGCTGGCGGCGACGGTCGCGAGCAAAGTGAATGGCTGCATTTACTGCGCCTCGGTCCATGCCCGTAAGGCAAGCCAGCTCTCAAAAGATAATGATGCGGTGCAGCGGCTGCTGGAGGTGGCGCCGGGCGGGAGCCTGAGCGCCGGACAGTCGGCGCTCAGGCGGGCGATCATCGATTTCAGCGCGGCGCTGTCGGCCACCCCCGCCACGGCAGGTGCTGCGCACGTGGCCGCGCTGCGTGAGCAGGTGTTGACCGACCTGGAACTGCTGGATCTGGTGCAGGCCACCGCGTTTTTCGCCTGGGCCAACCGGCTGATGCTGACGCTCGGCGAGCCCTTTATACCGGCCTGACCTGACGCCGGGCGCGTGAGTGCCCGGCTACGACGCGTTAAACGGGCTGTGGTGGTTCAGCACAGCGTCAATCACCTGCAGCGCGCCGCTCTGGTTGTTGGAGCCGGTCGCATAACGCGCGGTCTCTTTCACGTCCGCCGCCGCGTTATCCATCGCAAACGAGTATTTCACCAGACGCAGCATTTCGAGATCATTGGCGCTGTCGCCCACCGCCACGCAGGCCTCCGGCGTGATGTTCCAGCGCGCCATCAGGCGCTCCAGGCCGCTCGCTTTGTGCGATCCGGGGATAATCAGATCGACAAAACCGTAGCCGCTGGTGACCGGCTTAACGACGCCTTCGAGTTCGTTATGGAGGCTCTCAATCAGCGCCGGGATCTGGTCATCCGGCAGGTTAAGCGAGAATTTGAAAATGACGTCGTCGATATCGAGCAGGTTCTCCACCGGCTTAAGGCGGTGATAGTGCTTTGACATCAGGCTGATGAACGCCTCCGGCGCGCCCGCCTGGTAATACGCGCTCGCAAGCCCGCAGACCACATAGTTGAAATCGCCCTGTTCCGAGAGCGTTTTCACCACCTGGTGATACTGCTCGCGGGTCAACTCGCCGTGATGAATGCGCTCGCCGTGGTCATAGACCAGCGCGCCGTTTTCGGCGACAAACGCTATCTCGTCTTTGATCTCCGGGAAGAACGAGATGAGCTGGTAATACTGGTTACCGCTCGCCACCACGAATTTAATGCCTTGCTGTTTCAGCGCCGCATACTGCGTTGTAAACCTTTCTTTATCGTACTGTTTGTTATCGTTAAGAAAGGTGCCGTCCATATCTACTGCGATGAGCTGAATTTTCATACTGCCTCATTGAGTCATTACCACATAAGCGGCTCATGCTATCACTGTTTCATGCAGATTCCATATGAGTAAAGGCCTAATCATTTTCATATGAAACCTTCAGGTTTGTGCGAAACGTCGCTGTTTAAAGATAGCGGAACCGCAGCGCGGCAGGTGGAAGGCGTGATGAAGAGTAACCGGGCGATTTCGCCCGGTGCGGATTAGCGGCTGCGCTTGGCGTGGCGCTCCCAG
Organism: Cronobacter sp. 153480017-3; assembly: GCF_053627815.1. Lineage (NCBI taxonomy): Bacteria > Pseudomonadati > Pseudomonadota > Gammaproteobacteria > Enterobacterales > Enterobacteriaceae > Cronobacter > Cronobacter sp. 153480017-3. Next base: position 41,769 of record NZ_JBSEYN010000001.1, on the reverse strand, counting down.
TTCTCCTGCTTTGCCTCAGCGGATTTTTTCAGCGCCACATAGCAGGCTCCACCGCCGCCGTGGTGGGCGAGCGCGGTGCAAAACGCCTGCACGTCATCAAGCTCGGTCAGCCAGCGCGCCAGATAGCTGCGAATGACATTGGCGTGGGAGTTATCTTCACGGCCCTTGCCGTGGATGATAAGCAGATTACGCAACCCGTCGCGTTTCGCCTGGTGGATGAACGCAAAGAGCCTCTGGCGGCACTGCTCCACCGGCTGGCGCAGGAGGTTGAGGCTCGCCTGCTGGGGATATTTACCGAGCCGCAGTTTATCCAGCACGCCCTGCTGGAGCCCCTCGCGGCGAAACTCCAGCGGCTCATCGCGCGGGATGAGATCCAGAAAACCGGTGGTCAGCGGGTTGTCGAGTTGTAAGGTGTCGACTCGCGGCACGAGACGCGGCGCTTTCGGTTTCAGGCACGGCGCGACGTTGGCGTTTTTCAGGGGTTTGACATCTTCCATGGCGTCAAGAAAGAGTGATTTGTCGTCAGGGTTCACGGTCAATCCTCCGGGACTTCGTCAGGGCGCACACTATAGCCTCCCTTTCAGGATGGCTCAATGTGTGGCGCTGTGCGCACTATTTTCTGTCGTGGTTTTTCATCCAGGGATAGCGAGACGATAAACGTCAAAGAATACGGCGGGCTTTTCGCGCTGCGGTGATGAACATTGCCTGGCGGGATCACATTATTCAGTTTCGCTAATCGTTGGTGTTAAATATATGTGAATGAAATCACCCCTTCGCTGTGACAATATGCGTTTCAGTTGCTATAAATTCTTTATCCGCATGTTAAGGAATAATAATCGCGGTAACAAAGCCTGGACGCGCTGCTGTGTGTACTGTGGGGCCTGAATATGATGTCTTCAGGCTCTATTTTTTTATTTTCCAGAAAAAAGAGAGGCCGCTTTCTTTTTTCCGGAAATGTGGCGGCGTAGCGCAACGGTTTTTTACTTTCCGGTCCAGAATGAAATCAGCGCGCCGTTTAACGGCCGCTTCGGGCAAGGGAATGCCCGCTATTCTCCCTCCTCCGCTCCCCCTGTGGCGGTATGGCGAGCCGCTGAGCGCCATGCTATGTTGACGCCTCAAAAGGAGACCGCGAATGCTGACATTACTGGAAGATAAAATCGAGACGCCGTTAGGCCCGCTGTGGGTTATTGCTGATGAACAGTCGCGCCTGCGCGCGGTGGAATGGGAAGAACACAGCGACCGTATGGAGCAGTTGCTTGCCATTCACTATCGTCAGGAGGGCTTTCGTCGCGTGGGTTGCGTCAACCCCGGCGGGCTCTCAGACGCGCTTCGCGCGTGGTTTGCAGGCGATCTGGCGGTGATTGATTCACTGCCGACCGCCACCGCGGGCACGCCGTTTCAGCGTGAAGTCTGGCAGATGCTGCGCACCATTCCATGCGGCCAGGTGATGCATTATGGCGAGATGGCAGAGCGCTTAGGACGTCCGGGCGCGGCACGCGCGGTGGGTGCCGCGAACGGCTCGAACCCCATTAGCATTGTGGTGCCATGCCATCGCGTTATCGGCCGTAACGGCACATTAACCGGCTATGCGGGTGGCGTGGCGCGCAAGGAGTGGTTATTGCGTCATGAAGGTTATTTGCTGATTTAATTCACACTGTAAAATAATATTTTCTGGAATTTATTAAATACGCCGTAATTCAGATGGATGGCAGTAAACGTCAGATTTAGACCAGGATCTTTTCTTTGTTTGCGCATTAGCCGGATTTACCTGTACGGTCAAAATATGTTAAAATTGACTAATATCAATTAAGGCTTGAGCGAACTTATGATCCCGGAAAAGCGAATTATACGACGCATTCAGTCTGGCGGTTGTGCCATCCATTGCCAGGATTGCAGTATCAGCCAGTTGTGTATCCCTTTTACCCTGAATGAGCATGAGCTTGATCAGCTCGATAATATTATCGAGCGCAAAAAGCCCATCCAGAAAGGGCAAACGCTCTTTAAAGCGGGCGATGAATTAAAATCGCTGTACGCTATCCGCTCCGGCACGATTAAGAGCTATACCATCACCGAACAGGGCGACGAGCAGATCACCGGCTTTCACCTGGCAGGCGATCTGGTGGGTTTCGATGCTATCGGCACCGCGCATCACCCAAGCTTCGCTCAGGCGCTGGAAACCTCTATGGTCTGCGAAATCCCGTTCGAGACGTTAGACGATCTCTCCGGCAAAATGCCGAGCCTGCGCCAGCAGATGATGCGTCTGATGAGCGGCGAGATCAAAGGCGACCAGGATATGATCCTGTTGCTGTCGAAAAAGAACGCCGAGGAGCGCCTCGCGGCCTTTATCTATAACCTGTCGCGCCGTTTCGCCGAACGTGGTTTCTCACCGCGCGAATTCCGCCTGACGATGACCCGTGGCGATATCGGCAACTATCTCGGTCTGACCGTGGAAACCATCAGTCGTCTGCTCGGTCGTTTCCAGAAGAGCGGCATGCTGGCGGTAAAAGGCAAATATATCACTATCGAAAACCATGAAATCCTGGCAGAACTGGCCGGACAATCCCGCAACGTGGCATAAGTTTTTCCTCTTCCGCCGGATCGTTAAATTTTCGTGATTTATTGATCCGGCTGGGAATTCTCTCCTGTTTCATTCACACCATATGGGTTACTCTTAAATGACAAACTGTGGGTAAGCAGTTGTAAGGAGACCCTGTATGGCAAGGTATCAAAACATGCTGGTGGCCATCGACCCCAATCAGGATGACCAACCGGCTTTACGGCGAGCAGTTTATCTACATCAGCGAATCGGCGGGCGCATTAAAGCCTTTCTGCCGATTTATGACTTTTCCTACGAAATGACCACTCTGCTCTCTCCTGATGAGCGCACCGCCATGCGTCAGGGCGTTATCAGCCAGCGCACCGCGTGGATACGCGAGCAGGCTAAATATTATTTAGAAGCGGGCGTGCCCATTGATATTAAAGTGGTCTGGCATAACCGCCCCTTCGAAGCCATCATTCAGGAAGTGATCAGCGGCGGTCACGATCTGCTGCTGAAAATGGCGCACCAGCACGACCGTCTGGAATCGGTGATTTTCACGCCAACCGACTGGCACCTGCTGCGTAAATGCCCCTGCCCGGTCTGGATGGTGAAAGACCAGCCGTGGCCGGAAGGCGGTAAAGCCGTGGTAGCAGTCAATCTCGCGAGCGAAGAGCCTTACCACACGGGCCTCAACGAAAAGCTGGTGCGCGAAACGCTGCACCTGGCCGAGCAGGTTAACCATACCGAAGTGCATCTGGTGGGCGCTTATCCGGCAACGCCGATTAACATCGCCATCGAACTCCCCGATTTTGACCCGAGCGTTTACAACGACGCCATTCGCGGCCAGCATCTGCTGGCGATGAAAGCCCTGCGCCAGAAATTCGGCATCGGCGAGCGCGTCACGCATGTTGAAAAAGGGCTGCCGGAAGAAGTGATCCCGGATTTGGCTGAGCATTTACAGGCCGGGATTGTGGTGCTGGGCACCATTGGGCGCACCGGGATTTCCGCGGCGTTTCTCGGCAACACCGCCGAGCAGGTGATTGATCATCTGCGCTGCGATCTGCTGGTGATTAAGCCGGACGATTTCCAGAGCACCGTGGAGCTCGATGATGAAGAGGACGATGACGACTGAGGTCTCATCTTACCAGAAGAAAACCCGCCGCCCGGCGGGTTTTTTATTGCCACAACGCACCCAACAGGCGAAAAAAAACCGCCAGCGGGCTGGCGGTTTTAGAGATACACGCGAATTACAGCGCTTTCAGAATGGCGTCGACGCTCGCTTTGGCATCGCCAAACAGCATCTGCGTGTTCTCTTTAAAGAACAGCGGATTCTGCACGCCGGCATAACCGGTGTTCATGGAGCGTTTGAAGACCACCACGTTCTGCGCCTTCCACACTTCCAGCACCGGCATCCCGGCGATGGGGCTTTTCGGATCGTCCTGCGCCGCCGGGTTGACGGTGTCGTTCGCGCCAATCACCAGCACCGTGTCGGTATCGCTGAAATCATCGTTGATCTCATCCATCTCCAGCACGATGTCATAAGGCACTTTCGCCTCGGCCAGCAGCACGTTCATATGGCCTGGCAGACGCCCCGCCACCGGGTGAATACCGAAACGCACCTTGATGCCGCGCGCGCGCAGTTTCTCGGTGATTTCCGCCACCGGATACTGCGCCTGCGCTACCGCCATACCATAGCCCGGCGTGATGATGACGGACATTGAGTTTTTCAGCATTTCTGCCGTCTCTTCCGCCGTGATTTCGCGGTGCTCGCCCACTTCGTCGCTCTCACCGGTGGAAGATCCGTCGGTGCCGAAGCCTCCGGCAATCACGCTTATAAACGAGCGGTTCATCGCCTTACACATGATGTACGAGAGAATCGCACCCGACGAGCCCACCAGCGCGCCGGTAACGATCAGCAGATCGTTACTCAGCATAAAGCCCGCCGCCGCAGCTGCCCAGCCGGAGTAGGAGTTCAGCATGGAAACCACCACCGGCATATCCGCGCCGCCAATAGACGCCACAAGATGCCAGCCAAACGCCAGCGCGATAATCGTCATGACAAACAGCGCAAAGCCCTGCGTGCCGGCGCTCTCTGTCTGCACGAAAATCAGCAGCAGAATGAAGGAGACCACCAGCGCCGCCAGGTTCAGCTTGTGACGGTTCGGCAGCATCAGCGGTTTAGAAGAGATCTTGCCGCGCAGCTTGCCAAACGCCACCACCGAGCCGGTGAACGTTACCGCACCGATGAAAATGCCGAGGAAAACTTCGGTCAGATGAATATTGACCAGCACCGGCGCGAGGCCCGGCTCATGGTGCAGGTAGCTGTTAAAGCCCACCAGCACCGCCGCGAGGCCGACAAAGCTGTGCAGAATAGCGACCAGCTCCGGCATTTCGGTCATTTCGACACGTTTAGCAAGGCGAATACCGATAGCCCCACCGATCGCCATCGCGATGATTATCCAGCCCACGTTACTGGCGTATGGCCCAAAAATGGTGGCGATCAGCGCAATCGCCATCCCCGCGATGCCGAACAGGTTGCCCTGCCGTGACGTCTCGTGCTTTGAAAGCCCCGCCAGGCTGAAAATAAAGAGAATTGCGGCGACGATGTACGCAGCCGTAACTAATCCTCCAGACATAACTTACCCCTTAGTTCTTCCGGAACATTTTCAGCATGCGCTGAGTGACGGTGAAACCACCAAAAATATTGATGCTGGCGATGAGGATAGCGATAAAGCTGAAGAAGCTAATCCAGCCGCCATCGCCAATCTGCAACAGCGCGCCGACGACGATAATCCCTGAAATTGCATTCGTTACCGACATCAGTGGCGTATGCAGCGCATGGGAGACGTTCCAGACGACGTAATAGCCGACCACGCAGGCGAGTGCGAACACGGTGAAGTGGCCGAGGAACTCTTTCGGGGCGACATTCGCCAGCCAGCCGAACAGAATAATGGCAAGCGCAATCAGCGCATATTTACGCCACGGCGAGGCAGGCGCAGGCGGTTCGACCGGCGCGGCCTGCGGTTTTGCGCTGGCAGCGGCCTGCGGCTGTGCGGAAACCTGAATCGGCGGTGCAGGCCAGGTGACTTCCCCTTCGCGGATCACCGTCACGCCGCGCACCACAACATCGTCAAAATCAACGACCACCGCGCCGTCTTTCTCCTTGCACAGCAACTTAAGGAGGTTAACCAGGTTGGTGCCGTAGAGCTGTGACGACTGCGTCGGCAGGCGGCCCGGCAGATCGGTATAACCAATCACTTTCACGCCGTTGGCGGTGACGAAAATCTCATTCGGCACGGTGTATTCACAGTTGCCGCCGTTTTGCGCCGCGAGATCGACAATCACGCTGCCCGGCTGCATGGAATCAACCATCTCACGGGTAATGAGCTTTGGTGCCGGTTTGCCCGGAATCAGCGCCGTGGTGACGATAATATCCACCTCTTTCGCCTGCGCGGCGAACAGCGCCATTTCGGCTTTGATAAAAGCGTCAGACATCACTTTGGCGTAGCCGTCGCCGCTGCCCGCTTCTTCTTTGAAATCGAGCTCCAGGAATTCGGCGCCCATGCTCTGCACCTGCTCTTTCACTTCCGGGCGGGTGTCGAACGCGCGCACGCTAGCGCCGAGGCTGTTGGCGGCACCGATAGCGGCGAGGCCCGCGACGCCTGCGCCAATTACCATCACTTTCGCAGGCGGCACTTTACCGGCGGCGGTGATCTGCCCGGTAAAGAAGCGGCCAAACTCATGGGCGGCTTCGACGATCGCGCGGTAACCGGCGATGTTCGCCATTGAGCTTAAGGCATCCAGAGACTGCGCGCGGGAGATGCGCGGCACGGAATCCATCGCCATCACGGTGACGTTTTTCGCGGCCAGTTTTTCCAGCAGTTGCGGATTCTGGGCAGGCCAGATAAAGCTAATCAGCGTCGTGCCGGGACGCAGCCGCTCGATTTCATCGTCCTGCGGCGCGTTGACCTTAAGAATAACCTCTGATTCCCAGACATCAGCGGTATCCACCACGCTTGCGCCTGCGGCGATAAACGCCTCGTCATCGAAACTCGCCAGTTTGCCGGCATCGCGCTCCACCGCGACGCTGAAACCGAGCTTCAGCAGCTGTTCCACCGTTTTTGGGGTCGCCGCGACGCGGGTTTCCAGCGCGACCCGCTCTTTTGGTACACCAATACGCATAGTATTCCCTTCCATCGATTTTTAAGATGGTCTGTCACTCGCTTAGCAGACGAAAACGCCCGGCGAAAAAGCGCGGTGCCGTGGTGTTCGCCATCCATATCGTTGTCACAAACTTTCTATAACCTACTGAATTACACGCCTTCGATCCACCGTCCGGGACAACTATTTAACGGTTAATGGGTGAAAGTGTAGCGTCGTTGCGGTCTGACAGGGGTTTTTGCTTAAAAACCGCGTTCAGCCGCTACGTTTACGCGCTTTAAGAGGCAGAAAAAACGATTCTGCGCCACAGAAGCAGGCTGGTTTAACAAGGATTTAACTTAAAAAGTCATAAGCTTTATCAATTTTAATGGTCAGAGGAGGATTTTCACCATTCATAACCTGAAGTTATTTTTAATCCACGAGCGGTAGCATAAGGTGTGAAAAATGGCGCAGACATCCGGCACCTTTCAATGCAATAATCAACGACTAACCATTTCACACAGGCTGTATCAGTACCTGTTTTGCGCAAGGCGAAGGACTATTTTTATGAAGCTCAAGCATACCCTTCTGGCGACCGCCCTCTTTTCCGCGGCCTCGCTGTCAGCTCAGGCGGCGACAGAGTTAACGCCGGAACAAGCCGCGGCGCTGAAACCGTTTGACCGTATTGTGATTACGGGCCGTTTCAACGCCATTAACGAAGCGGCAAATGCCGTTTCTCGTCGCGCAGACGCTATGGGCGCGGCGTCATATTACATTCAGGACACCAGCGACACCGGCAACAGCGGCAACTGGCGCGTGGTGGCTGATGTCTACCGTGAAAACGCGCCGAAAGCCGATGCGCCGAAAAACCGCGTTATTAACGGTGTGGTTGAGCTGCCAAAAGATCAGGCTATCGCGCTTGAGCCGTATGACACCGTGACCGTGCAGGGCTTCTATCGCAGCCAGCCGGAAGTGAACGACGCCATCACCAAAGCGGCGAAAGCCAAAGGCGCGGCCTCTTTCTGGATCGTGCGCCAGGTCGACACCAACCAGGGCGGCAACCAGCGTATTACCGCGTTTATCTATAAAGCCGACGCCAAAAAACGCGTACTGCAAAGCCCTGACGCTATCCCGGCAGATTCCGAAGCAGGCCGCGCGGCGCTCGCCAAAGGCGGAGAAGAAGCCAAAAAAGTGGAAATTCCGGGTGTTGCCACGACCGCCACACCGAGCAGCGATGTTGGCCGCTTCTTTGAAACCCAGGAATCGAAGGGCGGACGTTACACTGTCACCCTGCCGGACGGGACTAAAGTGGAAGAAGTAAACAAAATCACCGCCGCGCAGATGGTGCCGTTCGACAGCGTGAAGTTTACCGGCCACTACAGCAGTATGACCGATATCTCTTACAACGTGGCGAAACGTGCCGCGAAGAAAGGGGCTAAGTACTATCACATCACCCGTCAGTGGGAAGAGCGCGGCGGCAACATGACCATCAGCGCCGACCTCTACAAGTAAGACAGATTCTCAAAACCAAGCGGCTACGGCCGCTTTTTTTGTTTTTCCGCTACATTTTGTGTACGCCGCATTGCAAGCGAGCTTCGCACTCCGTAAAATCCCGCGCCTTAGTGCGATCCACCATTTTTATGCGCTCTGGCACAATAATTATTCTGGATCTTTCCTTTTGCTAAACAGGTTGTCTATGGAAAAGAAGCTGGGCCTCGCCGCGTTAACCGCGCTTGTTTTAAGTTCCATGCTGGGTGCCGGGGTTTTTAGTCTGCCGCAGAATATGGCCGAGGTGGCGAGTCCCGCGGCGTTGCTGATTGGCTGGGGAATTACCGGTGCCGGGATCCTGCTTTTGGCGCTGGCGATGCTGTTCTTGACGCGCCTGCGCCCCGACCTCGACGGCGGCATTTTTACCTACGCCCGCGAAGGTTTTGGCGAACTGATTGGCTTCTGTTCCGCCTGGGGTTACTGGCTGTGCGCCGTCATCGCCAACGTCTCGTATTTGGTTATCGTCTTCTCCGCGCTGAGCTTCTTTACCGACACGCCGCAGCTGCGCCTGTTTGGCGACGGCAACACCTGGCAGGCGATCGTTGGCGCGTCGGTGCTGCTGTGGGTGGTGCATTTTCTGGTGCTGCGCGGCGTGCAGACCGCCGCGAGCATTAATCTCGCCGCGACGCTCGCCAAACTCCTGCCGCTTGGCCTGTTTGTGGTGCTGGCGATTATCGCGTTCCGCCTGCCGACCTTTACGCTGGATTTCACCGGCGTCGATCTCGGCGTGCCCGTCTGGGAGCAGGTGAAAAACACCATGCTGATTACGCTGTGGGTGTTTATCGGCGTTGAAGGCGCGGTGGTTGTCTCGGCCCGCGCGCGGCAGAAAAAAGATGTCGGCCTGGCCACGCTTCTCGCCGTGCTCGCGGCGCTCGCGGTCTATCTGCTGGTCACACTACTGTCGCTCGGCGTGCTGGCACGCCCGGAACTGGCGCAGATGCGTAACCCATCAATGGCGGGCCTGATGGTGCAAATGATGGGGCCATGGGGCGAAGTGATCATCGCCGCCGGGCTGATTGTCTCGGTGTGCGGCGCGTACCTGAGCTGGACCATTATGGCGGCCGAAGTGCCGCTGCTGGCCGCGCAGTATAAAGCGTTCCCGCGCCTCTTCGCCCGCCAGAATGCGCGTAACGCGCCGTCGGCCTCGCTGTGGCTGACAAACGCCAGCGTGCAAATCTGTCTGGTGCTTATCTGGGCGACCGGCTCGGATTACAACACCCTGCTGACCATCGCCTCCGAGATGATTCTGGTGCCCTATTTCCTGGTCGGCGCTTACCTGCTCAAAATCGCAAAGCGTCCTTTACATCAGGCGATTGCTGTCGGGGCGTGCATTTATGGCCTATGGTTGCTGTATGCCTCAGGCCCGATGCATCTGCTGTTGTCCGTTGTCCTGTACGCGCCTGGGGTGGTGTTTTTCCTCTATGCGCGCCGTACCCATGTGGATAACGTAGCGCTGAAAGGTCAGGAGAAAATCGTCATCGGCCTGTTGCTGATTGCCGCGCTGCCGGCGACCTGGATGCTGGTGCGCTAATCTCCTGCCGCTAACGCTTAAGGAGAGTTGTGGTGAAAAAACTGGATAAACCCATTGTTATCACCGGCGCGGGCCGCCGTATCGGCCTTGCGCTGGCGCACCATTTCCTGGCGCAGCATCATGATGTGATTGTCAGTTACCGCACCCGTTATCCGGCGATTGACGTGCTGGAAGAGGCAGGCGCGGTCTGCATCGAAGCCGATTTCTGCCATGACGAGGGCATTCTCGCGTTTGCCGACGCCGTAAAATCGCGCACCACGCATATTCGCGCGCTGTTGCATAACGCCAGCACCTGGCAGGATGAAAGCCCGCCTGTGCCGCCCGCTGAGGTGCTGAACGCCATGCTGCAAATTCACGTTCACGCGCCCTATCTCCTTAATTTTGCCCTGGAACCTCTGATGCGCGGCCAGGGCCACGCTGCCTGCGATATTATTCACTTTACCGATTATGTCGTGGAGCGCGGCAGCGCGAAGTATATCGCCTATGCCGCCAGCAAAGCGGCGCTCGATAATCTCACCCGTTCGTTTGCCCGTAAGCTTGCGCCGGAAGTCAAAGTTAACGCCATTGCCCCGTCGCAAATCCTCTTTAACGAACATGACGACCCGGAATACCGGCAGAAGGCGCTGAATAAATCGCTGATGAAAATCGCGCCCGGCGAAAAAGAGATTATCGACCTGGTGGATTATCTCCTCACCAGCCGCTATGTGACGGGCCACAGCTATCCGGTGAACGGCGGCCGCCCGTTGCGTTAAGCGGTTGAGCTGCCGTTGCTGGCGCGTTGCGTCTGCCCGGTGTATCCTGGTGTTTTTACCGCAACGCAGAAGCCTATGAGCAAGATCGTTTTTGTTGAAGATGACCCGGAAGTCGGCGAGCTTATTGCCGCCTATCTGAGCCGCCATGATATTGATGTGATTGTCGAAAGCCGCGGCGATCGCGCTGAGGCGGTCATTGAGCGCGAGAACCCGGATCTGGTGCTGCTGGATATTATGCTGCCAGGTAAAGACGGCATGACGCTGTGCCGCGATTTGCGCGCCCGCTGGCAGGGGCCGGTGGTGCTGTTGACCTCACTCGACAGCGATATGAACCATATTCTGTCGCTTGAAATGGGTGCCAGCGATTACATTCTCAAAACCACGCCGCCTGCGGTGCTGCTGGCGCGTCTGCGTCTGCACCTGCGCCAGCATATGGCTGCCGCGCCCGTGACCGCAGCGGATAACACGCCAACGCGGCAACCGCACAAGGCGCTGCGTTTCGGCACGCTGTGCATCGACCCGCTCAACCGCCAGGTCACGCTGCTGGGTGAGCAGATAGCGCTCTCAACCGCGGATTTTGACTTACTCTGGGAGCTTGCGACCCACGCCGGGCAGATTATGGATCGCGACGCGCTGTTAAAAAACCTGCGCGGCGTAACCTACGACGGGCTGGATCGCAGCGTGGACGTGGCGATTTCAAGGCTGCGTAAAAAGCTGAATGACAGCGCGACCGAGCCTTATCGCATCAAGACAGTGCGCAACAAAGGGTATCTGTTCGCACCGCACGCCTGGGAAAGCGAGGCGTAATGTATCGCGCCGCGCAATACGCGCGGCGCTGACGCTTATATCTGCACCATCCCTCCATCAACAAACAGCTCGACGCCATTCACAAAGCTCGCCTCGTCAGACGCCAGGAACAGCACCGCTCTGGCAATCTCCTCCGGTTTGCCGACGCGCCCGAGCGGGATCTGCGCGGTGAGTTCGTTTTTAACGTCTTCCGCCTGCTCGCCTCCGCCAAAGAGTTCATTGAGCCCTGCCGTGTTGACCGGCCCGGGGCTGATGGCGTTGACGCGAATATGACGGTCTTTTAAATCGAGGATCCAGTTACGCGCAAAGCTGCGTACCGCGGCTTTGCTTGCGGCATAGACGCTGAAGGCGGGCGTGCCGCTGGAGCCGGCGGTAGAGGCGTTCAGCACCACGGCGGCACCGTCACGCAGCAGCGGCAGCGCCTTCTGCACCGTAAACAGTACGCCTTTCACGTTAGTGTCGAAGGTATCGTGATAATGCGCCTCGGAAATCGCGCCGAGGGGGGCCAGCTCGCCGCCGCCTGCGTTGGCGAAGAGCACATCGATATGACTGTGGCGCTGCTGCACCGCTTCATACAGACGATCGATATCCGCAAGCTGGCTCATATCGCCACGCACACCAGTGACGTTGTCATCTAATTGTTGTAATGCCGCATCCAGCGCCACCTGTCGACGCCCGGTAATGAACACATGCGCGCCTTCGTCGGCGAACGCTTTAGCCGTGGCGAGACCAATGCCACTGGTGCCGCCGGTCACGATAACCACTTTATTACTGAAACGTGCGTTCATAGTTTTATCCTCAATGAATGATGACTGTTTGCCATGGGCTGAGAATAAGCGCTTCCCATCGTGCTGTGTACCAGGACAAAATGGCACCCTGCGTTCTGTCTGAGGAACGATAATGCAACACGATCTAAACGACTATTTTTACTATGCCGAAGTGGTGAGCCACGGCGGTTTCGCTGCCGCCAGCCGGGCGCTGAAACAGCCAAAATCGAAGCTCAGCCGCCGCGTGGCCGGGCTTGAGGCGCAGCTCGGCGTGCGGCTCATTGAGCGCTCCAGCCGCCGTTTTCGCGTCACCGATATCGGCCAGGCGTTTTATGACCAGTGCCGCGCGATGCTGCTGGAGGCGGAAAAAGCGCAGGCGGTGATTGCCCAGGCGCGCAAGGAGCCGCAGGGCATGGTGCGTTTTAGTTGTCCGACGGGTATGGTCGAAATTATCCAGGCCATGCTGCCTGCGTTTATGCACCGCTACCCGCAGGTGAATTTGCAAATTATCGCCATTGACCGCCCTGTCGATTTAATCGAAGAGCGCGTCGATGTGGCGCTGCGGGTGCGTACCGAGCTTACCAGCGACGCCGAGTTGATTATGCGTACACTGGGCACGTCAAACCGCATCCTGGTCGCGAGCCCGCAGCTTGCCAGTAAACTTAACGGGGCTATTGATACCCTCGCCTGCCATCCGACGCTTGGCACCAGCGACGAGCCCGGCGAAATCAGCTGGGCACTGGAACATGAACAGGGAAAGCGCTGTCTTATCCGCCATCAGCCGCGGTTCAGCTGTAGCGATTTTACGGCTGTCCGCATGGCCGCTATCGCGGGGCTGGGGATTGCGCTGCTGCCGGATCATGTCTGCGCGAAAGCGCTGAAAACCGGCGAGCTGGTGCATGTTTATCGCGGCTGGCAGGGCCAGCGCGGAATTGTGCATCTGGTGTTTACCACGCGTCGCGGTCTGCCGCCCGCGGTCAGAGCGTTTATCGATCATCTGGCCGCGCACTTTCCGCGTACCACTTCGGCTATCCAGTAACCGCGCCGCGGGCGTGAGAGATTTTCATGAAAAAACTCTTTATACAGTTCTATTTGCTGCTGTTTGTCTGCTTTCTGGTGATGACGATGCTGGTCGGGCTGGTCTATAAGTTCACCGCTGAGCGCGCCGGTCGGCAGTCGCTCGATGATCTGATGAAAAGCTCGCTCTACCTGATGCGCAGCGAACTGCGTGAAATCCCGCCGCATGAGTGGAACAAAACCATCAAAGAGCTGGATTTAAACCTGTCGTTTAAGCTGCGTATTCAGCCGATGAATCAGTATCACCTTAACGACATCAACAGCCGTCGCCTGCGCGAAGGTGAAATTGTGGCGCTGGACGATGAATATACGTTTATACAGCGTATTCCGCGCAGCCACTATGTGCTGGCGGTTGGCCCGGTGCCCTATCTCTATTTCCTGCATCAGATGCGGCTGCTGGATATCGCCCTGATTGCGCTGATCGCGATTTCGCTGGCGCTGCCGGTGTTTATCTGGATACGCCCCCACTGGCAGGAGATGCTACGGCTGGAAACCGCGGCGCAGCGCCTCGGCGAAGGCCATCTCGATGAGCGCATCCATTTTGATAAGGCGTCGAGTTTCTCGCGCCTCGGCGTGGCGTTTAACCAGATGGCAAATAACATTAACACCCTGATTGCCAGTAAAAAGCAGCTGATTGACGGCATCGCCCACGAGCTTCGAACGCCGCTGGTGCGCCTGCGTTACCGGCTGGAGATGAGCGATAACCTGAGTACCGCAGAATCCCAGGCGCTGAACCGCGATATCGGCCAGCTCGAAGCGCTTATCGAGGAGTTGCTGACTTACGCGCGGCTGGACCGCCCGCAAACCGAGCTGCATCTGACGCACCCGGAACTGCCGCGCTGGCTGCATGACTATGTGGACGACGCGCGCCTGCTGCACCCGGAGCGAGAGTTGATTCTCGCGCGCGTTGACGAAGGCGATTACGGCGCGCTGGATATGCGTCTTATGGAGCGCGTGCTGGATAATCTCGTGAATAACGCGCTGCGCTACAGCGAGCAGCGGCTGCGAATCGGGCTGTCGCTTGAGGGCGCGCAGGCGACGCTTGAAGTGGAAGATGATGGTTCAGGTATTCCCGAAGAGGAGCGCAGCCGGGTGTTTGAGCCGTTCGTGCGTCTCGACCCGAGCCGCGATCGCGCCACCGGCGGGTGCGGGCTGGGGCTTGCGATTGTGCATTCGATTGCGACCGCCATGAGCGGTGAAGTGAGCGTGACGCAAAGCGACCTCGGCGGCGCGCATTTTCGTTTTCGCTGGCCGGTGGTGTTGCCATCAGAAGGCGTGTAGTGGTTATGGCGGGTGCGCTGCGCTTACCCGCCCTATGGTTAACTGCATTGGCGCTGTCTTCTGTTCTGTGGCGGGTGCGCTGCGCTTACCCGCCCTACGGTGAGCTGCATTGGCGTTATCTTCTGTTCCGCGACGGGTGCGCTTTGCTTACCCGCCCTACGGTTAACTGCATTGGCGTTGTCTTCTGTTCTGTGGCGGGTGCGCTTTGCTTACCCGCCCTACGGTTAACTGCATTGGCGTTGTCTTCTGTTCCGCGGCGGGTGCGCTTTGCTTACCCGCCCTACAAAACACTACGCATAAGACTCGTAGGGTGGGTAAGCGCAGCGCACCCACCATTTCCTCCATATGAACCTCTTCCCGCCACACCATTTCATCTCACTACCATGCCCGCCTCGCCCGCCAATTTTCCTGCCAGACATTAAGCTCGCTGTGGTCAAACTCGGTAAAACTGTGCTAAACATAAAGTATGTTGTAACTAATGCGAGAACATCATGGCCCGTTACGATCTGGTTGAACGCCTTAACGTCACTTTTCGCGAATTAGAACATGCATTGATGGAGATGCGCGATGGCCTCGCGGCCTGTCGTCTGCTGGCGGCGCGGGTGTTCAGCCTGCCTGAAGTGGAAAAAGGCAAAGAGCACGACCCGCTGCTCACCATTTCGGTGACGCAAAAAATCGGCAAAGAGGCGCAGGAGGCGGCGCTGCGTCACTTTACGCATCTGTTCATCCAGCAGCAGTCGGAAAAGCGCAGCAGCAAGGCGGCGGTACGTCTGCCTGGCGCGGTCTGTTTCAGCGTCGATGATGCACAGCACGAGGCGCTGCACGCGCTGGCCGATAAAATCAACGCGTTGAAAACGCAGCTGGAAGAGATTATTACCGTAGAATCGGGCCTGCCCTCCACCCAGCGTTTTGAATGGGTGCACCGCTACCTGCCAGGGCTGATTACGCTCAACGCGTACCGTCGTCTCACGGTGCTGGATAACCCCGCCACGCTGCGTTTCGGCTGGGCGAATAAACATATTATTAAAAATCTGACGCGTGACGACGTGCTGGCGATGCTGGAGCGCGGGCTGAAAGCGCCGCGCGCGGTGGGCGGGTTAACTAAAGAGCAGTGGCACGCGCGCCTCACGCAGGAGTACAACGATATCGCCGCCCTCCCGCAGAAGGCGCGGCTGAAGATTAAACGTCCGGTGAAAGTGCAGCCGGTGGCGCGCGTCTGGTATGCGCAAAACCAGCGGCAGGTGCAGTATGCGTGCCCGTCGCCGCTGATTGTGCTCTGTCACGAAACGCGCGGCGGCGCGGTGCCGGATATCGGCGAACTGCTGAACTATGACGCCGAAAACGTGCAGCACCGCTATAAGCCGCAAGCGGAAGAACTGGTGATGATGATCCCCCGCCTGCATCTTTACCTCGCGCCCTGATCAGGGCTTCATGCTGCCCACCATCTCTTCCGGGCGTACCCAGGCGTCAAACTCCTCCTCGCTGAGATACCCAAGCTTCAGCGCCGAGGCTTTCAGCGTCAGCCCCTCTTTATGCGCTTTCTTGGCGATCTCGGCGGCTTTGTCGTAGCCGATATGCGTATTGAGCGCCGTCACCAGCATCAGCGATTCGTTAAGCAACTGGCTGATGCGGTCGCGGTTCGGCTCAATACCGATAGCGCAGTGATGGTTAAAGCTCTCCATGCCGTCCGCCAGCAAACGCACCGATTGCAGGAAGTTATGAATGACCATCGGGCGGAACACGTTGAGCTCAAAGTTGCCCATCGCCCCGCCCATATTGACGGCGACGTCATTACCCATCACCTGACAGCACAGCATGGTCAGCGCTTCGCACTGCGTCGGGTTCACTTTGCCCGGCATGATGGATGAACCCGGTTCGTTTTCAGGAATCGAGATTTCGCCAATGCCGCAGCGCGGGCCGCTCGCAAGCCAGCGCACGTCGTTGGCGATTTTCATCAGCGAGGCCGCCAGCCCTTTCAGCGCGCCGTGGGCATGCACCAGCGCGTCGCAGGTGGCGAGCGCCTCAAATTTGTTGGGTGCGGTGACGAACGGCTGGCCGGTAAACGCGGCGAGCTCTTTCGCCACGCGCTCCGCGTACTCCGGGTGCGTATTCAGCCCGGTGCCGACCGCCGTACCGCCAAGCGCCAGCTCCGCCAGATGCGGCAGGCTGTTATCAATATGCTTAAGGTTATGCTCAAGCATCGCCACCCAGCCGGAGATCTCCTGGCCGAGCGTCAGCGGCGTGGCGTCCTGCAGATGGGTACGGCCAATTTTCACGATATCGCTGAACGCGCTCGCCTTATCGCTGAGGGTTTTATGCAGCACTTTTAGCTGCGGGATCAGCTGTTCGCGCAGCGCGATCACCGCCGCGACATGCATCGCCGTCGGGAAGACATCGTTTGAGCTCTGGCTCTTGTTCACGTCATCGTTCGGGTGCACCTTGCGCGCCATGCCGCGTTCGCCGCCGAGGATTTCGCTCGCGCGGTTCGCCAGCACCTCGTTCATGTTCATGTTGGTCTGGGTGCCGGAGCCGGTTTGCCAGATAGCAAGCGGGAACTCCTGCGGATGCGCGCCTTCCAGCACTTCGTCGGCGGCTTTAATGATGGCCTCGCCGCGCTCTGCGGGCAGTAAGCCGAGATCCATATTGACCTTCGCGGCGGCGCGTTTGGTGAGCGCCAGCGCCGCAATCAGCGCGGTCGGCATTTTCTCGGTGGAGATGCGGAAGTGCTCCAGCGAACGCTGCGTCTGCGCGCCCCAGAGTTTATCGGCCGGCACGTCGATTGCGCCCATGGAATCTTTTTCACTGCGGTAGGCGGTCATTACTTTCTCCTTGATAACAAAGATGGGATTGCTCGCATGCTTCAGGAATAAGTATTGATGGCTTCAGCGAATTTGTATGGCGCTTTGTGCGCTCTTTTTACAGATAAAAGGCCGGGCGGCTGCGCCTTACCCGGCCTGCATCAGGGGCTTTTACATTATTTCAGACATGCCGAGCACTGCCCGGCCTGGATTTGCTGGAAGAAGTCGTTGCCTTTGTCATCCACCAGGATAAACGCCGGGAAATCTTCAACCTCAATTTTCCAGATAGCTTCCATGCCGAGCTCCGGGTACTCGACGCACTCCAGATGCCGGATGCTGTTCTGCGCCAGCACCGCCGCCGGGCCGCCGATGCTCCCGAGATAAAAACCGCCATGTTTCTTACAGGCGTCCGTCACCTGCTGGCTGCGGTTGCCTTTGGCGAGCATGATCATGCTGCCGCCATTGGCCTGAAGCAGATCCACGTAGGAGTCCATACGACCGGCCGTCGTTGGGCCGAGCGAGCCGGAGGCGTACCCTTCCGGCGTTTTGGCCGGGCCCGCGTAGTAGATCGGGTGATCTTTCACGTACTGCGGCAGCCCCGCGCCGCTGTCGATGCGCTCTTTGAGTTTCGCATGGGCGATATCGCGCGCCACGATGATAGTGCCTGAGAGCGACAGCCGCGTGGAGACCGGGTACTGCGAGAGCTGCGCGAGGATTTCGCTCATCGGACGGTTGAGATCGACGCGCACCGCTTCGCCCTCGCCTGCGCGACGCAGCGCTTCGGGAATGTATTTGCCGGGGTTGCTTTCGAGCTTCTCGATCCAGATGCCGTCGCGGTTGATTTTGGCTTTGATATTGCGGTCTGCCGAACAGGAGACGCCCATCCCCACCGGGCAGGACGCACCGTGGCGCGGCAGGCGGATAACACGGATATCGTGCGCGAAATATTTACCGCCGAACTGCGCGCCAAGGCCTAAATTGCGCGCCTCCTGCAGCAGCTCTTCTTCCAGCTGAACATCGCGGAACGCCTGGCCGTGTTCGTTACCTTCGGTCGGCAGGCCGTCGTAATATTTGGTCGAGGCAAGTTTAACGGTTTTCAGCGTCGCTTCCGCCGACGTGCCGCCAATCACAAACGCCACGTGGTATGGCGGGCAGGCCGCGGTGCCGAGCGTGCGCATTTTCTCCACCAGATACGCTTTCAGCTTGCCGGGCGTGAGCAGCGCTTTGGTTTCCTGGTACAAGTAGGTTTTGTTCGCGGAGCCGCCGCCTTTGGCGATACACAGGAACTTATACTCATCGCCATCAACGCTGTAGAGATCGATCTGCGCCGGCAGGTTGGTGCCGGTGTTAACCTCTTTGTACATATCGAGCGCCGCGTTTTGCGAATAGCGCAGGTTATCCTGGGTGTAGGTCTGGTAGACGCCCTGCGCCAGCGCGGCTTCATCGCCGCCGCCGGTCCAGACGCGCTGGCCTTTTTTGCCCATAATGATGGCGGTGCCGGTGTCCTGGCAGGTCGGCAGAATGCCTTTGGCGGCAATCTCCGAGTTGCGCAGGAATTGCAGCGCGACATATTTGTCGTTTTCGCTGGCTTCCGGGTCGCTCAGGATATCCGCCACCTGCTGCTGATGCGCCGGGCGCAGCATAAACGAGGCGTCGTGGAAGGCGTGGCGGGCCAGCAGGGTCAGCGCCTGCGGCTCGACTTTCAGGATTTCCTGACCTTCAAATTCGGAAACGGAGACGTGATCGCGGGTTAACAGGTAATACTCGGTCTCGTCCTTTTTCAGTGGAAAAGGCTCTTGCCAGAAGAAGGGTTTGCCAGACATTGCACTCTCACTTACAGCTACAGTTAAGAAATTCGTCGTTCCGCCACTGAGTCCGTGTGCGGCATGAAAAAGCGAGTCGCTACATCGTACACAATTTTTTAACAAAAACTGAGACTAAACCGACTTTTTACCCAGCCGGGTTACTTCGGGGCACTTTATTGGTTTAATACCGAAAAATGTTTTCCTTCGAATACAGGGACTGATCATGCAGAAACTCATTAACTCGGTGCAAAACTACGCCTGGGGCAGCAAAACGGCGTTAACGGAACTTTATGGCGTGGCGAACCCGGAAGGCCTGCCGATGGCGGAGCTGTGGATGGGCGCTCACCCGAAAAGCAGCTCGAAAATTCAGGATGCGCAGGGCCAGACCCGCGCCCTTCGCGAGGTGATCGACGCGGATAAAACCGCCCTACTCGGCGCGCCGGTGGCGGAGCGCTTCGGGGAACTGCCGTTCCTCTTTAAAGTGCTGTGTGCCGACCAGCCGCTCTCCATTCAGGTACATCCGAATAAACAGGCGTCTGAAGAAGGCTTTGCACGCGAAAACGCGGCGGGCATTCCGCTCAGCGCCGCCGAGCGTAACTACAAAGATCCGAACCACAAGCCGGAGCTGGTTTTTGCACTGACGCCGTTCCTCGCCATGAACGCGTTTCGTGAGTTCTCTGAGATTGTCTCGCTGCTGCAACCGGTCGCGGGCGCACATACCGCTATCGCGCATTTCCTTGCGGAGCCAAATGCCGACCGCCTGCGTGAGCTTTTCGCCGGGCTGCTGAATATGCAGGGCGAGGAGAAATCCCGCGCGCTGGCGGTGCTGAAAGCGACGGTCGCCAGTCAGCAGGGCGAGCCGTGGGAGACCATCCGGTTTATCGCGCAGTTCTACCCGGACGACAGCGGCCTCTTCTCCCCGCTGCTGCTGAACGTGGTGCAACTGAACCCTGGCGAGGCGATGTTCCTGTTTGCCGAAACGCCGCACGCCTATTTGCAGGGCGTGGCGCTGGAAGTCATGGCCAACTCCGACAACGTGCTGCGCGCGGGCCTCACGCCGAAATATATCGATATTCCTGAGCTGGTCGCCAACGTGAAGTTTGTCGCCAAACCGGCGGGCGAACTGCTGACGCAGCCGGTGAAGCAGGAAAACGCGCTGGAGTTCCCGATTCCGGTCGAGGATTTCGCCTTCTCGCTGCACGACCTCCATTCGCAGCCGCAAAGCCTCGCGCAGGAGAGCGCCGCGATCCTGTTCTGCGTTGAGGGCGAAGCGGTGCTGAGCAAAGGGGACGAGCGCTTGACCTTAAAACCGGGCGAATCAGCCTTCGTCGCGGCCAGTGAATCGCCGGTCAGCGCAAGCGGCGTGGGCCGTCTCGCGCGCGTCTATAATAAGCTCAACTAAGTTACTGATCTTTTAAGCAAGGATTGCTAAGCTTGGTAACATCTTTACCAGTCATGCCAGACGGACCGCCGTCTGGCTTCGTTTTAAGGGAACTGAACTATGAAAAAATCACTGGTTGCCGTGGGCGTGATTGTCGCTCTCGGGGTCGTCTGGACAGGTGGTGCGTGGTACACCGGTAAGCAATTTGAAAAACATGTCGGCGAAATGGTGGCAGAAGCCAACGCGCAATTTAAGCGTAGCGCGCCGCAGGCGGGGCTTGAACTGAGCTACCAGGATTACCAGCGCGGCCTGTTCAGCAGCCATCTGCAACTGGTGGTGAAACCGGCGGCGGGTCAGCAGGAAGCGCTGCTGAAGCCGGGCCAGAGCGTCGTACTGGAGCAGGTCGTAAGCCACGGTCCGTTCCCGCTCGCCGATCTGAAAAAACTGAATATTCTGCCGGCAATGGCGTCTGTGCACACTACGCTTGTGAACAATGACACCACCAAAGCGCTGTTCGATATGGCGAAAGGCAAATCGTTTGCCGACGTGCAGACCCGCATCGGCTACGGCGGCGCGACCTCCAGCGATATTCAGCTCCAGCCGCTCAATTACGAAGCCGCGGACGAAAAAGTTTCCTTTAGCGGCGGCGAATTCCAGCTTGATGCGGACAAAGACGGCAACGACGTGAGCCTGAAAGGTGAAGCGTCCAGCGGCCTGGTGAGCGCGGTGAATGAGTATGGTCAGCATGTGCAGTTGACTTTCAACGGCCTGAAAGCTGACGGCAACACCAAAATGACAAGCTTTAACGAGCGCGTCGGCGAGCAAAAACTGGATCTTGAAAAACTGGCGATTGCCATTGAAGGTCAGGAAATGGCGCTGCTGGAAGGCATTAGCCTGAACGGCAAATCCGACGTGGCGAAAGATGGCAAGAGCATCGACAGCCAGATGGATTACGTCATGAACAGCCTGAAAGTACAGAATCAGGATCTGGGCAGCGGCAAGATGACGCTGAAAATCGGCAACATTGACGGCCAGGCGTGGCATCAGTTCAGCCAGCAGTATAACGAGCGCAGCCGCGCGTTGATGGCGCAGCCGGGCGTTATGGATAATCCGGAGCAGTACCAGCAGCAGGCGACCGAAATCCTGCTCTCTTCCCTGCCGCTGTTGCTGAAAGGCAACCCGGTTATTACTATCGCGCCGCTGAGCTGGAAAAACGCCAAAGGCGAAAGCACCTTTAACCTGTCGCTGTTCCTGAAAGATCCGGGCCAGACGCCGGTGAGCGCGACTCAGGCCGCGCCTGCCGAACAGCTCGATCGCGTGGTGAAAAGCCTCGACAGCAAGCTGGTTATCCCGGTGGATATGGCGACCGAGATGATGACACAGGTGGCAAAACTGGAAGGCTACCAGCAGGCCGATGCCGAGAAGCTGGCGAGCCAGCAGGTGAAAGGCCTTGCGGCGATGGGCCAGATGTTCCGTATCACCACGATGCAGGACAACAGCATCGTTACCAGTCTGCAATACGCTAACGGCCAGGTGAATCTGAACGGGCAGAAGATGCCGCTCGCGGAATTTGTCGGCATGTTCGGCCTGCCGGGCATCACCGCGCCAGAGCCACAGACGATGCCAGCGCCCGCTGCGCCGGGTGTGACGCCGCCAGTCGCGCCGCAGCAGTAAAAACGAAAACGGCCTCTCAGGAGGCCGTTTTTTTTACACTTCAGTTGCCAGTAATGCGGTGACCCACAGAAACACTTTACTCGTAAGTAAAATCTACGTTGATAACCGAATTAAAACTGCCTGAGCCCGCGTTACCTTTTGGCGTGAAAATACGCGCAGCTAACGGGAATGTAGCGGTTCTGGTTGAATCATCAATCAACGCTTCCATTGTACTACCATTGCTATACGTCGTGTCATGATCGGCGCTGGCAAGTCGCAGCGCGACACTATTGGCTTCGCCGCTGTTTTTGAATGCCGTCGCGTCGTCACTGTCTGGCGTACCGTTGAAGGTCACCGTAGCCGAGTGGGTTCCTTCCGGGCATTGTTTTAATAGCAATGAGAAGTCATGCCAGTCACCGCCCTGCCCTGCATTTATCAACTGCGAACGATAGAATGAACCTAAATCAACCTGTTTATCGGCGGTATCCGTATCAACTGTACACGCACTCGGTACGACAGTGCCCTGCATGGTTATAGTGGAATTAGCCTGTACCGTAGAACTGATACCAACCATCAATAACAACGCAGCAATTTTACTGGGGGTCCGCATTATTTACTCCTGGCATACTTAATACTTATGAGAATTATTGGTAAGTGAAACTCGCCGTCACCACTGCGTTAATTGTTCCTGGCGATACCTGCCCATTTTGGGTAAAAGCACGCGTTTTTAAGTTATAGGTGTACGTGTCTTTATCAACGACACCCGTCCAGGACTTCCCATTACCGAATTTATCGCCACCGGTGCCTTGTAGCTGTACAGCTACATTCGTAGCTGTTCCGGAATTTTTATACATATCATCCGGGTTATCTTCATCAGGTGTTCCCGCAAAAGTAATAGTCGCCTTTGTGGTACCCGCCGGGCAATCCTTAAGATTAATATGAAAAGTAATCCACGGTGTTGCAGAACCGGCCTCATATAATGTGCTGGTTTGTATTGGCTGACCGTTACCAAGATCAATCGTCTTATTAATGCTGTCTCCGTCCACAGTACAAGGTGAAGCAGTAACTTTGCCTGAAATATTCATCGTTACAGGGTCATCTGCTATTGCGGCACTTGAAAAGAGTAAAGCAGTCATTACACCTGCTGTTACGCTTATAAATTTCATAGAAGTTCCTATTAAATCCTTAATCGCGGGTCGCTAAGACGAAAAGAAAATTGTCATTATCTATGACACATCTAAGTCGCTATGAGTTTCCCGTTTTTCACCAGGCGTTGAACTTATTGATAAGTAAAATCAGCGACTATACTGCTATTAATCGTACCCGGGATTACAGAGCCAGTCGGCGTATATGCGCGAGTAGCAAGGTCAAATTTAGCCGTTTTATCTGTAGTATTAACGTTTGCCGTCATGCTGTCACCGCTTTTAAAAGAAGAGGTCCAGTCTGTAGCAGCATTATCTTTAATCTGTACAACCATATTGGTTGCGGTGCCAGTATTTTTAAAACCATTCCCGACCGTTGAAGAAGAATCATTAGTGCCTGTAAAGGTGGCTGTGACTTTCGTCGTACCTGCCGGGCAATCTTTCATAACCAGACTAAATACTTTGTAGGGCATTTCTGCACCAGGCGTAGCCAGGCTGGCCGCATCTTTTTCGCCCAGATCGATATTCAATGTTGAGGCTGAAGTATCAAAAGTACAGGGCGAAGCAATAACATTACCTGTAATATTAATAGTTACTGGATCCGATGCGTTACTGGTTAATGAAAAAACAGCTGTTACTATAGCAATAATGGTTAGTTTAGTTTTCATAGGTAATTCCTTTTAAAAGACGAACTTATTGATACGTTAAATCCAGCGTAGCAGAGGCGTTTGCTTTACCGGTTGTTACTGCATTTTTAGTCTGGTAATACCGGGCCACGAGCGGGAACATTTCCTGACCACCAGACGATTTTTTTAATACGATACGGTTGTTCAGCTTCAACGGTGAATTATTATAAAGTAGCTGCACGCCTACACCGCTCGCCACATCACTGGAACCCTGTCCCGTCAGCGCCAGCACGCTGGTATCACTCACGTCGGGGTTTTGAATGCCGCTCAGGCTGACGTTTATATTGGCGTTAGCATCGCAATCTAATCCCAGGTTTTGGGTGTTCTGCGCACCTGATGGAATTGTTCCTACAGATGAGCCAAATTTTGATGCCAGGACATCACCGATTGGGAACGTCAAATTGGGCGTTGTTATTGAACAGGCAACCTGTGTAACGCTACCGCCAGTAATATAAAAATTCAGAATTGGCTGATTATTTATAGCTTGCTGTGCGACTAAACCATAAGGGAATTTATCCGATGTAATCTCACCAATTTTATATACTTTTACTATTGGCCCCTGCCCGGTATCATATAGATCAACAGGACCTGACATATGAACTGCCGTGCCATTAAGTGTATAATAAGCCGAACCTACCTCTTGAAGAGAGATTCCCACTCCCGGGATATTTGTTGTATAAACATTAGGTATTGATGTCGCTTTGGCTCCCGCATAAAAGTAATAATTATAAACATACCCACCATTTGCATCGCATGAGCCGTTTTTAATTCCCGTCACCCCAAACTGACGCTCAGCAATAACTGTTCCAACTGGTAAATCTCTTTGCGCGATGAGTGAACCCAGATCCAGGTAGTCCGTTGGTGAGCCCAAGGCATAGCAGGCTGCATGCCCCTGTTTAGCATAAAAAACACTGATAAGGAGTAATATCATTAACAGGAGAGTTTCTGCGTGTCGTTTGTTTTTTACTCTGCTCATTACTTACAATGCCCGTTGAAGGTTAATATTCCGCTTGTTGTTTCTGTTTCAGGAAGGTGGTAATTCACGCCACACATTTCATTATTTGTTTGCCCCCACTGAACGTTTAACGTGCCTTCTGGCTGCAAACCTGTGATATACACCTGCCCTTTATCGCCGACGATGAATCCTTGGTTATGTTGACCTGGAACTGTGACCGTAGCGCCAAAGGGCACTGGCTGGCCATTAGCCTGAAGCAGCGTCATAAGCACACGCAAACCGACATTGGCCACATATTCAGCACGTACTACCGCTCCGCGCGTTGGCACGACGGTACGGCTGGTGAGTTCCAGATCCACATCGTCCGGCATGCTTTCCGTATTAAGCGTTACATCATTCTTACGGTACGGTGTCACATTGCTCACCGTGGTATACCCACGAAAGTCGGTTTTCGCGCCCGTCTGGTTTTGAATACTGACGCCGCCCGCGCCTGGCGCTTTGACCAGTACGTTAGTTTCACCCAGCGGCTGCGACAGCGTGATACCATCTTCATGAGCCAGGATGCCGCCCTGCAGGCCATAGTTCAGGCGTTCGCCATTTTTGTCGTAGCTGTAGCCTGCCGTCATTTCGCCGTAAGTGCCTTTATAATCAGCG
Source organism: Cronobacter sp. 153480017-3 (assembly GCF_053627815.1). Classification (NCBI taxonomy): domain Bacteria; kingdom Pseudomonadati; phylum Pseudomonadota; class Gammaproteobacteria; order Enterobacterales; family Enterobacteriaceae; genus Cronobacter; species Cronobacter sp. 153480017-3. Next base: position 16,253 of record NZ_JBSEYN010000001.1, on the reverse strand, counting down.
TTCATGTTACCGCTATACCCGACGTCATCGCTCCCATAGCCTTGTTGCACATTCCAGCTCAACGCATTATTTTCCAGCGCCATACCGGTCATGCCCGCAGTATGCGTAGTGCCGTTGTTTTTACTGTCATTCATGCTGTAATTGGCCCAGGTATTGCTCAAGAAACGCTCCAGCGGCACGCTGATATTGAGGGCTATAATCTGGTCTTTGTCGTAACTCACGCTGTTGTTGTAGTTACCGGCACTGCCGTTTTTACTGTAGGTATAGGTCAACCCATAGCTGATACCCCGCCAGGAGTTGTTATAACCAACGTTATACGACTCCATGGTTTTGTTCTTACCCCAGTAATCTTCACGTACCGCACTGGCGGTCAGCGAGCCCAGCGAACCTCCAAGCGACTGGCTGATAGACAGCTCTGCCCGGTTACGGCGGCGATCCAGCATAGCTGAATTGTTACCATAGGAATCAAGCACTTCCTGCATACTGTAGAAGCCCGCCGTAGAGTAACGGTAACCCGCGATTGAAAAGTTAGTGCCGGTTTCTACAAAGTCTTTACTGTAGCGAATGCGCCAGGACTGACCGCTGCTCTTCTCCATGTCTTTAAGGCGTGACCATGCCTGAATGACATCTGCAGAAATGGCACCGATGGCCCCCATATTCTTACCGAGACCGAGCGCCAGTGCCTGGTATTTACTTGCCTCCTGGAGACCGCCATACAATGTAAAGCCGCGCGGAAGACCGAAGATCCCAGTAAACTGGGCAAACGGTGTTTTTTCGACGCTGCTATCATAAGAACGATACTGACCGCCCGTTAGGGCGTACTTCAGACGACCTTCACGTTGTAATACCGGTAAGGAGGCAAACGGCACTACAAAATGCTGTTCACTCCCGTCAGCCTCTTTCACCGTGACATTCAGATCGCCCGCGCCGCCAGTGGAGTACATGTCGGTAATTTCAAAGGCACCTGCTGCCACATAGCTTTGATAAATGACATAGCCATTCTGCCGAATCACAATTTGCGCATTGGTGCGAGCCACACCACGCACGACTGGCGCATAGCCGCGCTGGGATTCCGGTATCATGTCGTCATCAGAAGCAAGCTGGGCCCCACGAAACGAGATACTGTCAAACACATCCGCTGGCGAGGAGCTATCACCCGCCACCAGTTTTGCTTTGAGCGGTACAATATTGCGTTGCAGATACGTATAAACGGTATCCCATTTATCCTTACCTTTTTCGTCGCGGTTCCAGGTCGTGTAGTTACGCAACCGCCAGGCTCCCAGGTTAATCCCCGGGCGCAGGTTGGCGTACTGGCTGTTGCTGTTTGCCCCCTTGTCGGCGTAATTATTCGCACCACTCATGCTGTAGTTAAGCATCGCAGCGGGAATACCCTCATCCCAGAGTGCAGGGTCTACATAACCACGCGCCTGCGGCGACAAAGCAGCTTGCGGTATGCTCAGAACCAGCTTTTGCGCATTAAATAAGAACTCAGAAGAAGCTTTAGGAATGGCAGATAAACGCGCGCATTTTCCATCAGCATTAAGCTCAGGGAATAATGTCGTTTTCACGCCATAGCTTTGAAGCAACGCTATCGGTAGACATGGTTCCAGTCTTTCTTGGCCACTGGTATCTCTGAGGGTTTTGAATTCGATATCGCGTGTGTCGACCGTCTGGTCGTTAATAATAATATCAACACGATATGTCCCCGGCGCCTGAGTTCCCGACTCAAAAGAAGACAAGTCTGCCCCTTTCATTCCTGGGTTATCTAATTGCAGCAGTTCAGGGTTAAAATAATCTCGCGCATGGCCTGTTGTAATTACACCTGAGAGCGCCATAGAGATAAATATCGCAAGGCGAGCTGGTTTAAAACAACTCTCCCCGATTGTATTACGCATTCCTTTTCTCCGGGAATTTCCTTAAGAGCATAGTTTTTATGTTAGTGAAGTAAATTATATTGTTACTTTATGGGCTTCACCAACGCCGCCATAGTCGTTGATTAATTTGAAGGTCAAACTACCATGACTTACATTTTTCGGCAGATTGAAGTGCGCCGTTGCCCCCGGAGCAACATACGTCACATCATCAACCTCACTACCATCGATTTTGATTTCATTAAAATTCATATAATACTGGCTGGGATTCGTTACCTGAATTACATTCCCGGAAACGCGCCACTGCAATCTATCAACCTGCTCCTCTGGCGTGGTTTTCTTTAGGGCGGCGGGACGATAAATTAACTTAATTCGCGTTTTCACTGCGATTTGTAGCGTATTATCACGGCGCTCCGCAGAGGGGATAGATTTTATATTAAGCCAGAACAGCGACTCTTTATCTTCTGCGAGGGCACCTGCACGTACTATACGCATGACATTCTGCTGGCCTTTATCGAGTCGGTAAAGCGGCGGCGTAATAATAAAAGGAGCTTTCTCAGCACCCCCATCTGGTGACTCTACCCATGATTGAATTAAATAGGGCACGGAATCCGGGTTGTTGACGCTGAGAGAAGATTCTTTCTTGTTGCCATCATAAATAACGCGCGTGCCGCCAATAATTACACCTGCCTTGGCTGCACTCATGACAGATACCAGTGCCAGAGTGGCTAATGTTGTTTTACGAAAGAATTTCATTTTGTGACCTCTGTAAAAAGGGCCGATACCGGCCCTGTCGTTTTCTCAGGAAGAAATCCTTAAGAAATTAGTTGTAGTTAACAGTGAAGTTAGCAACGGAGTTTGCTTTACCCGCCGTGACAGTCGCTGACGTAGAACGATAAGCAGCATAAAAGTCCAGGTTGTTTTCTGAGGTACTGCTCAGCGCATAGCTGTAGTCATTAACGCTGTGAAGCGGCAGAGCTGTTTTATCAGCAGTCATCAGCTTGATAGCAACGCCAGAAGCGGCATCTGCAGCGGAATCCAGCGCCAGCAGATCAGAGTCAGACGTATCCGGCGCACCATCAAACTTCACTTTTGCTGATGTTACCGTTTCCGGACAGTCTTTCAGCTTAATGGTAAATTTGGTGGTGGAGGCGTCAGTGCCAACGCCAGTAAACGCGGTTTTAGATACTTTACCCAGATCAACGGTCAGAGTGTTGTCTGTACCGATATCTACGGTGCAAGCCTGATCGAGAATTTCGCCCGTAAATTTCACAGTACCATCAAAAGCCATAGCTGAAGTAGCAGACATTGAAGCGATAGCAGCAAAACCAGCAGCGATTACGATTTTTTTCATTTCAATTTTCCTTAATTAAAGTTTCCCGTTTTTAAATTAGCTATATTTTTAAATAGTTAACTCAAAACATTTTACTACCTGACAGGCGTCATTTGCGTAAAATGCCGCCACGTAAACGACGAATGCACCATTACTTTTTCATATGCACGATGAATTCAAGAATCTGCTTAGAAAAACCAATAGGAAAAATACATCGTTAGGCCTTAAGCACTTCCTCGTCGATACGTCGCAAAATGTTACTAATAATAAATTTTACTTCAAACATTTTAAGTTCCACAATTGGAAATATTGCTCAGCGAGCTATAACATTTAATTGTTACTTTCAAGTAAAATTAATTCTTTTTTTACAATTCTCAGCCTGCGTGTCAGCCACCAGATTCAAAAAATGGCTTTATCCGCTTTTTTGAGCAGGAGACGGCGCATCAGGCATATAAAAGCTTTAACACTAACTAACAACGTAAACCTGCTTTCTCTCTTTCAATGGTTCACTACTGGCCCCGATCAATCCACTGGCTTTTAAAGGTCACATGCAATTATTTCACTGATAAGACATGGGAACAATTTTCACCATCAATGTAAAAAGATGGCACATAAAATGTTACATCACTTACCCTTGCAGGAAGGTTTTAAAATACTTCGACAGAGAATAAAAGGCGTAAAAAAATAAAAAATTCATGTCATCCCTGGGATGATTACGTTAAATGATAAGAAACAGGCTACAAGATATAAAAATGACTACCAAAGAAAATGATATTCGGAAGATGCTAATGGTGAATTCGGGATATTGATGATGCTTAAAAACGACAGCAGACACTGATTCTTACCAGTACATATTATAAGCCGTGATTAAGCAAACCGACGTATTACGCCCGTATATTACTGCGGCTAATTTTATTGGCAATTGAATATTATTGCACTACAGCACAAAAATATGAATGCCGTTTGAGCGACCTTAAGTAAACGTACGACATAATAGAGTGCGGGAAGTTTTGCAGATCACAGGTATACCGGCCCGGACGAAATCTGCATCGCAGGTAATGCGAATGGCCTCTCAGGAGGCCGTTTTTTATTGTGCTGTCAGCGCCGGGCCACCAGCCGCGGGCCGAGGATCAGGCTGCCGGTGGATTCATCGCCGTGCTGAATGCGCTGCATCATGCGCTCGGCCACGCAGTGCCCCATTTCACGCGCAGGCGTCGTTACCCAGGTCAGGGGCACGTCATCGAGTCTCGCCTCCGGCACTTCCGCGAATGCCGCCAGCGTCACGCTGTTCTCAAAATAGCTCTCATAACCGCCTTCGCCACTCTGCCGCCCGGCACGCATCAGGCCGAACCACGCGCCCATCGCCACGGTACTGTTATGGCACAACACGGCGGTAATCGTCGGGTTAACGCGCAGCAGTTCATTAATGGCCTCCGCGGCCTGTTTCTGCCCGGCCGGACATTCAACAATCCACTCGCTGTGAAACGGCAGGCCGTACTGTAAAAGCGTGGCGCAGTAGCCGCCGAGACGTTCGGCGCGGGTCAGCGACGAGCTCGCCCCGCCAAGCCAGGCGATACGCTGATGGCCGCGATGAATGAGATGCTCGGTCACGAGCCGCGCCGCCTGCTGGTTATCCGGGCGCACCGTGTCCACTTCATCGTGATGGCTGGCGCGTGAGGCGAAAAGCAGCGGTATATTGCGCGCGCGGGCCTGCGCCTGCCACGCGGTAACCTGCCCCGTGCCGCCAGCCACCACCACGCCGTCAACGCCCTGGTCGAGCAGCGTATCGAAACAGCGCTGCATTTGGGCTTCATCACGCCCGCCCTGGAGCAGAAACAGCATTCGCCCCTGCGCTTCCAGCGCCTCGGAGAGGCCCGCGGTGAGCTCGGCGTAAAACGGCGTGGTGAGATCGCGCACGATAAGCCCAATCACCCCGCTTGGCCCGCCGCGCAGCGCCGACGCCTGCCGGTTACGCACAAATCCTAACTGCTCAATGGCCTCGTTCACCCGCTGGCCGGTGGCGCTTGAGATCCGTCCCTTACCGCTCAGCACCAGCGAAACGGTGGCGACCGACACCCCCGCCGCCTGCGCGACATCATTAATAGTGATTCTTTTCGCCTGACTCATTGGCTACGCTTTTTGCTCCAAAACTGGCAGATAAAACCTTTTACCTGTCCTTCTATTATAACTGCGAGGCCTGGGTAATGTTCTGTGATTCACCGCGCATTAAACTTTGATAAAACGTTTTATCTTGCAATCCTTCGTTCAGGGGCTGGGATCATTTAATGCGAGGTGTCGTTTATGACGGCGAATACAGGTCAAAAAAATACGCTGTGGGGATTTATGCAGCAGCTCGGCAAGACGTTTATGTTGCCGGTGGCGCTGCTGTCGTTTTGCGGCATTCTGATGGGCATTGGCAGTTCGCTCAGCAGTCATGACGTCATTACGCTGATGCCGTTACTCGGTAATAGCGTGTTACAGCTCATCTTTACGTGGATGAGCAAAATGGGCTCTTTCGCCTTCAGTTTTCTGCCGGTGATGTTCTGTATCGCGATTCCGCTGGGGCTGGCGCGTGAAAACAAAGGCGTGGCGGCGTTTGCCGGTTTCGTCGGCTACGCGGTGATGAACCTGGCGGTTAACTTCTGGCTCACCGCCAAAGGGATTCTGCCGACGCAGGACGCGGCGCTGCTGAAAGCCAACAACGTCCAGTCGGTGCTCGGCATTCAGTCTATCGATACCGGCATTCTGGGCGCGGTGATCGCAGGCGTGATCATCTGGCTTTTGCATGAGCGTTTTCATAAAGTGCGGCTGCCGGACGCGCTGGCGTTTTTCGGCGGTACCCGTTTTGTGCCTATCGTTACCACCGTGGTGATGGGCCTGGTCGGGCTGACGATTCCGCTCATCTGGCCGTTCTTCGCCAAAGGCATTAACGCGCTGGGCTGGCTGATTAACAGCACCGGCAGCTTCGCGCCGATGATTTTCGGCACCGGCGAGCGCCTGCTGCTACCTTTCGGCCTGCAACATATTCTGGTGGCGCTGATCCGCTTTACCGAGGCGGGCGGCACAATGGATGTCTGCGGGCACAGCGTCTCCGGCGCGCTGACCATCTTCCAGGCGCAGCTTAACTGCCCTACCTCGCACGGCTTTGCCGAAAGCGCCACCCGCTTCCTGTCGCAGGGGAAAATGCCGGCGTTTCTGGGCGGCTTGCCGGGCGCTGCGCTTGCCATGTACCACTGCGCCCGCCCGGAGAACCGACATAAGATCAAAGGGCTGCTGATTTCCGGCGTGATCGCCTGTGTGGTGGGCGGCACTACGGAGCCGCTGGAGTTTCTGTTCCTGTTTGTGGCGCCTGCGCTCTATCTTATCCACGCGCTGCTGACCGGGCTGGGCTTTACCATGATGGCGCTGCTTGGCGTGACCATCGGCAACACCGACGGCAATATTATCGATTTTGTGGTTTTCGGCGTACTGCACGGGCTTTCCACCAAATGGTACTGGGTGCCGGTGGTGGCGGGCGTCTGGTTCGTGGTCTATTACGCTATTTTCCGCTTCGCTATCGCACGCTTTAACCTGAAAACGCCGGGCCGTGAGGCTGATACCGCGGCCGTGAATGTCGCGCCTTCAGGCCATACGGGGAAATCCGGCTATGACGTCCCGGCCATTTTGCAGGCGCTCGGCGGCGCGGAAAATATTACGTCGCTCGATAACTGCATTACCCGCCTGCGTCTTTCGGTAAAAGATATGTCGCGGGTTGACAGCGCCGCGCTCAAGGCGAACCGCGCCATCGGCGTGGTGCAACTGAACCAGCACAATTTGCAGGTGGTGATTGGCCCGCAGGTGCAGTCAGTCAAAGATGAAATGGACAGCCTGATGCAGACCGTGCAGGCGTAAACCGGGAGGCGACATGTTCGATTTTTCACAGGCCGTGGATCGCCACGGCACCTGGTGCACCCAGTGGGATTACGTGGCCGACCGATTTGGCGTGGACGATCTCCTGCCCTTTACCATTTCCGATATGGACTTCCCGACCGCGCCCTGCGTGCTGGAGGCCATATCAGCGCGGCTGGCTCACGGCGTGCTCGGCTACAGCCGCTGGCAGAACCCGGCGTTTACCGGCGCGATTGCCCACTGGTACGCCACGCGTTTCGGCTGTGACATTCCGCGCGAGGCGCTGGTCTACGGGCCATCGGTGATTTACATGGTGTCGCAACTCATCCGCCAGTGGTCAGCGCCCGGTGACGAGGTACTGATCCACACGCCCGCCTATGACGCGTTCTGGAAAACCATTGAAGGTAACGGGCGCCGGGTGCTCGGCGCTCCACTGACGCATACCGCGAAAGGCTGGCAGTGTGACATGACCGCGCTGGAGGCACTTCTGGCACGCCCTGAATGCAAAATCATGCTGCTGTGCAGCCCGCATAACCCGACCGGCAAAGTGTGGCGACGCGGCGAGCTGGAAACCATGGCGGCGCTGTGCGCGCGTCACGGCGTGCGGGTGGTGAGCGACGAAATCCATATGGATATGGTCTGGAGCGATCATCCGCATATACCGTGGTGCGAGGTCGGCCAGGGGCGCTGGGCGCTGTTCTCGTCGGCTTCAAAGAGCTTCAACATTCCTGCGCTGACCGGGGCCTGGGGGCTTATCACACAGGCTGAAGACCGTGAGACGTATCTTCAGGCGCTGAAAGGCCGCGACGGTCTCTCGTCACCTGCCGTGTTATCGCTGGTCGCGCATATCGCGGCTTACCGCGAAGGCGCGCCCTGGCTTGATGCGCTGCGCGGTTACTTGCAGGAGAACCTGCGTTTTGTGGCGGAGCAGCTCAATGGCGCGTTTGCGCAACTTAACTGGCAACCGCCCGAGGCGACGTATCTGGCCTGGATCGATTTACGGCCTCTGGGGCTTGATGACGAGGCGCTACAAAAGGCGCTGATTGAGCACGGGAAAGTTGCGATTATGCCCGGATACACCTACGGAGAGGAAGGACGCGGCTTCCTGCGGCTGAATGTCGGCTGTCCGCGCAGCAAACTGGAGCAAGGCGTGGAGCGGCTAATTTGCGCAATTCGTTCACTTTAAGTGCAAAAGGGGACGTTACGGCCCCTCTTTTGTTGCGCAACGTAGCATTCTGGCGGCAATTATTTTTATAATGGTATGCACTTTATTCTAAAAAAGAGTGCCATCATGATTGATACCCGCCTTCCCCTTACCGACCTTCATCGCCATCTTGACGGCAACATCCGCGCGCAAACGATTCTCGACCTGGGCCGCCAGTTTAATCTCGCCCTGCCCGCCGATACGCTGGAGACGCTGCGCCCGCACGTGCAGATAACCAAAAATGAACCGGATCTGGTGAGCTTTCTCGCCAAACTCGACTGGGGCGTAAAGGTGCTCGGCTCGCTGGAAGCCTGCCGCCGCGTGGCGTATGAAAATATGGAAGATGCCGCGCGCAACGGCCTGCATTATGTGGAACTGCGTTTTTCGCCGGGCTATATGGCGATGACCCACAACCTGCCGATAGCCGGCGTGGTGGAAGCCGTGATTGACGGCGTGCGTCAGGGCAGCCGCGACTACGGCGTTGACGCTCGTCTTATCGGCATTCTGAGCCGCACCTTCGGTGAAGAGGCGTGCGTGGCGGAGCTGGACGGCCTGCTGGCGCATCGCGACCATATCACCGCGCTGGATCTGGCGGGCGACGAACTGGGCTTCCCCGGCAGCCTGTTCCTGAACCACTTCAACCGTGGACGTGACGCGGGCTGGCATATCACCGTTCACGCCGGTGAAGCCGCAGGCCCGGAGAGCATCTGGCAGGCGATTCGCGAACTCGGTGCCGAGCGTATCGGTCACGGTGTAAAAGCGGTGGAAGATCCGGCGCTGATGGATTTCCTGGCCGAACAGGGTATCGGGATTGAATCGTGCCTGACCTCTAATATCCAGACCAGCACAGTGGCCTCACTGGCGCACCACCCGCTGAAGACATTCCTGAAGCACAATATTCTCGCCACAATTAATACCGACGATCCTGGCGTGCAGGGCGTCGATATTCGTCATGAGTATGAGGTTGCGGCACCGGCTGCCGGGCTGAGTGCGGCGCAGATCCGCACCGCACAAGAAAACGGCCTGAAAATCGCGTTCCTGACGGACGCCGAAAAACAGGCGCTGGTAGCGAAAGTCAGCGCGGCGTAAGCCGCGCCGCCAGGTCAGGAGGCAGAGGCCTTCTGATCTGTTTTCTGCTCGTTACGGCGCGCATAGCGCTGCGCCATCACCGCACAGACCATCAGCTGGATCTGATGGAAAATCATCAGTGGCAGAACCATGATCCCCACCTGGCTTGCCGGAAACAGCACGTTCGCCATCGGCACGCCGTTTGCGAGGCTTTTCTTGGAGCCGCAGAAAACGATGGTTATCTCATCCTCTTTATTAAAACCGAGAAGGCGCGACATCCAGACGTTAATCACCAGCACAATCGCCAGCAGCACCAGCGACACGACAACAACCGCCAGCAGCGCCAGACCCGTCACCTGATGCCAGATGCCTTCCACCACGGCCTCGCTGAAGGCGACATAAACCACCAGCAGAATCGATGAACGGTCCGTCATATTGATAAGCTTTTTATGCCTGTCGACCCAGCGGCCAATGAGCGGACGCGACAGATGCCCCACCACAAACGGCACCATCAGTTGCAGAATGATTTTCCCGATAGCTTCAAGCGTATCGGTCTCGCCCTGCTGGGCCTGCATCATGACGCCCACCAGTACCGGTGAGAGGAAAATCCCAAGAATGCTTGACGCCGACGCGCTGCACACCGCCGCCGCGACGTTGCCGCGCGCAACGGAGGTAAACGCAATGGCGGACTGTACCGTCGCAGGCAGCGCGCAAAGATAGAGGAAACCCATATAGAGCGATGGCGGCAGCACGCTGTGCGGGATGAACTTCATCGACAGGCCAATGAGTGGAAAGAGTACGAACGTACTGAGAAAGACCATCAGATGCAGCCGCCAGTGCCCCATCCCGGCCAGAATCGCCTCGCGGGAGAGCTTCGCGCCATGCATAAAAAACAGCAGCGCGATGGCCGCCGTAGTGAGGTATTCAAATACCGTTTTGACACGCCCTTCGCAGGGAAACAGCGAGGCGACAATCACGACGCCAATCATAATCAGTAAAAAGGTGTCAATTTTCAGGCGCTTCAGCCAGTTCATTGTCAGTTCCTTGTCATGTTGCAGGTTTATTTACTTTGCAACAAAAAGCCGATCCTGGCGAGTTATGCGGGTGAAACCGCGCGCCTGAGTGACGCGCCGTTTAAAATGGAAGAAGAATTGCCCCGCCGAGGGTACGACGGAGCTTACGTCTTAACTGCGCAGGCAGACCGCGGCGCGGCGTTTCGCGGATTCAATCCCCGCTTCAATCAACTCCATCACGACGATAGCCTGGCTTGCCGGAACCGGGTTTTCACCTTCGCCACGGATAGCGCTGCGCACGGCAGCGTAATAAGCCGGATAGTTACCCGGCACCGTCAGCAGCGTCTGTTCATCAAGCATCTCGCCGCGAGGCACCGTTAATACGCCGTCGCGCATGTCGTAACCCCAGTTTTCCTGCGGCGGACGCGTACCCGATTTCAGGCTTTCCTCCTGAGGATCAAGGCCAAACTTGACGTAGCTGCCGCGAGTGCCGTGTACGATATAACGCGCGGACTCCGCTGCCGCCAGCATCGTACCGTGCAGCACAACGCGCCGCTCCGGGTACGCCAGCACGGCGTGGAAATAGTCCGTCGCCTGCGCGCTCGGGCGCAACTCCGCGAGATCGACGTTGATACTGACCGGCAGCCCGAAAAGCTGCACCGCCTGATCCAGCAGATGCGGTGCCAGATCGTACCAGATGCCGCTGCCTGGCCCGGCCTGTTCGCGCCAGCGGTCACGCACCTGAGGGCGGAAGCGGTCAAAATGGGATTCGAAATAAGCGACCTCGCCAATTTGCCCTTCGGCGATAATCTGTTTGAGCGTCAGAAAATCGCTGTCCCAGCGGCGGTTATGAAACACCGACAGCACCAGCCCGGCGCTTTTTGCCAGCGTTTCCAGCTCACGTGCCTGCGACAGCGTGACCGTAAAAGGTTTATCCACCACCACATGTTTCCCGGCTTCCAGCGCCGCTTTCGCGAGCGGGAAGTGGGTATCATTCGGCGTGGGAATGACAATCAGATCAAGATGCGGATCGTTGAACAGCTGTTTTGGGTCCGACACGACCGGCATTCCCGGCCAGTCGGCGTGGACTTTCCCCGCGTCGCTGCTGGAGATGACGTCAAGCTCCATCCCCGGCGTACCTGCGATAAGCGGCGCGTGAAAGGTTTTACTGGCGTAGCCGTAGCCGATTAATCCCACCCGGACGTTATCGTTCATGTTCATTCCTCTGCTGAGTTAACCCCTGTATTTGACACCATTCGCAACGTCGCCTCAACGCTTTCATAACCAAACGAAAATAAACGGCTTATTTCAGAATTTTCATCATTTGCTGCCTCGCGCCAGAATCTTTCTGGCGAAACCGCGCAGGCATTTCCTTCTTTGATGTTCAATAGCGTCCGACTCACGATGCATCGTGAGCAATTTATTGTTTTGGTGAAATAAGCAACACGACTTAAAAGAAATAGCGTGGTGTTTATCGCGTCAATAATGCTACGGCCTGAAGGAAGAATAAAACCGGAACGCGCAAGAGAACGTAGATAAAACACCTGGAAATAGCAGGTGTACCGCCAGGGAATGCGCGGCAACCCGAGTGACAGTGCCTGAATCCGGTTTACATATTGTCGTAAAAAGGCCGCCCGGAGGCACAAACAGGATATTGCCAGCTTCCGTGAAGCGCGTTACTCTTTCTCTCCCGAAAGCCGGGCCTGCGTTAATTCTCAAGGAAAACTCTTAAATGTTATTCAGGCTTTTATTAAACCTGCATAATGCCATTTTTGCGTTTATTCTTTACCCGGCCCGCCTCTTCTGGCGAAATCTCATTTTTATTTTATTGCGCGGATAACGATTAACATGACCGTTCAGGACTATTTATTAAAGTTTCGTAAAATCAGTACGCTTGAAAGTCTGGAAAAATTGTTCGATCACCTTAATTACACCCTTACGGATAATCAGGAAATTATCAATATGTATCGCGCCGCGGATCACCGCCGTGCCGAACTGGTGTCCGGTGGACGTCTGTTCGATCTGGGTCAGGTGCCGAAAACCGTCTGGCGTTACGTGCAGTAAGGCGTAAAGGTAGCAATCAGACAGAAAATCTTTATAATCTTTGCGCTGTAATTATTCTTTAGCCATTTGTTGAATTTATATCCCGGGAGGTTATATGACCGACGCGTCCCCGATGCGTATCGGAGGCTGGTTGCTCGCCCCTCTCGCCTGGTTATTGATGTCGTTACTCAGCACCACGCTTGCCGTCGCGCTCTATGTGATGGGGCTTGCCTCCCCGCAAGTCCATCAGGCGCTCAGCGCGCAAGGCACTACGCAAGTGCTTTTCTGGTATGGCTCGATGCTGTGCGCCATGGCGATGTGGGGCTATACGCTCTGGCTGACCGTCGCCTTTTTCAAATGCCGTCAGGGTGTGCCGCGCCACTATATTATCTGGCTGCTGCTGACCGTCCTGCTGGCGATAAAATCTTTTGCGTTCTCGCCGGTGAGCGACGCGCTGGCGGTACGTCAGTTGCTGTTCCCGCTACTGGCCGCCGCACTGCTGGTGCCCTATTTCAAGCGCTCTGCGCGCGTGAAGCAGACGTTTGTCCGGGCAAAATAACCTTACAGATTCTCCGTTGTCGCCCTTTGTCGTATGTCCGATAATGAGCGGCTTTTTTCGTTTCAGGTCGAATAATGACTGATTATTTACTGTTGTTTGTTGGAACGGTGCTGGTCAACAACTTCGTGCTGGTGAAGTTTCTCGGCCTGTGTCCGTTTATGGGTGTTTCCAAAAAACTGGAATCCGCGATTGGCATGGGAATGGCGACCACGTTCGTGATGACCCTTGCGACCATTTTTTCATGGGTTATCGATCATCTGATTCTGGTGCCGCTTGAGCTGGTCTACCTGCGTACGATGGCGTTTATTCTGGTTATCGCGGTCGTGGTGCAGTTCACCGAAATGGTGGTGCGCAAAACCAGCCCGGCGCTTTATCGCCTGCTCGGTATTTATCTGCCGCTGATTACCACAAACTGCGCCGTGCTGGGTGTTGCGCTGCTTAGCATCAATCTTAACCACACCTTTATGCAGTCGGCGCTGTATGGTTTCTCCGCCGCGGTCGGCTTCTCGCTGGTGATGGTGCTGTTCGCCGCCATTCGCGAGCGTCTGGTTGTGGCCGACGTGCCGCTGCCGTTTCGCGGCAACGCCATCGCGCTGGTCACCGCGGGCCTGATGTCTCTGGCCTTTATGGGCTTTAGCGGACTGGTGAAGTTCTGATGGAAATGATTGTTATCGCGGTTGTCGCGCTGACGCTGCTGGCCCTGCTTTTCGGCATGCTGCTGGGCTATGCCTCGCGCCGTTTCGCCGCAAAAGAAGATCCGGTGGTCGATCAGGTCGATGAACTGCTGCCGCAGAGCCAGTGTGGCCAGTGCGGCTATCCGGGTTGCCGCCCGTATGCCGAGGCGGTCGCCAACAACGGCGAGCAGATCAACCGCTGCGTGCCCGGCGGCGAGCCGGTGATGCAGAAAATCGCCACGCTGCTTAACGTCGAGCCGCAGCCGCTGGACGGCGACGCCGCCATGGCCGAGCCGGTGCGTATGCTGGCCGTTATCGACGAGCCGAACTGTATCGGCTGCACCAAATGTATTCAGGCCTGTCCGGTGGACGCTATCGTCGGTGCCACCCGCGCCATGCACACCGTGATGAGCGACCTCTGCACCGGTTGTAATCTCTGTGTAGACCCCTGCCCGACGCAGTGCATTGAGCTGCGCCCGGCCGCCACCACGACGGATAACTGGAAATGGGATCTCAACACCATTCCGGTGCGTAACATTCCTGTGGAACAACATGCTTAAGTTATTTTCTGCGTTCAGAAAAGAGAAAGTCTGGGATTTCAACGGCGGCATTCATCCGCCGGAGATGAAAACCCAGTCTAACGGCACCCCGCTGCGCCAGTTGCCGCTGCCGGGCCGTTTTATTATTCCGCTCAAACAGCATATCGGTAGCGAAGGCGAGATCTGCGTAGCGCCAGGCGATAAAGTCCTGCGCGGCCAGCCGCTCACCGTTGGTCGTGGCCGGATGCTGCCGGTACATGCGCCCACCTCAGGCACCGTAACGGCGATTATGCCGCACCCGACGGCGCACCCTTCCGCCCTGCCGGAACTCTCTGTGATTATCGACGCCGACGGCGAAGACAGGTGGATTGCTCGTGACGGCTGGAGCGACTACCAGTGCCGCAGCCGCGAAGCGCTGATTGAACGTATTCACCAGTTTGGCGTGGCGGGCCTCGGCGGCGCCGGGTTCCCGACCGGCACCAAGCTTCAGGGCGGCGGCGATAAAATCGAAACGCTGATTATCAACGCCGCGGAGTGCGAGCCCTATATCACCGCTGACGATCGCCTGATGCAGGATTGCGCCGCGCAGATTATCGACGGTGTGCGCATCCTTGCCCATATTCTTCAGCCGCGCGAAGTGCTGATCGGCATCGAAGATAACAAACCGCAGGCAATCTCAATGATGCGCGCCGTGCTGCACGGCGAGCATAAAATTCGCCTGCGCGTGATCCCGACCAAATACCCGTCGGGCGGCGCTAAGCAGCTCACCCAGATCCTGACCGGCAAACAGGTGCCGCATGGGGGGCGCTCTTCTGATATCGGCGTGCTGATGCAGAACGTCGGTACCGCGTTTGCCGTCAAGCGCGCGATTATCGATGGCGAGCCGCTGACCGAACGCGTAGTGACGCTGACCGGCGAAGCCGTCGGCCGTCCGGGTAACGTCTGGGCGCGTATCGGGACGCCGGTGCGCCACCTGCTGGAACACGCCGGGTTTATCCCGACCAGCGAACAGCTGGTTATCATGGGCGGCCCGCTGATGGGCTTCACCCTGCCCGGCCTTGACGTCCCGGTCGTGAAAATCACTAACTGCCTGCTGGCACCTTCCGCCACTGAAATGGGCGCGCCGCAGGAAGAGCAGCACTGCATCCGTTGCAGCGCCTGCGCCGACGCCTGCCCGGCCGACCTGCTGCCGCAGCAGCTTTACTGGTTCAGCGTCGGCCAGCAGCATGATAAAGCCACCGCCCACAATCTGGCGGACTGTATCGAATGCGGCGCGTGTGCGTATGTCTGCCCGAGCAATATTCCGCTGGTGCAATATTTCCGTCAGGAAAAAGCGGAAATTCGCGCTATCGCCGAAGAAGAAAAACGCGCCGCGGAAGCTAAAGCGCGCTTTGAAGCGCGCCAGGCCCGTCTCGAACGTGAAAAAGCCGCGCGCCTTGAGCGCCATAAAAAATCTGCCGTACAGCCTTCAGGCCAGGATCAGGACGCCATTCAGGCGGCGCTGGCACGTGTTCGCGAGAAGAAAGGCGATGATCAGCCGATCATAGTGGCCGCCGGGGCGACACCGGATAACAGCGCGGTGATTGCCGCCCGTGAAGCCCGTAAAGCGGAAGCCCGCGCACGTCAGGCGGAGAAAGTGCAGCAGGAAATGGCCGCGAACAGCTCCGTACCTGCACACGAAGCAACGGAACCGGAAATTGACGCCAGCGCGGAATCCGTCGACCCGCGTAAAGCCGCCGTCGAAGCCGCCATTGCCCGCGCCAAAGCGCGTAAAGCGGCGCAGGCCGGGGAAAACGCGACCGCAGACGAAAAACCTGCCGAGCCGGTCGACCCGCGTAAAGCCGCCGTCGAAGCCGCTATTGCCCGCGCCAAAGCGCGTAAAGCGGCGCAGGCCGGGGAAAACGCGACCGCAGACGAAAAACCTGCCGAACCGATCGACCCGCGCAAAGCCGCCGTCGAAGCCGCCATTGCCCGCGCCAAAGCGCGTAAAGCGGCGCAGGCCGGGGAAAACGCGACCGCAGACGAAAAACCTGCCGAACCGATCGACCCGCGCAAAGCCGC